>JAAWAN010000029.1 GCA_022792175.1 Provencibacterium sp.
AAATCGGGAAGCAGGTCATACTCCTCCATCCTGCCGGTAAAGGGATTCCAGGTTCGGTAATTTACCTGCCCGGAGTAGGGGGGCTTTATCTGCTCAAAGCCATCCGGGTTGTAGATGGGACGGGAGAAGCAGCTTATCCGGATTCGATTTCCCGGCTCATACCGGACTTTGGTATTATACAGGGCATCCGAGGAAGGAAGAGGGGAAAGCATTTCCCTGCCTGTGCTTCCCGGATGGTAAACGGCAGACCCTTTTTTCGGGCTGATGACATAATGTGGCACCTATCAAGTCACTTCCTACTCCCGGAATAATTATATATATTCCTTATCCCCGCTTTTTCCCTGTTCTGATTTTTGGGGATGCGGGAACAGCGGTGAGGATCAGGCTGTAATCCTCACCGCAAACTTGCCGTCGTTGCGGGCATATACCTGCAGATGGACGATATCTCCCGGCTGGTACGCGCTGCGCGAATAGATACAGCCTACCGCGCCGGTATCGTCCGCTATGTACACTTTAAACATCTGCCGTTCCGTGCCGTCATCGCCTCTGAACATGGTGGGGGCTACACTCAACACCGGGGCTTCTATAAAGTCACCCATTTTTACTGCCTCCTTATTCTCTTGTCTGTTTTGGTGGATTTGCGTATATATGAAAAGTGTCCCGGTTCGGGCAGCGCCCTTACCGTCACGCTCTTGCCTGCCGTTCTTCGATAAACCGGGAGGCGGAAAAGGTGGACAGACGGCCGCGGTCATCCCTACAGAACAGGTACAGGTCATGGTTTATGCAGACCTTTTCGCCGAAGTACACCTTGCCATGCGTCAGGCGCTCGGTCTGTCCCCGGCTGCTGCTGCAGATATATCCTGTCCCGTTCGGGAAGATGGCTTCCATCTCTTTTCGCCTCCTTTCTGACATTAAAAAGCGCTCAGAGGAAAGGAATTTTTGGCCCTCTTCCTCTTCCCGCTCTATTTTACACTTTTCGTGCTCTGCAAAAAATCCGTTTCCCCCTTTACAGAAATAAAAAACTATGCTATGATAAAAAGCAAATCCACAAAAAAGAAATGCGTTGATGGGGCATAACAGCGGCCAACATATCCGTTTCAGAGAGCTGCCGGGCGGTGCGAGGCAGTGCGGCCGGCGCGCTGGAAACTCTCCCCGGAGCAGCCGGACTGAAAGGCTTTTCGCCGATTAGGGCCGGACGGGGTTCCTCCCGTTATCCAAGGAGAGCATTTGTTTTTGATGGCAGATGCTGCAGAGCAGGGCGCATAAGCGCCAACCAGAGTGGTACCGCGGAGGATTTACTGGCGCCTTCGTCTTTGGAAAAAACCAAAGACGAAGGCGTTTTTTCTGCCTTCTCTGCGCACAGAAAAATAAAAAATAGCGGAAACGGCGCCGCCTCCGCCTGCGGAGGGCCTGTTTCCGGAAAGGAAGGAACCCGCATGAAACTCGCATTTTCTACCCTGGGCTGCCCCGATTTTGACTGGCCGGATATCTATTCGATGGCAAAGGACTTCGGCTTTTCCGGCATTGAGCTGCGCGGGCTGGGAGACGATATCTTCTCGGTGCGCGCCAAGCCCTTCAGAGAGGATAATCTGCCCGCCACCATCGAGCTTTTAAAAAAGCAGCGGCTGGAAATCCCCTGCCTCTCCACCGGCTGCGCGCTGAAATTTGCCGAAAGGCGGACGGAGACCCACGCTGAAATCCTCGAATATATCGAGCTGGCCGAAAAGCTCGGCACCCCCTATATCCGTATTCTGGGCGACCTTACGGCCCAGCCGGAGGGCGAGGTGGATGATAAGGCGGTGCTCGAGGCGCTGCGCGCCCTGGCCCCCATCGCCGAGGAGAAGGGAGTGACACTGCTGGTCGAGACGAACGGCGTCTATGCCGATACCGCCCGGCTGCGCGCGCTGCTCGATGAGGTGCGCTCCGACTTTGTGGCCGCCCTCTGGGATATCCACCACCCCTACCGGTTTATGGGCGAATCCCCCGAGCAGACGGTGCAGAATCTCGGCGCTTACATCAAATATACCCATATCAAGGATTCGCTCATGAAGGAGGGGCGGGTCTGCTACCGGCTGATGGGCGAGGGCGACCTGCCGATGGATGAAATTATCCGGGCGCTGCGCTCAATTAACTATGAGGGCTATGTCTCACTCGAATGGCTGCGCCGGTATGCGCCCGACCTCTCGGACGCGGGCATCGTTTTCCCGCACTTCGCCAATTTCATGAGCCAGTATGATGAAAAGGCCTCCGAAACCGGGCGGCTCTGCAAAAACCATGCGGGCACCGGCTACTATATCTGGCCGAAGGAGACGCTTATCGACCTCACCTTCCCCCAGGTACTCGACCGGATGGCAGAGGAATTCCCCGACCAGTATGCCTTTCGCTACACCACCTGCGACTATACCCGCACCTATGCCGAGTTCCGGGAGGATGTCGACAATTTCGCCCGCACGCTGATTGCGCTGGGTGTGCGGGCGGGCGACCATGTCGCCATCTGGGCGACCAACGTGCCGCAATGGTTCATCACCTTCTGGGCGGCGACCAAAATCGGCGCGGTGCTCGTCACTGTCAACACCGCCTACAAAATCCATGAGGCGGAGTACCTGCTGCGCCAGTCGGACACCCACACCCTCGTGATGATTGACGGCTACAAGGATTCCGACTATGTGGGCATCATGCATGAGCTCTGCCCCGAGCTGGCTGAAACGGAAAAGGGCCGGCCGCTGCACTGCAGGCGCCTGCCGTTTCTTAGGAACATCATCACCATTGATTCCGCCCAGCCCGGCTGCTATACCTGGGAGGAGAGCCTGGCGCTCTCTTCGCGCGTGCCGGTCGAGGAGGTCTGGCGGCGGGCGGCGGCCGTTAATAAACACGATGTCTGCAACATGCAGTACACCTCCGGCACCACCGGCTTCCCCAAGGGGGTTATGCTCACTCATTATAACGTTGTCAACAACGGCAAGGCAATCGGCGACTGCATGGATCTTTCCACCGCCGACCGGATGATGATTCAGGTGCCGATGTTCCACTGCTTCGGCATGGTGCTGGCCATGACCGCCTCAATGACCCACGGCACCACCATGTCCCCCATCCCCGCCTTCTCGCCGCGGGTGAGCCTCGACTGCATCAACCGCGAGAAGATCACCGCCTTTCACGGCGTGCCCACCATGTTTATCGCCATGCTGAACCACGAAAACTTCCCGAAGACCGACTTTAGCCATATGCGCACCGGCATCATGGCTGGCAGCCCCTGCCCCATCAAGGTGATGCGCGATGTCATTGATAAGATGCACATGAGCGAAATCTGCATCACCTACGGGCAGACCGAGGCCTCCCCCGGCTGCACAATGAGCAAGACCACCGACTCGATCGAGGCGCGGGTCGCGACGGTGGGCGGCGCGATGTTCGGCGTCACCTGCAAAATCGTTGACCCGGAGACGGGAGAGGACCTGCCGGACAATGTGGACGGCGAATTTGTCGCCAGGGGCTATAACATCATGAAGGGCTACTACAAGATGCCCAACGCCACCGCCGCCGCCATTGATGAGGATGGATGGCTGCACACCGGCGACCTTGCCCGGCGGGATGAAAACGGCTACTACAAGATTACCGGGCGGATTAAGGATATGATTATCCGCGGAGGTGAAAATATTTATCCGAAGGAGATCGAAGACTTTATCTATACCCATCCGAAGGTGTCGGATGTGCAGGTCATCGGCGTGCCCGACCGGCAGTATGGCGAGGAGATTATGGCCTGCGTTGTGCTCAAGGAGGGCGAACAGATGAGCGAGCAGGAGCTCAAGGACTATGTCTCCTCCCATATGGCCAAGCACAAGACCCCCCGCTATGTCGATTTTGTCGAGGGCTTCCCGATGAACGCGGCCGGCAAAATCCTCAAATATAAAATGCGCGAGCAGGCGGTAGAAAAGCTCCGGCTGCAGGCGGATGCCAGCATTGAAACCGCCTGAAAACCGCTCCCGGCTTCGCCGAAAAAGGAAAGGGGAATACCCGCATGGAGTTTTTTGAAAGGCAGGGCGGCAGCCTCATCTTCCGGCAGAATGGGGAAACGGTGCAGCTCACGCCCTGGGGAGAAAATGCGCTGCGCATCCAAAGCGTCCCGCTGGGGGAACTTTCCGAGGGCAGCGCGGCGCTGCTTTCGGCGGAAAAAACAGAGGCCATTATCGGGCTGCAGGAAAAAAGCGCCTTTATTCAAAACGGAAAAATCCGGGCAGAGCTTTTGGTGGATGACTGGCACAGGTCGCTGCAGATTAGCTTTTATAACCAGAGGCGGGAGCTGCTGCTGCAGGAAATCCCCTCCGGCGGTGCGCTTTCGCTCAGAGCCCGCCAGTTTAAGGCCCTGCCCGGCGGCAGCTACCGGCTGAAGGCCAGCTTTCTTTCAAACCCGGAGGAAAAGCTTTACGGAATGGGGCAGTACCAGCAGGAGATTTTGAATTTAAAGGGCTGCAACCTCGAGCTTGCCCACCGCAATTCCCAGGCGAGCATCCCCTTTCTGCTTTCCAGCCTGGGCTATGGCTTTTTATGGAACAACCCGGCCATAGGCGAGGTGCACTTTGGCCGCAATACCACCGAGTGGATTGCCGAATCGACCGCAAAGCTCGACTACTGGATTGTCGCCGGCGACACCCCCGCCGAGATTGAGGAGGCCTATGCACAGGTAACCGGCAAGGCGCCGATGATGCCGGAATACGGCCTCGGCTTCTGGCAGTGCAAGCTGCGCTACTATAACCAGCAGCAGGTGCTGGATATCGCCCGGGAGTATAAGCGCCGGAATATCCCGCTCGATGTGCTGGTCATCGACTACTACCACTGGCCGCGCTGCGGCGACTGGCGCTTTGATGAGGAATATTTCCCCGACCCCGCGGCAATGGTCAGAGAGCTGCAGGAGATGGGCATCGAAACGATGGTCTCCATCTGGCCGCAGGTCGACTGGAGAAGCGAAAACTATGAACAGATGAAGCAGCAGGGGCTGCTCGTTAAAACCAACGCCGGCATCGATGTGCAGATGCTTTTTCACGGCAACAACGTCTTTATGGACGCCACCAACCCGCGCGCCCGCCGCTATGTCTGGGAAAAATGCAGAAAAAATTATGCGGACCTCGGCATCCGCGCCTTCTGGCTGGATGAGGCGGAGCCGGAGTTTACCACTTATGACTATGAAAGCTACCGCTACCATCTGGGCCCGGTTCTGCAGGTGGGCAACCTCTATCCCCGGGAATATGCGCGCCTGTTCTATGAGGGCCAGCGGGAAAACGGGCAGACGGATATCGTCAACCTTCTGCGCTGCGCATGGGCGGGCAGCCAGCGCTATGGGGCACTGGTCTGGTCGGGAGACATCATGTCCACCTATGAAGATTTCCGCAAGCAGATCTGCGCGGGCATCCATATGGGCCTTGCGGGCATCCCCTGGTGGACGACCGACATCGGCGGCTTTCATGGCGGCGTTACCGGGGATGAGGATTTCCGGGAGCTTCTGGTGCGCTGGTTCCAGTTTGGGACCTTCTGCCCGGTCATGCGCCTGCACGGAAACCGACAGCCGAACCGGCCGGTTATCAACCGGGCGGGAGAGGTGCGGGAGGGCACCGGGGCGGATAACGAAATCTGGAGCTTCGGCGAAAGGGCCTACCCCATTCTGCTCAAGTTTATCGAAATCCGCGAGCTGCTGCGAAACTATACCCGCAGCCTGATGCGCGAGGCGCACGAAAAGGGAACGCCGCTCATGCGCGCGCTGTTCTATGAATTCCCGCAGGATGCCGCCTGCTGGGAGATTGCCGACGCCTACCTGTACGGACCGGACATTCTGGTAGCGCCGGTCTGCTACCCGCACCAGACGGCGCGGGAGGTCTATCTGCCAAAGGGGGCCTTCTGGGTGCATGCCGCAAGCGGAAAACGCTATGAGGGCGGGCAAAGCTGCCGCATAGAGGCGCCGCTTGATACCCTGCCCGTTTTCCTGCGGGAGGGCCGGCAGGAATATCTCATCGGCCGCATTTAGCCAAAACCCTTTTATCCGGATGACCCGCACCGTCAAAGCCCCTTTTGAAATCTTTTTCGCTATCCTGCGAAAAAACTTTCGCTGGGCCCTTGATTTTTCCGTAAAAATAGGGTTGAATGATAGGGAGAACATATCGGCCGGCCGCGGCGGCCGAGGCTTTATGAAAACAGCCGCGGGGAAAGGGAATGATAACGATGGCAGATGAAGTACTGAGCCAGTTCACCCCCGCCGGATGGGACGAGGAAGAAGCCTTTACCGGCAAGAAGCTGCGCTTCGGCATCATCGGGACCGGCTGGATTGCCGAGTCGCATGTCGAGAGCCTCAAGCAGATGAAGGATGCCGAGATTGTCGCCGGCGCCGACCTCATCCCCGGCAAAGCGGAAAAATTCTTTAAGCACTATGGGTTGCCGGATGTGCGGCTCTATCCCGACCACAAATCAATGCTCGAAAATGAGCAGCTGGACGCTGTCTGTGTCTGCACCTACAACACCCAGCATGCCGTCTGCACCATCGATGCGCTGAATAAGGGCGTCAACGTTCTGCTCGAGAAGCCGATGACCGTTACCCTCGAGGAGGCCGCCGATATCATCCGCGCCGAGAAGAAGAGCGGCAAGCTCCTCTCCATTGGCTTCCAGCCCCGCATGGACGACAATATGAAGATGATTAAAAAGATTGTCGAGTCCGGCGAGCTCGGAAAAATCTACTACATACAGACCGGCGGCGGCCGCCGCCGCGGCATCCCGAACAGCACCTTCATCGAGAAGAAGACGGCCGGCATCGGCGCGCTCGGCGATATCGGCTGCTATTCGCTCGACATGGTTCTGAACGCCATCGGCTATCCGAAGCCGCTGACCGTTTCCGGCTACAAATCCGGCTTCTTCGGCGCCAATCCGAAATATAATAACCCGAAGGATGCCGCGCGCTTTAACGTCGATGACTTCGCGGCCGCCTTTATCCGCCTCGAGGGGGATATCATCCTCGACTTCCGTATCGCCTGGGCAATGCACATCGACACTCCCGGCGACACGATTATTATGGGCACTGAGGGGGCGCTGCGCATTCCCTCCACCGAATGCTGGAACGGCTCGGTGGGCGGACCGATGAAGCTCTACCGCGATGTGGCCGGCAAGCAGACGGAGACTGAAATCCCGCTCTGCGAGGAGCAGGACAGCTTCTCCGGCCTCTTCTATCTCAAGCTGCGCTCGTTTATTGATGCTATCCGCAATGGTACGCAGGCCCCCGTGCCCTCCAGCCAGATTCTCTATAATCAGGCGATTATCGATGGTATCGTGCGCTCTGCCGAGCTCGGCCGCGAGATTGAAATCCAGCTGCCCAGCGATCTGTAAGCCTCTTCTCGTATCCCGTCTGTTTTTGAAAAAGCATGGCCCCCTAAAGACGGGGCCATGCTTTTTTATTTTTTCTTGAAAAATTTTTCTTTTTCTGCAACCTTTTTCCTTCCCGAACCGTATTGTAGGTGAAGGGACCTTCAAAGAGAAAAGAGGCGTTTTTGTGAAGCCACCGACAGAAGAGATTTTTGAGGCCTATAAGGACCGGCTGTTCTCTATCGCCTTCACCGTCTGCCGAAACCGGGAGGATGCAGAGGACGTTCTGCAGGACACACTTCTGCGCTATGACGGTGCCGGAAAGGATTTTGAAAGCGAGGAGCATATCAAAGCCTGGCTCATCCGCGTCGCCATCAACCGGGCGAAGGACATCCGCGCCTGCTTCTGGCGGAAAAACCGGGTGGACTGGGAGGAGTATATGGAAAGCCTTCCCTTTGAGGAGCCGGCCGACAGCCGGCTGTTCCAGGCCGTCATGCAGCTGGCAGAGAAATACCGCATCGTCATCCATATGTTCTACTATGAGGATTATGACATCCAGGAGATTGCAGGCATTCTCGGCTGTCCCGGCGGCACGGTAAAAAGCCGGCTGAGCAGAGCACGGGCGCTTCTGAAACAAACACTGAAGGAGGAATGGAACGATGACGGACAGACAGCGGTATAAACGGACCTTTTCCCTGCTCCATGCCTCCGATTCATGCTTTATGGAGGTCAGAAAAATGAAACAGACAAGGCATATGCCGGTTCGCCGGCTGATATCGGTATGTACGGCAGCCGTTTTAATCACCATCATGGCGGCTGCCGCCTATGCCGCCGATGTGGGCGGTATCCAGCGCACCATTCAGCTCTGGATTCACGGGGACCAGACGAACGCCACTCTGGAGGTGGAAAACGGAAGCTATCACCTCACCTATACAGACGGCGACGGAAAAACGCGGCAGATAAGCGGAGGGGGCGTCGTTATCGATGACGACGGGGAGGAGCGCCCACTCACCGAGGAGGATATTATGGACACTCTGGATATGCCAGAGGTCGAGTACCGGGAGGACGGCAGCGTATGGGTTTACTATCGCAGCCAACAGCTGGAGATTACCGACCGGTTTGAGGACGGGGTCTGCTATGTCCAGCTCAAGGGCAGCGGCGATGTTCTCTATATGACGGTCGAATACCAGGGCAGATACATCGTAAGCCCGCATGGCTATGAAAAGCTCTGACGGACGGCCATGAAAAAAGGGGGGGAAGGCAGGCCCACAGGCTTGCCTTCCCCCCTTTAGCCGGTCTATTTCACAACGCCCTTTTTCAGAATCAGGTTGGCATACAGCGCGCTCTCCCCGGTCGCCACCACGGCAAACGCCTTTTTGGCGCGCTCATAAAAGGCGAAGCGCTCCACCAGCTCGGTGGCGGGCTTCCCATCCGGATGGGCGGCGAAGATTTCCTCATATTTCTGCCAGATTTCCGGCTGGTAGTCGTCCCCCGGCGTCAGCTGCATGAGCGCGGCGGGATACTGGGAATAGGCGATATCCAGCGGGAAGAGCTCTAAAATGGCATCGAGCAGCTCGGGGAGGCCGTGCCCGTCGCAGCGCACCAGCCGCCGGGCGCAGGTGGCGGCGGGAAAATTCCCGTCCGCCAGCACAATTTCATCGCCATGCCCCATCTCCATGAGAATTTTTAAAAGCTCAGGCGAGAGGATGGCGGGGATATTCCGAAGCAAGCCTTTCCCCTCCCTTTAGCGATAAAGCGGGCCATAGTGGCTGCAGGCGCGGTAGTCGGCGCCCTGCAGATCATCGGTGCCGAAGGCCGCCCAGGCGTGCGGCCGGTAGACCCGCTCGGGGGCCACGTTGTGCATCGCCACCGGAATGCGCAGCATCGAAGCGAGAGTGATAAGGTCAGCGCCGATATGCCCATAGCAGAAGGCGCCATGGTTCGCGCCCCAGTTGGCCATCACCGAATAGACATCGGCAAACGCCCCTTCGCCGGTGAGCTTCGGGACAAACCAGGTAGTCGGCCAGGTGCGGTCGGTGCGCATATCAATCGTGTGGTGGATATCCTCATCGAGCAGCGCGGTATAGCCCTCGGCAATCTGCAGCGCCGGACCGACGCCCTCGATAATGTTCATCCGGATAAGGGTGACCGGCATCTCGCTCTGGGTGCGGAAATGGGAGGAGAAGCCGCCGCCGCGGAAATATTCATAGTTGGCGCGCTCCCAGTCGGTGGCGCCGAGCATCGCCGCAATGTCCTCCTGGGTGACATCATACCAGGGCTTCATGCAGCCGCTGCCGTCCGCCGCTTTGGAAACGCCCGTGCCGTCCAGCGCGGCCGCGCCGGAATTGATGAGGTGCATAAAGCCGTTTGCCGCCATGCCGGTGGGCTTTCTGCCGCAGACGCGCTCGACCGCCTCCGGGCTCCAGTAGGTGCGCACATCGGCAAACACCGCCGCCGAATGGGTCAGAAGGCTGCCGAGCAGCATGGCCGTCCCGTTGAGGGTATCGTTTTCGGTCGCAAAGGGAATCGGCTGGCGCGCCCCCGTCCAGTCAAAGGAGGAATTGAAGATGGCCTCCATAAAGTCGCCGTTCGGCAGCCAGTCGGTCCACATCCGCTGCCCCTGAAAGCCCCCCGCAATGGCGTTTCGCCCGAGCGCTTCCTCATGCCAGCCCATTTCATCGAGCTTCGGGTTGCCAAGCAGGATATCGCGGCAGACAAGCGTCTGCTTGACAATAAACTCCCAGTCCCTGTCGGCGGGAACGGTCTTCGATTTGGTGATAACCTCCGGCAGATTTTTGCCCGCGTTGCAGTCAAAGCCCTCTTTGCAGTTTTCCTTGACCCAGCAAAGCGCCCGCTCATATTCTTCGTGGACATAGATACCGAGGGTGATGCGGCGCAGCACCTCGGTGAGGTCCACCCACTCGGCGCGGATGCCGAGATACTTCTGGAAGAAGGAGGGGTCACAGAAGGAGCCCATAATTCCCATGGCTACGCCGCCGAGGTTGACATAGGCCTTGTTTCTCATTTCGCCTACCGCAATGGCGCAGCGCGAAAAGCGCAGCAGCTTTTCCCGCACATCATCCGGAATCGAGTGGTCGGCCGCATCCTGCACATCGTGCCCATAGATCGAGAAAGCGGGCAGGCCCTTTTGGGCATGGGCCGCGAGCACCGCCGCCAGATAAACTGCGCCCGGGCGCTCGGTGCCGTTAAAGCCCCAGACGGCCTTCACCGTCATCGGGTCCATATCCATCGTTTCGCTGCCGTAGCACCAGCAGGGGGTAACGCTCAGCGTGCCGACGACATTCTGCGTGCCGAAATATTCGGCGCAGCGCGCGGCCTCTGCGCCGCCTCCAATCGTCGAAGGGGCGATGACGCACTGCACCGGCGTCCCGTCGGCATAGCGCAGTTCTTTTTCAATCAGCTCTTTGGCGGCGTTCGCCATACCCATCGTCTGCTCCTCGAGTCCCTCGCGGATGCCGCCCCAGCGCCCATCGATAACCGGACGGATGCCAATCTTCGGATAGTTCATGATAAAGTCTCCTCTCCCTCTATTTTGATTCTTCGGTCTTTTCCTCGCTGTATTTCCGATAACCGGGATGCCGCCCGGAAACATGGTAGTAATTTTCGCGCAGGTCTAAAAGCTTGTCAATCTGCGGGCGGGGAATCTCCTTCGCCCCACCGAGCAGATGGGCCGTCAGGCTGATTTTCGCCCACAGCTCGAGCGTCTCCATCCGGTAGTAGGCGGTGGTTAAATCGCAGCCGACTGTCAGCGCGCCATGGTTCTGCAGAAGCAGCGCGTCGTGCTCAGGCAGATAAGGACTGATGGCCTCGGGCACCTCATCGGTCGAGGGGGTAGAGTAGGGGGTCAGCGGCACCGAGCCGAGCGCGATGACCGTTTCAATCATCGAATAGGCATCCATCGGCAGCCCGGCTACCGCATAGCCGGTCGCCGTCGGCGGATGGGCATGCACCACTGCGCCCACATCCTCGCGCAGCTCATAGCAGCGCAGATGCATTTTGATTTCACTCGAGGGCCGGTAGCTTCCCTGCGCCTGCAGTACCTGCCCTTTTTCATCAATCAGAATCAGCATCTCCGGCGTGATAAAGCTCTTGCTGACGCCGGTCGGCGTTGCCAGAAACCGGCCCTCTGAAAGCTTTACCGTTACGTTTCCGTCGTTGGCCGCCACCCAGCCGAGCTGCCACATTTTGTGGCAGACATCGCAAATGGCCGCTCTCGCTTCTGCAATCTCCAAGGCTCTCCGCTCCTTTTCCGTCACTTTCTGATTTTTATTCTATCAAAAAGCGAAGGGAAAGTAAATCGTTTGAAAAGCAGTTGAAAAATGAGCGGAAAAGTGCGATAATAGCTTCAAAATTCTTCAAAACCTTTCAAACCGGAGGAGGAAAAGCGGATGTTCGCCGAACAGCGCTGCGAAAAAATCATGAGCTATCTGCGTGCGCACAAGAGCGCGGCGATTGAGGAGCTCTGCCAGGAAAACTTCTGCAGCCCGGCCACCGTTCGCCGAGACCTCATCGAGCTTGAGCGCATGGGGCTCATCCACCGCCGCCATGGCGGGGCGACGCTCGCCGCCGAGCGCAGCAGCGAATATGCCCATACCTTCCGGGATATGGAAAACCGCGAGGGGAAGCTGCAGATTGCCGCACTCGCAGAGAGCTTTCTCTGCGATGGACTTTCACTCTTTCTCGACCCGAGCAGCACCGTTTTAGCCCTCTGCCCGATTCTCGGAAGATACAAAAACCTGACGGTTGTTACCAACGGCCTTTTCACCGCTCAGCGCCTGACCCAGGAGGGCTGGGCGGATACCTTCTTTATCGGCGGGCACATCAAGCCCGGCTCCGCTTCCGCCACCGGCGAGCTGGCAGCCGGCTTTCTGGAGCATTTCAAGGCCGATCTCTGCCTGCTCTCCTGCCGGGGAGCGGATGAAAACGGGGCCTATGAGGCCGATTTGCAGCAGGCGCTCGTCAAGCAGCAGATGATGGCTTGCTCCCGGCAGACGCTGCTGCTCTGCGACCATCATAAGCTCGGCCGCTCCTATTTTTATAAGCTGGCCGGCTTTCACCGCTTCGAAGCGCTTTTAACCGACCGCGCCCCCTCCCCCGAGCTGGCGGCCGCCATCGCCGCTGCCGGCAGCGAGGTGCTCTTCCCCTGAAGCGGCGCCCTCCCCTATCTATTCTTCGCCGCAGGCTACCGCGCTTTCTCTCTTCTTCCATACAGGGCGCGCATGATTTACCGTTCGGATTTTATTCTATTGTCCGCTTTCCAGATCATTGTGCATTCGGCTTCTCCCGTAGCTTCCTCCAGCTCTTCTGACAGCAGCGAAAAGCCCTCCCGGAAATAAAAGGCGGCGGCCCGATTATTTTTCCGGTATACATTCAATGTCAGCGTATCATACTGTGATTTTGCATACTCTAAAAGCCGCTTTCCTATCCCGAGCGAACGATGCTTTTTATCTACAAAAATCCCGGCGATATAGCCATCGACAATCCCCATAAAGCCCTGTATCTCTCCGGACAGAGAACAGACAAAAACCTCCGCCTGTAAAAGCTGCTCCCGTACCATCTCAAAATTTGATTCCCAGTACTCTTTGTGAACAAAGGGATGTGCATCCTTATTGCCATCCAGCCATATCTGAATGACCCGTTCGGTATCTGCCTTCTGAAATTCCCTTAATTTTATTTTATCCTCTCTGTTCATGGAACCCCCCTTAAAATGAGACCCGCCTCCCTGCCGGGCGCAGAAAAGCCGACCGCTGCGGCAGAGTCGCTACGGCGGACGGCACCCTTTCCTATCGGTATAAAAAACGATAAAACAGCTGAAAATAGCGGCAGCCCTGTCTTTAGCGGATAAAGACGAAGTCCCCGGACGGGGCTTTTTGCTTTAACCGGCGCTTACCAGTCGCTCAGCCGCGCCCGCTTCATCGCTCCGAAAAGCTTTTTGGAAAAACTGTGGTCGCACCGGTCCATCTCCGCCAGCCACTCCTTGACCTGCTGGCGGTTGGTGTGCTTATCTGCCGGGCAGAGCGAGGAAACGACCGGAAGCTTCGCCGCGCGCACTGCGCCGATAATCTCCTTCTCCGGCGCATAAATCAGCGGGCGGATCACCGTCAGCTGCTTGCGGGAAAGCCAGGTGACCGGCGAAAAGCAGCCAAGGCGCCCCTCGCCAAACAGATTCATCACAAAGGTCTCTACCGCATCGTTCCAGTTGTGGCCAAGCGCCAGCTTGTTGGCCTGCAGCTCCCGGCACAGGTCATGCAGTGCCCCCCGGCGCATGCGCGCGCAGAGGCTGCAGGGATTCGCTTCCTTCCTCTCTTCAAAAATGACCTGTGCAATCTGTGTTTGCCGCACCAGATAAGGAACCCCCAGCTGCCCGCAGAGTGCTGCAACCGGGGAATAATCGCCCGGAACTCCCCCAAAGCAGGGGTCCAGCGTAACGGCGCTCAGCCGGTAGGAGATGCCCAGATAGTCCCGCAGCATTCGCAGCGCACAGAGCAGGGCCAGCGAGTCCTTTCCTCCGGAAACTCCCACGACAATGTGATCCCCGGGCGCAATCATGCTATATTCCGCTATCGCCTTGCGCGCATAGCCCGCTATCTTCTGCACCCTTCATCCCTCCATCCGGCGCTCCTCTCTTTCCGGCACGCCAAAAGCCGGCCAAAGCAGTAGCGCCTGCAGCTATGGTATATAAGTTGGCCATGCCCGTAGGGCGGCCGAATAAATCGGCGTATAATAACCGCTCCGCAGCTATTATACCATGCCGCCGGCCGGCGGCGCAATAAGCCCCTCCGAAATATGCCGCCATTTATTGAACATTGAGCGCAGGCATGTTATGATAAGAAAAGAAACAATCGGTATGATAAGGAGTGTATATATGATTACGGCAAAAGAAGCCCGCGCGGTCGCCCGCCGGATGATTCGGGAAAACAAGCGCCTGCTGCTGGGCAGCTATCTGAGCTTTTTGGGCCTGTCGCTGGTGGTTGTCCTCGCCCAGCTGCTTTTCTGGCAAAACACCCTGGCAACCGCCTTCTGGGGTTTTGCTTCCCTCTTTCTGCTGGTTCCGCTGACAATGGGAATCCTGCATATCCACAATATGATTTTCTACCGGCGCTCCTGCTCGGTAGGCAACCTGTTTGATTTTTACCGCAACTATTCGATTTCCCTGAAGGTGCTGGGCGTCAGCTATCTCTTCTCGCTGATACTCTCAGCCGTTTTGATGCCGGTGCTGACCATTTCCATTCTTCCGCTGGCCCTCGGCGCTCCGCTGTTCGGCGGTTCCTCCGCCGCTGTGGCCATAATCGGCCTGATGGGGGTCATGCTGCTGCTTATCGCCATCACCCTGCTGGCCGAGTCATTTGTAATGGCCAACTATTTTATCGCCCTTCGCAACCGTTCCATCCGTTTTGGCCAGCTGCTCGGCAGCGCGCTGAAAATCGGGGGACGGTGCGCGCTGCGCTACTTTCTGCTGCAGCTCTCCTTTTTTGGTTGGGGGGCGCTTTGCTGCCTGCCGCTTTTCCTCTCAACGGCGGTGAGCACCTATTTCTTTGATATCGCGGGAGAGCCCCTGCTGCACCCGGCCCTGCCTTTATCGATTGCCGCCATTCTTCTTTTTTTGCTGGCCATATCGGCGCTGACCGTTTATATCAATGCCGCCTCCACCGTCTTCTTCAATGTGGCTATTGATGAATATGAGCAGCAGTACCCGGATTTTTTCAACATCCCCGCGCCGCCCGTCTCCTCTGCCCCGCCTGCCGGCCCCCGCGACAGAGGGCCGGTAGACCGCTATGCCGGGCCCGCACGCTGGGATACGCAGAAAAACGGCCCCTCCATCCCCCTTCCTCCGGAAACGCCCGCCCCCGAAAAACCCGCTTCCGGGGAGGAAGAGCCTACCCCGCAGGAGGATCCCGCTCCTGAAAAGGTGGAGGCGGAGATCATCGAGCCGCCGCAGGATGGGTTATGTGACGTTATCCTCATCTCCCCCGGCGTTGGACGGATGCTCGTTTCGATGATTATCTGCGAGCTGACCGGCATGGAGCACGAGCAGGCGCGCCAGCTGGTGGAGAGTGCCCCCAAGGCCATCTGCATGAACATCCCGCGCGAGGAGGCCCACGAAATCGCCAAACGCCTGACCGAGGCCGGCGCGCAGGTGGAGCTGCGCTAAGGCGCAGCCCTGATTGTGCCATAAAGGCGGCCGGATCCGGTCGACAGGCAGTTCCCAATGAAAAAACAGGGATTTTCTGCGCCGACGATGCCGGGCTGCCCCTTTTTTAAAGCGCATCTGTTCCCTCAAAACCACTGAGAGCTATGCCGGTTTGAAGGCTTCCGGCCTGTTCTCACCGAGGCTTGCCTCTTTCTGTCTGAACGGTTTTTCCCATAAACTTTCCCCCGCGCCCGGAAAGCAGGCGCGGGGGATGTCTTTTCTTATCCGACTTTTGTTCTCGCTGAAAATTCCGGCAATGGCACAAAAGCCCACGGCAGCCCTGTGGGAAGAGGTACTCTGCTCAAAATCCCAGCATCCACCTTACCCTATAAGCGGCGAACCGCCTCGAGCGCGGCGCGCTGCACCTCTTCAATGGAAACGCCATGCTCCTGTGCGCAGGCGGCTGCCTGCTCATATTCCGCCTTTACCCGACGCACGCCATAGCCCTCGCTGATTTTAACCGGCAGCGTGCCGAAGGGGGTCTGCACCTGCTCAAAACGGAAGGAGAGTGTCCGGCGGCTGCATACGCTCCGGCGGATACCCCGCGTGCTGGTGTGCAAAAAGCAGAGCCGGGCGAGCTGCTCCTCCTGCTCCGGCCGGCAGAGGATGGTGAGCAGCACCGCGCTGCGGAATTTTTTCATCCCTATCGGGGTGTTAAAAACATCCAGCGCACCTGCCTGCATCAGCGTTTCGCAGGCAAAGCCCAGCGCCTCGGGGGTCATATCATCCAGATTGCAGCGCAGCTCAACCACCTGCTCGGCCTCCCCGTTTTCCGTTTCCCCCAAAAGCGCGCGCACACAGTTTGCCTGCGGGAAGTCCTTGGTCCCCATGCCATAGCCAATCCGTTCGACAGCCAAAACGGGCAGCGGCCCAAAGCGGGAAACAAAGTGCCGGAGCAGCGCCGCCCCGGTGGGGGTGCAAAGCTCGCTTTTTATCTCTCCGCCATAGCAGGGAATCCCCCGCAGAATATGCGCCGTCGCGGGTGCCGGCACCGGAAGGATACCGTGCGCGCAGCGCACGGTTCCGCTCCCCACATGGATGGGGGAGGCGAGAATCTCATCCGGCTGCAGCAGCTCAAACAGCCAGCAGCAGCCGATAACGTCCGCCAGCGCATCCAGCGAGCCGACCTCATGAAAATGAATCTGCTCAACCGGTGCGCCGTGCGCATGGCTTTCCGCCTCCCCAATCAGCCGGTAAACGGCCGCCGCGTGCCTGCGTACCGCTTCGGGAAGCGGGAGCGTATCTATCCGGGAACAGATATCCGCATAGCTCGCATGGTGATGGACGTGCGTATGCGTATGTTCATGGGAATGCTCGTGCTCGTGGGAATGCTCGTGCTCGTGGGAATGTCCATGCAGATGTGGATGATCCTCCTCGTGGGGATGGGTATGCACCTGCCCGTCCCCGCTCTCCTCTTCTCTCCCGTTTACCGTTACGCGGATATGCGTCCCACAGATACCGCACTTCTGCGCCGGTTCGCTTTTAAGCGAAACGCCGGGAAGCCCGAGCGCATTCATCTTCTGCAGAAAGCCTTCGCGGTCCTCATATACCTCGAGCAGCGCGCCCATCAGCATATCGCCCGCCGCACCCATGCTGCAGTCCAAATAGAGCGTTTTCACCCTGTTCCTCATCCTTTCCAATATTCCCTGTCCCTCTCCCTTTTCGCAGGGCAGGGCCTGGGAAAAATTTGTATAAGCCTATCATAGCACATTCTGCAGATGCGCGCAAAGGGGAGGTCCGCTTTACAAATGGCGGGATTGGTGGTAGAGTGAGCAGAGGAGAAGGACTGCAATAAAAAATTGCCGCTCTCAGAAAGGAAGGAAGCTATCATGGAACAACTGTACCGGCAGATAGAACCGCTGGTGCGCAGCTGCGGGGAGCTGCTGCGCAGCCGGATAAAAAGCGAGGGACAGATTCACCATAAAGGGGAGGTCGATTTCGTCACCGATACCGATCTCGCCGTCAGCCGCAGGCTGTGCGAAGGGCTGCCGGCCCTCCTGCCGGGGAGCCGGGTAATCACCGAGGAACAGCCGGAGCACAGCTTTGACTACAGCCAGGATACCTGGGTCATCGACCCGCTGGATGGGACCAGCAACTATATTTTCGACCTGCATGCCTCCGCCGTATCCGTAGCGCTCATCCGCGGCAAAGAGCCGGCGCTGGGGATTATCTATAACCCCTATCTGGATGAGCTTTTCCATGCCATCCGCGGGAAGGGAGCCTTTTTAAACGGCGCGCAGATTCATGCCTGCAGCAAAGAAAGACTGCTTGACGGCATGGTTGCCGTTGGGACCAGCCCCTACCACCGGGAGCTGAGCGCGGCCACCTTTCAGAAGCTGCAGCGGATATTTGAGCGGTGTATTGATATCCGCCGCTGCGGGAGTGCGGCGCTCGATCTGGCCGCCGTTGCCTGCGGGCGAATGGCCGGATTTTATGAGGAGCTGCTCTCCACCTGGGATTATGCGGCGGGCGCGCTGCTGATTACCGAGGCCGGCGGGAAAATCACCCGCGCCGACGGCAGCCCCCTGCGCTTTGACGGAAAGGAATCGATTGTTGCCGCGGGCGCAGGCGTACATGCCGAGCTGCTGGAAGCGGCCGGCTGTTAAGCCCTGCCGAAAACACTGCTGAAAAGGAGAGGAACGCAATGTTAAGCATCTGTCTGCGGGAGCCGGGGATTTATGCCGCCTGCGACGGGGAAAAAACCCTGGGGCTCTGCCGTTTTGAAGCAGAGGAGGAAGTAACGGTGGTGCAGGCTCTGTCGCTCTCATCTGATGACGCCGAACTGCTCGACGGGCTTTTGCGCGCCGTTCTCTTTTATGGCCTGCGGCAGGGGCGGGGGCACTACCGCCTGGAAGAGGAGGCGATATCTCCCTGCCGGAGGCTGCTGCAGGCGCTCGGAATCCCCGAGCAGGGAGAGGTGGAAAAGCTCCCCCGGCATTGCCGGGAGGGAGAATAGCGCACATTAGGAATATTTTTCCTGGAGGGAGGTGCCTCGGGCTTCCAAACAGTTCCTCTCTCTGTCCCTCTGAAAATTGCCTTACAAAAACATCCGCCTGTGGGAAAGCAAAAGCCTTCCCGCAGGCGGATGTTTTCAGTAAATCGAAAAAACTTCTCCGGCAGCCGGAAAAAAACGGCGGCCTGAACAAAAGAGGGCTTGTCCAAACAGGGAGAGCGTTTACTCCTCTTCCTCCTCAACCGGCTCAATGAGGCCATAGCTGTCGCCCTTGCGCTTATAGACGACGCAGATTTCCTCAATCTGCGCATCACGGAACATAAAGAAGCTGTGACCGAGCATGTTCATCTGCAGAATCGCTTCCTCCACCGTCATCGGCTTTACCGGGAAGCGCTTGGTGCGCACAACGCTGTAGTCCTCCACCGGAACGACCGGCTCGGTCTCCGGCTCGGAAAATGCGCTCGCGCGCAGGCGCTGCTCGAGCTTGGTTTTATTTTTAACGATTTGTTTAACCAGAGAATCGACCACCGCCTCCAGGGAATCGATGCGGTCCCCGGTCGTCTTCTCCGCCCGGTAGAACATGCCGCCTGCGCGCACGGTAACCTCCACCGTCTCGCGCTCCCCTTCGTTGGTCACCGTTACGACTGCCTCGGCTGTGTCATCGAAAAAACGATCCAGCTTGGAGAGTTTCTTGTCTACACGCTCACGAAACGAATCCTTTACGCTCGTTTTTCTGGATGTAATGGTAATGTTCATTCTGACAGCCCCTTTACGAATCTTTCACAAACCCATACTTTGTAAAATATCCCCAGATTTGCTGACTCTATTATAACATAGGCTATATAAAAAAACAATGAACATTTCCCACATTTCTTTTAAACTCTCTTCGTCATTCCGGGAAGCTCCCCATGGACCAGCTGCCCCTCCACCAGCACCGCCTGCGGCTTTGCGCCCAGTGAAAACGGATCGCGCCCGAAAAAGAGGATGTCCGCATCCCTGCCCGCCTGCAGCGAGCCGACCCGCCCATCAATCTCGCAGAGCTGCGCTGCGCGCAGGGTAATCGCCTCGAGCGCTGCTTTGCGGTCCAGCCCGTTTTCACAGAGCAGCCCGGCGCTGAGCGCCAGCATCCCGATGGGCACCTCCGGGTGGTCGGTGCAAAGCGCTATCGGAACGCCCGCTTTCTGCAGAATCCCCGGGCCCTGTAAGCTCATCGCCCGCAGCTCCGGCTTGCAGCGGGTGCCCAGCACCGGCCCGGTGATGATCCGCGCTCCCTTCTCCTTCAGAAGGTCGGCTACCTCGTGCCCGCCGGTGCCGTGCACAATGACCGCCCGAAAGCCGAATTCCTTCGCAATGCGCATAGCGGTAAAAATGTCGTCCGCCCGGTGGGCGTGCATCTGCGCCGGGATTTCCCCGCGCAGCAGCGGCAGCAGCGCCTCGCACTTGATGTCGTATTCCGGCTCCTCCCCATCCTCCTCCTGCCGGGCGCGCTCGATATCCTGCAGGTAGCGCTTCGCCTTATAAAGCTGCTCGCGGATAATCGCCGCCGTCGCCATGCGGGTGATGGGGGTCTGCGACTTATCGTTATAGACCGTTTTCGGGTTCTCTCCAAAGGCAAACTTGATGGCCGCCGGAGCGCGCACCACCATATCGTCAATACACCGCCCACAGGTTTTAATGGCGCAGAACTGCCCGGCAATGGGGTTGGCGCTCCCCGGCCCGGTCATCACCGTTGTAACGCCCGCCTCGAGCGCCTCCGAAAAGCCGCGGTCCAAAACGTTCACCGCATCCAGCCCGCGCATCTGCGGGGTGCAGGGGTCAGTCTCCTCGTTGCCGTCATCCCCCTCAAAGCCGAGCGAATCCTCCCACATGCCCAGATGACAGTGCGCATCGATAAAGCCGGGGCAGGCAATGAGCCCCCCACAGTCGATGGGTTCCCCCTCCGGGGCCTTTTCCATCGGTCCGAGGGCCGCTATCCTGCCGCCCTCTGTCAAAAGATAACCATCCTCCACCGGTTCTCCTGCCACCGGATAAAGGTGCAGATGGGTAAAAAGCATACCGCATTTCCTTTCCGTTTTTTGATTCTTATTGTCCTGTCATCCAGTAGAATCCCCAGGGCAACAGCATTTAAAAAAGTAAAAAGAACCTGATTTCCTACATGCCCTTTCTTTTCGCCGCGCAACGCGCGGGCGAAAAAAGAGCCACTGCCTGCCGCCAGAGCAGACGGCAGGCGAGTATGGAAAAGGGATAACTGGGTTCGAGTGATAGCAAAGGGTCTTTTTCAAACAAAGGCCGAGACAAAGAGAGGGTCTTCCACATTTGGTGGAGCAGGGGGAGGCATGCCGCGAGCATCTCCGGGAGCGAAGCGAGACGGAGTGCCGAGAAACGGCACTCCCGGCCGGGCAGCCATTGTTGCAGAGATTTTACCGAGGGGGGAGGTTCCTGAGGGGGCGCTGTGTGCCAGTGGCACACAGCGCCGACCGAGCCGACAGGCGAGACAACGCCGTAGCGTGCCCCTCTCGGGTGGAGGGGTGTACTTAGAGGGGAGGCGCTTCCCCTCTAAGCGCTTTTCGACAGCAATCCACCCGAAATAAGAAAAAGACTTATCCAAACACCTGTCTCTCCAATCTATTCTTATCAGTGCCCCTGTCCTTGCGGAATCTCCGTTCCCTCCTGCGGGCCTTCAGCACGCAACGCCTGTTTTTCGCAGACAACCCGCATCTCCTCCATATTATCCTCAACGAGCCCGGTTGCGATAAAACCGGCGGATTGATAAAGGTGCCTGGCTATCCCGTTTCCCAACGAAACGCCGGTATATATTTCGCGCGTATCGAAATTTTCCGTCAGATACCCGATCGCCAGCTGCAGCGCTTTTCTTCCGTATCCCTGATGCTGGTAACGCTCATCTATCAGAAATTTCCACAGTGTATACTGGTTTCTCGCTTCATAATACCCCAGCATCACAAACCCTACCGGCCGCTCATCGGCATATACCGCAAAGGGAAAAGCCGTCTGCCGGTAGACCCATGCCTGCGCCAGCGAGTAAGCGACAGAGGAAACAAATCCCCTCTGGCTCTCAGAAACCCTTAATTCTAAAATATCCTCCAGATTATCTTTGTTTATCTCTCTGAGCTCAACCATGGCTGTCCTCCTGTGCGGCCCTTTTTTTCCGGCTCCTCCGGTTCCTGCGTCCGAGCAGCGCTGCAAACCGGTTCCAGCTGCGGAAAAGCCGCATCTCCCCCACAAAAACGCTCAATCGTCAGCGCCGCCGCATAAAGCCGCCGCTCATCTGCCCCATACAGGATGATTCCCTGTGGCGTCTGGTCCTGCGCCAGCCCCAGGCGCAGCGCCAAAGAGGGCAGGCCGGCAACATGCATCACATTGGTCGGCCCGGTCATGATGCAGGCATCGTATCTGCTGAGCATACGGATAACCTCTGCCCGCAGCCGCTCCCGCTCGGACAGAATATTCAGATAATCCACCTCCTCCGGCCGGCCAGAGGAAACGTCCAGCGCGGCCTGCAGAAAGCCAATGCCATAGGGCATCCACTGCGGATGCGCCTGATAAAACCCGATGATTTCCGCCAGGCTTTGCGGACCCCCGCCCCCGGCCAGATCCTGCTCCAGATCCTGCCGAAACTCATAGCGCATAATCTCCCGCCCCAAAGAAGAGGCCGGCTGACAGATGCGCGAAAAAGAGGCCCCCGCCTCCCGAAGCCTTTCACAGAGCGCTTGATACCCCTGCAGCTGCTCTGGCGAAACCAGCTGCAGGTTATGCTCGTTGACCGCCAGGCGCAGCTTTTCTGCCGGCGCGGCCGAAAGCCCCTCCGGCAGGCGGCCGCCCATTCCCGCATAGAGCAGAAGCGCATCCTGAAAATCGCGGGTCAGGGCGCCGGCGCTGTCGAGCGTGTGCGCAATCGGGAGAATCCCCTTGCCGGAGAGCGCACCCACCGGCGGCTTTAAACCGGTTATGCCGTTCTGCACAGCGCACGCGACCACCGAAAAGGAGGTATCCGTCCCAACAGCAGCCGCGCAGAAGCCTGCCGACAGGGCCACTGCGGATCCGGAGCTGGAGCCTCCGGGATCCCTTCCCCCGCCATAGGCGCTTTTCACCTGGCCGTCGCGCGAGCTGTAGCCGCCAGGCATTCCCGGCGCCATATAATTGGCGAACTCGGTCATGTTGGTCTTGCCCAGAATAACCGCTCCCTGCCGCCTTAAAGCGGCGATAACCGGGGCATCCTCCCGCGCAACCCGTCCGGCAAGGGCGAGGCTTCCCGCCGCCGTATGCAGGCCGCGCACATCAATATTGTCCTTGATGAGAACAGGCAGCCCGTAAAGCAGGCCAAAGGGGGAATGCCTGTCCAGCTCCCGCGCCTGCTGCAGCACATGCGGATGAAGCTCGATAACCGTATTCAGCCCCTTCTCCCCGTCATACCGGCGGATGCGCTCCAGATAAAAGCGGGTCAGCTCCTCTGCGCCCAGCCGTCCGACCCGAATATCTTCTGCCAGCGCATGGGCGGGCCTGAAAAATCTTCGTTCGTCCATCTCCGCCTCCAACAAACAGGCGGTCCGCTATCCGCCCATAAAAAGACAGGGGAGACGGCGGCAGGCCCTCCCCCCTGAACATATTCATCCTCTGCAGCCGCCCGGCCTGTTCGCCTAAAAAGAAAAACTCCGGCAAAGGGCAGCCGATCTGTTCCTCCAAAGGCGCACTGCAAAAACCGGCAGGCTATTTTCTCCCGCCGCGGCGGCTCTGGTGCTTGACATTCATCGTTTTGCGCATATCAGACATCTTGTCATCGCTCGTCTGCATGAACTTGGAAAGCATATCCTCAAAAGAAGCGGGCTGAGGTGGAAACTGGGAAGCCATGCTGGTGCGGGCGGGCGCTCTGCCTGCCCCCGACCTGCCCGGACCCGGACCGCCGCTTCTGCCGCTGGGAGCCGGCCGGCCTCCTGCGCCGCGCGGTGCACCGCCGGGACGCGGAGCTCCCCCTTCGCGCGGGCCACTGCCCGAACGGGGGGGACGGTTGGGCCGCTCGGGAGGCGGAAGGGTCCGCTTAATCGAAGCGCTGATCTTCCCCTCTTCATTGATGCCCAAAACCTTCACCTTAACGACCTGGCCCACCGTTAAATAGTCCGCAATATCGTTCACATAGGTGGGGGCGATTTCCGAAATATGTACCATCGCCGTCTGATCGTTTTCAAACTTTACAAAAGCGCCGAATTTGGTGATGCCCGTGACCTTCGCCTCTAAAATACTCCCTACTTCAACCTGCATACTGTTTGCAGTTCCTCCTCAAACTTTTGTTTCTTACCGTCCGTTTCAGCTACCGGAGGCGTTGATAAACACCTTTTCATAAGGATAGACAAAGTCCAACCGCTCCCGTGCAGTGCGAACAATATAATCCGCATCATCGCCGGCACTCAGCCGCAGCTCCAGCTCTTTGTTTTCGATGCGCTGCTCTTCGCATTTTCTCTGCAGATCGCTCAGCTCCTGACGGCGGGTGCGTACATCCGCCTGCAGCTGCAGAATGGTGAAAGCTGAATAGACGGCAAACGCGACAACGCCCAGCCGAACGATACTACTGCCCGAGCGCCGCTTCGTCTTGATCTTCTTCCGCTTCATCCTCCATTCGCCCCTCTTTCCTTTTTCTGCTTAAAAGGGCTGCCCGCCGTTCCTTATGCCCGGATATAATTAGATTATACAACAGGATACGTCTACGTTTCAAGCCGTAATTCGCTTTCCGAAAAGATTTTTTCAGCCCTGCGGCGAAAAAATCCATCAACTGCACAATTTTGAGGGCAAACCAATGTATAATCCGATAAACCGGCCGCAGAAACAGCCGGAACACTATCCGGAAAACGGCGCGCACAAAGCGGATAACCGCCTTCGAGCAGGCCATCACCAGGCGGGAAAGGGTCAGCGCATACAGCAGCGCGCCCAGCCCCTCCCCGAGAAGAGCAAAAAAACGAATCTCGCCAAAATTGGCTGAAATCAGAAAAAGCATCGTCATCAGCGCGCAGGCTGCAAAAAAGAGAATATCCTCCAGGAGAACCAGAGCCGCCGGCGTTTTCACCGCCAAACGCAGAATGCGGAACAGATCATAGAGCAGCATCAGGCATGCGCCCAGCAGAATGGATTTTAAAAACAGCAGCGTCTGCGCCGCCAGATAAACACCCGGCACCATCGCCGCGCCTGCCTAACGGAACAGGCGGGAAAAGAGCCCCTGCTGGCTTTTCTGCAGGTTGCTGTAGCAGAGCTCCCAGATTTCCCCCTCAACATTCAGCTCTCCTGTCTGCACATCGATTTTATTGATATGCAGCCCTTCCCCCTTGATGGTGAGCTCTCCCAGCTCGGTAAAGGCAACAATCGACTGCTCATCGTAGCTGTCCACATCCTGAACGCCGGAAACCGTCAGAACACGGCGCTCCTCCAGAATCACATTGTGCGGCTGCCCCGCGGCAGCCTTCTGCCTGTCTTCCGCCACAGTCCTTCCTCCTTCGTCCGGCTGCTGCCAGCCTTTATCCCATCTATATGGCGAAGGAGGAAAAACTATGTCCTGCTAATCGCTGAGGATTTCATAGAGGGAGGAGGCCTCCTCCTTGCGCGCAAATTCGCTGACGCTTTTTACCCGCACCCGAAGCGGATTGCTCCCCAGCGCCACCTCTATGATATCTCCCTCCTTGACCGCATAGGAGGCGCGCGCCGCTTTTCCGTTGACCAGAATCCGGTCCGCATCGCAGGCATCGTTTGCAACGGTGCGCCGCTTAATCAGGCGCGAAACCTTCAAATATTTATCCAACCGCATACTCCTCTTCCTTTCTGCAGGCTTTTCGCCTATCTTATACACCCGGCCTGTCCGCTAATACCGGCAAAAAACCGGACGCCCTCTCAGCCCCTTTTTAAGAGTGGGAAAATACACGGATAGCCCCGCATTCCCTACCTCTTCGCTTTTACCGGGGTATAGTAGTCCATCTGTTCATATCCCAGTATTTTTTGCGCGGCAGGGGAGGTGATGATATTGCCCAGCTCCGCCCGGGAGTGGTCGCGCTCCAGGCCGTTTTCCTGTAAAAAAGCGTCTATCTCTTCTCTCATCCGCCCTCTGTCGGTCTTCTGATCGATGTCGGCAGCAGCCGCATATAGCCCGCCCGGAAAGTCGATGATTGCAAATTCCTCCGGAACAGCCATTCCCTCTTCATACAGATACAGCCAATGAAAGCCGGTTCCCTCAAAAAACAGAAAATCCTTCGGAAACAGGCACGGCTTCTGCGATGAAAGCCAGGCGGAAAAGCGCTCAAACTTTTCTTCTCCAAACATCCCGATCCCGGATGACACCATTTTGCAGTCCGGCATTTCATAAATCCTTACGCTCTGCATTTTATCTTCCCTCCGTTTCCTTTGGGTCTCTGTCCGGCTTTCCGGCGCGGTACCACCCGAAAAAAGCGCACGGCAGTCTATGAAAGCAGCCGCAGCGGCTGCGATTGGCCACCGGTTATTGATTCCCGGCAAAAAGCCCTGAGAAAAATAAAAGGGCCGGTGGAGCACCACCGGCCAAAGGCCATAAAAGGCCGATATTCCGTCCGTTTTTAAAGGCGGCAGCTTTTTCCCATCTCTGCCTTATTTGGCAACCGCATCCTTCAGGGCCTTGCCGGCCTTAAAGGAAGGAAGCCTGGAGGCGGCAATCTCAATCTTTTCCTTGGTGCGCGGATTGACGCCGCTGCGGGCATTGCGGCTTTTTACTTCAAAGGTTCCAAAGCCAATCAGCGAAACCTTCTCCCCGGCAATCAGTGCATCGGTAATGCTGTCCAGTACGGCGCTAAGGGCTGCTTCGCTGTCTCTCTTGGTAAAACCGGATTTCTCCGCAATGGCATTGACTAACTCTGCTTTCGTCATTTTAAAACCTCCGAAATATATTTTGTACTTTTTAATGAAGCCTATTTAAAAGCATATGCCTTTCAGGCTTAATCAACCTTTTTTTCTGCCGCTTGCTGCTCCTGCTTTAGCTTGTCCTTCGCCTGGCGCCAACATACATCCAGCTGCTGCGCCGTGCATTCAGAAAGTATTTTTCCCTGCTCCTTCGCCAGCTGCTCGGCCTTGGAAAACCGGCTTATGAACTTTTCGGTAGAGGCGCAAAGCAGCTGCTCGGGATCCTTTCCCAAATGCCGGGCAACATTGACGGCGGCAAACAATACATCCCCCAGCTCCTCCCCGGCGGCCTCTATCGCCCGCGGCTGCAGCTCGGCATCAAGCTCCTTTACCTCGCTCGCAAGATCGGCGAAGGCAGCGGCTGTATCCGGATAGCCAAAGCCCACTTTGGCAGCCCGGTGCTGTACCTTGGCGGCGCGCATCAGCGCCGGCAGGGTGCGCGGAACGCTCTGCAGCGTCTCGGCAGCAGTAGTCTGCCCCTTTGTCTGCTGCTTGATGGCATCCCAGTTTTTGAGCACCTCGCTGGTCGAATCAGCCTGCACATCTCCAAAAACATGGGGATGGCGGACAATCAGCTTCTGGCAGATTTCGTTGCAGACATCGGAAAAAGAGAAGCTCCCCTTTTCCGCCTCCATCTGCGCATGCAGCACTACCTGCAGAAGAAGGTCGCCCAGCTCCTCGCGCAGCATGGGGACGCTGTCCATATCAATGGCCTCTGCAAGCTCATAGGTCTCTTCGATGAGGTCTTTGCGGATGGAACGATGGTTCTGCTCCCGGTCCCAGGGGCAGCCGCCCGGCCCGCGCAGCAGGCGGACAATCTCAATCAGATCCGCTATATCATACCGCTGCTTAAATGCAAACTCCACCCTCCCCGGACCCCCCTATCTTCCGTGCGCAAACTGGCTTGCCGACTGCATGACATGTACTATATTAACCTATCATCCCATGTTTTTCAAGTATTTTTGCAATTTTTTCGCCTTTGGGCAGCATAAGTATATCCTCCCTTTTCAGCGTCCGGCTCAAAAGCAAGATTGCCAGATAAAACCCGGCACCGGTGAGAATGGCCAAAACCGTTGTCCACCGGCTCTGCAAAAGCCGGCCGAGCAGGCCATAGGCGGTATACGCCGCCAGGCCGCAGAGAAAAGCGGCCAAAAGGGGTTTTAAAAAAATTTTCCCATAGGAAAGCTGCAGGCCGGCTGCATTTTTCAACACCCGCAGGCTGCAAAGCACGATGAGCAGATAGCAGGCAAGCGTTCCCACCGGGGCTGCCTGAATATTCAGCTGCGGCTGCCCCACCAGCAGAAAATTAAGCCCCAGCTTGAGCGCGCCCCCGGCCACCATCAGCCGCACCGGCGTATCCACCCGGCCTACCGCCTGCAGTACGGCATTCACCGGCGTTGAGAGCGAAACCAGAACCATCGGCAGTGCGAGCGAGCGCAGCAGCATGGCGGCAATTTTCGCCTCCTGCGGGCGCGCACCATACAGCAGCATGCACACCGGCTCACTCAGCGCCATCAGCCCGCAGCCGGCCGGGAAGACCATCAGCGCCGTTACCCGCAGCATCGATTCGATGCTGCGTCCGGCCTCCCGCCGTCTGCCCGCCGCCCACGCGCCCGCCACCGCCGGCAGAATGCTCACCCCCAGCGCCGCAACCAGAGAGGGGATGAGGTTAAAGATGTTGACCGCTATCCCCGAATAGCAGCCATAAAGAAATTTGGCTGTCTGTGCGTGAGAGTACCCTTCGGGGATAAGGCCCCGGTAGGAGGAAAGCAGCGCCCCTTCATCCAGACGAAGGGCATGCTCCAGCCGGTTCATAATCGAGAGCAGATCAATAAAGCTGGTCAGGTGCACCGCCAGCGACCCCAGGCAGACCGGCAGGGCAATCCGGATCATTTTTTTGAGCAGCCTTCGCCGGCTCTCCGGCCCGGGTGCGCGCTGCAGCTCCCCTCGCGAAATCCCATCGCCACCTAAATGATGGCGCAAAAAGAGAAAAAGTGCGCCGCAGGCGGTAGAGAGAGTGACGCCCAGCACCGCCCCGACCGCGCCGAACTCGCTTATCTGCACCCTGCCGCCGGCGGTACCATAGAGCTGCCAAAGCGGGCTGCCGGGTACTGGCAGGCCGCGGGCGGCAAAGCGCATAAAGAAAACGGCCAGCGCCGTTCCGCCCACCAGCTTGCAGAGCGCCTCGATAACCTGGGAAGCGGCGGTCGGCACCATGTTGTTCAGCCCCTGATAGTAGCCGCGGTAGGCGGACATCATACAGCAGAAAAAAAGGGCCGGAGAGAGCGCGGCAATGCTGAGAAAGCTGTCCGGGCTGCCCAGCGCCGCAGCAAACCGGCGCGCTCCGAAGAACATACATGCGCTTGCCAGCAGCCCTCCTGCAAAAAACAGCGCCATTGAAAGCCGCAGAATCCGCCGCACATCCCGCAGCCTGCCGGTCGCGGCGCTCTCGCTGACCAGCTTGGATACCGCGACCGGCAGCCCCGCCACCGCCAGCGCGCTGAAAGGGCGAAAGATGTCATAGGCAATGGTGAAGTCCCCCATTCCCACTCCGCCTATCAGGTTCATCAGCGGTATTTTAAACATCGCCCCGATGAGCTTCACCAGCAGCGCCGCCGCCCCCAAAATCGCGGCCCCCTGCAAAAAGCTCTGCTTTTTCTGTCTGCCCACGCCCTCTCCTCCATTATCCATTAAATTGCCTTTTCCTTCGGTGAACCCGCAAAAGGGCCTTTTCTGCCTATGCTCCCGGCCGCACAAAGGACCGGAAAACAAAAAGACAGTCGGACAGGAAGGGGGTCTTTTTCGCTTCCTGTCCGACTGTCTGATTTTTTATTCCGGCGAGATAGCATTCGGCAAAGAGGGCTACTCCTTCGGCTCCTCTGCGGCTTCCTCAGGGGGCTGCTCAGCTGCTTTTTCCGGAGCCTCTGCCGCCTCTTTGTCATCCTCGCAGGCGGTGGTCTCCTCTTCCTCCACTACCCGGTATTCTGCCTCCGGCTTGTGCAGCAGGCTGCCGCACATCGGGCAGAACTGGGCGGTGATATCTACGGCGTTGCCGCAGCTGTCGCACCGGCGCACATTCTTCAGCTCGTCAATCTTCTGGGTGGCCTCCTCCAGCTTGACCTTGAGCGCATCGATCTCGGCTACGCAGCCATTGACCAGCTCCTGGTTGGCGGTTCCCGCCTTGACCATCTCATAAATCATCAGCCCGAGCTTCTGATATACCTTATCAATATCGCTGCCCAGGGAGACAACCGAAAGCCGCAGCTTGGAAACCTCTACCACATCGTTGGCCTTCTGGCCCAGATCGTTCGCCATGTCCTTCGCTTTGCTGATGATATCATCCAGCGTTCCCATTCTCTAACCCTTCCTTTCTCCGGATTCCTGCCCTTCATTTTTTCATGCACGGTTTCTTTATTCTGCAGCAGTAACAATTGTTTCATTTTCTGCTGCAAGCTCATTATAGCACCCATTCCCCGCCATTTCAACCAACTGCGCCGTCCATTCATGAATTTTTTGTGGCGGCCCGGTAAAAAATATTTAAATCTGCCTAATCTCCGCTTCAGGAGATGCCGTTCAAAAAAGGCTCAGCCGCCAAAAAAGTCATCAATCCCCCGCTGCCTCTCCTGCAGCTGTTCGAACCGGCTGATATATTCATATGGGTATTTGTAGTTAAATATCCGTACAATTTTTCCGCCGCCCACCAGCTTGGTAACGCCGCCCGCGCCGGCGGCGAGAATCGTCTGGCTCTCATCCATAATCCGGATGTTGTAGCCGCTTTCATGGCCGGGCAGGCTGTAGCCGGTGTTTTCCAGCCCCTGCAGCATATTCTTCTGCCGATAAAGATAATAGGGGCGGTAGCCCGCTTCGGCGAGAAGCCGCCGGGAGAAATTCACCATCTCCTGTGCCCCGCGCCTTATCAGCACCTCCTCGGGGTTTTCGCCCAGTCCCGCCGCCCGCTTGACCGACAGGGTATGCACGGTGATATTCTCCGGCCGCAGCCGGATAACCCGCCGCAGCGTATCCTCAAAAAGGGCGGGGCTGTCCCCCTCCAGGCCGGCGATGAGATCCATATTGATGGTAAAAAAGCCGAACTGCCGCGCCAGAAGATAGCTTTCCACCGCCTGCTGCGCGGTATGCCTTCTCCCGGCCTTTTCCAGCACCGCATCCTGCAGCGACTGCGGGTTGACGCTCAGCCGGTTCACCCCATAGCGGCGCATAACGGCAAGCTTTTCGGCCGTGATGGTATCCGGCCGTCCGGCCTCCACCGTATATTCCCGGACAAAGGAAAGCTCGAAGCTCTCTTTTATCCCCTCAAAGAGTCTTTCCAGCTGCCCGGCCGAAAGGATGGTGGGGGTACCGCCGCCGAAATAGACGGCCGTTATGCGCAGCCGGTGCCGCCGAACCTTCTCCCCTAGTGTCTGCAGCTCTCTCTCCAGCAGCTGCAGATAGGGGTCTATCAGCCTGCCCGCCTGCTCAATCGAGTGAGACACAAACGAGCAGTAGCGGCAGCGGGAGGGACAGAAGGGAATGGAGACATAGAGCGAGATATCCTGCGGATCGCCATCCTCAATGAGCGGACGCTGCACGGCGGCCGTCTCGCAGCAGAGGCGCAGCTTCTCCTCGCTGACGAGACACTCTTCACAGAAATAGCGATGCAGCTCGTTATCATCTGCCCCCTTTTCCAGCAGGGCGCGCACCAGCTTTACCGGACGCACGCCGGTTAAAATTCCCCAGGCGGGCGAAAGGCCGGTGAGCTCGCAAAGCGCCTGATAGCAGAGCTTCCCCATCTTCCGCTCCGCAGCCGGGTCCTGCTCTAAAAGGCTCTCGCTGCGCTCGGTATAGCGGCCGCCTATCCAGGCGCGCACGATGATGCGCTGCCGCTCCTCTTCCTCTAAAAGGCCGGTATAGAGCGCGTCCCCCTCCGGCTGCGGGGGCAGCTCGTGCGAAAGCCGCACCTTCTGCCCGCGGCTGAAGAGCATGGCCAGCGCCTGCATTTCATAGTGAAAGGGATGCCCGTCAATATAAACTGTCATAGTCCTCCGCCGCCTGAACGACCGGGTTGCTCCTTTTTTCCCGCCCGATAGAGGTGGATGCGCCATGTCCGGGGTAGACTGCCGTATCCTCCGGCAGCAGCATGAGCGCGCGCAACGTTTCCAGCAGCTCCGGATAATCGCCGCCGTAAAGGTCGGTTCGTCCGGCGCTGCCAAAAAAGAGCACATCGCCGCTAAACAGGCACCCTTCACAAAGATAGCTGAGCGAGCCCCGGGTATGCCCCGGCGTTTCCAATATGGAAACCTTCAGCCCTGCCGCCTCGAGGGTATCCCCCTCCTGCAGCAGCCGGTCGGCAGAAAAACAGTATTTCTCCCTGTTCGCCGCCCCTGCCAGCGATTTTTGGGGGTCTGCCAGCATCTCGGCATCCCTCTCCCCAATGGCAATCGGACAGCCATATCGCGCGCGCAGCGCGTTTGCCGCCCCGATATGGTCAAAGTGCCCGTGGGTGAGCAGAATGAGGGCCGGCTTTTTCCCGAGCTCTTCTATCCGGGAGCTGATGCGCTCCGCCTCCTCCCCGGGGTCGATGAGGATGCAGCCTTCCTCCCCCATCAGCAAATAGGTGTTTTCCTCAAGCGGCCCCACCGCCAGCATTTCTATCTGCAGCACTTCTTCCGCTCCCTTCCTTTCTTTAAAAAATAATCCTTTCCAATCTGCGGATTTCATCCGGCGAAAAGCCGGAAGCGGCAGCTTATCCTGCACTACAGCAGATCGGTATCCAGCCAGATGGTGACCGGCCCGTCGTTGCAGAGAGTGACCTTCATATCCGCGCCGAAACGGCCGGAGGCGGCCGCCTTTACCCCCTCGGTCTCCTGCATGCGGCAGATGAAATGCTCATAGAGGGGAATCGCCTGCTCCGGGCGCGCTGCGGCAACAAAGGAGGGACGGCGGCCCTTTTTGCAGTCGGCCGCCAGAGTGAACTGGGAAACGATGAGCGCCTCCCCGTTTTCATCGCAGAGCGAACGGTTCATCTTGCCGTTTTCATCCTCAAAAATGCGCAGCGCCGCCGCCTTGTCGCAGAGGATATCGCACTCCCTCTCCCCATCTCCCTCAGTGACGCCCAGAAAAATCAGCAGCCCTTTTCCAATGCAGGCAATCGTTTCTCCCTCCACCTCCACCCGGGCACTGAGCACCCGCTGCAAAAGCGCTTTCATCTGTCCTCTCCTCCTTGTCCTAAGCGGCCTGTAACATGAAAGCCCGTCTGCAGGGGCGGCAAAGCCCGCTTTTCTCCGGCCAAAGGGGCTTTTTCCGGGGAAAAACCGCATTTCAGGGCTGCGAAAGCCGTTCTTTTGGGAAAATGTAAAAAAACGCGGGCGTTTTTCCCTTCCCCTTTTCTTTTTACTGCACCGCCCGCTGCACCGAGAGAACACCCGCAATCTGCCGCAGGCCGGAGAGCACCAGATTCAGCTGCTCAAGATCGGCCGTTTCAAAGGTAATCTGAATGCCGGTATGGTGGTCTTTGAGCTCCTTGGCATTGAGCGCATGAATCTGAATGTGCATGTTCGCCAGCGCAATGCTGATATCTGCCAGCAGGCTCTCCCGGTCATCGGCATAGATATCGATCGTGGTTTTAAACCGCTCCTTGACGACCGAGGCCCAGCGCGCCTTTACCCAGCGCTCCGCCTGGTTGGGGTCGCTCATCGCATTGCGCACGTTCACACAGTCGGTCTTATGAATGGAAACGCCATAGCCCCGGGTGATGAAGCCGATAATCTCATCCCCCGGCAGGGGATTGCAGCAGCGGGCATACTTCACCAGACAGCCGTCAAGCTCCTCGACGATGACGCCGCTTGTGACCTTGCGCTCCTTTTTGGGCTTGAGGCTCATGAGCGCCTCCAGGCGCTGCTCCTCCCCGGCGCGGTAGGTCCTGTTATATTCCTCTTTGATTCGCGGCATAATCCGGGAGATGGAAATACCGCCATAACCGATAGCCGCATAAAGCTCCTCCACCGACCGGCAGCGCTGCCGCTGAGCAATGTGCGCAAGAAACTCCTGCATCTGCTCCTCGGGGAGGGTGATATAGTTTCGGCGAAACTCCTTTTCAATCTCCGCCTTGCCCTGGGCGGTGTTCTCCTCCTTGCGCTCCTTTTTAAACCACTGGCGGATTTTGTTGCGCGCCTGGGTGGTGCGCACAATCGACAGCCAGTCGCGGGAGGGGCCGTGCCCCGGCGCATTGGTGGTGAGAATCTCCACAATATTGCCCGTCTGCACCGGGGTATCCAGCGAAACGATGCGTCCGTCCACCTTGGCGCCGGTCATCCGATTGCCGACGGCGCTGTGAATCGCATAGGCAAAATCAATCACCGTAGACCCGGAGGGGAGGGAGATGACATCCCCCTTCGGGGTGAAGACGAAGACCTCCTCCGGCGCAAGGTCGGTCTTAATAGAGGAGACAATCTCCCTGGCCTCCTCCGAATCCTTCTGGTTTTCGAGCAGCTGCCGTATCCAGGAGAGGCGCTCCTCCAGCTTATCGTGTCCCTGAATGCCCTCTTTATATTTCCAGTGCGCCGCAATGCCATATTCGGCGGTATAGTGCATATCCCAGGTGCGTATCTGCACCTCGAAGGGGATGCCCTCCTTATCAATCACCGTTGTATGCAGCGACTGGTAGAGGTTCTGCTTCGGGGTGGAGATATAATCCTTGAAGCGCCCGGGGAGGGGGGTAAAGATATCATGAATAATCCCCAAAATGTTGTAGCATTCCTCCACCGTATCCACCACGGTGCGCACCGCATAGATATCATAAATCTCCTCAAAACTTCGGCCCTGCATATAAACCTTGCGGTAGATGCCGTAAAGGCTTTTAACCCTTCCATAAATCTGAATATGTGGGTGCCCGGCCGCCAGCCGGGCCTGCAGCTTCTCCACCACCTTCTGCAGAAAGGCCTCGCGCGCCTCGCGGTTGAAGTCCAGCATCCGCTCAATTTCGGCATAGCCGACCGGGTCCAGAAACTTGAGGGCAAGGTCCTCGAGCTCCTCCTTAATCTGAGTGATGCCCAGGCGGTTGGCAATCGGGGCATAGACCTCCATCGTCTCAAGCGCCTTGTCCCGCCGGCTCTGCTCCTTTTTATAGTCCAGGGTGCGCAGGTTATGCAGCCGGTCGGCGAGCTTGATGATGATTACCCGCACATCCTTGGCCATGGCCAGCAGCATTTTGCGCACATTCTCCGCCTGCTGCTCCTCCCGGGAGGAGAAGGGGATTTTGCGCAGCTTGGTGACCCCATCCACCATCACAGACACCGGCCTGCCGAACCGGCGGCGGATATCCTCGAGCGAAAGCTCGGTATCCTCCACCACATCGTGCAGCAGCGCCGCCTCTACGCTCTCCGAATCCATACCGAGCGAGACGACAATCTGCGCAACATTCAGCGGATGCACGATATAGGGCTCCCCGGAGGCGCGCTTCTGCTCGCCATGGGCCTGCTCAGCCACCCGGTAGGCCTCGGTAATCATCTTTAAATCATAGCCGCGTCCCTGCTGCTCTATATAGCTTTTCAGCTCCTCAAACGTGTTGGTCATAAACCGATTTTCATTCCTTTCCGGATGGCTGTGCCAAACACCGCTCCTCTTTCGCCAGCCTGCGCAGGATCCCTATCGCCCTTGTCTTCTCCAAATCTGCCTTGCCCTGTGCGGGGAGCACCTGCAGCAGCCCCTCCCGGCTGCCGACAAGCCCTGCCTCGCTCAGCGCCGAAAGGGCCGCCTGCGTCTGCGCAAAGCCAAAGCCGCTGCCATAAAAATGAAGAAAAACCTCTTCCGCCTCATCGGGCAGCGGTCCGCCTGAGCGAATAGCCCGGTAAAGCTGCGCCAGCTGTTCGCGCTGCGGAATCATCCGCCACGCCTCTCCGGGGCTGAGTTTTTCCCCCCGCTGCAGGCGCAGGCAGCAGGAAAGATCGGAAAAATATGCCTCCTGCTCAAAGGCATGCGGGCGCGCATCTCGCACTTTAATCGAAAGGCGCTGCTGCCCTGCATATTCCTCGAGCGCGATATTGGCCGCCAGGTCCAGCAGCTCCCCGGCCGCATAGGGGAAGTGAACCGGCGTGCGGTTAAACCAGACCGCCGCATAGCTTCTCCCGCCAAACAGAAAGCGGATGCGCAGATGCTTCCCGCCGCCGATGGCCTCTATGCCGGTGAGCCTGACGCTCGGCAGCAGCAAAATGGGAGGCTCGTTATCCGCGCCGAACGGCTCAAGCCGCTCCAGCTCCCCAATCTGCCGGATATCCAATTCCTGCGGGGAAAGCACCGCATCCAGCCGCAGGCAGGGCACCGGCATATCCGGATAGCGTTCCTGCGCAAACGCATTCAGCCGGCGGCGCAGCTCGGGAAGAAGCTCCTCCCGCAGGGTCATGCCGGCCGCCATCGGATGACCGCCCAGCTTTTCCATCAGCTCCCCCGCCGAGCGCAGCGCCTCGATGATGGAAAAGCCGGGTATGCTGCGCGCGCTCCCCTGCGCCTTTCCCCCTTCGGTCCCGAAGAGGAGAACGGGCTTACCATAGCGCTCCACCAGCCGGGCCGCCGCAATGCCGATGACCCCGCGGTGCCATCCCTCGCCCCAGAGGAGCAGCACCCGGTCCTGCAGCAGCGCCGGGTTTTCCGCCAGCTGCATCCGGATAGCGGCGAGTATCTCGTTTTCCAACGCCTTGCGCCGGGTATTCGCCCCGTCAATCTCGGCGGCAAGCCGGGCCGCTTCCGCCGGATCGTCGCACAGCATCAGATTGACCGACTTTTCGCAGCAGCCCATGCGCGAGGCGGCGTTTAGGCGGGGGGCCAGCCCGAAGGAGACGCTCTGCGCCTGCAGCGGCTTTCCCGAAAGCCCCGCCGCAGCCAGCAGCGCCAGAATACCCGGATTTTCGCTCTCGGAAAGCATTCTCAGCCCCGCCGCCGCAATCGCCCGGTTTTCCCCCGTCAGGCTCACCACATCCGCAATTGTGCCAATGCAGACAAGATCCGCCCACCGGGCCAGGGTGTCTCCCCCTTCGCTGTCCCCCTCCAGCGCGCAGACCAGCTTGAAGGTGACCCCTACCCCCGACAGCTCCTTGAAGGGATAGGGGCATCCCTCCCTGTGCGGATTGATGACGGCCAGCGCATCCGGCAACATTTCCTGCGGCTGGTGGTGGTCGGTCACCACCGCCGGAATGCCCAGCTGCTTTAAATAGGCGATTTCCTCAAAGGCGGTCACCCCGTTATCCACCGTTATGACCAGTCCGGCCCCGTTTTCATAGAGCGTATGGCAGGCCTCCCGGTTAAGGCCATACCCCTCCTCCTCGCGGTCGGGGATATAGTAGGCGACCTGCGCCCCCCGCTCCTCCAGATACCGGTAGAGAAGAACGGTCGAAGTGATGCCGTCGCAGTCATAATCGCCATAAATCACAATCAGCCGGCCGGCATCCATCGCCTGTTCAATGGCAAAAACGGCTTTATCCATATCCGCCATCATGAACGGATCGTGCAGCTCTTCCCCGGGCTGCAGAAAGCTTTTCGCCTTCTCAGCAGCCGTTATGCCGCGCGCGCAGAGAATCCGCGCCGTCAGCTCCCCGCAGCCGCAGGCGGCTGCCAGGGCTGCAGCATCCCCCGCTATCTGGGGCCCGACCCAACGCTTGAGCGGCATTTTCTCTCCTCCATTTCCGGCCGGAAGCCTTCCTTCGTTCCGTACCGCATTTTCAGCTTCTATATCCTGCCAGAACCGCGAAGCGGTGATGGCAGAATTGGCCATGCCCACAGGGCGGCCAGATAAATCTGTGTAGAATAGCTGCTTGCAGCTGTTCTGCCAGAACCGCGAAGCGGTGATGGCAGAATTGGCCATGCCCGTAGGGCGGCCAGATAAATCTGTGTAGAATAGCTGCTTGCAGCTATTCTACCATGCCTGCAGGCCGGTTGCAAGCCCGGCCGCCTCAAGGCGCGGCTCAGCCGGGCGGCGAAAAGCGCGCCATCACCGCTTCGGCAACCCGTATCCCGTCCACTGCCGCCGAGAGAATGCCGCCCGCATAGCCCGCGCCCTCCCCGCAGGGATAGACGCCGCGCAGGTTCGACTGAAAGTCCTCTCCCCGCCGCAGGCGCACCGGAGAGGAGGTACGGCTCTCCACCGCCGTGAGCACCGCATCCGAAGAGTCAAAGCCCGGCTGCCGCTGTCCGAAGGCGCGCAGCCCGTCGCGCAGCATCTGCTGCACAAAGGGCGGATAGAGAGTCGAAAGGTCCGCCTCCCGCACACCGATGGAATAGCTCGGCTGCACCCGCCCCAGCTGCGCGCCCGGCTTTCCCTGCAGAAAGCGCCCCACCGTTTGAATGGGCGCATAAAACCCGCCGCCGCCGAGCGAAAAGGCGGCACGCTCCAAAGCCTGCTGAAAGCGAACCCCGTCCAGCGGATCCTGTCCGAAGTCCTCAGGTGTCACCGAGCAGCAGAGAGCGCTGTTTGAGTTGATGCCGTTTCGCGCATATTCGCTCATTCCGTTGACCACCAGTCCTTCCTGCTCCGAGGCGGCGGGGACCACCACCCCGCCCGGACACATGCAGAAGGTGTAGACCCCGCGATCCCCCCGCCGTAGCGAAAGCTGATATTCTCCCGGCGGAAGCTTCGGGTGCCCGGCATAGGCACCATAGAGCGCCTCCTCCACCCTTTCGCGCAGGTGCTCGATGCGCAGGCCGACCGAAAAGGGCTTCGGCTCCATCTGCGCCCCGCTTTCCTGCAGCATCAGAAAACTGTCGCGCGCGCTGTGGCCGAGGGCGAGCACCAGCGCCTGCGCGGGCAGCTCCCCCTGCCCGGTTAAAATGCCGTGCAGCTCCCCCTGCCGAAGGCGCAGGCCGGTAAGCTGCGTATAAAAGCGCACCTCGCCTCCGCAGCGCACAATCTCCTCCCGGATGTTTTTCACCACCGCACGCAGCCGGTCGGTGCCGATGTGCGGCTTCGCGCGCTGCAGGATTTCCGGCGGCGCGCCAAAACCGGCCAGGGCGCGCAGCACCCACATGCAGCGCGGGTCACCGATGCGGGTGGTCAGCTTTCCATCGGAAAAGGTGCCGGCGCCGCCCTCGCCGAACTGAACGTTACTGCGCATATCCAGCCTGCCTGTCGCAAAAAAACGGTTTACTGCGGCCACCCGCTCCTCTACCGGCCCGCCCCGCTCGAGAACAATCGGCCTGTAGCCGCCGCGCGCGAGCAGCAGCGCGCAGAAGATGCCCGCCGGGCCAAAGCCGGCCACCACCGGCCGGCTTTCGAGCGGCGCTTCCCCCTGCGGCAGCGTGAGCTTCGGCTCCTCATACAGCCGGATGCGGCTGTCTCTCTTTTTGGCGGCCGCCCTCTCGGCTTTTTCGCCGGCAGGAAAGCCTACTGTATACTGATAGCGGATATCCTGCCTTTTGCGCGCATCGAGTGAACGCCGATAGATAAACGCCTCCCCATCCCGCAGGCCGAGAAGGGCGCGCGCCTTTTTAATTGCCTCCTCTTCCGGCTGCTCAAAGGGCAGGCTGATTCCGGAAACAAGCACCATCTCTTATCGCTGCTCCCTTCCTTTTAAAATCAGAAAATCGTATGAGCGGCCCTGCCTCCCATACGATTTTCCGGATAACCGCTGCGCTCAGCTTTCCGCCGTTTTCTCTGCAATGCTTACCGTTGTCACATAGTCGCCCACCGCCCAAACGGCGCCCTTGCCCGGCGCATAAATAGTGACCGGCCACTTGAGCTGCCCGGTGACCACCTCGCGCTCCGAAAGGTCCACCTCGGCAATAATGTCCTCCGGCGTCATCGATTCGAGCGTCTCCGCGGGTCCTACCATCCGCACCCGCATCTGCTGGCTGCCGGGGATGGTTACCTCATAGTTGGCGGGAGGGTTCAGAATGCGTATCCTGTCGAGATTAAACTCCTGCGAAACGTAGCCCTCCATATCAAACGAGACAGAGACCGACTGAATGTTGTCGATATTATCAAACCCACTCGGCAGCTGCACATCGAAAATCCTTCTGGCGGAAAGGTCAAGCTGTTTAAAATCGATATAGCCGAGCAGCACCTCATCGTAGCTGTCCACCAGCGTCTGCGGGCCGGCAATATTAATTTTAGAGCGGTCAAGCGTGTAGCGCAGCTGGTCAAGCGGGAAGCCATAGGGCCGGTTGATGAAATCAATCACCAGCGGCACCTCCTTGACCTTGAGCACCGAAACGGTGACCTCGGCGGTATCATAGTCCTTGTGGATATGGCTGCTCTCCACCAGGTTGCCGTTTGCATCCATCAGAACAATCTCACCGGTGACCGATTCGGTTGCGGTCATCGATTTGTTCATATCAATATTGACCATCGCGCGCTGCACCTTATTGAGATCGCCAATAGGGCCGGTGAGGGTCACCCGCTCGGGAGTAATAATCTCGTCCTCCTTGATATACCCCTCCGGCAGGCTGACGCCGGTGACGCTGGCGGTAATGTCAACGCTTTTCTGATCCATCCGGTCGATGCGCACCGATGCGCTCGACGGGGTTATCTGCTCAACCGTGTATTCCCCGCCGCTCTCATCCACCCAGCGCAGCGGCAGCGTCTGCGTGCCCGTCGTATTAACTGCGGAAAGGTCCGGCTCTATGCGGATATTTCCCGACTCAAGCGCGCCTACCACATAGCGCGTTCCGTTAATGCGCACGCGCACCGTTTCCGGCTCCAGGCTGATAATACTCATTCCCAGCCGGGAAAGGGTGTTCGACTGCAGATTGATGTCTATCGGCACCTCAGCAATCTCCCTCCGGAAGCTGGTATCAACGGCCGTCGCCACCACCACCCAGATAAAAAAGGCAACCACCAGCGAAATCAGCTTGAGAAAAAGGTTATAGTGCAGCAGGCGCTGAAAAAATTTTTTAGGTTTCATAAGCGCTCCTTTCCGGGAACCGTGCCCTCCCGCTGCGGGAAGGGCGGCAGCAAACAGTCAATCAGGCGTTTAACCGGCTCAGCTTTTGGCCTTTTTCAGCTTCAGGCGGCGTTCCTTCCCGCGCGGGGCCTCCTCCGGAAGCAGCTCGGCGCGCAGGTAGTCGCCGAGCGTCTGCGGGGTATAGTCGCGGGTGAGCACGCCGTTTCGCGCTATCGAAATGGTACCCGTCTCCTCCGAAATGACCACCACAATCGCATCCGAATTTTCGCTCATCCCCAAAGAGGCGCGGTGGCGCGTTCCCAGCTCCTTGGAGAGCTCGTTGTTTTCGGTCAGCGGCAGAAAGCAGCCCGCCGCGTGCAGCCGCGCATCCCGGATGATCATCGCCCCGTCGTGCAGCGGGGCATTGGGGAAGAAGATGTTGCCGATAAGCTCGGCGACCGGCTTGCAGTCAATGAGCGTGCCGGTCTTGATAATCTCTCCGAGGCGCGTCTGCATCTCAAAGACCATCAGCGCGCCGGTCTTGTGGCGGGAGAGCGATTCGCTTGCCTCACATACCTCGTCAATCATGCTGCGCACCGCCTCCAGCTGCTCCTCGTTCTGCATTCCCGAAAAGAGTCCGGAGGGCAGGCGGGTGCGTCCCATCCGCTCAAGCGCGCGCCGCAGTTCCGGCTGGAAAACGACGATCAGCGCCGTGGCGCTCACCGTCAGTATCGTCTTCATGAAAAAGCCCATGACCTTAAACTGCAGCATATCGGTAATCAGGTAGACGAACAGCAGCAGCAGAATACCCTTGACCAGCTGGCTGGCCCGGGTATCGCGCACCAGCTTGATGACATAATAAAACACCACGGCAACCATCAGAATATCAATCCCATCACCGGGAGAGATGGTTTTAATGGTTGTCCATATATTGCTGAGAGAATCCTGCAGCGTGATATTAGCCTCGCTGAGCATAGATGACCTTCCTTTCTCGGTAAGCCGTCCGGTCTGCCCCTGTTTTCCCGGAGCCGCCAGACAGGCGCCCCGGAATATCCGGTCTATCCATTTATTTTATCAGACTATCTGCTCCTTTGCAACGCTTTTGCCGGCCGAAAGCCTTCTGCAAATTAAAAAATTTCACTGCCAGTGTAAGCCGGCAAAGATACCGCCGCTAAAAATTTATGGTTCGAAATGCTCCAGAAGACGGCGGGAAAGCTCCATCAGCTCCCGCATCTCTCCCTTCTGCAAAATCACCTGCGCCTGCTGCCGGGCCATGGCGGCCTGCTCCTTACTGATTTCTCCCTGCTGCAGCGCACCGTCCAGCTCGTCCTCATCGAGCAGAAGGCTGCTTCCATCCGGAAGGAAGACCACATCCAGATACAGGTCGTCAAAGCAGGGGCGCCCATCCCCGGGAACGGTGTTTTGCCGCGTAATATCAAAATAAAACTGGATCACCTCCCGCCGCTCGTTATACATCACCGTGAGCGCCCAGTTTTTCCCGTCCGGCAGCTGTACCCAGAGATACCCGGCATCAGCCAGCGCCAGCTGATGCCCGAAAATGCTCTTCACAAACGGGCCTTTCACCTTGTCTCTCCAGATAGCGGCGGCATAGCCGCAAAAGGCCGCATTTTCCATGCGCATAATTTTCTCCCGCCGCTTCTCCACCCGCCTCCATCCCCGCATGTCCAGATACTTTCTTTTCATGCCTTTCCCCCATCTTTTCATTTTTTCAGTATAGTCCTGCGGATACCGCCCGGCAAGCTGAATGCGTCTCCTGGGCATGGATTTTTGTTGCACAAAAGGGACAGGAAAAGGCCACACTGAAAATATTTTCCGGTTTGTAGAAACGGGAAAAAGGGCGGTTTCGCCCGCGAACTGCGGGCGAAATTTGACTCCAGTGGAGTCAAAAGCCGTTTTTCAGAAGGGTCTGTTGCAAAATGCGGGCATTTTGCAACAGACCCTTTGCTCAGCTCTCCTTGACCACCTGGCGAACGGCGCGCAGCAGCCCATCCGCCTGCATGGCTGTATTGAAAGCGCCGATGCCGATGCGTGCTGTCCCGGTTTCAAGGGTTCCCATCGTTTCATGCGCCAGCGGGCTGCAGTGAAAGCCCCCGCGCAGTGCATATCCCAGCTCCCCCAGCCGTCCGGCCGCCGCTTCCCCGCTCATTCCCTCAATGCCGAAGGAGAGCACTGGCAGCCGGGGGTGGTTATAAAGCACGACCCCCTTTATCCCGGAAAGGCCTTTATGCAGCCGCTCCAGCAGCCCCATCTCCTCCCGGTAGATGCGCGGGACGGTGTGCTGCCGGACAAAGCGCAGTCCGCCGGTAAGCCCGGCAATCCCGGTGGTGTTCACCGTTCCCGCCTCCAGCCGGTCCGGAAGGAAGGGGGGCATATCCGGCTCCAGCGAAAGGCTCCCCGAGCCGCCCTCCAGAAGCGTTTGCAGCTCGGTATCTCCTCCCACGAGCAGAGCGCCGAGCGCCGTCGGCGCATACAGCCCCTTGTGGCAGGCTAGGCAGATGAAATCTGCCGGCAGCTGCCGGCAGTCTATCGGCAGCACCCCTGCCGTCTGCGCGGCATCGAGCAGAAAGAGCGCGCCGTTTTCGTGCGCGAGCGCACAGATTTTTTCCACCGGCTGAACCGTGCCGAAAACGTTGGAGCCATGTACGCAGCAGATAAGCCGGGTATTCGGGCGAATGAGCGCGCGAAAGTTTTCCACCGTTTTTTCCGGGCTGTCAATTTCCACACGGGCGATGTCATACCGGCAGATTCCTGCCCGCTGCAGCGCCTCCACCGGCCGGCGGACCGAGTTGTGCTCCATGCTGGAGATGATGACATGATCCCCCTCCCGCACTGCTCCCTTGATGGCCTGATTGGCCGCCTGGGTGCAGTTGAGGGTAAAAACCACCCTTTCCGGCGCCTGTATCCCCAGCAGCTGTGCGAGCTGCTCGCGCGCGCGATAGACCATTTGCGCTGTTTCCAGCGCCATTTTGTGCCCGCCTCTTCCCGGATTGGCCCCATAGCGGGTGAAAGCGACGTTTGCCGCTTCCACGGTCATACGGGGCTTCGGAAAGGAGGTGGCCGCATTATCAAAATACACCATTTTACCATCATTCCTTTTTACATTGCAGCCTGTTTCCGAGCGCCTATGAGCTGTCCTGAATGAACGGCTACCGGCTATATGGGCCGCGCTGCGGCAGATCATCCGCAAGCGAAGCCAGCTTGATATTCTCGCGCTGCAGAATCTCCATCACCTGCATGCGGTTGACATTGGGGGCAAGATTCAGCGAATAGCCGCAGCTCTTCCCGCTGCGGTAGCGCTCATCCCGCCCGATCTGCGCGCGGATTCCCCGCGCACGCAGCGCATTCTGCGCCTTAATCGCATAGGTAATGGAGGTCAGCGGAATGCTCCATGTGTTCATTTCGATGACCATTCCTTTCTTCGGGTTTCCCCTTTCATTTTATGCGGTGCCATTCCTGCCGGTTCTTTCGGGGAAGAAAAAAAGCCGTCCCGCAGAATGCAGAAGATCTTCGGCCTTTTAAAGCACCTGGTCCTCTTTGCATCCTGCGGGACGGTCCCGCTCAAAAGCTGTCTTTTTAAAGCCGGCTCAGAGAAGCTTCCGGCCGGATTTTTGTTTTTTCTGCGGCAGGCCCCTTTGGGCTCTTCGGCTACTTAACCACCCGAACGGTAACTTCCAGCGGTTTTTTCCCGGTCAGGGCGATGCTACGGCCGTCCGGCTGGCTGCCTCCCACAAAAAGGGTGAAGCTGCCGGGACGGATAACCCGCTCTCCATTCGGCAAAACGATCGAGAAGGCGGCGGCGGGGACAGAAATGCTGACCTCCTTCTTCTCACCGGGCGCCAGCGTTACCCGGCAAAAGCCGCACAGGCTCCGGCAGGGGACGGGGACGCCGGCATCCTCAGCGCGGATGTAGACTTCCGCCACCTCATCCGCCAAAACGGAGCCGGTATTCTGAACGGTGACCGACAGCCGCATCCCCTCCCCGGGATGCAGGGTATCTGCCGACAGGGTCAGGCCACTGTAGTCAAACTGCGCATAGGAGAGGCCGAAGCCGAAGGGATAGAGGGGCTCCCCCTTAAAATACCGGTAGGTGCGGTTTTCCATCGAATAATCCAGAAAATCAGGCAGCTGCTCCTCGGACTGGTAGAAGGTCACCGGCAGGCGGCCGCTCGGAGAGAAGTCTCCAAAGAGCAGCCCGGCGAGCGCCGTTCCGCCGTGAGCGCCGCTGTACCAGGCCTGTATAATGGCCGCGCAGTGGGTATCGGCATACCGCAGATCCATCGCGCTGCCGGTGTTAACAACGAGGATGACCGGCTTGCCTGTTTCGCAGACCGCCTGCAGCAGCCGCTCCTGCGGCTCGGGGAAGTGCAGGTCCTTTTTGTCGCCGCCGGCAAATGAATTGCCGGTATCCCCCTCCTCGCCCTCAATGGTGGCATCGAGCCCCAGAACGAGGACCACCGCATCGGAATGCTCCGCCACCGAAACCGCCTCGCTCAGCCGGTCTTGCGGCAGGGCAAGGTCCTCGCAGCGGTCCTTATAAAGGTGGCAGCCCTCCGAATAGAGAATGCGGATATCCTCTCCCGCGCGGGCCCGGATGCCCTCGAGATTCGTGACATACTGCGAAGCGGTGCCGAAGTAGTTGCCGCGCAGAACATTTCTGCTGTCGGCATTCGGGCCGATGACGCCGAGCGTTTTAACGCCGGAAAGCGGCAGTATCCCGTTGTTTTTCAGCAGGACAAGCGATTTCTGGCTCATGCGCAGCGAAGCGGCATTGTGCGCCGGGGAGTCGTTTTCCAGATAGGAGATGCTGTCAAACGGGCAGTCGCTGTCAAACAGACCGAGCTTCATGCGGGTGGTGAAGAGATGCACCGCCGCCCGGCGGATTTCCTCCTCGCTGACCAGCCCCTCCTCGGCGGCGGAAAGCATGTGGATATAGGTGTTGCCGCAGTTGACATCGCATCCCTTTTTGAGCGCGAGCGCCGCCGACTCGGTGACCGTGTCGGTCACATGGTGGCGGGTATGGAAATCCCGTATCGCCCAGCAGTCGGAGACGAAGTGACCCCTAAATCCCCATTTTCCGCGCAGGATTTCCTCCATCAAAACGCTGTGCGCGCAGCAGGGCTCGCCGTTGGTGCGGTTATAGGCGCCCATCACCGCCTCCACCCCCGCCTCGGTCACGCAGGCCTCAAAGGCGGGCAGGTAGGTGTCCCACAAATCATGCGCATCCGCCGTGGCGTTAAACTCATGACGGATGGCCTCCGGCCCGGAATGAACGGCGAAATGCTTGGCGCAGGCGGCCGCCTTCATATATTCCCCGTCTCCCTGCAGGGCCCCAATAAAGGCGACGCCCAGGCGCGCCGTAAGAAAGGGGTCCTCCCCGAAGGTTTCCTGGCCGCGGCCCCAGCGCGGGTCACGGAAGATGTTGACATTCGGGCTCCAGAAGGTCAGTCCCTTATAGATATCGCGGTCTCCCTGCCCCGCCTGCGCATTATATTTAGCGCGCGCCTCGGTGGCGATGATGTCCGCCATTTCGGCGATTTCCTCTTCGTCAAACATCGCCGCAAGCCCGATCGACTGGGGGAACATGGTAGCCGTCCCCGCGCGGGCGACGCCATGCAGCGCCTCGTTCCACCAGTTGTAGCGGGGAATGCCCAGCCGCTCGATGGGGGGCGCATCATAGCGCAGCTGGGAGGCGGCCTCCTCGAGCGTCATCTGCGATACGAGCTGCTCTGCTCTTTTTTCGAATTCCTCTTGTCTCTGCTTGTAGCAGGTCATGTAAACAACCCTTCCCTTCTTTATCTTCTGCGTTTTCTGCCGGCCGGAGCGCTCAGCCCCCGAGCCGGGCGTTCGCCTGCGCCTGCAGGCTCTCCGGGGGCAGCTGCATCAGCTCGATTTTATTTCCATCCGGATCATGCGTCCAGAACTGGATGCACTTTGATTTTCCGGTTTTAAGCCCGGTATCCATCGGTGCGCCTTTCGCTTTAAGCTCTTCGTAGGCCGCCTGCGCATCCGGCACCTCATAGCACATGTGGCAGTGGCCGATAAGGCCGTCCCCCTCCGGCGCCGGCTGGCTGCCGCCGTTAAAGATTTCGATGAACTGGCTGGGCGCCACATAAATATAGATGCATCCCAGCGACCCATCCAGGTTATACATCCGAAATGCCTCCTGCATCCCCAGCACATCGATATAGAATGCGGCGGTCGCTTCGGCATCCCGCGCGCGGATGGCCGGGTGGCCGATCCCTGTAACCATGGGAACCCTTCCTTCCTGCCTTCCCCGGTAATTTTCCGGAGAGGATTTTCTTCATTCTACCATTAAAAGGGCGGTTTGGAAATACCCTGTTTTCTGTTTTGCCAAAGGCTTGCCAGTTCCCGGCAGAGATGCTATAATTTTTAGCAGAAGGGGAAGGCAGATGAGGGACATGTTGAAGGCGGCGAAATATCAGTGGAAGAGCGGGAGCTTTTGCAGGCAATACTTTCGAAAATGAAAAGCTTTAAAGAAGAAACGAACGAACGCTTTGACAGGCTGGAGCAGGATATACACGCGCTGCAGGAAGACATGACCCTTGTAAAGCAGGATGTGAAAGAGACAAACTGGAAGGTCGATGTGCTGTATGACCGGGTGGATGGGCTGGATTTAAAGGTCCGGCACATAGACGGTAAGGTCCGCTGACCGGAAACCCCAAAAATAAATTTGCAGATTTTTTATAAAGAGGCTTTAGTTTCCCGGCAAGGAAACGAATATGTAAAGTGAAGGCGGTTGAGAGATAAAAAGCCGCCACTCAAAAACAGGTTTCATTTCCCTGCCTGCACAGTGCGCGCAGTGTGGGCAGGGGATTGAAATAAATAAAAATTTTAAACACCCATATTCCGATAAATTTCGGCACGGACTGCCGGGTTTGGGGTATGGCTGTAATGGAGGATTTTACTATGGGTATGGTCGTTAGAAGCAATATCATGGCTATCAACGCTCACCGTCAGTTGAACATGAACAACAGCCAGGTTTCCAAGTCTCTTGAGAAGCTGTCTTCCGGTTACCGCATCAACCGTGCGGGCGATGACGCTGCCGGCCTTGCCATCAGCGAGAAGATGAAAGCGCAGATTAAAGGCCTTGAGACCGCTTCCCTCAACTGCCAGGACGGTATCTCCCTCATCCAGACGGCTGAAGGCGCGCTGACTGAGGTTCATGACATGCTCAACCGTATGGTCGAGCTGGCCGGCCGCTCGGCGAACGGCACGATGTCCACCATTGACCGCCAGGCTCTGCAGAGCGAGGTTACTCAGCTTAACGCAGAAATCACCCGCATTGCCGGCTCCACCAACTTCAACAAGATCAACCTTCTGGATGGCAGCCTCAATATCACCCTGCAGATTGGCGATACCGCTAGTCAGGTGCTGACTGTTACTATTGCGAATGCGATGGATGCGGCTACCCTTGGCGTTGATGGTATTGATGTTGCGGGCGGCGATTCTGGTGCGATTGACACCATCAGAAGTGCCATCAACACTGTTTCTACTACCAGAGGCTATCTCGGCGCACTGCAGAACCGTGTTGAGCACACCATCAACAACCTTGATGTCACCACCGAGAACATGAAGTCGGCTAACAGCCGTATTCGTGACACTGACATGGCCAAGATGATGATGGAATACACCCAGACCAACGTCATCACCCAGGCCGCTCAGGCGATGCTCGCGCAGGCCAATCAGCAGCCGCAGGGCGTTCTCCAGCTGCTTCAGTAATCTACCCAGCCTTATCAGAGAGCTTTCTGAAGCGGGCGGGCGGGGTTTTCCCGTCCGCCCGCTTTCTTTGTATAAATAGATAAAACTACAAATTCCAGGGAGAGGAGTATCCCTTATGCAGAACGAGCTTTGGGCACAGCAGTTTGGGGAGGCCCAGAAGATTTTGAAGGAGGGCCGGCTCAGCGAGGGCTGCCAGCGGCTGATGGCGCTATATAATCAGGGCTATAACCAGGAAACCATCTATCTCTGGCTTTATGAGCAGTCGGTCGAGCCGAACGACGAGGCTCTCGAGGAGATTTATGAAGAAAACAGGAAGCGGCTGGATGCGCTCTACCCCGAGTATTTCCTGCCGGCGCGCGCCCATCTGTTTTATCAGGCCTTCCCGCTGGAGGGTGGGGAGTTCGCCCTTTTTAATACGGTCAGCCGGAAATTTATCTATGAGAACCCGGACGAAGTGCAGCTGCTTCACCTGCTGATGCAGGCGGATACCCTTTCGGAGCCGCTGGAGGAAGAGCAGGAGGCTGTGCTGGCCGAGGCGCACAGACGGTATGTCGAGTTCGGGAAAAGCATTTATGATATTACCAACCGGCTGACGGACGCCATTAGCCAGCCCTCCCAGGAAATTTTCGATAAAATCGGACTCATCCGGGCCTACAACCCTTATGATGAGCGGGATACGCTGCTCTATGGAAAGTATTACCTGCAAATAGGAGATTATAAGAAAGCGGAAGCTTTTTTAGAAGAATATATGCAGACCAACCAGCATAGCCTGGTGGCCATTGTGCTGACAACTCTTCTCTATAAGCAGCAGGGACGCAAGTTGGAGGAGGCACATTTGCTCTGCAAAATGCTGCTGATGCAGGACAAAATTCTGGGCGAGGGCAGCGAAACCATTCTGAAAGAAAATCAGGAACGGCTGGAGGAGCTGAAAAAAGAACTGCCGGAAAAGGGGAATCTGGTAAACCTCTTTCCCTATATGGAAAATTTCCTCCTCTTCCCTGCTCAACGGCTGGAGATGCTTAATAAGAAATCGGTCAATGCCTGCGCAGCGGGAAATTATGCTTTCCCCTATGAAGCAGATTTTAACAAATGGAATCAGTTTATCGGCCTGGCGGCAACTCCGGGCTTTGAGCTGCAGCTCGACCGCCTGCTCTATTTAATGCGGTCCGATATCCCGAACGAGTTTAACAATACGAAATTTAATGGCTGGAGCGATATCAAGCTGGATACCCGGCCCTCTAAAACCTATAGGCAGTGGAAAACGCCTCCCGGAAAGGCCCCGATGATTTATTCCATACTGGTGACCGGCGGCAAGCAGAAGCTGGAGGTAAAAACCGAGGGCAAAACCTACGAGGTCACCTTCTCCCCCTACCTCTACCGCGATATGCGCCTCAAGCCGGGAACGGAAATTAAATCCGACCAGCCGTTTATTATGGCAAAGCCGGTGAAGCTGGGTCACAGCCCGCGCCGCAAAAAGCTCTGCCTCAATATTTTCCTGGATGCCGGCTCCTACCAGTACCTGCGCAGCCAGGATTTTTCCTGTGCGCCGAACATCCGCGCTTTCTTTGAGAAGGGAATTATTTTTGACAACAATTATACGACCGGAGAGTACACCTGGCCGGTCTATCCAACCCTGATGACCGGCACCTATCTCCACCGCAATCAGTTTTATCTCGATAAGTCCTATACGCGCCTTTCCAAAAATATTCCGACCCTGACCGACCGCTTCTCCAAAGAGGGATATTACTGCTTCGGCGAGTGCGCCAGCCTCAGCGGCGTTTCTACCCGGATTCTGCGCAGCTTTGATAAAATTCTCTCCCGCTCAAGCTATAACTATCTCTTCCAGGATATTGTCAGCGACCTCATCGACCAGCTGGAGAGCTACCGGGAGACAGACCAGTTCGTCTGGTTTTACAGCCTCGAGATGCACAAAATCTTTAACGAGCTGCTCTGCCCGCCGCAGGTACAGACACTGGAGCCCTTCGTTAAGGTCTATGGGGAAGAGGGCAATGAAAAAAATACTTCGAGCGTCCATCAGAAATACTCCTGGCGCAAAACCCGGCAGTATCAGGAGCGCTGGAAGCATGCGGACTTCTGGCTGGGAGTGCTCTTTCGCTATATCGAGGAGCACTATAAGCCGGAGGAATATGTCATTACCCTCTTCTCTGACCACGGGGTAACGGCAGTAGATAACGAGGAATTCCTCTTAAAGCCCAGCCACACCCGCAGCTGCTTTATGGTGCGGGGCGCGGGGGTGCCCGAGCGCGGCATTGTGCGCGATGAGATGACCAGTGCAGCGGACCTCTACCCCACCGTCTGCCATCTGGCCGGCGTGCCCTATGAACCGGAAAAGATTGACGGAGTGCTCCCCAAAGCCTTCGGCGGTCCCGGTCGGGAATATGCCTATACCGAATCCCTTTTCCCCGGCCAGACCTACAAGCTGTGCGTGCGCGATTTAAAATATGAGCTGCGCTTTATCAGCGATGCCAAAGTCCTTTATGACGGGCATGTAAACCTGGATAAATATACCGCTACCCTGCTGGATCGGGAAACACTCAAAGAGATAGACGCTCCGGAGGAAAAAAAGCGCATGATGCGCGCTGCCTGGCAGCATGCAAATTGTATCCGCAGCCTGGATCCGCCGCCGCCCACCGGTGAGGAGCAGGCAAAGAGTGGGGAAAGTGCAGAAGACCTCAGCCAGGTGGCCAATCTTTAAGCAGGAGCAACCCGGCGCATAAAAAGGAGAGACCAAAAAATGCAGGCAATTATTTTAGCGGCCGGAATGGGAAAGCGCCTCAAGGAGCTGACCCGGGGCAACACCAAGTGTATGGTAAAGGTAAACGGAGTGACGCTTATCGAGCGCATGCTCAGCCAGCTGGATGCCCTTTCGCTGCGCAGGATTATTCTGGTGGTCGGCTATCAGGCAGAGGGGCTGATGGCGTATGTCCGCTCGCTGCCCGTCCGCACGCCTGTAGAGTTTGTCAAAAATTCCGTTTATGAACGCACGAACAACATCTATTCGCTCTATCTCGCGCGAAAGCAGCTCTGTGAAGATGATACGCTGCTCCTCGAGTCCGATTTGATTTTCAGCGACTGTGTGCTGAATGCCCTTCTGCAGGACCCCTACCCCAGCCTTGCGCTGGTCGCCAAATATGAAAGCTGGATGGACGGAACAGTCGTTACCCTGGGGGAGAAGGGACGGATTAAGGCCTTTCTTTCAAAGAGCGAATTCCGTTTCGCGGACCGGGATCAGTATTATAAAACGGTCAACCTCTATAAATTCTCCCGGGAGTTTTCCTGCTCGCACTATGTCCCCTTTCTGGAGGCCTATATCCGGGCGCTGGGGGAAAATGAATACTACGAGCAGGTATTAAAGGTCATCACTCTGCTGGAAAAACCGGAAATCCGGGCGCTGGCGCTCACCGAAGGCAAATGGTATGAGATTGACGATAAGCAGGACCTGGATATTGCAGAGTCCATCTTCGTGGATGAGGAAAACCGCTGGAAGCGCCTCAGCAGCCGCTATGGCGGCTACTGGCGTTATCCCGGCATAAAGGATTTCTGCTATCTGGTCAACCCCTACTATCCGCCCCGGCAGATGATGGAGGAGATGCAGGCGAGCTTTGATGTGCTCGTGCGGGGCTATCCCTCCGGCCTGCGGATAAATAACCTGCTGGCGGCAAAATATTTCGGCATCCGGGAGGATTCGATCTGCGTCGGAAACGGCGCGGCGGAGCTTATCCGCTCGCTGCTCGGCGGCATGTCCGGCAGGCTCGGCATTATCTGCCCGACATTTGAGGAATATGCCAACCGCTATGACCCGCAGAAGCTGGTTTTCTACCATGCCGCTCCTCCCGCCTATACCTACACGGCGCAGGATATCATGGACTTTTTCGAAGACAAGCAGCTGCAGGCCCTCTGCCTCATCAATCCGGATAATCCCTCCGGCAACCTGATTTTGCAGGCAGGGCTCCATCAGCTGCTGCAGTGGTCTGCCAAGCGAGGCATCCGCCTGATTGTCGATGAATCGTTTGTGGATTTTGCCGATCCGGAGAGCTGCCGGAGCCTTTTAGAGGATGCGGTACTCGAGCAGTATCCGCAGCTGGTGGTGGTGAAAAGCATTTCAAAATCCTTCGGTGTACCCGGGCTTCGTCTGGGAATCGCGGCCAGCAGCGACAAAGAGCTCATTTCTCTGCTCAAAAAGGATGTCGCTATCTGGAACATCAACTCACTGGCAGAGTTTTACCTGCAGATTTTTGAAAAATATCAGAAGGATTATCAAAAATCGCTCGACAGGCTGCGCTCTCAGCGCGCAGCACTGTTCGAGGGGCTGCAAAAGATTTCCTATCTGCAGCCCTGCCCTTCGCAGGCAAACTACATCCTCTGCCGGGTAACGGGCAGGCTGACAGCGCATCTGCTTTCCGTCCGGCTGCTTGACCGGTTCGAAATCCTGATTAAGTCGCTGCAGGGCAAGAGAGGGATAGAGGGAGAATATATCCGCCTGGCCGTGCGCGATGAGCAGGATAACCGCCAGCTGCTCGAAGCACTGGCTCAGATAGACCAGGAACCGGCACAGTAAAAGAAAGCCTGAAATATCCGCAAAAAGCGAAGCGGCCCTCTCCCCCTTGAAGCCGGGGGAAAGGGCCGCCATTTTCTTCCGCTTTTAACTGCCAGTCTTCTGCCGCCTCTTCCTGCAGTTTTCATCAACTATTCATCCCTCCCGACTTGAAAAACAACGACAATTTTAGTATAATGGATGTTCAAACAGGCAGGTTTTTTAATCGATGCACCATATTCTTCTGCAGAATCTGTCTGTGTCTGAAGCTTTTAAGCTATCCCGTTCTCTTTTGTAAGAGGGAGGTTTCCATATGAGTGAAAAGGTCAAGGTGAAAATCAGCGAAAAAACCGGACGGTCGGACAAAAACGCCCCCGAGCCGATCGAGCTGCCGGTCATTGCCATGCGCGGCATTGTGCTTTTCCCCCGAATGATTCTGCATTTCGATGTGGCGCGCGCGGCCTCTATCCGCGCGCTCAATGCAGCCGTTCAGGGGGACCGGAAAATCTTCATGGTCGCTCAAAGGGAGACGGAAAATGAGGAAATTCAGGCAGATATGCTCTATTCTGTCGGCGTTGTCGCCTCGGTCAAGCAGATTTTAAAACCGCAGGACGATGTGCTGCGGGTGGTCGTAGAGGGGGAATACCGGGCAAAGCTGCTCGAAATGACCTCCACCGACCCCTATTTGCGCGCCCGCTGCCAGGAATATCCTGTCCGCCTGCCCCGGCGGGGCAACTCCATCCTCTGTGAGGCCCTCATCCGAACGGTGAAGGACTATTTTGAGGAATACTGCATGCTCTCCCCCAAAATGCCCCGCGAATTTGTAATGGGTGTCTTCATGAGCGACGACCCGATGTACATCGCAGAATATATCGCCGGCAATATTCCGATGCCGGTCGAGCAGAAGCAGGCTATTCTCGAGCAGAACAGCCCCACCCGGCGCATGGAGCAGCTGGCCGCCATTCTGGAAAACGAAAACCAGATCCTCAGCGCCGAGCAGGAGATTCAGGAGAAGGTTCGCGAAAAGATTGATAAAAACCAGCGGGAATACTATCTGCGCGAGCAGATGAAGGCGATTGCCGAGGAGCTCGATGAGGACGAGAATCCCGAAAACGAAGTGGAGGAATATCTCCAGAAAATCGCGAAGCTCGGCCTTGATGATGAATGCAGGGAAAAGCTGGAGAAGGAGGCCAGGCGCCTCTATAAAATGCCCCCCTCCTCCCATGAGGCCGGCGTGGTGCGCGGCTATCTGGATACCTGCCTGGAGCTGCCCTGGAACAAAAAGACAAAGGATAAGCTCGATGTAGCCAAGGCGCGCGCCCAGCTCGACCGCGATCACTACGGCATGAAAAAAGTAAAGGAGCGCATCACCGAGCTTATCGCCGTGCGCAGCCTCGCGCCCGATATCAAGGGGCAGATAATCTGCCTGTATGGGCCGCCCGGCGTCGGCAAAACCTCGGTGGCCCGCTCGATTGCCAAGGCGATGGGCCGCAAATATGCCCGGTTGTCGCTGGGCGGCGTGCGGGATGAATCGGATATCCGCGGACACCGCAAAACCTATGTCGGCTCGATGCCCGGCCGGGTGATGAACGCCATCAAGCTGGCCGGCAGCCAGAACCCGCTCATTCTGCTCGATGAGATTGACAAGCTGGGCAGCGATTTTCGGGGCGACCCCTCGAGCGCCCTTTTAGAGGTGCTCGACGCGGAGCAGAACCTCGCCTTTCGCGACCACTTTATCGAGCTGCCCTTTGATTTGAGCGATGTGCTCTTTATCGCCACGGCCAACGACCTTTCCACCATCCCCGCGCCGCTGCTCGACCGGATGGAGGTCATTGAGCTCTCCAGCTACACCCGCGAGGAAAAATACCAGATTGCCAGAAAGCACCTGATCCGAAAGCAGATGCACCGGCACGGAATAAAGGCTACGCAGCTTACGCTGAAAAAGGACGCCGTTTATACCCTTATCGATAACTATACCCGGGAGGCAGGCGTGCGCTCGCTCGAGCGGGAGATTGCCTCGGTCATGCGCAAATGCGCCTCCAAAATTGCCTCAGGCGAATGCGAAAAGATATCCGTGGATGCCGCCAAAATCACCGAACTGCTCGGTACGGCGAAATATAAGCCGGATGCGCTCGATTCCTTCGATCAGGCAGGGGTTGTCAATGGGCTGGCCTGGACCTCGGTGGGCGGCGAGCTGCTGCAGGTGGAGGTCTCGGTTTTGAAAGGCACAGGCAAGCTCGAGCTGACCGGCAGTCTCGGCGACGTCATGAAGGAATCCGCCCAGACGGCGGTAAGCGTTGTCCGGCGCATCGGTGAACAATATGGCATCGACCCGGACTTCCATAAAAACTGCGATATCCATATCCATTTCCCGGAGGGGGCCGTGCCCAAGGATGGACCGAGCGCGGGCATTACCATCGTCACCGCCCTCATATCGGCCCTCTCGGACACCAAGGTCCGGCACGATGTGGCCATGACCGGAGAGATCACTCTGCGCGGCCGGGTACTCCCCATTGGCGGGCTGCGCGAAAAGACGATGGCCGCCTACCGCTATCAGATGAAGACGGTCATCATCCCCAAGCAGAACGAGCCGGATATTGAGGAGATGGAGCAGGTGGTGCGCGAGGCGCTGGAAATAAAGCCGGTTTCTCTCATTGAGCAGGTGCTTGAAATTGCGCTCTGCGAGCGAAAAAAGCCGTCCCCCGTTCAGCATGCGAAAGAGGCGCCGCTTCTGCCGCCCCCGGCCTTGAGCGGATCGGAAACCGCCTGTCCTCTGCCGCAATAATGCGGCAAGGGGCGGGCCAGAAGGGAAAATGCCGATGAATTACCCGAATATCGCCTTTGAAACCTCCTTCGGGAGGGTCAGCCAGCTCCCGGCTTCCACATTGCCGGAGGTGGCCTTTGCCGGGCGCAGCAATGTCGGAAAATCCTCGATGATTAACCGGCTTTTTTCCCGCAAGAATCTTGCGCGGGTCAGCGCCGTGCCGGGCAAAACGGCGACCATCAATTTTTTCAGGCTCGAAAACCTGCGCTTTGTGGACCTGCCGGGCTATGGCTATGCCAGGGTCTCCAAAGGGGAAAAGGAGCGCTGGCGTGAGCTCGTCGGCGGATATTTTGCCGCCGGCCGGGATATTGCGCTGGTCTTCTCGCTCATCGATATGCGCCATCCCCCAACGGCGGATGACAAGGGGATGGTGGACTTTCTGATCGATTGCCAGCTTCCCTTTATCTGCATTTTAACCAAGGCAGATAAGCTCTCCAAAACCCAGCGCGCCGAGCGGATGGCCGCCATCCGCAGCGAGCTGCCCTGCGGGGAGCAGATTACCCTCATCCCCTTTTCCTCGCAGACAGGCGAGGGGGTAGAGGAGGTCCGGCAGATACTGAATGAGCTTTCTGCGGATATTGCCGCCGAAGAAAAAGATCCGGCAAACTAAAGGCCAGTCCAGAGAAGAAAGGAAGGATGCAGTATGATCAGCGAAAGCTTTTCTGTCAACGAAAAGGGGCATCTCGCCATCGGAGGGGCGGATGCGCTCCAGCTCGCGGCAGAATACGGCACCCCGCTGTATGTAATGGATGAGGATGCCATCCGCCGCACCTGCCAGAGCTACCGCGCCTCTATCGAGCGGTTTTATGAGGGCCGCGGCCTTGTGCTCTATGCCTCCAAAGCCTTTTGCTGCAAGGAAATCTACCGCCTTGTCGCGAGCGAGGGCCTGGGGGCGGATGTCGTTTCGGGGGGCGAGCTTTATACGGCGCTGCAGGCGGGCTTCCCGGTGGAAAAAATCTATTTTCACGGCAACAACAAAACCGTTGATGAGCTCTGCTACGCCGCCGAAAATGGGGTCGGCGCCATCGTTGTGGATAATCTCACCGAGCTGCAGTGCTTAAACGGCTTGCTCGAAAGGATGGATAAACACCAGAATATCCTGCTCCGGATAAAGCCGGGCGTCGATGCGCACACCCACAGCTTTATCCGTACCGGACAGATTGACAGCAAGTTTGGCTTTGCGCTCGAAACGGGCGAAGCGATGGCGGCCGTGCGCGCAGCGGCGGCCCTCCCCCGGCTTCGCCTCAAAGGGCTGCACTGCCATATCGGCTCGCAGATTTTCGATACCGAGCCCTTCTGCCATGCCGCCCGGATTATGATCCGGTTTATGGGCGATATCCGGCGGGAAACCGGACTCTCACTCGGCGTTCTGAATCTGGGAGGCGGCTTTGGTATCCGATATGTGGGGGAGGATGACCCGGCGCCCTATGAGAGCTATATGCAGCAGGTCTCGGCGGCAGTCCATGAGAGCTGCAAAGAGCAGGAGTTCCCCATTCCGGAGATACTCATTGAGCCGGGCCGTTCGATTGTCGGCAGCGCGGGGGCAACCCTTTATACCGTCGGCGCTCTCAAGGAAATTCCCGGTGTGCGCACCTATCTTTCGGTGGATGGCGGCATGACCGATAACCCGCGCTATGCGCTCTATGGCTCGAAATATGAGGCGCTTGTCTGCGCGCGGGCGGGCGAGAAGCCCACGAAAACGGTCACCATCGCGGGCAAATGCTGCGAGAGCGGCGACCTGCTCGCCGAGGGGGCGCTCATTCAGGAGTGTGCGCCCGGCGATATTCTCGCCGTTCTGGCTACCGGTGCCTATAACTACTCGATGGCTTCCAACTATAACCGCATCCCCCGCCCTCCTGTCGTTTTTGTGCGCGGCGGCCAGCCGCGGCTGGCGGTGCGCCGGGAGAGCTATGCCGATCTGGTGCGCAACGACCTGTAGCCCTCTTTTGCCGGCGCTACGGCCTTCTCGGTCTGTCCTGATGATTACCGGCAGGGGGAACACCGTCCATTTTAAAGGCCTGCTCCCGCTGTGCCGGCCGGAAATATCCCGGATTAAATCCTGCCGGGTTTTTCGGTTTCCTGAACCCGCAGGCTTTTAACCCGCAAACAGGCGCCCGGCAGAAAGCCGCAAAAACAGCTTTTCTGAGAAGGGATGGTACATCTTTACCATCCCTTCCTTTTCGCTGTTTATTCATAATTGGTAAATATTTCGCGCACACATCGATAGCATTCTGTGCTATAATAAGCACAGAAAGAAAAGCTCTGCAGCGCAAATATGCCTGTTTTATCATCTCCTGAACCGGCCGCAGCCGGTTTCCTGCCGCCCTTCGGCGGCAGCACAGGGCGAAGGCCCCTTTGCGGCCCGGCTTTCAGGCTTTTATCGTGTCATTTTTATTACTAAATGGCTGGAAGTGTTGGATAGATGTCTGTTTCAATGACAGAGGGAAGCATCATCAAGGTGATTTCCTTTAATCTGCGCAGGGATTTTGGTCCCAGCCGGAAAAATCGTTGGGAGGTGCGCCGCGGCATCGCAGCGGATATCATCCGCGAGTCGGGCGCTGCTATTATCGGCGTTCAGGAGCTGCTGCCCCGCATGCGCAGAGATATCCGTCAGGCGCTCTCCGGCTATAGCATCTTCGGCCAGGGACGGCTGATGGGCAAAAAACCGAAAAATGATGAGCATTCGGATATTATTCTGAAAAATGAAGAGGTTGAAATTACCGAGGTTCGTACCTTCTGGCTCTCAAAAAATCCGGATACCGTCAGCCGGGCTTATTTTTCCGTTTTTCCGCGCATCTGTACGGTGGCCGAGGTAAAGCTCAAAAAGACCGGACAGCGCATCCGGGTTTTTAATGCCCATTTCGATCACATCTGCTGGCTGGCCAGAACGCTGAGCGTGCGCCTTATTTTAAACACCATTAATGAATATAACCAGACTGACCCGCTGCCCACCATCGTCATGGGGGATTTTAACGCCCACCCGAATTCCGCGGCAGTGCGCATCATCCGCGAGCAGCTGCATGACTACCGTAACGTTCACCTGCAGGATGTTTATAACGCGCTCGACCAGATGGTCGGGAACACCTACCACGGGCTGAAGGGAAAAATCAACCCGCATTCCAGTCCGATTGACTATATCTTTGTATCGGATGACTTCGAGGTCATCGATGTGTGCATCGATACCGAAAGCCGGGACGGCGTTTATCCCTCCGACCACTACCCTGTCATGGCGACCCTGCGCCTGAAGGAACCGCCGTCGCAGGAGGACCCGGCTGCTGCCTGCTGAGAAGCCTGTTTCGTTCGTATGCCTGCGCCCCTTCAGGGAGCAGGCATTTTTCATCCCCAGTGCAGCAAATACCGCCCAAAAAGGCACTAATAAGACGAAGAGAAAAAAGCGTCGGCTCTGCCGCCGGGCAGGCCCGACAGGAAAGGAAGGGTTCCCCATGAAATTCCGGCCCATAAAAACCATACCTGCCATACTGAGCGCATCGCTGCTGCTCGTGCTCTTCTCCAGCTGCGGCGCAAGCGGCGGCTACAGCAATATGAGCGCCTCCTCCTCATCCGCCGCGGTGCGTTCCAGCAACCAAAAAACAGCGGCCGTGGTGGAGATGGCTGCCGACGCTGCCGCGCCGGCCGGATGGGAGGAGGCTGAATCCGAAACCGGCAGCGGCTCGCTTCCCCCTTCGCTCGACCTGCCGGACAGCGCCGGACGTAAGATTATCTGGACGGTGAACATGTCGCTGGAAACGCTCGAATTTGACAACACCGTCAGCGGGCTGACGGCCGCCCTGCAGGAGGCAGGCGGCTATATCGAAAGCTCCTCGGTCAACGGCCAGAGCCTGGAGGGACACGGGAGCGACCGGCGCTATGCCTCGATTACCGCCCGGGTGCCGCAGGCTAAGCTGGACAGCTTTTTAAGCGCCGTTTCCAGCGTCTGCAACGTTGTCTCCACCGACCGGCAGAGCGAGGATATCACCCTGCAGTATACCGATATTGAAACGCGCAAGCGCAGCCTGGAGGTCGAGCAGGAGCGCCTTCTTGAGCTGCTGGGACAGGCGGAAAATATCGATACCATTGTCGCGCTCGAAAGCCGCCTCTCGGAAATCCGCTACCAGCTGGACGGCTACTCCTCCTCGCTGCGCACCTATGACAGCCTGGTGGACTACAGCACCGTCAATATGGATCTGCGCGAGGTGATGCGGGTCAGCGAGCCCACCCCGCACACCCTCACAGAGCGCATGAAAAGCGGACTTACAGATACCGGACGGAATATTGTAGAGGGCAGCGGCGACCTTCTGGTCTGGCTGGTTGTCAATCTCCCCTATCTGCTCCTCTGGGCGCTTGTCATCGGCATTTTTGTGCTGGTGCTGCGCTTTGCCTCCCGCAGGCACGCCGCTGCCCGCGCCGCCCTTGCCTCTAAAATGCCGCCCGTTTCTTCGCAGAATACCGCCAGACCGCGAAAGGACCCCTACCCGATAAACCCGCGTAACCCCTATCAATCTCCGGAAGAGGAGACGGCTGATAGAACGGAGCCGACAGATAAACCGGAATAATCCCCAAAATTTAACCGGGCAGCCTGCCCGCAGGGAGTGAGCGCTCTCTGCGGGCAGGCTGCTTTTTGCAGGAAGTACAAAATGGCGCTGCAAAACAGCGAGAAAAGCCGACAAGAAAAACGAACAGAAAATATACGGATTTTCCTTCATAATCAGCTAAACAACAGAATAATACGGCATCCCGAAAAAGAATGGAGGAAGATATTGTATAGACAGAAACTGCATGATATAATCAGACAGCCCGCAAAATCCTCTGCAACAGAGGATTTTGCGGGGTCAACTGTTCTCGATAGAAAGGAGACGCCGCCATGACCAGGGATATGACAGAGGGCGCGCCCGCCAGGCTGATTCTGCAGTTCACCCTGCCGCTCATTTTCGGCAATCTGTTTCAGCAGCTTTATTCGATGGTGGATACCATTTTAGTCGGCCGTTTTCTGGGAAAGCAGTCGCTTGCCGCCGTCGGCTCAACAGGGTCGTTAAGCTTTCTGCTCATCGGCTTCTGCCTGGGGCTCTGCAGCGGCTTTGCCATTCCGGTGGCGCAGCACTTCGGCGGCAAACGCATAGAGGAGCTGCGGCAGTCGGTGGGCAACATCATCTGGCTCATCGGGGCCGCCTCGGTGCTTTTCACCGTTTTAACCGTTCTCCTCTGCCGGCCGATGCTGGCCGCCATGAACACGCCGGAGGATATTCTCGAGGAGGCCTACCGCTATCTGGTGGTCATCTTCGCGGGCATTCCGGCCACCTTCTTTTATAACATTCAGGCGGCGCTGCTGCGCGCGCTGGGAGACAGCCGCACGCCGGTACTCTTTTTAATGCTCGCTTCGGCGGTCAACATCCTTCTGGACTTTGTGCTGATTCTCTTTACCCCTCTGGGAGCGGCGGGCGCGGCAGCGGCAACGGTCATCTCCCAGCTGCTCTCGGGGGGAGCCTGTTTTCTCTTCATCCTGAAAAAATTTGAAATCCTCCATCTTTCAAAGGATCATCTGCGGCTGCGCTCCGAGTGTGTCGGCGAGCTGCTCTCCGCGGGGGTGCCGATGGGGCTGCAGACCTCTATCACTGCCGTCGGCAGCATTCTGCTGCAGATTTCGGTCAATGCGCTCGGTTCACTGGCGGTCGCGGCCGTCACCGCCTCGGGCAAAATCTCAATGCTTTTCTGCTGCATTTTCGATGCGCTGGGGGTGGCAATGTCCACCTATGGGGGGCAGAACATCGGCGCGGGCAAAACCGAGCGGCTGACCCCCGGCCTCTGGGCCGGGATGGGCATCGGCAGCCTCTATGCGCTTTTGTCGCTCGGCATCATTCTGCTCTTCGGCCGGGGGATGATGACACTGTTTGTCGACAAGGGGGAGACGGCGCTCATTGAAAACGCCTACCGGTTTTTATGTATCAACGCCGCCTTTTATATCCCGCTCGTCGGCGTCAATGTTTTCCGGCTGCTCATTCAGGGGATGGGCTACAGCAAAATGGCGGTGCTCGCGGGCGTCTGCGAAATGATAGCGCGCGGCGTTACCGGGCTGTTTTTAGTGCCCGCCTTCGGCTTTACCGCCGCCTGCTTCGCGAGCCCCATCGCCTGGATACTGGCCGATTTGTTCCTCGTCCCCGCCTATTTCACCATCTGTCGGCATCTGAGGCGGTGGGGAGTGAGGTAAAAAAGCTGCTGTCTGCGGGTTCCGGCGTTTTTTGTAATTAAAGAGCGGATAACCCCTTCCCTCTTTGGGCAGGTACGATTATACCCCCGGATGTTGGCTTTTCCGAAAGCCAACATCCGGGGGTATCTTTATCCGGAATCATCCGTATCTGCTCTTTTTCGCCGGATACCCGTTATTTTTTCATCGCCTTCCCTTCCCCTGCGCCCGAGCGGTACTCGGAAGGGGAGCAGCCCATATTCTGGGAGAAGATGCGGCTGAAATAGAGGGGGTTGTCATAGCCGACCAGCCGGGCAATTTCACTGATGTTGTAGGAAGAGTAGGAGAGCAGCTCCCGCGCCCGGTTCACCTTTAAGCGGATAAGGTACTGCCGGGGAGGATAGCCGGTGTAAGCGCGAAAGCAGCGGATAAACCAGCATACGCCCATGTGGCAGCTGCGCGCATAGTCCTCCACCGTCCGGTTTTGGGAGACCTGCTCGTGCATCTGCTCAATGACCGACTCAATCTGCCGGTTGCGGGAGGAGAGAGAGCCCGCCGGCTCGCAGGCCGCCCGCCCCATGAGCAGAAACAGCTCCTGCAGGTAGGCGCCGCAGAGCAGCTCATAGTTTTCCCGCCCGAGCTGCAGCTCGCGGATAATGCGCTCAAACAGGCGGATATAGTCCTCCCGCAGGCCGACGGTACAGCCCTTTCCCTCGCTGTCCGGCAGCAGCGGCCGCACATAGTCCGCCGCCTCGCTGCCGGTAAAATGAATCCAGTAGATATCCGGATGTTCCTCTACCGGATAGCTGTAGGCCTGCGGCTCTCCCGGACGGTAGATGAAGACCTGTCCCTCCGGCAGCATGCGGGCCGGCCGGTCATGGCCGAACAGCGCCCGGCCGGCCGCCACAAACAGAAGCTGATAGTCCTGCCGCCCGCCCGGGCGCAGGGTGGTATACCAGGAGCTGTCCTGCAGCTGCAGCTGATAGTGGCCGCAGCTGTTGACAATGAGCGGCTGGCTTTTTAAGCAGCTGTCCCGGTCGGTGTTGTGCGCATAGCCGGAGTTGGTATACATGCCGGTCCCCCCTTTTTCCTGTCCTCCTCTATCCTATCATTTTGTGCATGTTTTCGTCAATTCCTTTCATGGCCTTTTTAGAAAGGATTGGCTATGATGAAGGTATACCATCCAGCACTTTAAACAAAACCAGAGAAAGGGAAGAAATGTTTATGGTTTTAAAACCCTTCTATGAAGACCCCTCTGTCCTGCATGTCGGGACCGAGCCAATCCGCTCCTATTTTGTTCCCTGTGCGTCTATTGAAGAAACAAAGGGCTGCCGCCTCTCCTCATCCCGCCTGCAGATGCTGACCGGCGAATGGGATTTCTGCTTTTATGAGAGCCCCTATAAGCTGCCGGAGGATTTCTTCCTGCCCGAAAGCGACTGGAAGGGCAGCGTTTCCATGCCGGTTCCCTCCGTCTGGCAGAACCATGGCTTTGACCGCCATCAGTACACAAATGTCAACTACCCCTTCCCCTATGACCCGCCCTATGTCCCGCGCGAAAACCCGGTCGGCGTTTACCGCCGCACCTTTACCGCAAAGGCCTGGGAGGGCAGGCGCTATCTCAATTTTGAAGGGGTCGATTCCTGCTTTTATGTCTACATAAACGGCGAATTCGTCGGCTACAGCCAGGTTTCCCACTCCACCAGCGAGTTTGATGTGACCTCCTTTATCAAAGAGGGGGAAAACACCATCGTCGTCGCCGTTTTAAAATGGTGTGACGGCAGCTATCTGGAGGATCAGGATAAGCTGCGCATGAGCGGCATTTTCCGCGATGTTTATCTGCTCTCCCGCCCGCAGGCGCATATCCGCGACTACACGGTCGTTACCCGCCTCTCGAACGGCTGCTCCCATGCCGATGTGCAGGTCTCCTTTGAATTTGCCGGCGGCGAAGTTCCGGTGGAGTGCGCGCTGCTCGCCCCCTGCGGCAAGGAAATCGGCCGCGCCGCGGTCAAGAATGGCGCTGTCAGCTTCCCGGTAGAAAACCCCTCGCTCTGGAACGCCGAGGAGCCGGTCCTCTATACGCTGCTCATCTGCTCCGAAGGGGAGGTCATCTCCCAGCGTGTCGGCATCCGGGAGGTGCATATTGAAAACCGCACACTGATGGTAAACGGCAAAAAGGTCAAGCTGCGCGGCGTCAACCGCCACGACAGCGATCCCTTCACCGGCTCCGCCATCTCGACCGAGCAGGCGAAGCGCGATCTGTGGCTGATGAAAAACCACAATGTCAACGCCGTGCGTACCAGCCACTATCCGAACGCCCCCTGGTTCCCGCAGATGTGCGACGAATGCGGCCTCTACCTCATCGACGAAACGGATATCGAGTCCCATGGCTGCGTTTCGCTCTACTGCGGCGACTCGGACAACTGGTGGGATAACCACGATCTGCGCATGTCCAACTACAGCCGCATTGCGCGCGACAAGCGCTTTGAAGATGCGATTGTCGACCGGGTGCAGCGCTGCGTCTCCCGCGACAAGAACTGCGCGAGCGTGCTCATCTGGTCGATGGGCAACGAGTCGGGCGGCGGGCACAGCTTTGAAAAGGCGGCCGCCTGGATTAAAGAGAACGACCCCACCCGCCTGGTGCACTATGAGTCCTGCTATATCGGCACGCCCGACTGGAAGATGGACCAGACAAACATTGATATGTACAGCCGGATGTATCTCCCGCTCGCCGAGTGCAAAAAGTATCTGGAGGATGAAAGCAACGAGAAGCCGCTGGTGCTCTGCGAATATATCCATGCCATGGGCAATGGCCCCGGGGGCGCGGAGGAATATGAGCAGCTCATTGACAGCTATGATAACTTCATGGGCGGCTTCGTCTGGGAGTGGTGCGACCATGCCGTTTATATGGGCCGCACCAACGAGGGCAAGGCGAAATTCTACTATGGCGGCGACTTCGGCGAATTCCCGCATGACGGAAACTTCTGCATGGATGGGCTTGTTTACCCCGACCGCACGCCGCACACCGGCCTTCTGGAGTTTAAAAACGTCATCCGCCCGGCCCGCGCCAGCTGGAACGGGGACGGCACCGTCACCATTACGAATAAACTCGCCTTTAAGAACCTGAAGGATGAGCTGACCGCCCGCTATGAGCTGACGCAGGATGGCGAGCTGATTGCCTGCGGCGAGCTGCCCGAAATCGACTGCGCGCCCGGCGAGAGCGTGAAGGTCCCGGTAGACTGCGCCATTCCCGGGAGCGGACGCTGCCACCTGCGCATTGTCTACGCCCAGAAGGCGGATGCGGGCCTCGTAAAAGCCGGCCATGAGCGCGGCTTCGATCAGCTCGAGGTGCGTTCGGCCGAGCGGACGGCGGTTCTGCCGGCTGCCGGAAAGATCTCTGCCTCGGAGAACGAGCGGGAGATTGTCATCACCGGCCCGGACTTCCGCTATGTGTTCGATACCCACCTCGGCGCCTTCTCCGAGCTTATCAAGGATAACCGTTCGCTCATTGAAAAGCCGATGGAGTATAACATCTGGCGCGCGCCGACCGATAACGACCGCAACCTGCGCCGCAACTGGCAGCGGGCGGGTTATGACCGCCTTCTGACCCGCACCTACAAGAGCAGCTGCCGGGTGGAGAACGGCTACGCCGTCGTCGAATGCGACCTGTCGCTGGCCCCCATCTATCTGGAAAGGGTGCTCACCCTGCATGCCATCTACACGGTGGGCGGGGACGGTGTCATTCGTGTTCAGCTCTCTGCGGATAAAACGGAGGTTCTGCCCGAGCTGCCGCGCTTCGGCATCCGCCTGTTCTTAAAGAAGGCGGAGGACCGTGTCTGCTACCTCGGCTATGGCCCGAACGAGAGCTATGCCGATAAGCGCGCCGCCAGCTGGTTCGGCCGGTTTGAAACGACCGCCGCCACGAACCATGAGGATTACTTAAAGCCGCAGGAGAACGGCAGCCACTATGGCTGCGAGAAGGTCTCGGTAACCGATCTCTCCGGCTTCGGCCTCGGCGCGCAGAGCGCCGTTCCCTTCAGCTTCAACGTCTCCCCCTATACCGAGGAGGAGCTGACCCGCAAGATGCACAACTTCGAGCTTGAGGAGAGCCCCTACACGGTTTTCTGTCTGGATGCTGCCCTGAACGGCATCGGCACCAACAGCTGCGGCCCGCGGCTCGAAAAGGAATACCGGCTGGATGCACTGCATCTGGATCTGGATATTACCCTGTTCCCGCTGGCATAAATGACTTTCCCCTCGTCTGCTGCCCGCCCCCTCCGGCAAAACTGCCGGTGGAGGCGGGCAGCTTTTTGTCTTCGGTAAGGTAGACAACCCGTTCAATCGATAATTAGTAAAAACACAGATTTTTTTCGGTTTGGAAAAGAAGAATATTGACAATTTTTCCTGTCATGGTGTATCCTAGAAATCCGCCTCTCAAAAACCAGAGAGGGGAAACATCAAAACCTTTTTACGCAGAACAGGAGGGGAAGCCTTGATTGAGATGACAGATATCCGAAAGACCTTTCGCGTCTCGCGGCGCAGCGGTGGCATGAAGGCGGCGCTCGGCGCGCTGTTTCACCGGGAGTATGAGCTGATCCGCGCGCTCGACGGTGTCAGCTTCAAAATTCAGGATGGCGAAATGGTCGGCTACATCGGCCCAAACGGCGCCGGGAAGAGCAGCAGCATTAAAATCATGAGCGGGATTTTAACGCCGGACAGCGGAGAATGCCTCATCGATGGGCGTATCCCCTGGAAGCAGCGGCAGGAGCATGTAAAAAAAATCGGCGTCGTCTTCGGCCAGCGCTCTCAGCTCTGGTGGGATGTGCCGGTCGTTGATTCGTTTGAGCTGATAAGGGATATCTATGAGATAGAAGAGCCGCTCTACCAGAAAAATCTCGCAAGGCTCACCGAACAGCTGGACCTTCAGGAGATTCTGCGCACTCCGACGCGCCAGCTCTCTCTTGGCCAGCGCATGCGCTGCGAAATTGCGGCCTCGCTGCTGCACAGCCCGAAGATTCTGTTTTTGGATGAGCCGACCATCGGGCTGGACGCCGTTTCGAAAATTGCCGTCCGGGAGTTTATCCGGCGGTTAAACCGCGAGGAGGGCACCACCGTTTTGCTGACCACCCACGACATGCAGGACATTGAGGCGCTGACCGAGCGGATTATCCTCATCGGCCGCGGGCGTATTTTATCGGACGGGCCCCTCTCGGCGCTACGCGAACGGCGGGACAGCCGCCGGACGCTGACCCTACTTTTCTCCGGAACCCTGCCCGCCCCCTGCCCGGGACTGAAAATTTTAGAGCAGCAGGGCGGCCGGGCAGTGCTCGAGGCGGATACCGGTATTCTCCCGGTATCGGCGGCCATCAGCTGGCTCAGCGAGCGGGTGGAAATCAATGATCTGTCTATCGGCAGCCAGAGCATTGAAAACCTGGTCGCCGATCTCTACAGGGAGTATGCGATATGAGCGCGGGGGAAAGGCTCTTAAAAAGGGCGGGGCTCTATAAATACTGGTCGCTCTTTCGCATCCGGCTGCTCAACGGCCTGCAGTACCGTGCCGCCGCCGTAGCGGGCATGGTCACCCAGTTTTTCTGGGGGACGATGGAGATTCTCATCTTCTCTGCCTTCTATCAGGGAAACCCGGAGCATTTCCCGATGCAGATGCAGGCGCTCTCCTCCTATATCTGGCTGCAGCAGGCATTTTTAATGCTTTTCGATGGCTGGAGCTGCGAGCAGCAGATTTTCGAGCTGATTACGAGCGGCAACGTGGCCTATGAGCTCTGCCGGCCGGTGGATCTCTATAAACTGTGGTTCGCTCGCTCGGCGGCCTTTCGCCTTTCGCGGGCAGCGCTGCGCTTTTTCCCGGTCTTAGCAGTCGCCTCGCTGCTGCCCGCGCCCTATGGGCTCTCATTGCCGGAGAGCCCGGCAGCCTTTGGCTTCTTTCTTCTCAGCATGCTGCTCGGCTTTCTACTCAACCTTTCGCATATAATGCTCCTCTATATCCTCACCTTTTTTACGATTGATTCCCGCGGCGTCCGGATGCTGACCAGCGCTCTGCATGATCTTTTTTCCGGCGCGATCATCCCGCTGCCGTTTCTGCCCGGAGGACTTCGCGCCGTCGCCGAGTGGCTGCCCTATGCGGGGATGCAGAATATGCCGCTGCGCGTTTACAGTGGGGATATCGCCGGCGCGGCGCTTATCCGCGGCCTGCTGCTGCAGCTTTTCTGGCTTCTTATCTTCTGCGCGCTGGGCAAATGGCTGATACACAAGGCGCTGCGGCGTGCGGTGATTCAGGGCGGCTAAAAGGATGCGTTGCAAAATGAAATTTTGCAACGCATCCTTCAAAAAAACGCTTTCGGGCCGTCCTTTATGGCCCGAATTTCGCGTCAAAAGGCGCAAAACCGCCCTTTTTTCCGGTTTCTGTAAGCCGGAGATATCCTTTTTTCGGATGCTGGAAGCTGGAAAGTTTTCAAGCAGCTCTTTTCTGCGGACCGGAATGCAATTTTTTCCGGCTTTCTTAGGAGGAAAAACAAAATGAAACTCTATTTCCGTTATCTGTCTATCCACCTGCGGGGGATGATGCAGCATAAGCTCTCGTTTCTGCTCTCCTCGGTGGGCCAGCTGCTGAATGGCGCGACGGTACTGCTGGGGGTTTATTTCATGATGCGGCGCTTTCCAACAGTGGCGGGCTTTTCCTATCAGGAGGTGCTGCTCTGCTATGCGGTAGTCATGAGCGCCTTCTCGCTGGCAGAAGTCTTCGCCCGCGGCTTTGATACCTTCTCCTCGATGATTGGCAACGGCGAGTTTGACCGGATGCTCGTGCGTCCGCGCAGCGCTATTTTTCAGGTGCTCTGCGCCCGGCTGGAGCTGACCCGCGGGATGAAGCTGCTGCTCTCGCTTTTCGTACTCGCCTATGTCGTTGCCACCGGAAATATCACCTGGGATGGGACGCGCATTTTCGGCCTTATCCTGATGATTCTGGGCGGGGCGCTTCTGTTTTCCGGGCTGTTTTTAGTCTATGCCGGTTTCTGCTTTTTCACCCTGGAGGGACTGGAGTTTATGAACATCTTCACCGACGGAGGGCGGGAAATGGGACGCTACCCGGTCTCTATCTATGGCAGACGGCTGCTGCGTTTTTTTACCTTCATCGTCCCGCTGGCCTGCTTTCAGTATTATCCCTTTCTCTATCTCACCGGCCGGACAGACGATATCCGCTTTCTTCTGACCCCGTTCGCCTGCTTTCTGTTTTTGCTGCCCTGTTACCTTTTCTGGCGCTTCGGCCTGCGGCACTACCGTTCTACCGGAAGCTGAGAGGCTGAAAGGATATTTCGACAGCCGGCACCATCCCTTTCGGGGAATGGTGCCGGCTGTCAGCAAAAAGATGCTTTCTGCAGCGCTGTACGCCGGCATTTCAGGAAAAAAGCGGCCAAAGCGCGTGGAGCTATTCGTTCAGATAAGCTTCGGTGCGCGCCCGGACTGCTTCTGCCGCCTGCGCAGCACTCTGTCCGCCTTCGAAGAAGGGGGCGGTCTCCTCCAGCACCATTTCAAGCAGCACCGGGTCAGCAAGGCTGGGCGTTTTCGCATTGCAGCAAAGGGAGAAAAACCGTTCCTGCATTTCGGGAGTGGGAAAGCTGTTTACCTGAATAATCACCAGGTTATCATCCCTCAGGCCATAGCCAACTGCCAGCGAGTTTTTTTCCTGCGCTTTTATCCCTTTTTCGAGTGCCTTAGCATTGACCGGCAGGCCCTCATAGTCGGAATAATCGATACTCTGTATGCCCTCCTCCAGCATCGTCTCCAGCAGGCGGCGGGCATCCTCCAAAAGGCTGCTTTTGGCATTTATGCCGGCGAGAATGTGCGGAATAAACACCGCCTGCTCCTGCCCGAATAAAGGAATAAAATCCCCCGCCTTCTTCAGATCCGCGCTGGCGCTCATATTAATATCCAGCAGCCGGTCGCTGAGCACCTCCTGCACGATCGTGCGGCACAGCCCCTCATAGTAGGCGGGCACCTCCATCGAGCCATCCATCCCGGCGCCCTGCTCCTGATATTCGGCGCCGGGAGCGGTATCCGCCAGCGTTTTGATGGACTCCAGAAAGGCGGTAAAGCGCTCGGTATCTATCGATCCATCCGCCTTTAAAAAGCCGGGCGAGCAGACGGGGAAAAAGCGTTGGATCAGGTTTTTCGGGTGCATCCCATAAAACAGCGGCTGCCCGTTCGCCTTTGCAAAGGCTGCCAGCTTTTCGAGCGTTTCTCCCGCCGCCAGGGCCTCGCCGTCTCCCCAGAGGATGGGAATGCCGAACTTGACCGGCAGCGCGAACAGCCCGCCTTCACCAGCCAGGGAGCCGGCAATGTTTTGCAGCCATTCGCCGCTTTCGGTGTGCTCCTGCACAAGTTCGCCAAGGTCCAGCAGCATTCCCTTCTCGCTGAGGCTCTTTAGCGGCATGCCGTCCAGGATATAGACATCCGCCCCTTTCCCGGCCAGCAGTTCGGTGTTCATCGATTTAATGGCGTCCGAAACGGTCATGCCGCTCCCCTCGGCAAGCAGCACCTCCACTTCAACACTCAATCCGGGATCCCGCCGCTGCAGTTCGCTGGCCGCCTCCCGCACCAGCTCAAAGTCATAGAGCGACTGTACGCGCAGGGTCCGGGAGGGGGCATCGGCAGAGGCATCGAAGGTATAGAAGAAGAGGGCGGGGGTATAGTCCCGGCGGTCGGTGTAGAGAATGGCAAAGGTATCCTCCCGCTTTGCCGCCAGCGAAAGGGCGAAATTCTGGGAGGACATGGCGAAACGCCCGCCGTCGAGCAGCAGGTCATAGCCTTCCTCCGTCAGCCGGAAGAGGCCGCTGCTGCAGGCGCCATAGAGCGTTTCCCCTTCGGCAAAAAGAAAGCAGGAGGTGCTTTCAGGATAGGGGTGCTGCGCCTGTTCATCCGCCGTTTCCAGCGAGAGCTCGAGCAGCGGCCCGTCATAGGGAGCGAGAAAGAGCGCATCGCGAATAGCCGCGAACCCCGAGTGGCTCGGCGAGTAGGTCTGCAGCAGCTCGCCCTCCGGAGAATAACGCAGAATGCCGGAGGGAAAGGATTCTACCAAAAGGCTCCCATCCTCCAAAAGCTGCAGCTCCCCCAGCGACTGGCAGGGCTCCGCGCTCTCCTCCAGCGGGATTTCCCGCAGCGCATCGGAGCGCTCATCCGCCTCAAAAAGGTGGGGAATCTCGATTCCTTCCCCCTCCTGCGGATATTCACCGCAGAGCAGCCAGGTTTTCCCGTCCGGCGCCTTTGCAGCGCCGGTAGGCTGCATCCCTTCCGGAATACCGGCAGCCCAGGAAGGCTCTGAGCGGACGAAGCTTGCCTCTTCGCGATGATACCAGGCAAGCGTTTCCTCTTCGGCCGCGAGCAGCTCCAGCTCCCCGTTTTCATCAAATCCAAGAAAAAGGGGATAAAGGATTTCCCCGGGCAGTGAAAGCTCGTTTTCTATGTAGCGCCCCTTCGGGGAAGAGGCGGGCGAAGGCCCGCTTTCCCCCAAAGGGACGCAGCCGCCCAGCAGACAGATCGCCAGAAAAAGGGAGATCATGGAAACCAGGGGATGCGGCCAGCTTATGACAGACCAACGATGATTCATGCAGATACACTCCTTACTATCAGAATAGTCATCTGCTATAATACTACTCCAATAGTCATTCGCTGTCAAGAGGGAAAAAGCGGGCTTAAAGGTCGTCAGCATCCTGAATCGGCTTTTCGCGCGGCTGCTCCGGACGGCCGGTGTAGCTGCCGAAAGGGTCCGTATCCGGTTCCAAAAAATCGGTAAGCTCGAGTGCACGTCGGGTTGGCTGCGCGGGGGGGCATTTAAAAGGGAAGGCGGGCAGCACAGGGCGAAATTTTTCTTTCAATATCAAACGCTCCTTTGCAGATATCATCCGCGCACCCCTAAATCGGCGGATACCGATTTTCAAACAGCGGAAGTTTCGCTGCGAACAGGGCCATGCGCTGATTATGAAGTCTGACGCGAGGCCGCAAAGAAGACGATACTTCTTCTTTTCAACTGCGTCAACGATAGAAGCGGAGCCGCAGGATCCGCTTGAAAATAGTTTTTTCTGCAGGGGCGGGTACAATACCTGTTTTGAATAGGAAATTTTATCCAAATCGATTTTTCTGCCGCGTTTGCGCAGCTGCAGAAAGCCCCTTCTGCAGTAAAAAAAGGGAATGCAAAAACGCAAGCGTTTTTGCATTCCCTTTTGAAAACCATGCAGCTTTGCAGCCTGCCTCTCTATAGGAGGGATAAGCAGGACAGAGGGGGATAAGGATTTTTGCAAAAGAGGAGACGTTTTTCCGGGCGAAGAGGATATTCTTTTCAAATATGAATATCCAGCAGCCGCTCGGGAGCCGGGGGTGCGGCCGCCTCCAGCTGTTCGATGAGAGCGGCGGCCTCTGTTTGCTGCGACTGCATCATTTTGCGCAACATACTGATGGAGACTGCCTGCAGAGTCTCCTGTGTATGCATCTGTATCGAAGCGGCGCTGACAGCAGATAAATCCAAAGCGGGTTGCCTCCTTACTGATTCTGCTATTTTCAGCCTGGCAGCTGTTTATGCTTTTATTATACTCCCCATTTGCCTGCTTTTTCAACCCTTTAAAGAAGAAAAAAGCGGCCGAACGAACCGGTTATAGCAGCGGCCGCGGCTTATGGCGGCCTGTCTGTGTGCTTCATAAGGTGGACTTTTCGGGAGGCTGTCCGGCGGCACTTTTCTGCGCTTCCTTTTCGGCGAGGATAGCCGTATACTTTCGGGCAGTTTTATAGAAGGTGTGGTATTTCAGGCCGGAAAGCTCCCGGGCCTCAGCGGGAGAGAGCTCTCCCGTTTTCCACATGGCATAGATTTCCGGGAAGATATCGGGAATTTTTGCCGGCGGTCTGCCGAATTTTACCCCGCGCAGCTTGGCGGCCGCGATGCCTTCTGCCTGCCGTTGATGGATGTTTTCCCTTTCGTTTTGTGCGACAAAGGAGAGCAGCTGCAAAACAATGTCGCTTATCAGCGTGCCGATAAGGTCATTGCTGCGCCGGGTATCCAGCAGCGGCATGTCCAGGATTTTGATATCCGCCCCCAGCTGCCGGGTAATGAACTTCCATTCGACCAGAATCTCATTGTAATCGCGGCCCAGCCGGTCGATGCTTTTTACGACCAGCAGGTCGCCCGCCTTCAGCCTGCGATGGACCAGCCGCTGATAGGCGGGGCGCTGGAAGTCCTTTCCGCTTTGCTTGTCCACATAAACGTTCTTCTTTTCCACCCCGAACTGCAGCAGATCCAGAAGCTGCCTGTGCTCATTTTGTTCTTTGGTGGATACCCGGACATACCCGTAAATTTTGTTAGACATGTTTCTACCTCCGCTGTCGATTTTATGCGCTTTTGCACATAAACCTCATTATACAGGGAATGTCGAAAAAAGTCGTATGAAAATTTTACCACTAATCGGGTGCCCTGAAAGAAGCAAAAAAATCTGCTGCGAATTCTTCCGCAGCAGCCGGTTTTTTTCTGTGTAGAAAGACTGTTTTTGCCTGCGCCGGCAACTGGCAGCGACAGGAAAAATTTCTGCGCAAAAGGGATCTGCCTTTTGCGCGGTGCGCTGCCCATACAGGCAGCTTTCTATAAAAACATTTTCCTGCTAGGGAAATGGAGCAGTTGGTCTGTCCCGTCCACCGGGCCGGTATTCCGTCCACCCGGCGGACTGACAGTAATCTCTGTTTAAACAAAGTTTTCTCGAAATTTTAAATCCACAGTCTGTGGTTTATAGGCGCCGGATAAGTACCGGCGGCAATCGTTCAAACAAGCGGCAGTCTCTCAGCGATAGGCATCTCCCTTTCTGCTGTTGATGAGATGATTATAAAGGAAAAATGTGTTATCCGCTTTATCGAATTTTGAACAGTTTGAAAAAGGCGCTGCCTGCAAAATACCGTGTATTTTGCAGGCAGCAGACCTTTTAAGGAACGGTCAGGAAAAGAAAGGCCAGAGGGTAAATTCTGCCTATTTCTCAGCGAAAGAGCTTTTTCGCAGCCAGGGCGGC
>JAAWAN010000030.1 GCA_022792175.1 Provencibacterium sp.
ATATATATTCCTTATCCCCGCTTTTTCCCTGTTCTGATTTTTGGGGATGCGGGAACAGCGGTGAGGATCAGGCTGTAATCCTTACCGCAAACTTGCCGTCGTTTCGGGCATATACCTGCAGGTGCACGATATCTCCCGGCTGATACGCATTGCGCGAATAGATACAACCTACCGCGCCGGTATCATCCGCTATGTACACTTTAAACATCTGCCGCTCTGTGCCGTCGTCGCCTCTGAACATGGTGGGGGCTACACTCAACACCGGGGCTTCTATAAAGTCACCCATCTCTTTTTGCCTCCTTATTCTTTTGTCTGTTTAGTGGATTTACTTCTTCTATATGAAAGCATTCCGGCTCAGGCGTTGCCTTTACCGTCACGCGTTTACCTGCGCAGCCTCGACAAACCGGGAGGCGGGAAAGGTAGACAGACGGCCGCGGTCGTCCCAGCAGAAGAGATACCAGTCCCGGTTGATGCAGACCTTTTCGCCGGTGTATACCTTGCCATGCGTCAGGCGGTCTGTCAGTCCCCGGCTGCTGCTGCAGATGTATTCTGCAGCGTTTGGGAAGAAAACGTCCATCTCTTCTGCGTCCTCCCTTGAAAATTAAAAAGCGCTCGGAAATGTGGGCGTTTTGCCCTCCTTTCTCCGTCGCGCTCTATTTTACACATTTCACTTCCGATTTTTTTACGCAAAATACTGGACATGCTCTTTTTTTTGTGCTATAATAAATTTTGTTATCAGCATGGAAGCATAGCTCAGCTGGTCAGAGTGCCTGCTTCACACGCAGGAGGTCCACGGTTCGAGCCCGTGTGTTTCCACCAAGAAAACCCCGGAACGATGCAGTTCCGGGGTTTTGCTATAGCTAGAAATTTTTAAGTTTGTTAGTAACGGCAAATAAGGAGAACATGGGGACGCTAATTGAGAATTCGCCGCTGCAAAATGGATAGGAATATAGTCAGGTATTCGCAGGCCAGAAATCGTTTTTGTACCGGATTGATGATTTGGTTACTGGACAAATATCTGTAACTTTGAGAGCAGCGTTTTCCTCATAAAATACATCTGCTATGCTCCTACGCAAGATTACTGATACATAGGTATCCGCAATCCGGCGGGCAAATGTGCAAAGACAGTATCCAGTGATATTCCCTCGCCATGATAGTTGAGATATTCCTTCAAATGTACGAATCCAAAGCTGTCCCTGCAGCATTTGGGCGCAGAGCTATCGCGTCCCTTGCAGAGAGGTAGATCGTGCCACACTAATTTTTCAGTTCGCCTTATTTGCCAAAGGCGACAGAGCAGAGAAACATTGGACAAAGCAGGCTCTGTATATGGGCAATTTGGAGGGAGCATTACTCCTGCAAGCCGCCGGGATGCCGTTTGCCGGAGCATTAATTTTGGAAAGCCACTTTTCATGCGGCGGGTAATTAGTCCTTCTTCGTGTGATTATCCATAAATCGGCCAAACGGACCCGGACTTGTCGGCGTTCTCTTCCAGAAAAACGACGGTTTCAAAGGAAACGACCTTCTTCTTTCGGACTATACAGACTCGAGTTTCTCGCCTAAAAAACCTTTTTCCTGCATATAAATGATTGAAACTACGATACAGGGAGGGTTTTCAGCTTGAAGGGACTGCCCGAAGAAAGAGCGGTCAGACTCGCGGAATATATCGTTAAAAACAGTGCCACCGTCCGCGATGCCGCCGGTATCTTTCATATTTCAAAAAGTACGGTACATAAGGACGTTACCGAGCGCCTTGCCGGAATCAATGGCCAGCTGTATGAGCAGGTGAAGCAGGTGCTTGAGCAGAATAAATCCGAGCGGCATATCCGCGGCGGGCTTGCTACAAAAAACAAATACGCAGCACTGAAAAATTGATAGAAAAGCAGCCTGCATAACCCCCTTCCCGTTATGCAGGCTGCTTCTTTATTATCGCAGGAGCGTTTCAAAAAACTCCTTTGTGTCCTTCCCCGGCAGGGTGCAGACAGCATTTTTAAAAGCGGCGGCAGCGGTTTAACGGTGCCGCCCCCTTTAACTATCCATATCTTTGTGGCTCAATGCCTGAATCGGGCCATCCGCCTTCTTCCCCTGCGGAAGCCCCTTTCTGCATCTTTCCACACCTGTTCGGACCGGCTGCGAAAACCGGTCCGCCGGATTTTTCAGCCCAGTGATGCGACAAATTCGGTGAGACGGATTTGAACGTCTGGATGGCTCTGCAGCAGGGAAACGGGGAAATGGGCCGTCCTCTCGCCATAGCAGGCCTGGCGTACTACCGCACGGTGCCAGTCCCGAAAGCAACCCAGACGGATTTTCTTCGCCTGCCAGATATCCGAAAAGCCGATGGTGACGCAGCTTTCCGGCATGGCGTCAATCGCGCCATTCAGGGAGCCGATGGCGTTGGCCGTACGAGTGGCGGGACTGATTTGCAGCACCCGGGTGGGCAGCGCGCAAAACTGTTCGGGTGTCAGGCTGTCGTCCGCTTCGTTAAAGGCCACATGCCCGTTAATGCCGATGCCGCCAAAGCAGATATCCACCCCGCCGAGCTCGCCGATGAGCCGGGCAATCGCTCCCGTATCGGCCGGATCGGGGAAAATCCTCTGGGAGACGGGCATAATGAGGGCAGGATCCAGCCTTTCATAGACCTCCCTCTGCATAAAGCCGCGAAAGCTGAGCGGGTTATCCGGGCTGATCCAGTCTCCCTTTTCATCCAGATATTCATCCATATTGATAAACCAGACATCATGAAGCGAAATGTGGCGGCTGTTGACCCGTTCCACCAAATAGGGGTACTGTCCGGTAGGGCCCACCGGGCAGATGAAGACGCTCTTTTTTCCTGCAGCGTTGTTTTCTTCTATCGTATCGGCCATTTCGTCGGCCATCGCCTGGAAAACGGCGGCATTATCCGCCAGTATCTCCAGAGGAATTTTGGGGGCGGATAAAAGCGCCTGCCGGTCATAGGCAAAATAGGGTTTATTCATAGCGGCCTCCTTTTACTGCTTGTTTCCAAAGAAGAAGTGGCGTCCGACAGCCTGAATGCGAAAAGCATCCAGCGCGGGCTGTAAAGCGGTCTCGTTCTCGCGGATAAACCGGCAGAAGCGCTCCCACCACCTTTTTCCCTCCTCAGGCTGACCGCCGGCACAGCCCAAAAGAGCGCGGGTATAGAGGGTGAGATACTCTCCAAACGAAGCCAAATGGCTGCGGGAGGTTTTTTCGCAGTCATTTTCAGGCTGCAGGGCGGCACTCAAAGCATCCGCCTGCCGGGCCAGCGGCAGGGCCTGCTCCATTTTGGCGGCGCAGGCGGAATTGGCGGCGGCCCGGCCGTTAAACCAGTAATCGATATCAAAGCAGCGGGAGATCTTTTCCAGCAGCGCGCGCACCTCGCCGCCTCCCCTGCCATAGGCGGCGGTAAAATATTCATCCGCAATCTGCTCATAGGAAAGGCCGGCATCCCAGAGCTTCAGCCCCATCAGATAGCAGGGCAGGCCGGTCGGATAGAAGGCTCGCAGCTCCTGACAGCTGAGAATGCCGTTGAGCCCCAGCCGGGACAAATGTTCAATATCCTTATCAATAATTCTGGAGATGGCACAGTACCCCGGGTCCCCATAGTGCGCCCGGCCGAGATAATAGTCAAAATCGAAGCTGTCAAAATGAAGGCCCGCTTTTTCCAGATACTCCTGCCAACCCCTGAGACAGGCCAGATTTTCCTCCACCGTGCGCGGAATAGGCGTCTGATTGAGCAGATAGGGGGTGGGCTTTTCAGAAGGGGCAAAGTCTGCCAGCGACTGGCCAAAGGGCCGGGAGATGGGGGCAAACATCAGCACAAACCGCTCCGGGTTATGCAGCATTTCACTTTTGGGCGGGAACAGCAGATCGAGATAAAGCAGAAAGACTACCCGGGTATCAATATTTTCGGCGGCGAGGCACTCATCCAGCTCATTTAAGAGGAGAAGATACCAGTCGGAGGGAGTCTTTTCCCGGCAGCTTTCACACTCGCAGAAGGAGTGGATGGAATCAGCCAGCCACAGGTGCAGATAGCGAACGCCCGAATGGGCCTTCAGATAGGAAAGCGCATAGCGGCAGATAGCCTTTCTGGCCCGGGGATTGGAATAACAGAGGTTGGTCGTGGTGGGAACACCATCAAAAAGCCCCCGCTCGCCGCCCACCATCGCCAGCAGCTCGCGGTTTTCCGGGGAAATATCCAGCCTAACGGCGTTCCAGTCCCGGCCTTCAATGCCGATGGATTCGCACGTCCACCCATGGCCCATGGTATGGTGAAGAAGGCTTCGGCGGGCAATCTCCTGCCAGACGCGCTCCTCGCACTGCAAAGCGAATGCGCCGCCATAGGCTTCCGGCGCAAGGCAGGGGTTTTCCTCGTGGTTATACCAGCGTCCGAAGAAGCAGCTTAAATCCATAAACTGGGTAAAAAAGCTGTTATACCCCGCTTTCGGCAGCCACTCGATATAGTCCAGCACATTTTCCAGCGAGTTGGCCCCTTCAATAACGCCGCCCCGGTGGCGAAAGGAGGCCGCCTCCCGCAGGGAAACGGTGAACTCAGAAACGGGCAGCTTCGGCACAACCTCCCCATCCGGGCCGGGACGGATAAAGCGGCAGCCAAGCGCCCGCAGCGCGCGGTAAACGCCGATGAGCACCGCCCGGGGATTGCTGCCATGGATAAAGCCCTCCCCCGACTTCAGCTGGATAGAAACGGCATCATCTACCGCGGGATCAGGCAGCTGAAACTCTTCCGGGGTAACGGCCAGCCGGATTTGAGGCAGTTCCTGCGCCATTTCCCCGGTAAACAGCCCCGCAGAGGGGATACCGGCCATACGGTTCAGATATTTGCAGAGCTCCCGCCCGGCATAGGTAAGGGTGGGATGTCTGCAGCAGGTAACGGCAATCATGGAAAACATCCTTCCTTTTTAAACGGTATAGAGGGAACGCACAAAAATATTTCCTGCCCGGTTTTATAAGGGCCCCTCCCGCATTATTTTCCCAGATACAGACGGATGATCTCCAGATACTCCTCCGGATAAAAGCCGATTTCCCCGGAAAAACGGGTGAGCGCGATGAGCCCCCCATCTATCTCCGGGATGGAGGAAAGCATCCCAGCGTTATCGGCCTTGAGGCCGCCGCCATAGACGACATCCAGCCCGCCGGTGCGCTCCTTAATAAAGCGCGCCGCCTTTTCGATATAGGGCCGGTCTGCCGGCGTTCTCCCCGGCCCAATGCTCCATATGGGCTCATAGGCGATGACAACGCGGCTTTTATCCACCTTATCCAACCCAATATCCAGCTGCTCGCCCAGCACCTGTTGCCAAACGGGCTGCTCCTCGCTGCTCTCGCCGATGCAGTAGAGCACTGAGAGACCGGCAGCCTGCGCGGCAAGTATCTGCCGGTTTAAGAGGCGGGATACTGCCCCACTGGCCGCGCCACCGGAAACGCCCGCCTCCGCCAAAATGCCAAGCTTGTCGGCGCGCTCCTCGCAGTGGCCGATGAGTACGCTCTCGCACCCCAGCTCCGCCGCCGCATTCGCGGTGCGGTTAGAGGTAAAGGCGCCGAAATCTTTGCCGGGCGCAGTATCCGCCCGATAGACGCTCTGGCAGCCCAGTTTCACCGGGCTGCCCGCCTTTTTCGCGCCTGCCGCGCTCAGCAGGTGCGCCTCCGGCAGATAAACGGTAAACTCGGTCTGCGCAGCGTCATAGCGCGCCAGGGCATCCTGTATGCCCAAAATGACGGCAGCACCCCACCGCTCCGCTGGCGCAAGCCGGTTTACGCCGCCCCGCGCCGGGCTGATATCAAACCGCTTCAGATTTAAAAAAATATGCTTCATGTCAAGTTTCCCTTTCCATCCAGGCGCCGGTATACGGCAGCATCCCTTTTGCCTCTGCGGCCATCCCCCTGCCGGTATACGGAGAATCCCCGGCCTTGCCCGGGGATTCTCCTGCCCTTATTTTTCCAAAGGCGGCGTTGCCGTCTGCCTATCGCACTTTTTATCGCTCAATCAGCAGCACATCAAAGGGCTTCATTTCGCCGCCGGCCTTGCTGCCGCTCAGCAGGTCGCTCTCCCCTGCAAAACTCTCCGGCACCGGCTGAGGCTCGCCGGTCAGGTTGATAATAAACCAGTAGCTGCGCCCATCGGCCGCGCGGCGGGTGATCTCCAGGCGGGTATTTTCCTCTATAATCGGGGCGATGCCGGCATCCGCCGTCAGGCTGTTTAAAATCCTCTCCAGGCCCTGCGCATCCGGCTGCGTGCCGACATAGTAGACCGTTCCGCTGCCGAAGCGGTTTCTGGTAACGGCGGGGGTATCCGCATAAAAATCGCTGCCGTAGCAGGCCAGCGCCTCGGCCCCCTCCAGATGGAGGATGTCGCAAAGCAGGCTGCAGCCGCATTCGCTGCCGTCGGCAAATTTCAGGGTGTTATGCTGCTCGGGGGCCAGCGCATCGATTTCCTCCGCCCAAACGCCGCACATTCTGCGCAGCGGGCCGGGATAGCCGCCCAGATGCACATTGTCCGACTGGTCGACAATACCGCTCATAAAGCCGGTAATGAGCGTGCCGCCGCTTTGTACATAGCTTTCGAGCGCCTCGGCCATCCCCTGCTTTACCATATAGAGCACCGGGGCTACCACTGCCTTGTAGCGGGAGAAATCCGCATCCACCGGAATCATATCCACCGGGATATGGTGCTCATAGAAATAGCGGTAGTACTGATGAATCTGGTCGACATAGCGAAGCTCCACATTCGGGCCGCTGGTATATTCGAGCGCCCAGTAGTTATCCCAGTCGAAAAGAATGCCCACCTCGGCGGGATTCTCCGCTCCCAGCGTTTTATTCCCGAGCGCCGCCAGCTCCGCGCCAAGCTGGGAGACCTCCTTAAATACCCGGGTCTCCCCGCTGCCCGAGTGGCTGATAACCGCCCCATGGAATTTTTCGCAGGCGCCCACCGAGCGGCGCAGCTGGAAAAACTGGATGGTATCTGCCCCGTGAGCGACCGTCTGCCAGCTCTGGGCGCGCATCTGTCCGGGGCGCTTCAGCGAATTGTAGGGCTGCCAGTTCTGCTGGCTGGGGGTCTGCTCCATGAGCATGAAGGGCTGGTCCTTGAGGCCGCGCATCAGGTCGTGGCACATGGCCGTCAGGCTCCAGGGGGTGTTGTAGGCGGGATAGTTATCCCAGGAAACGATATCCATCTCTTTGGCCCACTTAAAGTAGTCCAGCCCCTTGTAGGTGCCCATCAGGTTGGTGGTAATAGTGGTTTTGGCATCCACACTGCGGATGGCATCCCGCTCCATCTTGTAATTTTCAAGCATGCTGTCCGACATAAAGCGCCGGTAGTCGATAGAGAGCCCGGCAAAGGCGGTTTTTTCTCTGCCAATGCCGTCCCCCAGCGCGTTGGGCGCTACGATTTCATCCCAATCATAAAAGGTGTGTCCCCAGAACTCGGTGTTCCAGGCGCGGTTCAGCGCCTTTAGCGTGCCATACTTTTTGCGCAGCCACACCCGGAAGGCCTTCTCGCAGTTTTCGCAATAGCACTCGCCGCCATATTCGTTGCTGATGTGCCAGCAGGTGACATGGGGGTTATTTCCATAGCGCCTGGCCAGCTTTTGGGCCAGCCGGCGGGCATATTTCTGAAAGACCGGGCTGTTGGGGCAGGCATTGTGGCGCTGGCCGAACTTATGGCGGCGGCCCTCATAGTCCACCCGGCTCACCTCGGGATAGCGCTTCACCAGCCAGGCGGGCATTGCGCCGGTTGAGGTCGCCAGAACGATATCATAGTTCTCCCGGCTGAGCATCTCTACAATATCATCCAGCTCGCTGAAATCGTAGGTCTCCTCATCCGGCTGTATTTTCGCCCAGGAAAACACATTGACGGTCGCAGAATTGATGCCGGCCTTTTTAAAAAGCCGCATATCTTCCTCCCAGATCTCCCTCGGCCACTGATTAGGGTTGTAATCTCCGCCATAGAGGATGCGGTTAAAGGGTGTTTTCATCGCCATTTCCTTTCTCTGAAAAAATTTTATCGACTCCCGGGACTTTTCCGGGCACTGCGCCGGCTGCAGGAGGGTGCCAAACGGGCTCCCCCTTTCTGGCCCTCCAAAAAAGGCTGCTGCCGCTTCTATTTTAAGCGGATTACCTTAAAATGTCAAATCTGTGCCGTTCTTTTTTCCCGTTTTGAGCAAAAAAGCTTTCTTCTCCGGCTGCCGGAAATTCCCGGCCGGCCGCTCTCCCGGGCCTCGGATACAGAGGAGGCCCGGGTCAGGAAAGCAAAGGGACTCTTATCCCAGGGGACAACTGCATTTAAAGTATACGTTTAATCTTCTGTGCCCTCTCCACCCGCCCGGGCCTTTCTTCTCCCTTACCGCACCTGCAAAAGCAGCGTCTGCTCCTCTCCATTATCCGCCGCAACCGTCAGGCAGTTGGTGCCCGGCGTTTCGGCGGCGCGCACGACGGCCAGGCAGTAACCGTCATAGCTTTCGGCGCTCCCGGTATCATACCGACCCTCCGAGCTGGGGATGGCGCTGCCCAGCGCCTCCAGCGTACCGGCTCCCTTTACCGATACGGTGAGCGAATGCTGATGAAAGAGATCATCCTGCCCGCTTTCGTCAGTTATCCGATTCTCCCCGCCATACTGCAGATAGGGGGAGAGCTCCACCAGAAAATCCGCATAGCCGTTGACATAGACCATTGCAACCTGATAAACACCCTCAAACGCCAGATAGACCGGTTCCTCCCGCCACTCGGCCGGTGCAGTGAACTGCTTCTGATAAACATAGGTACCGCCGGGATAAAAGCCGCTCTGCGAACCGCTGGGGGTGTGCGGGTCGCGCTCTTCATGAATCATGGCATCATAGGGCAGATGGACCGCCTTCCCCTGCTGACCGGCGGAAAAGGCGCTGACAAAGGGGCTTTGCCCTCCCTTTTCTATCTGCCAGCCCGCATTGAAATTTTCCCGAATCATTCTCTTTCCCTTTTCTGCCGGCTCTCCTTCTGCTTTTCCCCTGCAGCGGCAGACCGCTATCCGCCGCTGCAGCTGCATCCCCTCAAAAAAGCTGCGGAAGATGCCGCTTTACATATTTTATGAATAGCTGTATAATAAAAAGTGCATATTCCATGATATTTTTTCATTCTATATTCATAATTTTAGCAAAATAAGAGCAGAAAGGCAATAGTATCTCCGTTTTTATGCTCTCTTCCGCCAGTTATGATGCCACCGGAATACCCGAACAGGAGAAAACCCATACAGCGGAGCCTGCTGCCAGAAAGGGGCTCTTTGTTGCCCTGCGAGGCAGACGGGGACAGCCGTTTTATGGTATGCTTGAAATATGTTGAGTCGTTTGGAAGCGCAGGATTAAGATCGTTCCGCCAGCAGTCCAAAAACGGGACAAAAGGAGAAAAGAGAGATGAGAAAGCCCTATCTGCTGATAGTGACCGGCCGCCCGGGCTCGGGCAAAAGCACATTTGCGAAAGCGCTGGGGAAAAGAATACATATGCCGGTGGTAAGCCGCGATGAACTGAAGGAGGGCTATATCCACACCCAGGGAGCCGGACATAGCGAGCTGCCACCCAATACAAACAAAATCGTTACGGATGTGTTCTTCAATATGCTCGAGATGCTTGTTTCGAGTGGGGTCTCCGTGATCGCGGAGGCGGCGTTTCAGCACGGTATGTGGACCGCCGGACTCGAGGGCTTCATTGAGCAGGCAGAGCTGCGGCTGCTGATATGCGGGGTGAATGGCGAAACTGCGCGCGAACGCTGCCTGAGACGGGCGAAGGAGGACAGGCTGCGGCGATATTTTCATGGCAGCTCGGGAGCATCGGATGAAACAATTCCGCCATATAATGCACCGGCGTTGCCGGTGCCGACGCTGCATGTGGATACTTCCAATGGTTATGCGCCAAAGATGGATGAGATAGTGAATATACTATTCGAGAGGGATGGATGCTTTCCTGCGGGAGCACCCCAAAATCTTTGAAACAACACAAAGCTGCACCAATCAGGCGGAAATACCGGATAAAAGACACACGCTATAATGGAACCGCCGCCCGAATGAAGCGGAAAAGGGGCAGATAAAGCCGCCTGCACAGGTGCATTTTTTATCAGGGGAGGGAATAAAATGCATATCCTGCTTGATCTGTTTTTTACCTTTTTCAAAATCGGCCTGTTCACCTTCGGCGGCGGTTATGCCATGATTGCAGTGATTGAAAACAGCTGCGTAGAGCAAAAGGGATGGATTACGCCGGACGAAATGCTGGATGTAACCGTTATTGCCGAGTCCACTCCGGGTCCCATCGCCATCAACTGCGCAACCTTCACCGGCTACAAAAAGGCGGGATTCCGGGGGGCGCTGGCGGCGACAACCGGCATTGTATTCCCCTCCTTTATCATTCTCTATCTTATTTCCATCTTTCTGGACCATTTTCTGGAGCTGAGCCTGATCGCGCATGCGTTTCAGGGTATTAAAATTGCGGTGGGTATTCTGATTCTGGAAGCAGCTGTCACCATGATGAAAAAGATGCCGAAAAAGAAGCTGCCGCGGACCATCCTGTTCTGTTCGTGCATCGTTATGCTGGCTGTCAACTTCCTCTCCTGGAATTTCTCCTCCATCTGTTTGATGCTCATAGCCGCTGCGGTCAGTCTGCTGATTTTTACCGGGAAGAAAATAGCGCCGAAGGGAGAAGATGCCAGGTGACCTGTTTACAGCTGTTTTTCGGTTTCCTAAAGGTTGGGTGCTTTGCGTTCGGCGGCGCCTATGGGGCAATTCCACTCATCCGCGATGTTGTCTTTTCCTATGGATGGCTGGATGATGAAAACCTTTCCTATATGATTGCCGTAAGCGAGAGCACGCCGGGACCGATTATGGTCAACCTGGCAACCTATGTCGGCAGCAGCCAGGCAGGATTTTCAGGGGCGCTCATCGCAACACTGGCCGTGGTCCTTCCTTCCTTTCTCATCCTTCTTCTGGTAACGGCCCTGCTGAAAACGATACTGAAAAATAAATACATACAGGCGATTTTAAGCGGTTTAAAACCCTGCGTAACCGGAATCGTACTGGCAACCGGCATCTATATGACAGTGAATAACTGCCTGGAACCGCTCCTCTCCCCGCATATTGACCTGCGTGCCGTACTCATAACCGTTTTGTTGTCTGCTATTCTGTTTTTGTACCGGAAGCGGACCGGAAAGAAGCTCTCCCCCATCCTCCTGATTCTGACTGCAGCCTGCCTGGGTGTGCTTATATATGCCCTGTAGCAATGCTCATATACGGTAAGAAGCAAACAACCGAAAGCAAGAGATAGAGCGCCAGCACCACACTCTTCCGGCCTGAAGGAACAAAGAGCAAAAGACAAGCATTATGGAAATGTGCATAACAGGCCATGAAATCCCTCTACCCCATATTTCAAACTTAACATTTGTATTTACACTATTATCTTTACTGGAAACCATTAAAAGGTAATAGGAATTGCAATTTTGGTAATATATTCGTCTGGATGATTAGTTGTAAGTTCAGCAGCCAAATATTCTTCATAAGCATCTCCTGTAATCAAAAATCCACTCTCTTTGATTTTAGAAATTATGCGAGGACAGCGTGACCAGGCGCATATCGGACGAGCGTTTCACGGAGCTTTCGGCAGACTATGAAGCCGAGCAAAAGGAACTGAAAGAGAAAGCCGCCGTTCTGCAGGGCGAGCTTTCACGGACACGGGAAGCCACGGCAAACGCTGAAAAGTTTATGAAAGTGGTACGCAAGTACACCAGCTTTGAGAAACTCAGCCCTACCCTGTTGCGGGAGTTTGTGGAGAAAATCGTAATCTACGAAAAACAGGGAGCTTCCACCCGGGTGAAAGCTCCCTCCTTTATAGCCTCTGTATCCGAAAAGATCCAGGCCGCATCACAGGTTTTCTCTGTCATCCGCCGCCTTTTCCTTTGAAGAATCAAAAACCAGCGCATATTTTTCCACATCCAGCAGAACCTGCCCATCCGCTTCAAAGCGGATGGCATCCGCCTGCTGGGGGGGATAAATAATCGCACTGGCCGCCTGCTCCCCATCGTTGACAAATACTTCTAGGCTGAAGCGGTCGAGAATCACCCGGAGCTTGATTTCCCCATTTTGCGGGCGCACCAGAAAGCTGCGGGTGTGAACGACATCGTGCGGCAGGCCGCTGCGGCAGCGGTCTATCTTGAGCGTGCTCCCATCCGGCCTGTAGCGCAAAATGGTGTCATATTCCTCACCTTTTGCCAGATGCAGCCGAAACCACCGGTAGGAGCCCTTCCCCGCCGGCCGGACAGTTACCGTCATATCCAGTATCCGCCCCTGGACGCCGGGGAGGCCTGTCTCCCCGCTAAGCGGGATATCGTGGTATAAAACTGCCGGGCCGCGGTAGTTTTCCAGCTCCCGCACCGGAAGCTGAATAAGACGCCCCTCTCGAATCGAAAGCTCGCGGGGAATAGTCTGCTGTCCGAACCAGCGGCAGCAGCAGGGCTTGGCACCCACCGTATTCCAGTTCTGCATCCAGGCAATCATAATGCGCCGCCCATCCGGGGCCTGCAGCGTCTGGGGGGCATAAAAATCGAGGCCATAGTCTATCGCCTGCGCCTTCCGGCGGGTGAAGCCGCTGTGCGGATCATAGCCGCCAATCAGGCAGAGAGTGCCGTTTCCAGCATGAAATTCAAGGCCGATGGGGGCCATATCCTGCGGGCTGGTGAGCAGCACCTGACTGCCATCAAGCGAAAAGAAGTCGGGGCACTCCCACATCCGCCCATATTGATTGCCGCTGCGGTCCAGCGTGCGGACAAATTCCCACTTCAGCCCGTCCTCACTTTGGTAGAGCAAAACAGCCCCGCTCCCATCCTGCGTCCGGTTGCCGATAACGGCATAGAATCGCCCATCCTCCTCCCGCCAGGCTTTGGGATCGCGGAAGTCTGCCGGGCTGCCGCCCTCTGGCAGATCCTTTTCCGAGAGGACAGGATTAAAGGCCGCCTTTTCATAGTTTATACCGTCCCCAATGGCGATGCACTGGGTCTGCCGGTCCTGCGTGTGCCCATCCTCTGTCTGTTCCCGGCGAACACCGGTATACATCAGCAGCTGCCGCCCATCGGGCAGCTGCACCGCGCTGCCGGAAAAGCAACCATCGGCATCATAGCTTTCGTCCGGCGCAAGGGCAGCAGGCAGCCGCTCCCAGCGGATGAAGTCCTTCGTTTTCAGGTGGCCCCAGTGCATCGGCCCCCATTCGTTCGAATAGGGGTGGTACTGGTAAAACAGATGGCATTCTCCCTTATAGAAGGAAAAGCCGTTTGGGTCGTTCATCCAGCCGATGGTGGGGGTCGCATGAAAGGCCGGGCGGTCACTCTCCGGAATAGCGGGGCCATTATGCGCCTCATATTCCCGGGCCTTTTGCAAAGCTTCGCTTATCATAATGCGTCAACCTCCTGAGGTTTGAAAATGAAGGCAGAATATTTCTGTCAGGCCTCCCACCGGGGAGGCCATACTGCGGCGCTGCCCCTTCAGTATATCATCGATTGCAGCATTTTTAAAGATTTATCCGGAACAATCCTGCAGGCATTTTGCTATCCGCCGGGCACTTCCCGGTTAAGCCCTTAAATCGCAGTTTGAAAAAGGCGCTGCCTGCAAAATACCGTGTATTTTGCAGGCAGCAGACCTTTTAAGGAACGGTCAGGAAAAGAAAGGCCAGAGGGTAAATTCTGCCTATTTCTCAGCGAAAGAGCTTTTTCGCAGCCAGGGCGGC
>JAAWAN010000031.1 GCA_022792175.1 Provencibacterium sp.
GGTGTGTGCTGCGTCAAAACACAAACTGCTGGCAGTCTTGTAGTAGACCCGTCAGAGACTGCGGGTGTGCCGCGCTTTGCCTTCTTTTGTTACTCTCTCTGTCCGGCTGCTCTGTCGCAGAATCCGCAAACGGGATATTCAATTCATCTTCGCAGAGTGTGTCGGAAACTTACAGCGTGATTTACGATGAGCAGACGCGGACATACGCTCTGGAAAACCGGGCAACCGGCGCTTTGACGGATTTGACCCTCTCCCCGCTGTTCGGGGCCTTTTCGGATGGTGAATCCATCAAGGCCGTTTATATGGATACCCCGTACATTTACTATATGACCTCGCGCACAGAACAGTATGTTGACCGGGTCGGCAGCTACAACAGCACAGCTACCCAGGTGTCCATCGTACAGCTCAATGCGGAAACCTTTGATGAACGGGTTATTTTTGAGAAGATAACAGATAGCGGACGCTCTCTGCTGGGAATTGATTATACCGTGGGGGATACCTGGATGTTTCTGCAATACTGCTACGGCTTTTTCCTGAACGATGACAGCCTCTTTTTCATCACAAATGATGGGATTACGGAAGTAAGCAGAAGAAGCCAGCGCACGAAAATGCTGAACATCCCCGCCAATGGAAATATTGCTTTTGACGGGCGAACGATCTATTTTATCAACGAAGATTCCTTGCTGACGGCGTATGATACCAGGACCCACAAAGGGATGCCGTTTCGGAATATGGTTGCCCATGACTTCTGCCTGACCGATCAGGGGCTGTACTTTATCAACCGCATGGATTCCGACTGCGTTTATCTATGCGGCAGGGATGGCATTGGCAGTCTGAAGATTTCAAATGATCCGGCCCTGTCTGTTGATTATGACGGCGAGAAAGTGACCATGATTCTAAAATCAGATGGGAAGGAGGTGGTTTTTGATCCGTGACAGTACGGGAGCGCCAAGCATCCGTCAGAGCAAGGCGAAAAAACACGGCAGAAGGCTGATAATCGCCTGTGTCCTGCGAATTACGGTTTTCCTTCTGCTGGCGTTAATGATTTTACGGTGTGTGGAGTGCTTTATATCAAGGAGCAGCTGGCCATGCCCCCTGAGGCTGATTCACCTGTGGGCAGGGAAGATATGGACAATCCCTCGCTTCCTCCTATTACCCCGGTAGAACCGATTATCTCCAAAGAAATTACGGTTCCCAGTTGGGACATACAGGATATTTTACCGATCAATGAATACTCTCGGCCCGGAATTGAACTGGGTGATGTGAACGGCGGGTCTTGCAAGATGACACGCGAAAAAATAGAAAACCGGCAGGATAAACAGGAAAGCGAGCTGGACAGTTATACAGACTGCCGGCTCGCTTTCTCATAAGCTGAAAAACTCCATCCTACCCGGAGCTTAATTATTTTTTAACGGGTCATAATCTGTCCATGGACTCCCTGTATCATATTTATACGGTCCAAATTCATAATCCCAAGGATTAAAAACTGAAGCCTTCGCTATTCTCCCCACTGCTTGAGGATTCACCTTTTTCTGCATCTTCGCTGCTGTCTTCCTCCGCTTCGCCAGAACTCTCCGACTTTTCCTCCTTTGGGCGCTCCGTCAACAGGACGGCCGCCAAAAGGGGATATCTGTTTATCTGCCGCGCTGAAAAACACCTCCATAAATAATTGATTGGGCGAACGATACCCCAGCACCTTGCGGGGATAATGGCTCATCCAATCCTCAACAGGAGGTGATAACCGGGCAGGAAAAAGAAGAACCGCCCCCCTCATAAAGAAAGGAGGCGGCAGCATGAAGAGCACAAGCCTTTTAAATTTGCTAAACTTTGTGTTAGCAAATCCGGGCCCGCGTTACTTCGTGAAATACCATGATGGAGCATGGTATCTCCGGATAGCACGATAGCCTAACGTAAACACTTCACCTCGGGCAAAAGCCCAAAAGATAAAGGCGGTTCTTCTATCCTCCCATAGTTTATCATCTAAATACCGGACTGTCAACCCATCACGAAAGGAGCACCCCCAAATGACCCCCAAAATTATCAAAAAGCTGTCCACCGACCAGCTGCTGACCCTATGGGAGATGACTACGGACATAGACGATAAAAACATCCCTGACGTGCGCGGCTGGCTCATGGATGAAATGGAACGCCGAAACCCGGAAAGCTTTAACGACTGACTTAACCTTGAGATACCTAATGATGAAATGGTGCGATACTACATGCAAACCAACCGCCTTTGCCTTTCCTGCCGCTGCCTTGGCGGCGATTGCGGCGGGATAACGCCGGAAGTCGGGACAGGCTGCATCTACTACATCAAAAGGAACTGAAAGCGGGCCCTTTTCTCATGCCTGCCGCCCGAGGGCAGCGCCAAACAAATCCACCCAATAGCCCGGCACCCGCCGGCCGCGGATATTCCGGTCTTTCCCGGCCATAGTTATATCGGTACTGCCTGCCCCCGGCCTGACAGGCAGGGCTGTAGCTTTCCATCCTTTACGCCTCCCCGCGCCCGGATGCCTGCTTTTTCGTTTCCTCCACACCGAAAGAGGCTGCCGCCTCTGGCGCTGACACTTTATTCATCTCGCGGAACCGGCCCGGTGATACGCCCATCTCAGACTTGAACAGGCGGATAAAGGAGGACAAATCCAGATAGCCGCACTGCACGCAGATTTCATTGACATCCAGATTGGTTGTGACCAGAAGCTCTTTGGCATGGTTGATGCGCAGGGCGGTCATATAGCTGCTGAGCGTCTGGCCGGTCGCCTCCTTAAATTTTCGCCGGAGCGTCTGCGGCGCAATGCCAAAGCGCTCTGAACAGCTGCTCAGGGAGAACTGTACGTTAGAGACGTTCTCCTGCAGGTAATGAATGCACTGGCTGACCAGTTCGCTGCCCTGATAATCGCATTTTACCAGATACTGGCGGATGTTCTCCGATATGCAGGAGATTTTCTGTACCAGCTCGGATACCGAGTCATATTCGGCGATGTTAAATACATCGTAAGAGGCGTTCATCTTGTAGGTAACATGGTTATCCAGGCAGCTGACCTCCCGCAGGAAGGAGGAGGTCAGGTCAAAGCAGATGCACTTTACCTGCTGCAGCGGCAGACTGTTTTCAGAAATATAGGCGGCAATCTGCTGAAGCTTTTCCTGAATTCCCTCTACGTCCCATGCGTGCAACGCGCTGATATAGCTGTTGATAATCTGGCGCGGATAGGCGGGAGCCGTGCTGGAAAAGTTGATTTCATCATAGCTTATCCAGGTGTTCCTGCCCTTAATAAGCCGGTAATCCAGTGCGGCATGAGCCTCCAGGTAGCTTTTCCCCAGGCTGGCGATATCCCCTCGGATCTGCCCCATGCCGATCGTGGCGGAAAGACCGGCAGGCAGCAAAGCGAGCATGCGCTCCCCGAACCTGCGCAGGTGTCCGCTGTCTGCTGAGGGCACGTTGACAATGCCTACGGCCGAGTGCCCATCCGGCAAAAGATTAAACAGGGCCACCGCCTCCGAGCAGCTGCCCTTTTCCAGGTATTCCTCAATGAGCTTGCGCTCATACTCTGCCGGCATGCGGTCAAACAGCAGCAGGCAGGCGAAAAAGCAGGGGTGCGGGAAATCAATCTCCAGCCATTGGAAGAGATTGCGCAGTTCCTGCGCATCCAGATAGCGGCCGCTGATGACATGCAGAACGAACATTGTACGCAGCTGGCCGGTCGAAAAGAGCGCGGCATTTTTCCGGCTTTCCTGCAGCAGCGCGCTATATTGGGAATAGACCTGCTGCAGCATGGCAATATCGCTTGAGGAACGCTCTTCCTGCGCGGGGAACATCCCCCGGATGTCCCGCACCAGATGGGCGATGGGCATGTAGCCGCGGCGGATGCTGAACAGCAGAAGCAGGGTGCCGAGCAGCAAAATGACAATGCATACCGCAATCATCATGCCGGTGATGCTTCTGAGCTCATCGAACTGTGTGGTAATTTCATCAAGTGTTACCAGCATCGCGTTGCCGTAAAAAACATAGCCGCAGGAATAGATATAGTCGATCCCCTGAAGCTCTATCTCTTTGTGGTTATCCGCTTCCGGCGCCCGGGCAAACAGAAGGCGGCCCATATCCTCATCCATGCGCTCGCTGGACCAGAGCACCGCGCCATCGCGGTCGAAAAGAACGCGGACGCCGCCCGCCTCGCTTGGGGAGATAAAGGAGGAGAGCATGGAGTGATCAAACAGAAAAAGGGCCACATGCCGCGAGGAGAGCGGATAGAGCAGGATAACCCGGTTGCTTCCCCAATCCGCACCATACAGCGAGGTGGAGAGCAGCGAGACCGAACCGGCATTTTCCAGGGTTTCTGTCAGCGCATCCAGCTGCGTAACCTCAGGAAAAAGCACCTCTAAATATTTTGTCCCTTCTATGCTGAGCACCTTCGGGTTTCCGTCATAATAGATGGCAAGCATTGTGAAATTAAAGGAGGTGCTGTATTCCTTGAGCGTTTGATAGGCTGAGTAGGTTTCATAGAAATTCCGCGCCCGCGGCGCAAGCCCCTCCATTCCGGCCAGATGTGCCGCAATATTTGCCACATTTTGAAAGGATGCATTCAGCCGGCTTACCGACTGCGAGGAGGACTGGGTAGCGTTTGTATAGAGCGCATCTTTAAGGGCGAGAGTCACATTGCTGGTAAACCAGATCGAAAGAATGAGCAGTACGCTGCCGGTAAAGCAGAGAAAAGAAACGGCCATCGGCAGCAGCAGCGAATGCTGGCGCACCGCGGCTGTGGCCTTTTGTATCCTGCGCGCGGCTTTATCTATCCATGTTCGCAATAGCATAGTTCCTTTCTCTTTGACATAGAAAACAAATACATAATGTCCATTATAGCACATTATACCACATTCTTTAGCGGTTGACCAGCTATTGCCTGCCGGATCAGGCAAAAGTGAATTGGCAAAAACGCATTTTATATGCGGAAATGCGCCTGTTCCGTAGAAATGCCATTTGGCATGTTGCATTCGCGAGATTAGTAGACTATAGTCAAATTGTCCAGAAGATACGAGGAATTAAACCATTTTTGTCGCATTATTTTACAGTGAATACGGTGGAGATGGTTCATTCTCAAGATGATTTAAGGAGGAATATATGCATGCAGCCATCTGTAAACGTCAAAAAGAAACACTGGCAGCGGGTCATTCATCAAATGATCGAAAATAAGGCACTATACCTGATGATTCTTCCCGCTTTTCTTTACATCCTGATCTTCTGCTACTGGCCGATGTATGGTATCCAGATTGCCTTTCGCGATTTCAACTTTGCCGATGGGATTACTGGCAGCAGATGGGCGGGGCTTAAGTGGTTCAGCCTTTTCTTCAGGAGCAACAACTTCGCCCTGGTTGTGGGCAACACGCTCATTCTCAGCTTCTATGAGCTGCTGGCGGGCTTCCCGGTCCCCATTCTGCTGGCACTTATTATGAATGCGGTGCCCAGCAGGCGGTTTCGGAAGATTTCCCAAACGGTCACCTATCTGCCGCATTTCATCTCGGTGATTGTGCTGGTTGGTATGATGGGCAGCATGTTTTCCGTGAACAGTGGCTGGGTGAATACCATTGTCAAGGCGCTGGGCGGTACGCCTACCTATATTATGGGCGAGGCCAAATATTTCCGCCATGTCTATGTCTGGTCGGGTGTTTGGCAGCAGATGGGGTGGAACTCCATTATTTATCTGGCTGCGCTGACAGGCATCGACCCCGGCCTGCATGAGGCCGCGATGATTGATGGGGCGGGCAAGCTGCGCCGCATCTGGCACATTGATATCCCAGGCATTCTCCCCACCGTCTCCATCATGCTGATTCTGCGCTTTGGCAGCATTATGTCCATGGGCTTTGACAAGGTATACAGCATGCAGAATTCGCTGAACCTGTCCGTCTCGGAGGTGCTGTCTACCCACATTTATAAAATGGGCATACAGAGTACCAAATACAGCTATTCCGCCGCCGTCAGCCTGTTTAACAATGTCATCAACTTTATCATGCTGGTAACGGTGAACAAGGTGTCTGACAAACTTTCCGGCAACAGTTTGTGGTAAGGAGGGGCGCAGCTATGAAATCAATGAAAAGAATCAGCGCCGGGGATCATGTCACAAATGTCACCTTCTATATCCTGCTGTCGGTCTTTGTCATCATCTGCTTTTATCCAATCTGGTATGTCATTGTAGCTTCAGTATCCGACCCGACCTATGTTAATTCCGGCGCGCTGATTACCCTTCCCAGGGGTCTTCACTTTGCCGCTTATAAGTATGCCTTTGACCAGCGCCAGCTGTGGATTGGCTATGGCAACACGATTCTTTATACCCTTTTTGGAACCTTCTTCGGACTGGCGGTCTGCATCCCCTGCGGCTATGCGCTCTCCCGCCGCGACCTGCCATTTCGCGGGCTGATTATGGGCATCTTCGTCTTCACCATGTACTTCGGCGGCGGCCTCATTCCCACCTATATTGTCATCAATACGCTGCATCTCGTCAATACCCGCCTTCTTCTGATCATCATGGGCAGCGTGTCGGTCTACAATATTGTGCTGATACGCACCTTCTGCCAATCCTCCATTCCCGAGGAACTGCGGGAAGCCGCCAGCCTGGATGGCTGCTCGAACACGCGCTTCTTCTTTTCCATCGTACTGCCGCTGTCCAAGGCGATTCTTGCGGTCATTGCCCTCTATATAGCGGTATACCACTGGAACAGCTATTATAATGCGCTCGTCTACACCACCAAATCCGACATTCAGCCGCTGCAGCTCTATTTGAGGCAGCTGCTGCTTATCAACACCGGCGCGGAGGACCTGGGCGATGCCGATTCCCTCAAGGAGATGCAGCAGATGATTTCCAGCATCCGCTATGCAGTCATCGTTATGTCCTCGCTGCCCATTATGTGCCTGTATCCCTTCCTGCAGAAATATTTTGTGCAGGGCGTCATGATCGGCTCGATTAAAAGCTGAAGCATTGCAGGCAATGGAAAGGAGCTCCAAATTTGGAAAAGCCGAATATACTGTTCATCTTTTTGGATGATATGGGGTGGAAGGATCTGCATTGCACAGGCTCTTCCTTTTATGAAACGCCCCATATCGACCGGCTGGCCAGTGAGGGAATGGTTTTTACAAATGCTTATGCGGCCTGCCCGGTTTGTTCGCCCTCGAGGGCCAGCTATCTGACCGGGAAATATCCGGCGAGAGTCGGCGTGACAGACTGGATTGATATGGGCAGCTTTCATCCCATCCGTGCAAAGCTTATCGACGCACCCTATCTAAAGCATATCCCGTCCGGCGAAAGGACGGCGGCCTCTTCCCTGAAGCAGCAGGGCTATGCTACCTGGCATGTGGGCAAGTGGCATCTGGGCGGGGAGAAATATTATCCGGAGCAATACGGGTTTGAAAAGAATATCGGCGGCTGTTCCTGGGGGCACCCTCACCAGGGATATTTCAGCCCCTATGGGATTCATACCCTTCAGGATGGGCCCGAGGGAGAGTATCTCACCGACAGGATTACCGATGAAGCGATAAAGCTTATCTGTTCCGGCGAGCAGCGCCCTTTTTTCCTGAGCCTCTGTCACTATGCGGTTCATACGCCTATCCAGGCAAAGCAGCAGGATATCGAAAGATTCCGCAAAAAGGCGCAGGAGATGAGGCTGGATGAAAAGCAGGCCCTCGTTTTCGGGGAGCCAATTCCGACAGGCAATGGGGAGCGCGTCATCAGGAGGATGGTGCAGTCGGATGCCGCCTATGCGGCCATGATCTGGAATCTGGATGAGAACATCGGCCGGCTGATGCAGGCACTGGAGGAAAGCGGAAAGGCGCAGAACACTCTGGTGATCTTCACCTCCGACAACGGGGGACTGTCCACGGCGGAGGGTTCGCCCACCTGCAATCTTCCCGCCCGGGAGGGGAAGGGCTGGATGTATGAAGGCGGGACAAGGGTTCCGCTGATTATCCGCTATCCTCAAATGGTCCGTCCCGGCAGCCGCTGTTCAGTCCCGGTGACAACGCCCGATTTTTACCCGACCTTTATGGAGCTTGCCGGAGCGGACAGCGCGCTTTTAGAAGGGACAGACGGCGTCAGCCTGCTGCCGCTCATGCAGGGGGCCGGTATCGGCAGCCGCCCCATCTTCTGGCATTACCCGCACTATGGCAACCAGGGAGGGACGCCGGGTTCCTCCGTGATCCTGGGACAATACAAGCTTATCGAATTTTTTGAGGATCAGCGCTGCGAGCTGTATGACATTTCCGCCGACTTTGGGGAACAGCAGAATATTGCCGGCCGGCAGCCGCAGACGGTAAAAAAGCTCCGGGAGCTTCTGCACCGGTGGCAGGAGGAGGTCGGTGCCCTGTTCCCGAAGGCCAATGAGGATTTTCTGCCTGAGCAAAAGACGCCCGCCCCCCGCTGAACACATCTTTTTATAAACCCATGTTGATAACAGGAAGTCCCTGTTTCAAGAAATCGAAAATATGAAATGGAGGAAATCACATGTCAAAACGTATCCTCGCTTTGGTCACCGCCTGTATGATGGCGCTGCTGGCCGCCTGCGGGACGGCCTCGAATGAGGCGAGCCAGCAGCCCGCTTCCTCTGCGCCGGCGAGCTCGGCTACGGCATCCTCGCAGCCGGCCGGAGAGGCGCCTGTCGAACTGACCATCTGCACGGTACGCCGTACCACCGACATTACCACTTCCTACTCTGAAAAGCACTGGGTGCAGGAGCTGGAAGAGGCCTGCAATGTCAAGATCAACTGGGTCGAGCTGCTCGAAGGACAGACCGACGAGCCGCTGACTGCCATGCTGGCCGGTGACCTGCCGGACGTTTTCTGGGCGGGCGGTATCATCAGTGACTCGATTATCAGCCAGAACACCAGCCTTTGGCGTCCGCTGACCGAGGAAGAGATCCGCACCCATGTGCCGAACCTGGCGAATTTCCTGGACGAGAACCTCAGCAGCTGGCTGGATATTGTGACCTATCCGGATGGCAACATCTACGGCCTGCCGGGCGGCAAGCTGCACTCCACTATGCATGTCTCCTCGGGCATTCCCTACATCAATACCAGGTGGCTTGAAAACCTCGGTCTCCAGAAGCCGACAACGATGGAGGAGCTCAAAAATGTGCTCATCGCTTTCCGCGATCAGGATGCCAACGGCAACGGCGATCCGAACGACGAGATTCCGTTTGATTTCTGCGACAATTTCTTTGCCTCCCAGGCCCTCTACAATGCGGCTTCCTGGGGCCTGCCGCTCACCGGAAGCGTTTTCTATGACTACGATGCAGACGGCAATGTCATCGGTGCGGTGAATACCGATGCCTACCGCGAATTCCTCGAATATTTCCACGAACTGGGCGCTGAAGGACTGCTCAATCAGGAGGGCTTCGCACAGAGCTATGACCAGTACACCGCCAACCTGAATGCGGATAAGGTCGGCTTCTTCTGGGGCTGGGGCCCGTGCAACTACATTACCGATTCTGAGCTCTTTTTGCAGTTTGAGGGGATCGTTCAGCCGGCTGCCGAGGGCTATGAAACAAAAATGTATACCGCCAACATCGATTTTGCCAATGCTTATCGCAATAACTTTGTTTTAACCCGTTCCTGCAAAGACTGGGAGAAAGCACTGGAGATCTGGAACTATGTTTCCGACCCGACCACCGCACTGAATATCTGCAATGGCGAACGGTTCCTCTTCTGGGATTATATCGATGAAAGCGGCAACTTCCTGGGCGAAGATGCGACCGAGGAGCAGATTAAGGCCTGCGGCTACCACTATTTTGCCGACCACGACAACGTGACCGATGAGCAGCTGACTGAGTGGAACTATGACTGGCTCATCGGCAAGACCTTTACCGGTGCCAACACCGTCGGCCTTGTTAACATCGCCCCGGTTATGCTGGAGGCGGAGAGCTACCGGACAGATGACCTCACCGTCTGGGGCGTGCAGCGCTATGTTGCCATCTCCGAGGTGCTGGAGCCGGCGAATGCCTTCTGCAAGTACCATATGCCCAACAACATTGTTCCGGCGGATGTGCAGGAGGAATATGACTTTATGACCGATGGCCTGACCGATGCGATTCGCGGCTTCTGCGCCACCAGCATTATGAACGGCGTGACCGATGAGAGCTGGAATAACTATCTCAACGACCTGAAAACCTATAACTATGATTACTATATTGAGCACTTCAACAAGGTCATGCACAACAATCTGAGCAAGTAACCGGCAAAGAAAAGGGCGCGGGAGCCAGAGCTGCCGCGCCTTTTTTCCATAAACGGATAGAGGAGGCAATTTTTCATGAGAGAAAATTTCGTGCGCGTTCTGGGCTCTGCAGACTGGCACCAGACTGCCCATAATGACCATTCCTGCTATACCATTGATGACAGAATCCTTGTTGATGCCTGTCCGAGCGTTGTCACCAGCCTGCAGGAACATGGCGTGGAGCCGCTGGATATCCGTCTTGTTTTGATGACGCACATGCACTGCGACCATTATATGGGCCTTGCTCCTCTGCTGCACTACTGGCGGGTATGCAGGGATAAAGATCTGAGCGGCCTGACCATTGCCGGCCCGAAGGCGGATATCCGCCGGCTTGTGGAGAAAACGCTCGCGTTTGTCTTTGACAGCGGGCTGGCTGAAAATGTGACAGGGATGCCCCGCATTGTTGAGCTGGAAGACGGCGGCGAAATCGATTTTCCGCCTTACCATATCCGGGCCGGTGCGGGGGACCATGCTGTGCCGGATATCGTCTACCGGGTTACAGACAGCGAATCCGGCCATGCTGCCGGCTTCACAGGGGACACCCGCTATCTGGAGAGCTTCCCCGCCTTTTTCAGGGATGTTGACCTGCTGCTGCACGAGGCCTCCTTTGGCGCGGGGCCTGTTCACCCTGAACAGAACGCGGTCTGCCGCCATTCGAGCGCACAGGAGGCGGTAAGGGTCTGTAAGGAGGGCGGCGTCAGGAGCCTGCTGCTTACCCACAGCTATGAACCGAAACGAGAGGCAGCTGTTGCCGAGGTGCGCCGCCAGCTGCATATTCCGGCTGGCTGGGCGCTTCCCCATCATGTGTATCCCTACTGAATTCCGCCTCTTTTCGCCGCCTTTTTGAAATTAAAAAAGTACCCGGAGGCGGAGGGTTATCCGCTCTTTTCTCTCTGCGCTCTGTTTTACACGCTTCTCTTTCTGTTTTCGATCATTATACATTGACAAACCCGCAATAAATCGTGTATGATGGGAACAGACGAGCCTTGCTGCTTTTGGGAAGGCCCCCCGGAATTTTCCGGGAACCTCTATCATAGAACAGGAGGAAAGCTATGAAGCTGTCATTCAGATGGTATGGTGTTGACGATCCGGTTACCCTTGAAAAAATCCGCCAGATTCCCAACATGCACTCAATCGTAACGGCGGTTTATGATGTTCCGCCCGGAGAGCTCTGGAGCCGGGAGAGCATTGCCGCGCTCAAGAAAACGGTGGAGGATGCGGGACTGCATTTCGAGGTCATCGAGAGCGTTCCGGTGCATGAGGATATCAAGCTCGGCAAGCCCACCCGCGAGCGGTATATCGAAAACTACAAGGAGAATATCCGTCGTTTGGGCGAGGCGGGCATCAAGTGCATCTGCTATAATTTCATGCCCGTTTTCGACTGGACGCGCACCCAGCTCGACCGGCAGCTGCCGGACGGATCGAACGCGCTGGTTTACTACCAGGACCAGATTTCCAGGATGGACCCGCTGACGGGCGAGCTCAGCCTCCCCGGATGGGACGCGAGCTACACCAAAGAGAGCCTCAAGCAGGTATTTGATGAATATGGCAAGCTCACCGAGGAGGACCTGTGGGAGAACCTGCGCTACTTCCTCAGCGAGATTATCCCCGTCGCCGAGCAGAGCGATGTCAGAATGGCCATCCATCCGGATGATCCGCCATGGCCGATTTTTGGCCTGCCCCGCATCATCACCGGGGAAAAGAACCTGGACCGCTTCTTAAAGCTTGTAGACAGCCCCTATAACGGGCTGACCCTCTGCACCGGTTCGCTGGGCAGCTCGAAGGAAAACGATATCGTTCATCTCGTTGACAAATATTCCGAGATGGGGCGCATCCATTTCCTGCACTTCCGAAACGTTCTGCTCCTGCCGGATGGCAGCTTCGAGGAGAGCGCGCACTATTCCGCCTGCGGCTCGCTGGACATGGTGGGCATTCTGAAAGTGCTGCATAAAAACGGCTTCACCGGCTATATCCGTCCCGACCATGGCCGCATGATCTGGGGCGAGACCGGCAAGCCCGGCTATGGCCTCTTTGACCGCGCACTGGGCGCCACCTATATCAACGGCATCTGGGAGACGCTTGAGAGACTCGGCTGATTTTTTAAAACGAAAGGCCCCCCGAAGGCAGCTTTACCGCCTTACGGGGGGCTTCTGTATGTGGAAAAAGAACATTCCTTATCCCGCTTTCTCCGCGGGCCCTTTGCGGCCGCAGCTGCGGGTTTTCAGCCGCCCTGCTCGCCAAGGCTCCGCCTCTCTTCGGCGGCCCAGAAGAAATCATAGAGCGGCTTTAAGATCTGAAATCCCTGCAGCAGCCGCTCGGCAAGGAGCTCGCTGTAAAGCGGCTCAAAATCGGTCTCGTTGTGGGCGAGAAAGAGGGAACGCCGCTCGAGCCAGTTTTGCAGCTGCGGGGGCTGTTCGGGAAAATGCGGGCGCTTGTAGCATTCCCCCTCGAGATGGAATATTTCCTGCTTCTCATAGGCCTTTTGCGCCTTTAAAAAGGCGGGATGGTTGCTTAAAATCATCTCCCGAATGCAGCTCATCGTAGCGGGGTCGGTCTGCCAGTAGCCCATGCCATAGCGCCAGGAGCGCGGCGAGCACTCGAACACAAAGCCCGGCAGGCTGGAAAACTGCTTTTTATCGCGCAGAAAGACGCACCAGATCACATCGCGGTAGAGCGATTTATCTTTGGTGTAGCGAGTATCCCGCCGCAGGCGGGAGATGGTGCGCCGCGGCTCGGTGACAAGCTGGCTGTCCATTTCGAGCATGGCCGGGCCGAGAGATGCCGACAGGGCAAGCAGCGGCTCGGTGACGAGCTTTTGACGTTCCGGCTTGTGTGCGTCGTACCACTCCTTACTGTCCTTCAGGCGGTTTTCAAACAGAAATTCAAACGTCTCTCTACAGAACATCGGCTACCTCTTTTCATGCCCGCCGCCTTTTAAAATGGCAGAGGCAAAAGACTCCCCTTCGATTTTTCCAGGTACCCCCAACAGCTCCCGCACCGTCTGCCCGATATCTGCAAAGCTCTGGCGGGTGCCGAGGCTGACGCCCCTTAAAAGCGGGCTGCCGAAGGCGAGCAGCGGGATATATTCCCGCGAGTGGTCGGTGCTTGGCGTTGAGGGGTCGCAGCCGTGGTCGGCGGTAATCAGCAGCGCGTCATCCGGGCGCAGACAGTCGAGAAAGGCGCCGAGAAAGGCATCGAATTCGCCGAGCGCGCGGGCGTAGCCGTCGATATCATTGCGGTGGCCATAGAGCATATCGAAATCCACCAGGTTGATAAAGCACAGCCCGGCGGAAAATCCTTCCCGGGCAAGCTGCAGGGCGGTCTGCATCCCCTCCCGGTTGGAGCGGGTGGGGTGGCTGGCGCTCAGCCCCTTCATGGCGAAGATATCGCCGATTTTTCCGACGCCGATGCAGGAGAGCCCTGCGGCGGATACACAGTCAAGCAGCGTATCGCGGGGAGGGATGAGCGAAAAATCATGGCGGCGGCTGGTGCGGGTATAGACGCCCTTTTCCCCGATAAAGGGGCGGGCGATGATCCGGCCGACGGCATGCTCCCCTGTTAAAAGCTCCCGGGCAATCCGACAGTAGCGGTAGAGCTCCTCCGGCGGGACGACCTCTTCATGGGCGGCAATCTGGAAGACGCTGTCGGCCGAGGTATAGACGATCAGCTTGCCGGTGCGGCAGTGCTCCTCGCCATAGTCGGCGATGACCGCCGTTCCGGAATAGGGGCGGTTGCAGAGAACCCCGCGGCCTGCCGCCTCGCAGAAGCGGTCAATCAGCTCTTTGGGGAACCCGTTTGGATAGGTGGGAAACGGCTTTTCGGAAACAAGCCCGGCAATCTCCCAGTGCCCGGTGGTGGTATCCTTGCCGCGCGAGCATTCATTAAAGCGCCCAAAGCAGCCGATGGGGGAGGGCTCCGGATCATGGGGGGAAACCCCGTCGATATTGAAAAGCCCGAGCTTGCGGCACAAAGGCATGGAGAAATAGCGGCTGCGGCTGACGGCGCCGAAGGTGTCGCTCCCCTCATCCCCAAAGAGGGAGGCATCCGGCAGTGCGCCGATGCCGAAGCTGTCGAGAACGATGATAAAAACACGCTGGAGCATATCTGAATTATCCTCCTTTCATCTGTTTTCATGATATTGCCCGGCGGGGAGATTGTCAAGAGTATAAGCTGCAAAAAGGGTGCGAAATCCCCTCTCCCTGCAAAGAGACGGCGGGGAAGAGGATAAATTTGCCCGCCGGCTGCTGCTCTTTATGGGATTGTATGGTATAATAGCCGCAAGCGGCTATTATACGCCGATTTATTCGGCCGCCCTACGGGCATGGCCGGATTATACCATAGCCACTTTGTGTCTATGGTATAATAGCCGCAGAGCGGCTATTATACCTCGATTTATCCGGCCGCTTTCAGAGCGCAAAGGAGGGCGCCGCAGCTGCGGGCAGCCTTAAAAAACAGATAAAGCCAAAAACAGTGGAGGAAACAGAAGATGAAGGAATACGAACAGTATGTCAGCCCCTTTTCTACCCGCTATGCCAGCAGGGAGATGCAGTATCTTTTCTCTGCAGATATGAAATTTAAAACCTGGCGCAGGCTCTGGATAGCGCTGGCAAAGGGGGAAAAGCAGCTCGGCCTGCCGATAAGCGACGGGCAGATTGCCGAGCTCGAGGCCCATGGGGAGGAGATTAACTATGAGGTGGCCGAAGCGCGGGAGAGGGAATGCCGGCACGATGTGATGAGCCACGTCTATGCCTATGGCGTGCAGTGCCCCTCGGCGAAGGGGGTCATCCACCTGGGAGCGACCAGCTGCTATGTCGGCGACAATACCGACCTTATCATTATGCGCGAAGGGCTGCAGCTTGTGCGCAGAAAGCTCATTGGCGTTTTAGGCCTGCTCGCGGACTTTGCCGCGCGCTACCGGGAGATGCCCGCCCTAGCCTACACCCACCTGCAACCCGCCCAGCTGACGACCGTCGGCAAGCGCGCAACCCTCTGGATGAACGAGCTGCTCTATGACCTGCAGGAGGTCGAATACCGGCTGGATAAGCTGGAGATGCGCGGAATCAAGGGCACGACCGGCACCCAGGCGAGCTTTATGGAGCTCTTCGAGGGGGATGAGGAGAAGGTGCGCGCGCTCGACCGCTTTGTCTGCGAGGCGATGGGCTTTTCCTCCTCTGTGGCGGTGAGCGGACAGACCTATTCGCGCAAGATTGATTACCAGGTCTGCAGCGCGCTCTCCGGAATTGCCCAGTCGGCCATGAAATTTGCCAATGATCTGCGGCTGCTGCAGAACTTTAAGGAGATGGAGGAGCCGTTTGAAAAGCAGCAGATCGGCTCCTCGGCGATGCCCTATAAGCGCAACCCCATGCGCAGCGAGCGTATCTGCGCGCTGGCGCGCTATGTGATAAGCGACGCGCTCAATCCTGCGATGACTGCCGGCACCCAGTGGTTCGAGCGCACGCTCGATGATTCGGCCAACAAGCGCATCGCGGTTGCCGAGGCGTTTCTCGGGGTGGATGCCATTTTAAACATCCTGCTCAACGTCTGCGATGGGCTGGTCGTTTACCCCAGGGTAGTCGAGCAGCGGGTACGCCGGGAGCTGCCGTTTATGGCGACAGAAAACATTATGATGCACGCCGTTAAAAAAGGCGGCGACCGGCAGGATCTGCATGAGCGGCTGCGCCAGCACTCGATGGCCGCCTCCCGGGTGGTGAAGGAGCAGGGCGGCGAAAACGACCTCATCGAGCGCGTCTGCGCAGACCCGGCTTTCGGCATTTCGCGGGAGGAGGCCGAAGCGCTGCTGCAGCCGGAGCGCTTTGTTGGGCGCGCACCACAGCAGGTGAGCGAGTTTTTAAAGGAACAGATACAGCCCATTTTAAAGGCAAACCCGGATTGCCTCGGCAAAAAGACAGAGCTATCGGTCTGATACTGTCCGCAGATTTCCCAAAGCGCAGCCGCGATTTTTCAGAGCGGATGGAGGATGAGATTTCTGCCTATACAAAAAAGGGCGCTGCAAAACGAAAGTTTTGCAGTGCCCTTTACTGTCCGCACTTTTTTACAGCCCGAGCGCCTGTACCAGAAAAGCAGTCAGCCGCTCCTCATAGGGGTCGCTCTCCTCCCCGGTCATGGCGGGGTCCGGACTGTTTTCCTCATCGATAAAATAGGTGAGCGTATCCCGCCTGAGCGAGAGCGAGTCGAGCGGCCAGCCGATATGCCGCTTCGGGGAGGGCCTGTCCGTCATATAAAAGGTGCGTTTCGCCGCTTCGCCGCCGTTTTCCATCATCGAATAAATGCGGCCCGCGCTGTAAACGGCGGCCCCATCCAGATAATAGGCCGGCACCTTTCCGCCGAGCGAGTGAATCAGCGCGCTGTAGTAGGAAATCATCTGTTCATCATCCAGCCGCGGCTCGCCGTTTGGCGTGCGGATATTGAGGCCGGGCTGCCGGGGATCGTTCAGCGCGAGCCCATCGAAATAAAGTCCGGAATCGTTGCAGATGACCGGGTCGAAATATTTCCCATAAAACCGCGCTTTCAAAACGGCGTTTTCCTCCGGCGTTTTTCCCTGCTCCTGCGGCTCGGCGGTGATGTCCAGATCTCCCAGGGTATAAAAGGAGGCGGCATATCCGCTAAGCAGCTGCGCAAATTTTTTGATTTTCGCCGGATTGGTGGTTCCAATGAGAATTTTTTTCAAAGCGAATCCCTCCTGCAAAAAGCCGGCTGCACCGCGCTCGTCCCGCAGGACGGGCAAACACGTCGGCACAGGCAGGTAAGCCTCTTTTAGCCCGCTTTCTGCAGAAGGGAGGCGGGCGCAGCAGAGACTTTCCCAGCAAACAAAAGTGGCCGCCAGCAGAAAAACTGCTGGCGGCCATAAAACTTTTTGGAGGCGCCGACCGGAATCGGACCGGTGAATCAGAGTTTTGCAGACTCGTGCCTTACCGCTTGGCTACGGCGCCACACTTTCATTTTATGCAAAGTCCCGCCGCCTGATGACTGCCGGACCAGCTTTTTTTAGAGCAGCCGCACCGCCCATGGGGAAACCTTAGACGGTGCGGCCTGTTTGGAGCGGATTACGAGGCTCGAACTCGCTACCTCCACCTTGGCAAGGTGGCGCTCTACCAGATGAGCTAAATCCGCATAGGTGCCGCCTGGAAAAACCGGCTGCGGCACCAAAGTGCCTTCGGTCGGAATCGAACCAACGACACGAGGATTTTCAGTCCTCTGCTCTACCAACTGAGCTACAAAGGCAAACTGGCGACCCGGATGGGGCTCGAACCCACGACCTCTAGCGTGACAGGCTAGCGTTCTAACCAAC
>JAAWAN010000032.1 GCA_022792175.1 Provencibacterium sp.
GGCTCCGCCATGTAGCTGGCACACAGTGGGGCAACAAGAAGTACATGAATATGAAGCACTTAGTGGCTACCCTGGGGGATGCCTCTACTGCTGGCTGATTTTATTCTGCCAGAGCCTGCAAACTATTTTGCGCATTATTCCTGACACTACCGGTCAGGGTGGTATCCGCCACTGAGGTGATCTCCGACTGGTAATAGCCTGGGGAAAATTGCTGCTGGTTTGGAAAGGAAGGACATCCCCTCCCCCACTGGCAGGCCCAAACGGAATCGGAAGGCGATTGACAAATTGCTCTCCAATGAAAAATATACTGGTGATGTTTTGCAGCAGAAAACATTTGTAGAAGATTTACTTTTTTGGAAAACAAGTCAAGAACAGAGGCAAGTTGGAGAAATTTCTGATACATGAACACCATCCGGCAATCATAAGCAGAGAACTGTTTGAAATAGTCCATCAGATACGCAAGACAGATTCCTAAACAGCTGGCAAGAGACAAATTTCCTAAACAACAAAGCAAACCTCTTATCTCAGTCTGATGATAGGGTTTTCTTCCAAATCGTTCTGCTTCAATGGCTTCAACGAAAAATCGATTTTGACCGCTTATTGCACCCCCCTGAGAATAAAGCATTTTTGTCAAGTTGATGGAAATGGTTTATTTTCGTTTTATCTCCCAATTTTGACAAAAACGGCGCCTGAAGGGGATGCCGTCCCATCCCGCAGGATAAGGCAGAATAAATGGCACAAAAATGAAGACATGGTTTGCAGCCCTCTGACAGAATGAAGTCATGACACATCATTCAAAGAAGAGACTGTAAACCATGTCAGAAAAGATTCTACAGCGAAGCGGAAAAGTCCTAAGAGCCGCCCGGGAATCAGGACGGATGATAGGGGCGGGAAGAATTAGAGGCTGCTGCCGCCGGACCCTCCCTGTTTCGCTGCATCTCTCTCAGGCGTGCCACTCTTTTCGCCGCGGTTCCAGCGGCCTTCCTGCATACCGCCGTTTCCAGGCGCTTCACCCTCTGCGGGCAACCCGTCCCGGTTTCCTTTCAGCCCATTGCCTGTGCCTATGCCGGGCCTGCCGCCCATACTGCGGTTCCCGTAGGCGGTGATATAGTCCGAAAGCGTCAGCTCTGTCAGCTCAGTGCCGCCGGAATAGATGCCGCCAGAACAGAGGCCATCCACAGACTGGCCGCTGTAAGTTCCCCCATAGGATACGGTATAGGCAGCCCCTTCCTTAAGATCAGGCGAGGAAAATACCAGGCTGTTCGCGCTAGCCGGCAGCTCAAATACAAAGCTCTGATTTTCATTCGCCAAACTTATATAGGTTCCCGCAGGAAGGGTGCTTTCAAAGCCGATAAAAATGGTATATTGGCTGGCTTCGCTGGGTGCCTGGGCCATATTCCCGCTGCCAACGGCCAGAAGGGTTCCTCCGGACTGGGTAAAGGATCCGTCATAATCCAACGCCCCATCGCCCTGCCCAACGCTGGACACGATCACTGTACCGCCGGACATGACGATGCTTCCATTGGAGTCCAGGCCGTCTCCTCCCGCCTTTACAACCAGGTAGCCTCCGGAAATATCAATATGGGAATCCGGATTGGCACCGCCGAAAGCGTTTCCATGGCCGAAGCCTGCGAAACCGCTGCCGTCCGCGCCGCCTGCTGCGTTTACCCCGTCGTCAGAGGAAACAAGGCGAATCGTACCGCCGGAGATGGCAACGCTGGTGCCCTCCAACCCCTCATAGGAAGCGAGCACATCAATTTCCCCGGCGGAGACCGACAGGGTCCCGTCTGCGTGAAAGGCATCGTCGCCGCTGGAAACGGTATAGACGCCGCCGGAGACGCTCACATCTCCGTTGGCGTGGACCGCATCATCCGAGCAGTCCAAAGTGCAGGTGCCGCCGGTCAGAGTCAGGGTGGTTCCCGCCTTTATGCCCTTGGCGCTGGTGTCCTCAGATGGCCGTACGCCGCTGCCCCCGCCGGAAACGATGGTGTAACTGCCATCCGATATGCTCAGGGCCGTTTCCGCCTGAATGCCGTCCTCCCCGGCGGTCAGCTCCAGCGTGGCGTTGGATATACGGACCCAGCCTAACGCTGCATCCGTATCGTTGGTGGAGCGGATAGCGTCACCGCCGCAGAAAACCGTAATCAGGGCGCCTTCAATGGTGTTGGAATCCTTTCCGTTAATGCCGTTGTTCACTGCACTGACAGTAAGGGTGCCATCGCGGATTTGCAGGGTGTCCTTGCTGGTGATGCCGTTGTCGCAGTTGGCCGTCACCGTCAGGCTTCCCGTGCCCTCGATCACCAGGTCCGCCTTGCTGTAAAGGCAGGCGTTTGGTTCCTCATCCGCCGCCGAGGAATAGTCGTCGTCAAAGGTGTAGACGGTGCCGTCCGTCAGGGCGTTCTTCGTCCCCTCCATCAGGTGCACCGTGGCCGTGGCGGCCTTGTAGATATACAGGGGACTGCCATAGGAGCAGGTGATATCCGCACCGTTCAGTGCCACCGTTACCTCCTCCTTGGGAGCGTTTACGATGATGCGTCCATCCTCTAAAGAGCCGCTGACTGCATAGACGCCGGCGGCATCGATAGTGACGATGCTGCCCTCTGCCGCTGCGCCTTCTCCTTTCACAGATGCCTCGCCGCCGGAGAGGGTGATGACGGTGGCTCCTGTCAAATCCAGGGCAGCGGCGGTGCTCGGGGCTGCTGCATCGGAGCCTGCGGACGCTGCCGGTATCTGTATTTGAGCGGAGCCGCCGCTTTTTGTTTCCATGCCTGCTGCACTGCAGGCAGAAAGCAGCAGAACAGCACCGCAGAGAAGCAGCGACGTCCATCTCATGGAATATTTCATAGCGAAAGCCTCCCTATCGTTTTTTATTTTGCGGTCTGTGCTATTTATATCCGGCAAACCTAAAGGGAACTTAAAGGCGCAAACAGGCTGGATTTCGTTTACAAAATATTCATCTGTCCGTTTCGCTTCTTTAACTTCGCTTTAGGAACGGCCTTTATGCTGGGGGTCAGAAAACAGCAAGGAGGTCCCTGTCATGGCCAGTAAAATGCAATTCTGCTTTAAGCGGTATGAAAAAAAATATATGCTGACTCCGGAACAGCTGACAAGGATGATGGAGGGCATCAAAAAGTATACGTGCGCCGACGAGTTCGGCCGCTACACCATCTGCAATATCTATTATGATACAGACGACTTCCGGCTGATCCGGGCCTCTCTGGAGAAACCCATCTACAAGGAAAAGCTACGGATGCGCAGTTATGGCGTTGCTCATGATCAGGATAAGGTGTTTGTAGAGCTGAAAAAGAAATATGACAGCGTGGTCTATAAGCGCCGCACCGTCATGAAGGCCGTTGACGCGGTATCGTATATCCATCGTGGAATCATACCGGATCAGGAGGATCAAATCTGCCGCGAGATCGACTGGTTTATGCAGAGCTATCGCCCGACGCCTAAGGTGTTTATCGCCTACGACCGAGCGGCCTTTGCAGGGCTGGACAATCCGGAGCTGCGGATTACCTTTGATACAAACCTGCGCTGGCGGGAAACAGAGCTGGATCTGCGCGCGGGTGATAAAGGGAAAGCGCTCCTCCCCTCTGATCAAATCCTGATGGAAATCAAGATTCTCGGCACTGCCCCTGTCTGGCTGGCGCATCTTCTCAGCGAAACCGGCGCCTTTCCCACCTCCTTCTCCAAATATGGCACCTGCTACACGCAAAATATCCTGTATCGCAGCCTGCCTGAGGCCAACGGGAAAGGGGGCCGCGCCTGTGCTTGATTCCATTATTACCTCAACGGAAATCACCTTCAATGCCTTTCTTATCTGTACGGCGGTCTCTCTACTGCTGGGACTCGGCATCGCCTTATTGTGCATGTATAAATGCAGCTATACGCAGAGCTTTATCCTCACTCTGACCATACTCCCGGCTATCGTTCAGGTCATCATCATGCTGGTCAACGGCAACATCGGCACCGGCGTCGCCGTGGCGGGGGCTTTCGGCCTGGTCCGGTTCCGCTCCACCCCCGGTACCGCCAGGGAAATCGGCATGATCTTTCTGGGCATGGCCATCGGCCTTGCTACCGGCATGGGTTATGTGCTGCTGGCCGCTTTGTTTTTCGCCGTGATGGCCATTTTTATCCTCGCACTTTCCCTGCTGCATTTTGGAGGCGGGGATGAAAATGAGCGGGAGCTCAAGATCACCATTCCGGAAAATCTGGACTATGAGGGGTTGTTCGATGATCTGTTTTCGCAATATGTCCGCTCTGTCCGGCTGGACCGGGTCAGGACCAGCAATATGGGGACATTGTATGAGCTGGATTACCGGGTGATTTTAAAAGACAGCAAAGTGCCCAAGGAGTTTCTGGATGAGCTGCGCTGCCGGAACGGGAATCTGAATATCGTCTGCGGCAGAGTTTCCTCCAGAGAGGTCCTTTGACATACGAAAGCAGGCATTGGAAAACGGTTGCGGTTCTCCGGTGCCTGCCGTATAATAGGCTTATAAAATGGAGGGGATGTTTGTGCGTCTTTTAATCGCGGAGGATGAGCTGGATCTGGCGGAGGCGTTAACCGTCTTCTTTGAAAAAAATCAATACACGGTGGATGCTGTCCATGACGGCAGTGCCGCCCTTGACTATGCCAGCACAGGCCATTATGACGCCGTTATTCTGGATATTATGATGCCCAAAATGGATGGCCTTCAGGTGCTGACAAAATTGCGGGACAGCGGCATTTCCACTCCCGTCATGCTGCTGACAGCCAAGGGAGAAAAGGATGACCGGGTGGCAGGCTTTAATACCGGTGCGGACGACTACCTGCCAAAGCCTTTCGCTCCGGATGAACTGCTGGCCCGGGTGCGGGCTATGCTGCGGCGCTCAGGGGATTATAAACCGACCATCCTTCGCTTCGGCGATCTGGAGCTGGACTGCGGGAACAGCACCCTCCAGTGCGCGGGGCGCACGGAGCGGCTCAGCGGCCGGGAATTTCAGGTCATGGAGCTGTTCATGCGTTCCCCCCAGGTGATCCTTTCGGCAGAGCGGGTCATGGAGCGGGTGTGGGGGTGGGATACAGAGGCAGAGATCAATGTCGTTTGGGTTCATATCTCGAATCTGCGAAAAAAGCTGAGCGCTGTCGGTTCCTCGGTCACCATCCGCGCCAGCCGCGGCCTGGGATATTCCCTGGAGGATGCGGGATGATTAACCGACTGCGCCGCCAATTCATCATCATCGCCATGCTTTCCGTCACTTTGGTTATGTTTTTGATGGCTCTTTCCATCAATGTGTTTAACTATCTTTCCACCGACAGGGCGCTCAGCAATACCCTGCAAATGATCTATGAAAATCAGGGGATGATTCCCCAATTCCCGGGCAGAAAGCAGGGAAAGCCGCCCAGGGGACAGTTTACCGCGGAAACGCCCTACTCTACCCGGTATTTTGTGCTGTACTACAACGAAAACGGCACATTGAATATGGCCGATATGAAGCATATCGCCGCTGTCGCAGAAGAGGACACCGGCCGCTTTCTATCCGCTGCCCTGAGCCATGGGGAGGGCACCGGTTATCTGGAAGCGTATAAATACTATGTCATCCATACCGATGACAACCGCTATATGGCGATTTTTCTGGATTGTCAGAGGGAACTGCATTCCGTCCGGACCTTTGCCTTTATCTCCCTGCTGGTAGCAGTCACCTGTGTGCTGCTGGTCTATATTCTCATCTGGTTCTTTTCCAAAAAAGCAATTGAACCCGCTGTAAAAAGCATGGAAAAGCAAAAACAGTTCATCACCGATGCCAGCCACGAGCTGAAAACACCGCTGACTGTTATCGCCACTAGCCTGAAGGTACTGGAGATGGAGGTAGGAGAGCAGAAATGGATCGGCAAGGCCCAGACGCAGACAGAGAAAATGTCGGAGCTGGTGAACAATCTGGTGACATTAGCGCGGCTGGATGAGGAAAAAACGCCATTGCGGTTCGTCCGCTTTGATATCAGCAGCATGGTGGTGGAAATCGCAGAATCCTTCCGGGATTTTGCCGCTGCCCGGGGACACACGCTGGAGGTGGATGCCATCTCCGGCCTTTCCTGCTGCGGAGATGAATATGCGCTCCGGCAGCTCGTGTCCATTCTGTTGGACAATGCGGTAAAATATGCGGATGACGGCGGCACCATCCGCCTCAGCCTGGAGAGGTCAAAAAAGGGGATGGTGCTTAAAGCTTCCAATCCCTGCGCCGGGCTGGACGAGGGGGAGCTTAGCAGGCTCTTTGACCGTTTTTACAGGCCGGATCGCTCACGCTCCAAGCAGACAGGGGGCTTTGGCGTTGGACTGTCCATCGCCCTGGGCATTGTGGAGGCGCATAAAGGCTCTATCCGCGCAGAATGCCCTGCCAAAGGCATGATTCAATTTGTAGTGTTGCTGCGCTAGAGCCTCCATTTTATCCTATCGGCAGTGCAGGCTCCATAAAACAGAAGCTGCTGCAAAATGAAAAAGCAATAGCAGCCTGCTCAAAAGAGCAGAGATCATAATGGAAATCGGCCCCCGAGAAGCTATTTGAGCTTCTTCCGGGAGCCGATTTTTTTAAATTATTTGCCGAAAGGGCTATTTTGCAACCGCCCCTTTTTCAGAAAAAATTCCCTAATCCAGATACCCTTCCCGCGGGACGATATGGAAAGCCTCGCAGAGCTTTTTGAGCTCTTCGTCAGTAATACTCTGCTTAATCGGCGTATTCATGATTTTGATATAGACCTCCGCCGCCTTTTCCACCGTTTCAATCAGGCCGAACGCCTCATCGATATCCCGGCCCGCGCCGAAGATGCCGTGCTGCGCCCAGATGACTACCCGCACATCGCGTATCTTCTCCGCTGTGGCCACGCCGATTTCGTTGTTGCCGCAGACCATCCAGGGCAGAACGCCGACTCCCTCCGGGAAGACAACAATGCACTCGGTGCACATCTGCCAGAGAGTACGGGTGAAGGCGCGGTCATCGAGCTCATGCACAAAGGTCATCGCCAGCGTATTGACCGGGTGGCAGTGCATGATGACCCGCGTCTGCGGGTCCACACGCAGACGCACAATGTGGTTCATTAAATGGGTGGGCAGCTCGCTGGTCGGGCGTCCGCCATCCTCATAGCCCCAGAGCAGCTGTGCCTCCTGCCCGGAATCGGAAATGCGGATGATTCCCAGGTTCTGCTGCGGGCAGGCGGCCACATTCTTAAAATATTTCCCCGTCCCGGTAACGATGAATAGTTCCCCGGCAAGCGCCGAAGCATCAAAGCCAAGCGGCAGGGTGCGCCTGATATCCTGCAAATCCAGATACTGCGCAACCAGCTCCTGTTTCAGCCGGTAGCTGATATTCCCGCCGTTGCGCTCATCAAAGCCCATGCGGTACATATTCGCCGTTATATCGCACATTTCCTTTAAAAATGGCGCTTCATAGATGTTATACATGTTTTTTCCTCCTCTGCAGCCGCTTATCTCTTCGAAAGAACATCTTTTTCATACTGCCGCACCTCCTGCAGCCAGGCACTCCCCACCGGTACTGACTGCTGCTCGCAGAACTGGTCATAGACCGCCTGCCAGGGCATTGCCTTCAGCTCCTCGAACATCGCCAGGCGGGTGGTGTAATCGCCCTCCCGCTCAGCGCGCCGGAGCATTTCGGTCGGCTCCAGAAAGCTTCTGAGCAGCGCCTTCTGCATGCTGCGCATGCCGATTACCCAGGCGGCGACCCGGTTAATGCTCGCATCAAAGTAGTCGAGCCCCACGTGGGTGCGGGAAAGAAGGTCATCGCGCACCAGCTCGTCCGCAATCTCCTGCAGCTCGTCATCCAGAATAACGACATGGTCAGAGTCCCAGCGGATGGGGCGGGAAACATGCAGCAGCAGCTCATCGGTAAACATCAGCGCAGAGGAAATTTTGTTGCTGATATATTCCGTCGGGTGAAAATGCCCGGCATCCAGCGCAATGGCGATGTGGTTTTTCACCGCGTAGCCCAGATAAAACTCATTGGAGCCGACCACATAGCTTTCCGAACCGATGCCGAAAAGCTTGCTCTCCACCGCGTCCAGATTGCAGCTTTCATCCAGCTTCTCGCTCAAAATCTCATCCAGCGAGCGCTCAAGGCGTTTGCGGGGGGCAAGCCGGTCCGCCGGAATATCCTTGTAGCCATCCGGAATCCAGATGTTGGTTACACACTTCTGTGAAAGCTCGCGTCCAAAATACTCGCCGATTTTGCGGCAGCGGCGGCAGTGCTCCACCCAGAAGGAGCGTATACCCTCATCCGCGCTCGAAAGGGTGAAGCCGCTCTCCGATTTTGGATGGGAGAAGCAGGTCGGATTAAAGTCCAGCCCTACCCCCTGCTGCTTTGCCCAGTCCACCCAGGATGCATAGTGGCGGGGCTCGATCGCATCCAAATCCACCTTTTCGGTGGTGTCGGCATAGGTCGAGTGCAGGTTGACCTTGTGCTTGCCGCCGATAAGCGAAAAGGCCTTTTCAATATCCGCGCGCAGCTCGGCCGCATTTCTCGCCTTGCCGGGATAGTTGCCGGTCGCCTGTATCCCGCCGGTCAGCTCCTGTCCGGCGAAGAGGAAGCCTAAAACATCATCTCCCTGCCAGCAGTGCATGGAAATTTTCACCTTGCCAAGGCTTTCAATGGCCCTGTCGGTATCCACACCCAGCGCGGCATACCGCTGCTTCGCATCCTGATAGATTTCTTTTTTCATGGTGATAACCCCTTTCAAAAGCATACTGCCTGCTTCATTAACCGTCTTTTTACAGCCCGAGCAGCTTTTTGTACTGCAGATAGGCAATCTTCATCCGCTCCGGCTCGGCCGAGGGCTCATAGCGGGCAACATCGAAGGAGGAGGCAATCACCTGCCGCGCCTGCCCAATATCTGCAAGCGCGCCCAGCGCAATCAGCTGAACGGCCACATTACCGATCACCGTCGCCTCCACCGGCCCCGCTATCACCGGGATGCCGCAGGCATCCGCCGCCAGCTGGCAGAGAAGCTTATCCTTAATCCCGCCGCCGACCATATGCAGCGCCGCATACTTCTTTTTGGTCACCTCGGTGAGCCCCTCCAGCGTATGGCGGTATTTGAGCGCAATCGAGCTGTAGATGCACTGCATCACCTCTCCGACCGATTCCGGGGCGGGCTGGTGGGTCTTTTTGCAGTACTCCCGCACCCGGGAGGGGATATCGCCCGGCGCTAAAAAGCTCTCGTCATCCACATCAATGAGCGACTGAAAGGGGGCGCATTCCCGCGCGCGCTGCTCAAGCTCGGCAAAGCTCATATCCATCCCTGCGCGCTTCCAGTGCCGGCGCGACTCCTGAATGAGCCACATGCCCATAATGTTTTTAAGAAAACGGATTTTCCCGCCATAGCCGCCCTCGTTGGTGAAGTTGTAGCGCAGCGCCGCCTCACTGGCAATCGGCGCATCCAGCTCGGTGCCGAACAGCGACCAGGTGCCGCAGCTGATATAGGCGAAATCCTTTTCCAGGGAGGGAACGGCCGCTACCGCGCTCGCCGTATCATGAGAGGCGACCGAAATGACCTTTGTAGACTTTAAAAGCAGCTCCTCGCAAAGCTGCGGGCGCAGCTCGCCGATGACCTGGCCGGAGGGAGAAATTTCCCCGAAAATGTGCCGCGGATAACCCAGCCGGTCGATAATATCCCAGGCCCAGCCGCCGGTCTTTACATCCAAAAGTCCGCTGGTGGAAGCCTCGGAGTAGTCGGTGTGCGCCGCACCGCTGAGGAAAAAGCCAAGCAGGTCCGGCAGCATTAAAAGCCTCTGCGCATTTTCCAGCAGGTAGGGGGTATCCTCTTTAACGGCATGCAGCTGGAAAACGGTGTTAAAGGGCGCATACTGAATGCCGGTGCGGGCATACAGCTGCTCCATCGGCAGCTTTTCCAGCACCTGTCTGGCGGCGGAGAGGTTGCGCGCATCGCGGTAATGGCGAACGTTTCCGAGCAGCCGCCCCTGCCGGTCGAGCAGGCCGAAATCCACCCCCCAAGTATCAATGCCGATGCTCTCATATTCCTCTGTCTGCCGCGCTTTCACCAGCGCCTCGCGAATCTCATGGGTGAGCCGAAGCACATCCCAGTAAAAGGTATCCCCCAGCGTGACGGGGTCATTGGAAAAGCGGTGAATCTCCTCTATCGTCAGCCTTCCTCCGTCCAGGCAGCCCATCATGGCTCTGCCGCTCGAGGCACCGAAATCAAAGGCCAGAACCGATCTGTGCATAAAAACAAGCCCTCCTTTTCCCAAATATCTGCTCTTTTCCCGACTGTTGAAAGGACAGAAAGCTGTCCCTTTAAAAAGCTGCGGGCCCTACGGCCCGCGGACAAGCCGCAAAGCGGTTTGTTTCGCTGACCTTATTATAGACCCCGTGATTCATCCTGTCTATAAATGATTGTATAGTTGACAAACGCTCAAAAAAGTGTAGAATAACAATCAGTTTCAGTCAAATAAGGAGGCTGCTTTTATGGTTTCTTCCCAGCGGGAAAAGGAGATACTCGATCTTCTGGCCATTAAAAAAACGGTCACCGTTTCGCTTCTCTGCCAGAAGCTCTATGCGAGCAGCGCGACCATCCGGCGGGATCTTGGCCGGCTCGAGCGCCGGGGGCTCATCCGGCGCACCCGTGGCGGGGCGGTGCTCGCCGAGGGAGGGAACGACGAAGTCTCCGTCTTCGAGCGGCAGAGCGAAAATGCACGGGAAAAAACGGCCATTGGCCGCCTGGCCTCCTATTTTATCAAGGATGGCTACACCGTTTTCATGGACTCGAGCAGCACCGTCTGTTGTGCCGCCCCTTTTCTGCTGCCAGTCAAGCGCCTGTCGGTGATTACCAATGGGCTGCACTGCGCCCTCGCCCTCTCGGCCGGAACAGGGTGCGAGGTCTATATGCCGGCCGGGCGTCTGCTCAGCCGCTCCAATTCGCTGGCCGGGACAGACACCCTCTCCTCCCTCTCCGGCTTCTGCGCGGAGGCGGCGCTCGTCTCCTGCTCGGGGCTGACAGTGCGGGAGGGGGTGACCGAGCCGGTGGTGGAGCAGTCGCGCATCAAGCTGCAGATGCTCCGGCAGGCCAGGACTAAAATCCTTCTGTGCGACCACACCAAGTTCGGGCGCATCTGCATGAACAAAACCTGCGATATCGGGCTGTTCGACTATCTCATTACCGACTGCCGGCCGGAGGAAGAAACCTGCGCCGCCATTGAGGAGAGCGGCTGCGAGCTGGTCTATCCGGGAAGCTGAAGGATGCCAGGATAAAGCGCCGCCCAGAGGGCACGCAGCGCCAGAATCCTTTTGACATCCTCATATTTTTCCCCTTCCCTTCCAGCTCTACCATCAGCTATCTCTGCCCGTTTGCCTCCCTCGTCTGCGCATACAGCTCCTGCATCTCCCGGCAGAAGCAGGAAAGCTCCTTTTCAAAACGAGTTGCAAAGGCCGCTACAGCCTGCGCACAGGAAAGAACAGATGGCCCTTCCCCGTCTTTGGGCAGGTAAAATCATGCACCGCGCCCATAAGCGAAAGGCCGTTTTCCTGCAGATACCGCAGCCCCTGCGAAAAGCTTTCTTCCCCTTCATTTTCCAAAACCAGATATTCATAGCCTGGAATCACCCATTTTGTCCAGCCCTTTGGCGGCTGCGCATCTTCCGTGCACTCCACCCCGGCCAGATAAAGGCCTCTGGAAAAATCCTCCTCCCAGGGCAGAAAGGAGAGGGAAGCATCCGACATGGCGCCCCATATCCCAGCAAGAGCGCCCTGCTCATCCCTTTTGGCCAGATGCGCCACCTCATCGAAATGGCCGTTGGCATCCGCCCACAGCCTTGCGATAAACCCGTCCCCATCGTCTGTAGAGCCCTGTTTGCCGATAACGGCGAAGGAAGCCTTGCAAAAACGTTCCGCTTTCAAAAATGTTTTCCTCCTTTTCGGGTTTCCCCGCCTGTTTTAACGAAAGTATATCATATCTGCGCCGGCAAATCCAACGAACGGCAAAAAGTCCTGTACCAAAATTTATCCAGAAGGAGGTATCTTTTCATGAAGCTGGGAGAAGTCTGCCTGCTGACCGGCGACGTTGTCCGGCTGGCAAAATTTTATAAAAAGCTGCTCGGTATCGAAAATGGCAGCAGCGACCCTGTTCATCAGACGATTATTGCCGAGGAAACCATGCTCACCATTTATAACGACGGGATAAAGCGTCCTGAAACCGGCAGTCATATCCAGCTGGCCTTTACGGTGGAGGATGTCGACCGGGAATATGTGCGCTTAAAGGAGCTGGGGGCAAAAATTGCCAGTCCGCCTGCCAGCCGGCCATGGGGTGCCAGAAATATGAGCTTTTTTGATCCGGACGGCAACCTCCTCTTCCTGCGCAGTTTTCCGAAGGAAAAATGAGCGTCTTTGTCCAATAAGATGCTCCCATGCTCGTATTGAAGGATGGTGACGGAAAGAGGGCATAAAAAAAGCCGCCTGTCGCCCATTGATAAAGCGGCCTGCGGGGGTGGCGGTTTCTGCCTTTTATCCGTATCGTTACAGTAAATCCGAAGATATGTAACGTTATGGTTATCGGCATATCCTCCCCCTCTCATTCACCCCACAAACGCGTTTGTGGGGGCACCTATGGGTGGTGTGGCTGAACCGCCTGCCGTTTTCGCAGCGCCTAAGGCTATTCGATCGTTTGCGCCGCTTTTTGTCAATCTTCGCCGCTTCAGCGCGGTTTAATCGGTCACGCAGCGATATTGCTTTTTCATTTTTAACCATCCTTTCAAGCGTCAAATTGTCATCGTCCAGAAAGGAAAATTTGGACAGAAGAGCTTTAAAGCGCTCCCACTATCGGTTATAATGAAATAAATAAGCCGGACAGGCCGGATAGAAGATATCTGCAAAGAAAGGAAGAGGTCTATTTGAACAAGCTGGTTGTTAATACCTATAAGCAGCCCTCCCGCATCAGCCGGAACATCTATGGGCATTTCTCCGAGCACCTGGGGCGCTGTATCTATGGCGGGCTCTATGTCGGGGAAAATTCCCCCATCCCGAATGTAAACGGCATGCGCACCGATGTGGTCGAGGCGCTGAAAAGGATTAAAATCCCCGTTCTGCGCTGGCCGGGCGGCTGCTTTGCCGATGAATACCACTGGAAGGACGGCATCGGCGACAAAAAGCTCCGCAAGCGGATGGTCAACACCCACTGGGGCGGGGTGGTGGAGGATAACAGCTTCGGCACCCATGAGTTCATGGAGCTCTGCCGCCAGCTTTCGTGCGAGCCATATGTCAACGGCAACGTCGGCAGCGGCACCGTTCAGGAGATGCAGGAATGGGTGGAGTATATGACCTTTGACGGGGACTCCCCCATGGCCCGGCTGCGGGCGGAAAACGGGCATAAGCAGCCCTGGCAGCTCAAATATTTCGGCGTTGGCAACGAGAACTGGGGCTGCGGCGGCAATATGACGGCGGAGGAATACGCCAACCAGTACCGCCGCTACCAGACCTATGTGCGCAACTATGGGGAAAACAGAATCTATAAAATTGCCTGCGGGCCGAATGTGTCCGACTACCGCTGGAGCGAGGTGCTCATGCGCGAGGCCGCCCCTTATATGGATGGGCTGACGCTGCACCACTACAGCTTCTGCGGGGAGGATTTTGCCCACAAGGGGAGCGCTTTGGGCTTCCCGGAAGAGGAATGGTATTCGCTGCTTCATAAGGCGCTCTATATGGATACACTCATCGAGACCCACAAAGGGATTATGCGCCGGTATGACCCCGAGGGCCGCATCGGGCTGCTGGTGGATGAATGGGGCGCCTGGCACGATGTGGAGCCGGGCACCAACCCGGGCTTTCTCTACCAGCAGAATACCCTGCGGGATGCGATGGTCGCCGCCGTTACTCTCAATATCTTCAATAAACACAGCGACCGGGTCAGGATGGCCAACCTCGCGCAGACGGTCAACGTTCTGCAGTCAGTCATACTGACCGAGGGGGAGCAGATGCTGCTCACCCCCACCTACCATGTATTTGACATGTACAGGGACCATCAGGATGCCATGCTGGCAGACAGCTTCATACAGAGCGAAAAGGAGGGCGAAGGGGCCTATCGCATCCCCACCCTGCAGGAGTCCGCCTCAGTGGCAAAGGATGGCACCCTCACCGTTACGCTGGCAAACCTCTCGCTCGGCAGGGACTATGAGATAGATGCGGTTTTGCTGGGCGCTCCCTCCGGCAAAATCGAGGCCTCGCTGCTCGGCGGAAGGATGGACGCTTATAACAGCTTTGAGCAGCCGGATAAGATACAGCCGCAGGAGTTTGGCAGCGAGGTGCGGCGCACCTCTTCGGGCGCGGCCTTCAAAATCCCGGCGCACAGCATTCTAAAGCTCTCGGTGCGCCCTTAAATGCAGATGAAAACCGAGTGCAGGCGCTGCCTGCTTGAGGAGCTCTCCCGGGAGGCTTTTCAGAATATCTACCGCTATATTGAGTCCATTCCTACGGAACAGCGGGTGCCGGAGCCTGTTTACCGGCAGCGGCTGGCGCTCTGCAAAGGATGCTCTAACCTTTTAAATGGCATGTGCTCGCTCTGCGGCTGCTTTGTGGAGGTACGGGCCGCCAAAAGGCTTGGCGCCTGCCCGAATATCCCAAAGCGCTGGGACCGCTATCAGCCGCCCGAGACTTTATAGCGGCCCGTTCCTTTCGGCGTCTCTTTTATGAAAACCCCGCTTTTGGCTCAAAAAAGCCAAAAGCGGGGTTTTCTGGACCTGCCGGAAAAATATTTTTCCGCCTGCTCCTGTTATAAGGGAGTCGCTGCTCCCTTTCGCCTCCTTCCTACTGATAATACCGGGCCTGGGCATTCCAGAGCTCCCGGTATTTGCCGCCCTCTTCGGCAAGCAGCTGCGCATGCGTCCCCAACTGGATGAGCTTTCCCTCATGGAAAACGGCAATCCGGTCACAAAAGCGGCAGGAGGCGAGCCGGTGGCTGATATAAACGGCCGTTTTGCCGCCGGCAATTTCATTAAAGCTGCTGTAAACCTCATATTCCGAAACCGGGTCGAGGGCGGCGGTCGGTTCATCGAGAATGATAAAGGGCGCATTCTTATAAAGCGCCCGGGCAAGCGCAATCTTCTGCGCCTCCCCGCCGGATATCTCCACTCCGCTTTCATCAAAATCCTTATAAAGGCAGCCCTTCGTCCCCTGAGGCATGCCGGACAGCCGTTCGCCAAAGCCGGCCTTTCTGAGGCAATCCCGCACTCGCTCTTCATCATACTGCGCGCTGGCGGCCACATTCTGTCCAAGCCCGAAGGAAAACAGGCAAAAATCCTGAAAGACCACCGAGAAAAGCGAACGGTATTCCTCCTCCTCATATTTCTGTATGGGAACGCCGTTCAGGAGTATCTCCCCTTCGCTGGGGTCATAGAGCCGGCAGAGGAGCTTGATAAGAGTCGTTTTGCCGGAGCCGTTCATTCCTACTACCGCCAGCCTCTCACCCGCCCGCAATTTCAGGCTCACCCGCTGCAGCGCATCGGCGGGGGCACCCGGATAGCGGAAGCTGAGATCTCTGAATTCTATCGCATAGTCGTTATCCTCCCGCTTTTCGGTGGTGAGCGAGCCCTGATACCTCCGGTTGGGAATATCCAGATAGGCGAACATCTCCTGCAGATAGAGACAGTAAACGGCGTTGTCGGCGTTTAAAAACATCAGCTCCCGCACCCCGTCGCCCAGCCTGGAAAGGACGGCCGCATACTGCACGGCGCTCCCCGCGCCAAAAGCGCCAAAAAAGGCCTTGAGAGCCACAAAAAGGCAGCCGAGCGCATTGCTCAGCCCGATGGCGGCAGTTGCCAGCGCGGGATAGAGGGCCATTTTAAAAATCGCTTTCTGATTTTCCTTCTCCGCCCCGATAAGCTCATCCAGCGACTTTTCGGCAACGGCGCTCTGCGCATAAATGCGAACGTCCTTCGCCCTTTCCGGGCTCACGCAGAGTTCCCCGCCAAAAAAGGCAAAGGCCCGGTTAAACCAGACATTGCCCGCGCACCATTTCATGAAAACCGCGTTTTCCCGAAAGGCCGCCCCGGAGTAGCAGAGGCCCCCCAGCGCCGTACATAAAAGAACGCCCACCGAAAGGAGGGGATGGTCCATTCCCGCATGCCCCGTTTTGGAGAGAAAGAGGGGCAGGGCCATGATCAGGGAGAGAAAAAGGGTTACGCCGGCGCAGATAAGGCTCGGTATCCCCCAGACAAGCTGGCTCATCCCGTTGCCATACATATAGAGGTTCTCCTCTACCTGCTGCCGCTGCCGCTGAATGGAAGCATCCTCCAGGTCGACAAAATCCAGCGCCATCTGCTTATCGGAAAAAATCTTCCGGAACCAGTCCCACATCTGCGCCTGCTTTTCATTGCCGGCCCGCTCAAGGGTGCTTTTTAAAACGGCGCAGATAAAATTAACAAGAATCAGGCCGGCCGCATAGGCCACCGCCGTTTCCGCCCTTTTGAGGGAAAATAGTTCATCGATGATGCGCGCGGAAAACCAGATGGACAAAAAGGGCTGTGTGCAGCGAACGAGCTCATGCAGGGCCTTATTCTGCAGCAGCCCGGGACAGTAACGCCTCAAAAGCCCATAGCCGCGCAGGGTAATGGCGGCGCGCCGGCGGATGGACAGCTTCTTCACTTTTTTTCCTCCCCTGAAACCGTATTCTCCCGATAGTACTTTGCCTGCAGCAAAAACAGCCGGGCATAGCTGCCCTGCTGGCGCAAAAGGCTCTCGTGCGTGCCCTCCTCCTGAATCCTGCCGTTTTCAAGCAGCAGAATGCGGCTGCAAAAGCGGGTACTGGCCAGCCGGTGGGAGATAAAGAGGGAGGTTTTCCCTTCGCTCATCTGATGGTAGCTCTCATACAGCCTGCTTTCAGCAATGGGGTCGAGGGCGGCGGTCGGTTCGTCGAGCAGCAGAACGGGGGCATCCTTATACAGTGCGCGGGCTAAAAGCAGCTTCTGCGTTTCCCCGCCGGAAAAGGTGACGCCGTCCTCATAGACCGTTTTTCCAAAGCGGCTCTTTGTTCCCTGCGAAAGGCGCGCTGTTTTTTCCCAGAGCCCGGCGGCCGCAAGGCAGTCTCTCACCTTTAGCGGGTCGCTTTTCTCTGCCGGCTGCTCGGAAACAATCTCCTCTATGCTCGCCGGCAGAATGCTGAACTGCTGGTTGACTGCGGAAAACAGCCGGTAAAAGGCCGGGCGGTCATATTCCCGGATATCGACTCCATCATACAGCACCTGTCCCTCTGTGGGATCTATCAGCCCGCAGATGAGCTTGATGAGCGTCGTTTTGCCCGCGCCGTTCATGCCGACAATCGCCAGATGCTCTTTGGGGGAAATTTTCAGGTGGATATTCTGCAAAGCAGCCTGCCCGCTCCCAGCATACCGGTAGCTGACCCCTCTCAGCTCAATCTCTTTGGGAAGCCGGCCGGCCGGGATATCGATCCCGCCCTTTCGGCGGTAGGTCTCGGGATATTCCAGATAGGCGCGAAACCCCTCTATCTGCAGGCTGAGCCGGAAGAGCTCTGCCAGCTGGGAAAATATATCGCCCATCCAGGCGGAAAAACCGGTCACCACCCCAAAATACAGGACGAAATCCGCCGCGGATATCCGGCCTTCCCAGACGAGGCGGATGAGATAGAGATAAACCGCGCTCTCCTGCAGCAGGGTGAGCGCGCTGCCGCAGACGGCAGCGCCGAAGAGCCTTTTGGTCAGCCGCCTGTACCAGCCGGCGAGCCTGCGCATATTCTGCCGGTAGATATCCGAAAACCAGCCGTCCAGCCGGTAAAGCCGAATATCCTTGCCGGAGCGGATATCGCCGCTGACCCGGCCGATATATCTCAGCCGCTGCTGATAGCCGATGCGTTCCCCGCTGTTTATCTTTGCCCATTTTAAGCTTCTGCGGTTCAGAAAATAACCGCCTGCCGCCGCGGCAGCCAGAAAAACGCTCACAAAGCCCCCCAGCTGGATAAGAACCGCCCAGAAAACCGACAGTCCCAGCAGCGCACTGCAAAGGGTGATGAGCAGCTCATAGATATTCGAGAGGGGCGAACCGTTTCCGCTGCAGCAGGAAAAAGCTTCTGTCTGCAGCCGGCGGAAGGCCTCCTGCTCCTGGTTGCAGTAATCGGTATTCAGCCCCTTCATTGCCGCCTGTTTGAGATAAAAGGAATTCATCCGGTATTTCTGCTGATAGATATACCGGGTAAAAAATTTATCCGCCCCCGAGAGGAGAGCCAGCGCGCCGGCCGGAAAAAGAACGGCCATCAAAAGCTCCGGCAGGCTCTCCTTTGCCGCCAGCGCCCCGACCACTGCCTTTGGCAGATAAACGGCGAGCAGCGAGGGAGCCGCCCTGAGCGGTATGGCCAGCGCGCACCACCAGATAAGCGAAGGACAGCAGCGGCAGGTATTTTTCAGACAATAGCAGATATTTTGAAGCACCGAATAGCGGCAGCGGCTCTCGCTCTGCGGCGGCTGTTTTTTCTTTTCGCGCATGCAGCGTTCCCCCCCCTTTTTCCCTATCCTAGCACAAAAACGCGCACGCATGAAAAATTCTGCACCAATTGCAGCTCTGGCTGCACGAACGGTTTTTTTATGGGAGCGCGGGAACCAGAAACTCGCAGGTAAACGCTCCCTGCTCGCTGTTATGTTTATACCAGCCGCCATGCTTTTGCAGGATGGCTGCCGCACGGCGCAGCCCCAGCCCATGAAAGCCGCTCTTGTGCGAAGAAAACAGCCCGTTTTTCTTCTGCCTCTTCTCCCCGGCGGAATTGAGCATGGAAAAATAGAGCATCTTCCCCTTCATCGTCATATAAATGCGGATGAAGCGCTGCCCTTTCGCCCCGCGGCAGGCCTCAATCGCATTCTCAAGCAGATTGCCGATGAGAATACTGAGCTCCACATCGCTAATCGTGAGCCTGTCCGGGATGTGCGCCTGCACCGTCACGGCGATATTCTCCGCCTTCGCCTGCGCGAGCTTGGCCGAGAGAACCGCATCGAGCGAGACGTTGCCCGTTTTCAGCAGCGTATCCACCTGCATGAGCTGGCGGTCGAGCTGCTCGATATAGGCGAGCGCGCGCCCGGTTTCGCCCGCCTCAATCTGCCCCTTGAGCGCCTGCAGGTGGTGATGAAAATCATGCTTATATCCCCGCATCTCCCGGTGGATGCTGCGCACCTCGTTTAAATGCCGTTCGGCCTGGCCGGTTTGATACTCGAGCAGCCTTTGATAGCTCTTTTTTCTCATGTGCTTTATCCACCCCACTCGATAAAGGCGCGGTTAACGCCGTCATATTTCCCCCGCGCCAGAGGGATTTCGGCCCCGTTATCCAGAAAAAGCACGGTACGCGATATTTTTACCAGATGCCGCAGCGATATCAGATAGGAGCGGTGCACCCGATAAAAATCGCTGCCCAGGCGCAGGGCCAGGGAGGAGATGCTCTCCTTTACCCGAAAGCTGCCCTTTTGTGTATAAACCGTCACCTCATGCAAAAAGGCCTCTATATAGAGAATATCCGCTTCACAGACCCGGCGCGTTTCCCCGCCGCTGGAAAAAATGAGCGAGGGCGGCCGCCGCTGCAGCCTATGCACCGCCCTGTCGAGCACCGGCAGCAGCTTCTCCCCCGAAACCGGCTTAATCAGATAGTGCAGCGCCTCCACCTCAAACCCCTCGCCGAAAAACTCAAAATAGGCGGTGATGAAGATGATTTCCACCCGCCGGTCACCGCTGCGGACCCTTCTGGCCAGCTCGGTGCCGGACATGCCCCCCATCTCCACATCCAAAAGAAGCAGGTCATAGTCCTTCTCCTGCTCATATTGAAAGAAAAAGGCCTCCGCCGATAAAAAGGAGCGGATTTCGCAGCGATGACCGGCCTTTTCCGCCCATTCCCCAACGAGAGCGGCGAGCTTTTCCAGCTCGGAGGAATCATCATCGCAGAGCGCCATTTTCAGCTTCATCCTGTTTTTTCTCCTCTCCCGGGAAAACGGCTGTCTGGCTTTTGCCTGTTCAGGCAGCTTGTCCGGTTCGTTTCGCTCAGCGGATGTTGAAATGCCGCAGGCTGAAGGCATCCCGAAACTGGGTGGGCGTGACTCCCTCCAGCCGCTTAAACAGCCGCATGAAATATTTCTCATCCTGAAAGCCCAATCTCGCCGCCGCCTCCCGAATGGTGCAGTCACAGGAAAGCAGCAACTCCCTCGCCTTATCAATGCGGGCTTTCTGAATAAACTGCAGCAGCGAATAGCCGGTGCGCTGCCGAACCAGACCGGAGAGATAGTTCGCGTTGTAGCCAAAGCGCTCCGCCACCTCCCCGGCCGACATCGGCTCCCCGGCATGGATGCGTATCCACTCGATCACCTCGCTGTAGCGCGCCTTGCCGCAGGGGCGGTAGCCGGTGTAACAGCTATCCGCCGCCTGCCGGGTCAGCTCAATAAGCAGGCTGGTCAGCCCATAGTCGCAGGCGCAGCGGGTATAATAATCCCGGCGCGCGCAGTCCATCAGCTGGCGGAAAAGAACACTCGTCCTGTCGGGATGGGGCAGCTGCAGATATTCCGGCAGTAGCACTGTCCGCTGGGCATCCGCAGCCGTTCCCTGCCGCAAAAGATAGTAGTCCTCCAGCGCCTGCGCCTCCCTCGCCGCCGTTTCCCGCGCCTGCGGCGGGCAGGTGAAATGGCACCAGTCATAGCGCACATAAGCACTCGGGCGGGTTCCGGCATGCTCCTCCCCCGCGCGCAGCAGCAATACGCTGCCCGGCCCTACCTCCCGCGCTTCCCCGCTCTGCTGCATGTGCAGCGTGCCGCTCTGCCCGAAAATCAGGCAGTGGTTATCCAGCCGGCGCCGGGCATGCAGAAAGGATTCTCCCCCTACAAACTGCCCGCAGGAGAGAAAGCGCACCGGCCGCTCGCAGAAAAAACGCAGAAATGTTTGCATCAGCTGCCGCCCCCTTCAACATGATTGTATCCTGCCGCCGTATACCCTGTCAAGGTGAAAATCTGAGAAACGTCCACCTAATCTGCTGCTTTTTCTACCGACAAAAGCCCTTCCTCCTGCTATACTGAAGGCAACGGATGGGAGGCGCCTGCCTCCCCGCAGAAAGGAAGGAAAAAAGATGGCGCAAAAAGATGCGGCTGTGCATGCCGCCATTCATGATCCCTTCTGGGGAAGCCGGATAAAGACGGTGCGCACCCAGATGATTCCCTACCAGTGGGAAGCCTTAAACGACCGCATTCCGGATGCGGAGCCGAGCCACTGCATCAAAAATTTCAGAATAGCGGCCGGGCTCGAGAAGGGAAATTTCGAGGGCTTCGTCTTTCAGGACAGCGACCTTGCAAAGTGGATGGAGGCCGCCAGCTACACCCTGCTTTCCCATCCCGATAAGCAGCTGGAGGAGACGCTCGAGGAGGTGGCGGCGCTCATCGCCAGCGCCCAGCAGCCGGATGGATATCTGGATACCTACTACATCATCAACGGGCTGGATAAACGCTTTACCGATCTGCGCGATCACCATGAGCTCTACTGCGCAGGACATATGATTGAGGCGGCCGTCGCCCACCATGAGGCCACTGGTAGCAAAACGCTGTTAAGGGTGGCCCGCCGTCTTGCGGACTGCATGGAAAGAAACTTCGGCCCCGAAGAAAACAGGCTGCGCGGCTACCCCGGCCACGAGGTGCTGGAAATGGCGCTTGTGCGCCTTCATGAGGCGACGGGAGAAAAGCGCTATCTGAAGCTGGCCGCCTATTTTATCAACGAGCGCGGACAGGCCCCCCTCTATTTCGCCGGCGAGGCAGAGAAAAACGGGAAGCGCTGCCACTGGGAGGATGGGCCGCTCGGCCTGCAGTATTACCAGGCGGGAAAGCCGCTGCGCAAGCAGGAGGATGCCGAGGGCCACGCGGTGCGCGCCGTTTACTGCTACTCAGGCGCTGCGGATGTCGCGCGGCTGTATAACGATGAGAGCCTGAAAGCCTTCTGCCGCCGGATGTGGGAAAGCATCACCCGGCGCAGAATGTATATCACCGGCGGCATCGGCTCCTCCGACTATGGGGAGGCCTTCACCTATGACTACGATCTCCCCAACGACACCGTTTATGCCGAAACCTGCGCCGCCATCGGCCTCGTCTTTTTCGCAAAGCGCATGCTCGCGCTCGAAAAGCGCGGGGAATATGCCGATGTCATGGAGCGCGCGCTGTATAACGGCGTTCTCTCCGGCATGTCGCTCGACGGGCAGTCCTTCTTCTATGTCAACCCCCTCGAGGTGGTTCCCGAGGCCTGCGAAAAGGACCAGCTGCGCCGCCATGTAAAACCAACGCGGCAGAAGTGGTTTGGCTGCGCCTGCTGCCCGCCGAACCTCGCCCGGCTGCTCGCCTCCCTCCCCCGCTATGCCTATGAGGCGGAGAAAAACTGCGTTTTTGTCCACCTCTATCTGGGCGGGCAGCTGCAGGCCAACCTTCCCGAGGGACAGATAAGCTTCGAGCTCTCCTGCAACTATCCCTGGGAGGAGGAAATCCGGCTGCGCGTTACCGGCTGCGAAGTGAAAAATCCGGTGACCCTCGCGCTGCGCATCCCCGGCTGGTGCCGCAGCTACCGGGCTACGGTAAACAGCGAAGCGATAAACGAGAAGCCCAAAGAGGGCTATCTCTATCTGACCCGGAGCTGGCAAACGGGCGATACGCTTTCCCTCTCGCTGGATATGCCAGTCGAATGTATACAGGCGAATCCCGTGGTCCGGGAGGATATCGGCAAGCGCGCCGTCATGCGCGGCCCGCTCGTCTACTGTCTCGAACAGGCGGATAACGGCCCCGGTCTGCACCGCCTGCGTCTCGGCAGCGACCCGCAGTTTACCGCCCGCTTTGAGGAAGAGACGCTCGGCGGCGTTACCGTTCTCTGCTGCGAGGGCAAAAAGCTGAGCGATGCCGGCTGGGAGGATGGGGAGCTCTACCGTCCCCAGGAGGCAGAAAAATATGAATCTTTCCCGCTGCGCTTTATCCCCTACTATGCCTGGGCAAACCGCGGCGTGGGCGAAATGTCCGTCTGGGTCCGGCAGTAGTCCGGTAACAAACACAATATCATAAACCGGCCCTCAGAAAGCATCCCGGGGTTTGCAAAGTGCAAACCCCGGGATGCTTTCTGAATAATCCGGATATGCGGGAGAGGCACCTGCCCCTTCACCCACCCTGCCTCCCTCTTTTCCAGATATGAACCGCAAAACAACCTGCCGCTGAAATCGCCAGCACACCAATCACCAGAATGTCCCATTCATCGATAATCACGGCGCCAATCAGCCTTCTCAGGCTGAGATTGATGAGCACACACAGTAAAATCATCAGCAGCAGAGCCAGCGCTGCTGCCAGCCATCGGCTTTTCAGCAGCCGGAACAGCGCGAAAACGGCCCATAGAGAACCGATTGCCAGCAGGGCCATCCGAACGCCAACCGGCAGGATGGAGACACCTTCTATTAACCTATCCAATATAGCCAAAAAGGGCAGAATCGCAAGGCTCAGCGCGAGCAGCGATGGCCAGATTCCTCTAACGCCCAGCCAGAGCAGCGGGAAAAGAACCAGCCAGGCGAAGAAAGAGGAAGCGATTGGATAGAGCGACCAGGTGAATACCAGATTCATGGTCACATCGCAGATGCTGCACACAACAGCCCCGACCAAAAGCAGCAGCGAAAAGGAAAGGGAAACGGCTGTCTGCCAGCTCCTGCGCCGGTCATCCGCCTCCTTTTTGGCAAAGCTCAGCGCCATATCAATGCCCGCCTCTGTCTCCTGGGCCGCCGGGCTGCTGCGCTCGCCGCCCAGCAGCTCGCCGACCGAAACGCCCAGCAGACCGGCAAGCGCAGGCAGCAGCGAAATATCCGGGCAGCTGAGCCCCCGCTCCCATTTGCTGACCGCCTTATCTGTAATGCCCAGCCTTTCGGCCAGCTCTTTTTGGGTCATTCCCTTTTCTTTGCGCAGCGCGCAAATAAACCGCCCGATTTTTTCGTTCTCCATCTTCCCGCCTCCTCAGTACCCTTTCCTGTTCTCCGGATACGCTCCTATCCGTGCTCAAACGGCAGGCCTGAAATGCCCTGCCGTTTCCTTTTCTCTCCTGCTTCCGGCAGAGCGGCCAAAAGCTATCCGGCAACCCGGTGCCTGGCTGCCACTGAAATAAAGTATACTCCCCTAAAGCGGGGATTTCAACCGACCAAAGGTTTCACCAGGTAGGTAAACCGGCGGTAGAGCAGCCGTTTACCGGCCCTTTTGGGCATTTTTGCTGCCGCCTTTTCCCCAACTTCATCCCCTCAGCTGTCTACGGTGCTGCAGATGAATACCAATATGCCCAATGCCTAAAAGAAGGGCGGAGGACATCAGCCAGATGACCTTTCCATAGACTCCCAGGAGAAAAAAGGCCATAACCGGCAGCGCCGCGCCTGCCACCGGGATGCCGCAAAGGCCGCTGTAAAAATCCTGCAGGGTGCGGCCGCCGCAAAAATAGCGGATCAACCAGCATTCATAGAGCAGCATGCAGAAAGCCGCAGCGATAAGCCAGCCACTCCAGAGCGAGAGTCCGCGCGGGTCATAGTCCGAGAAGCAGAGAGCGGTGCAGGTCGTAAGCACCTGCCCCGCCTTTTCAAAGGCAGCCAAAATCCGATTCTCCCCTGCCGCGCTATAGCCTTCCGGCTTATGCGTCGTCCAAATAAGGTTCGGGATAAACAGCAGCAGCAAAAAAAGGCAGCCTGTATAAGAAAAACCAAAGGTGCCAGACATTCTCTTTTTCCTCCTTCTCCTTTCAGATGAAACGAAAGAAAGCCTGGTATAACCGGTACCCTCAAAAAGCGCAAACTGCGGTTTTTTGAGGGTGGGAGACCTGCTCTACCGGGCCTGCAAAACGCGTTGCTTCCCATGCAGCCGGCAAAAAGCGCCGGGCGGCTTTTGCCGCACCCTATTGGATGCAGGCTTTAAGATTCTCTTAAGGCAGCATTACTTCAAAAGATGGCCGGTATGGAAAACCCATACCGGCCATCTCTGCTTCAGCGAAAAAGCTTATTTAATCATCGAAGCGACTTCGTCTGCGAGATTATCCTCCCGCTTCTCGATGCCCTCGCCTTTTTCAAAGCGGACAAAAGCAGTCACGGCAATCTTGCCGCCCAGCTCCTTGGCCACCTTCTCGACATACTGAGAAACCGAAATATCGCCATCCTTAATAAACGGCTGCTCGAGGAGGCAAACCTCTTTATAGTACTTCTGAATGCGGCCGTTGACCATCTTCTCGGCAATATTCTGCGGCTTGCCCTCGTTGACCGCCTGAGCGGTGAGAATCTCCTTCTCCTTGGCAATCGTCTCCGCAGGAACGGCATTCTTATCCAGATAGGAAGGGATTGCCGCAGCTACCTGCATGGCGACATCCTTCGCAAATTCGTTAAACCCATCCTTGCCGGCAACGTCGGTATCGAAGCCGACCATGACGCCGATACGCCCGCCGCCATGAATATAGGTAACGAAATCGCCCTCAAAGCGCGCAAAGCGGCGCACATGCATATTCTCGCCAATCGTCAGAATCTTGTCCTTGAGCAGTTGGTCAACGGTGAACTCGCTGCCCTGCGCCTTCATACCCATCAGTTCTTCCACGTTGGCCGGGTTCTGAGCGGCAATCGTCTTCGCGCAGATATCCACAAATTCCATAAAGGAGGCATTCTTCGCAACAAAGTCGGTCTCAGCGTTAACCTCTACCACAACGCCGACCTTCTCTCCCTCATAGGCATAAACAACGCCCTCGGCGGCAACGCGGCCGGCCTTTTTGGCGGCGGCGGCCAGCCCCTTCTCGCGCAGAAGCTCAATTGCCTTTTCCATATCCCCGCCCGCATCATTGAGGGCCTTTTTGCAGTCCATCATGCCGCAGCCGGTGCGCTCGCGCAGGGCGGCTACATCCTTTGCAGTAAATGCCATAGTATCCTCCATTTCTTGCCGGAAAAAGAACCCGGCAGTCAGTTATCTTTTTCCCGGCCAGAAGAACTGCCGGGCCTCCTATTCATGAGCCGGCGCGCCCGGTATTCCCGAACGCGCGGCCTCCCTTTTGCATATAAAAGCTTTCCCGTTTTCGCAGCAATAAAACCTTACTTGTCTTCCCCGTCCGTCTCGTTTTCCTTCTCGGCCTGCGCCTCGGCGGCCTCTTCGCTCGCAGCGGCGCCCTGCATGCCCTGACGGCCTTCCATAATGGCATCCGCCATCGTCGAGGAAATGAGCTTTACGGCGCGGATAGCGTCGTCGTTTCCGGGGATGACATAATCGATCTCATCCGGGTCGCAGTTGGTATCCACAATGGCGACAATCGGAATGCCCAGATTCTTCGCCTCGGCAACCGCGATGCGCTCCTTGCGCGGATCAACGATAAACAGTGCGGCGGGAAGCTTATTCATGTGCTTGATGCCGCCCATAAACTTTTCGAGCTTCTCAATCTCCAGATTGAGCTTGATGACCTCTTTCTTGGGCAGACGGTCAAAGGTGCCGTCCTCCTCCATCTTGCGCAGCTGGGCAAGACGGTCGATGCGCCGGCGGATGGTCTTGAAGTTGGTCAGCATGCCGCCCAGCCAGCGGGCGTTGACATAGTGGGCGCCTGCGCGCTCCGCTTCCTCGCGGATGGAATCGCCCGCCTGCTTCTTGGTGCCGACGAAGAGCACCTCGCCGCCCTCGCTCGAGATATCGCGTATGAACATATACGCTTCCTCCAGCTTTTTAACGGTCTTCTGCAGGTCGATGATGTAAATCCCGTTGCGCTCGGTAAAAATATACCGCGCCATTTTGGGGTTCCACCTGCGGGTCTGGTGGCCGAAATGAACGCCGGCCTCCAGAAGCTGCTTCATAGATACTACTGCCATTTCTAAAAATTCCTCCTTCAGGTTTTAACCTCCGCCCTGCCTTTCGCCCGCGCGTTCATCCTCCCCAAAGGGATGGACAACCTGCATTCACGCGAAACAGAGCGTGCGTTTTCCGGAATATTATAGCATGTGCCCTCTCAAAATACAAGAGCTGAAATGGGGATTTTTTTCACTTTTTTCCGCTTTCCCAGCCAGTTCCTGCCGGTTCTCTCCTGAAGATGCGCAGCGCAGGCCCCAGCAGAGGGTGGCGGACGAATAAGCCATCCCCTATTTTGAAAGCGGATACTGCATCACGATATTTTCAAAGCAGCGCCGAAAGCCCATCTGCTCATACAGCGAAGATGAGCCGGGCGAGGCGCTGAGCGTGACCACTCCGGGCCCGTTTTCGAAAAGCTCCTCCAGCGCTGCCGAGCATACCCCCCCAGCGGCTCCCTGCCGCCGGTATTCCGGCAGGGTAGAAACAAATTCCAGCGAAGCTTCCTCCTCTGTTTGAATGGTAGCCGCCGTGGAAACCGAAACGCCGTTTACTGTCCCCAGATAGACCCTGAGGTGCTCCCTTTGCACCCAGATGTAGTAATGCTGCGCATTGATCATTTCTCAGCCATGCAGCGCCCTGTTGACGATTTTTACCCAGCTGTCAAAGTCTTCTGCCGAGCGCACCCGTCGGTAGTCCACCGTGCTACGGCGAGGGCAGGGATGAAAATCTTCTTTATAAAGCAGCATGGCATGCTCCCGGCAGAAAGATTTTTAAACCCGTTTTGCTCCAGCAGGGAGATGGTTTCCTGCAGGGGTGTATCCGGCGTAACCAGCCATCGCGGCGGTATCTCCCCCCGAGCGCATTCCCTCTATGAGCGCGCCGAGCGTCTCGCCGTCCGCCAGTTTTTCCAGCCTTGGGGAAAAGGCAATCATCGGCCCGTTTTTTCCCTCTGCAGGCATTATCCATTGAAGCCCGGGCTGCTCGTGAACGGCAACCACCCCGGACAGAGCAAGGCTTCGATAATACCGGTAATAGTTTCGGATGATGATATCCGCTTCTCTTTTGGGGGTATCCATCTTTCCAATCTCCGCTTTATAGAAAAAGCCCGCGGCAGGAACGCCGTTCTCTGGGGCCGGCTTTCTTTATCTTATTCGGAAAAATCGCCGGCCCCCGGGGACTCCTCCTGCCGCTGCACTGGCAGAGGACCCAGCCGGGCGCGCAGAAATTTAATCGGTATCCCCTCTTCGGAAAACATCCGCTCATGCTCGGTTTCAATGTTTTCCGGCAGCCCGGCGGCATGCAGGTCGCGGATAACCTCCTCCACTACAAAGCCCGCCTGCGGGAGATAGTGGCAGAGGGTATCATGAAAGAGCCCCTCGTCATCCGTTTTAAAGAAAAGCTCGGCATCCGGGGCCAGAAAGCTGCGGTAACAGAGCAGCTGGCTGACATAGGTAAGCCGGTGCTTGCGGTGACGGGGCTTCGGCCAGGGGTTGCAGAAGTTGATATACAGCCGCTTTACCTCATCCTGCGGCGCGAGGATGCGATCGATACACTCCACCTCGAAATTCGTAAGCCGGATATTGTCCGGCTCCCTCTTCTCCTGCAGACAGACGCGCTCTACTGCCCGCTTTGCCAGTCCCAACATGTTGTCAATCTTATCTACCGCCAGATAGTTAACTTCCGGATGCAGGAGCGCCAGCCGGCTGATAAAGCCCCCCTTGCCGCAGCCGAGCTCAAGGTGCAGCGGTTGCTCCCGGCGGGCAAACTGCTCCCGCCATTTCCCGCGGCAGCAAAGCGGCTCATCCACCACAAAGCAGGCCTCCCGCAGTTCAGAGGCCGCCCATTTTTTACGGCGCATCCGCATGCCGGTTTCCCCCCTTCCCCATCGGGCAGGAGGAACACTGCCCGCCGCAGCCGCTGCAGCCGCCGCAGCCGCCGCAGCCGCCGCGATAGTGGTATAAAAACCGCAGCGCCAGCAGCGCCGGCAGCAGCACCAGTGCCAGTATCAGATAATCCAAAAGCTGCATAAAACCTCCCTGCGCCGCCAGGGCGCATCGCCTTTTTGAGAATAGTCTGCCGCCCTTTCAGTGAAGCAGCAGGCTGCCGACTGCATAAACCGCCGTTCCCGCCAGCCAGGCTATCCCAGTCTGGCAGGCGGCAACAATCAGCGCATAGCGCGCTCCGCCCATCTCCCGCTTTACGGCGCTGATGGCCGCCACACAGGGGGTATACAGCAGCGTAAACACCAGAAAGGCGGCGGCAGCGGCCGGGGAAAAGATGGCCGCCAGTGCCGCCGGCAGGCTGGCCGTATTCGCCCCGGTCAGAACGGCCAGCGTACTGACGACCGCCTCCTTGGCGGTAAAGCCGGTGATAAGGGCGGTGGAGGCGCGCCAGTCTGCAAAACCGAGCGGCAGGAAGAGGGGCGCTATCAGCCGCCCGACACCGGCCAGCATGCTTTCGGCCGAATCGGCCACTACATTCAGGCGGGTATCAAAGGTCTGCAAAAACCAGATAATGATAGTCGCCACAAAGATGATGGTAAACGCGCGCGTTAAAAAATCCTTCGCCTTGTCCCACATCAGCAGCCAGACGCTTTTTGCACTCGGCAGCCGGTAGTTGGGCAGCTCCATGACAAAGGGGACCGGCCGGCCGCGGAAAAGGGTGTTCTTTAAAATCAGCCCGGAAAGGACCCCCAGCGCCATGCCGCCCACATAGAGCAGAATCATCACCAGCGCGGGATGGGAAGGGAAAAAGGCGGTGGTAAACATCCCATAAATCGGAAGCTTCGCGCTGCAGGACATGAAGGGGGTAAGCAGAATGGTCATCTTGCGATCGCGCTCGCTCGAGAGGGTGCGCGTTGCCATAATCGCCGGCACCGAGCATCCGAAGCCGATCAGCATCGGCACAAAGCTGCGCCCGGAGAGGCCGATTTTGCGCAGCAGCTTATCCATCACAAACGCCACCCGCGCCATATAGCCGCTGTCCTCGAGAATCGAGAGGAAGAAGAAGAGGACTACAATGGTCGGCAAAAAGGAGAGAACGCTCCCTACTCCGGCAAACACCCCGTCAATCACCAGCGAGTGGACGACGGGGTTGAGTCCGTAGCGGGTCAGCGCGGCATCCACTGTGCCGGTCAGCGCATCGATTCCCATCGAAAGAAGGCTGCTGAGCGCCGCCCCGAAAACACCGAAGGTCAGCCAGAAGACCAGCAGCATAATCAGCAGGAAAATCGGGATGGCCAGATAGCGGTGGGTGAGTATCTCATCCATCTTTACCGATCGCAGGTATTCCCTGCTCTCCCCGCATTTGACGACAAAATCGGCGCAGAGCCGCTCGATAAAGCTGTAGCGCATATCGGCGAGCGCCGCCTCCCGGTCGGTATCCAGCTCGGCCTCCATTTCGGCGACGCTGTGCTCCACCATCTCCAGCTCATTTTCATTGACGCCCAGCCGCCGGGCCATCGGCTCATCGCCCTCAAGCAGCTTGGTTGCCGCAAACCGGGCGGATACCCCCGCCCGCTCGGCATGATCCTCCACCAGGTGGGTGACCGCATGCAGCGCCCGATGCACCGCTCCCGAGCAGAAATCCTGCCGCTCGGGAAGCTGCCTTTTGGCGGCAACGGCCAGCGCCGTTTCCACCAGCTCCTCTATGCCCTCATTTTTGCTCGCAGAAATCGGCACCACCGGCACGCCCAGCTCCTGCGCCATCTGCCGGATTTTAATCGTTCCGCCGTTGTTTCTTACCTCGTCCATCATATTGAGCGCAATCACCATCGGCAGCCGCAGAACGATAAGCTGCAGCGTCAGATACAGATTGCGCTCGATGTTGGTGGCATCGAGAATGTTGATGATTCCATCCGGGTGGGCATCTATCAGAAAGTCGCGCGTTACAATCTCTTCATTGGTATAGGGGGAGAGCGAATAGATGCCCGGCAGGTCCACCACCGTTACATCCTTGTGGCCGCGGATAAGCCCATCCTTTCGCTCCACTGTTACACCGGGAAAATTTCCGACATGCTGGTTGGATCCGGTCAGCTGATTAAAGAGGGTCGTTTTTCCGCAATTCTGGTTGCCCGCAAGCGCCAAAATCATAAGAACCATTCCTTTCTCCGATTTTGCACCGGTCCGGCCTTTTCCCAAAGAAAAGCCCTATGCTTCCTCTGTCAGCGGCTCCACCTCAATCTGTCCGGCATCCTCCAGCCGAAGGGTCAGCTCATATCCGCGCAGGTAAATTTCAATGGGGTCCCCCATCGGCGCAACCTTGCGCACCATCACCCGGGTGTGCGGCGTCAGCCCCATATCCAGCAGCCGCCTGCGCAGCGCCCCCTGCCCGTTTACCCTCTGAATCACCGATTTTTTACCGATCGGCAGCCGGTCCAGCGTCACCATAGCAAGGAATTCTCCCTTTCCGCAAAAGCTTTGTCCACTTTTAACCTTTAGAAAGGCGGGCAAATGTTAGCCCAGGCTAATTATTAGAGCAAAAGAAACGCCGACTGCTTTCGCACGCCGACGAAAGGCATCCTCCTGCCCTTTTTCATCCCTATTATACGCGCTTTGCTACCCTTCGTCAACGGGTAAGCGCAAAATCCCGAAATCCTGTTTTTTCTGCCAAAAGCGCGGACCGGTCCGACAGATTTTTTGAAAAAAAGAGTCCGCCTCTCTTTGGCCGATTTTCTTTGCTTGTTTATTATAAACTTATATGAATAATAAATATTTATTAATAATAAATTCACACATTCCTTCTTTGGATGGATTATACTGAATAGGAAGAAAGATAGCTGGATTTTCCGGTACTTTTAAATGGTTCTCAGAGAAAGGAAGAATGAAAAATGGGCGGCAAGCTGGAAAAAATTCGTCACTGTGGGGAAAAAGGAAAGTGGGAGAAGCTGGAAAGCTTCACCAAATCGAGTGATGCCGAAATTCGTGCGGCGGCCTATGAGGCGCTGGGAAACATTCCAAAGGATGAGAGCAACAACATCCTGATTGCCGGCATTGCCGATCCGCAGCCCAGCGTACGTCTGGCCGTAGCCAAGGCGCTCGCCAGGGTGGGGACCGACCACAATGAGGAGCAGATCAAGCATCAGCTGGCGGCCGAAACAGATGCCGGGGTTCAGGCTGCCCTGCGGGAGGCGATGATTGCCGTCCGCGGAAAGAGATAACCCCCATCAGCAAGCTTTCTCCTCTCCCTTCAGGCGCCGCCGCAGCCGAAAAAGGTTCTGCGGCGGCGCTTTTATTTTCTCCTTTTCTCAAACACCGCATGTTTTTTTATCAAATAAGCGTAAGGTTTTCCTTTTGCAGACATTTATGCTAAAATAGAGAAAATAAGCTTCGGGGAGGAATTGACTGATGCTGGATCCCATCACAACGGTTGCGTAAGCAGAGCTGCCGCAACGACCGGGCAAACCCAACCAGCTGCTGCAGAAAGGCGCTTTCTGCCAGGCAGCCCGCCGGCTCCAAAGGAGCAGGGCACATCATCGAATGTTGCGCATATAGCCTCTGCTGTTCCTGATTACAACAACCTGTTTGAAGGAGCGCAACATGAGCTACAAAAAAGCGGCGCATCTCCTGCCGCCGGAGCTGCTGGAAAAGATACAGGAATATGTGGATGGCGAATATCTCTACATTCCCCGGATTTCCAGCCGGAAAAAGGAGTGGGGGACCTCTACCTCTACCCGACGGGAGCTGCAGGAGAGAAATGCCCATATTTATGCGGACTATCTCAGGGGAATCCCGACAGAAGGTCTGGCCGAAAAATATTTCCTGTCGCCCAAAAGCATTCAGCGGATTATCGGACGCCAGAAAAAAGAAAACAAAGAATAAGGCGCGGTCCGAAGCAAGAGTATTGCTGCGGACCGCGCCTTATTCTTTTCTCCTAAAAATCTATTCGGTTGGGGTCCCGCCGGCGCCATGCTACAATGAAAAGGCAGCGTCCCCCCCCTTCCCGGTGGAACAGCTCCCTGCGCTGCAAAAACAAACTGGAGAATACAAAGGATGAAAAAAATTATCTGGCAGCTGCAGCCTCTCTCTTTGCCTGCAGCAGAGCGCGCCTGCAAAAAATGCGGACAGAAAACCTCCTTTCTCTGCTCCGGCCAGTTCCGGATAAACGCGCAGAAAAAGCAGCTGGATATCTGGCTTATCTACCGATGCGCCCGCTGCGATACCACCTGGAACTCCGCCATTTTTTCGCGGGTAACGCCGCAGTCACTCCCCAACGGGCTGCTGGAAGGGTTTTTTGGCAACGATCCCGCCCTCGCCTGGCGGTATGCCGCCGATGCCGCGCTGCTGCAGAAAAACGGCGCGCAGTTTCTCCTGCCCGAGTTTACCGTAGAGGGAGAAGCCTTTTCCCTGACACAGGAGGTGGAGCTGGAAATAAAATCCGCCTTTCCTCTCCCGGTTAAGGTTTCTGCCCTCGTCCGGCAGAAGCTCTCCCTCTCGCAGAAGCTTTTTTCAGAGCTGGCCGATTCCGGGAGGCTGACAAGTATTCCCTCGCAGCAGCTGAACAAATGTAAGCTGCAAAGCGGCATCCGGCTGATTTTTTCTCCCAATTCGGCTTCTCCGGACAGTTCTCCCGCTTTGCAGGAGGATGCTATTCCTCCGGCTTATTCTATAAATCCATAAACCGTCAGGCGGCCGAAGCTGCCAAAAATCCCTCTTCGGTATGATGGAGAGCGGCCGGTAAAACCGTAGAGAATAGCGAAAAAATGTTTTCAGGAAACGGCGTGGCTTCGCTCACACCGTTTCTCCTTTTTCCCGTTCATCCGCCGGGATAAATCCCGGTCTGCCTGCCCTGCGGCACAGATGATATTACGCAGGTGCAGAACCTCGTCTCCCAATTCGTGCGGGGAATGATCCGCACCACCCTGCTGACATTCGGCAGTATGTACTGTATATTTCGTCTGCATGCCAGGTTTGGACTGATTGTGCTGTGCGCATTTCCGTTTCTGGTGGGTACGCTTGCGCTCTGCCTGGCAAAAGCAAACCCGCTGTTTTCCAGATTGCAGGCGCAGCTGGACGCTATTAACGCCATTATGCAGGAGGATGTGTCCGGTATACGCACCATCAAGGCCTGTGTGCGTGAAGCCTATAAGAAGGTGCGCTTTGGGAAAGCAAACGATGAGCTAATTAAAACGCAGCTCAAAACACTGGTGATCTTTGCCTTCATGAACCCGGTGGCCAACGCGCCGATGTATGTGGTCGTTGCGCTCATTCTGCCGGTCGGCTCCTTTGAATCGGGTGGCTTTGGGGCGACACCGGGCAATACAAAAATGACAGAAAATCCTCCGGATGCTGAACGGAAGAAAGCTATCATCCGCCAAAGGGCCGCCTGCCAATTCCCGGAGCGGACATATCAAAAACGGCGCCCCTGCCAAAGCAGCTCTGCCACCACCTGCGCTGCTCTCTTCTCCATATTATTCGTCTCCCAGCGCAATTTGCTTTTCGCTCCCGCTTATGCTATTTTATTGAATAAGCTCCCCCGCGGAAAGTGCCCGGCAGGAAACACAGAGGAAAGGCAAGAGGCCGCTCCCTGCGGGAAGATGCCAATTTGAATCGGGAGGTCTGCTGATGAAGCGCATAGTCATCCTCTCCGATACTCACGGCCTGCTGCGGCCGCAGGTGCTGGGATATCTGTCCCGGGCAGATATCATCATCCACGGCGGCGATATCAACACCCAGTCCATTGTAGATAAGCTGCAGGAGTATGCCCCGCTTTATATCGTCCGGGGAAACAACGATAAGGAGTGGGCAGAGAAATTGCCGCAGAGGCTCACCTTTGCCGCCGGGGGCGTCCGCTTCTTTCTGGTCCATAACCGAAAGGAAGTCCCTGTAGATTTATCCGGCGTGGATGTCGTGATTTACGGCCACTCCCATCAATACGCCTGTGAGAAACGTAACGGCGTTTTGTGGCTGAATCCCGGCAGCTGCGGACGGCGGCGCTTTGAGCAGGAAATTACCCTGGCCGTTATGAGTGTGGATAATGGAAATATCCAGGTAAAAAAAGTGGTGATTCCCCAGGAAGAAAGGAAGGGCTGACCGGTGCGCATCCTCATTTCTCCGGCAAAGAAAATGGTGGTGGACAGGGACAGCTTCGCCATAGAGGGCCTCCCTGTTTTTCTGGAACAGGCCGAGCGGCTGAAAGCCATTCTCCAGCGCATGTCCCCGGGAGAACTGCAGGCCCTCTGGCGATGCGGCGACTCCATCGCCCGGCTGAATGTGCAGCGTCTAAAGCATATGGACCTGCGCCGCGGCCTCACGCCGGCCATCCTTTCCTATGAGGGTATCCAGTACCGTTATATGGGCCCCGGCGTGATGGAAACGGCGCACCTGGACTACATTCAAAAGCACCTGTATATCCTCTCCGGCTTTTATGGCCTTCTGCGGCCCTTTGACGGCGTAACCCCCTACCGGCTGGAGATGCAGGCCCGGCTGCCGGCAGACGGCTGCCAAAACCTGTATCAGTTCTGGGGAGACCGTTTGGCCCGGCAGCTGGCCCTTGAGACAGATGTTGTTCTGAACCTTGCCTCTCAGGAATACAGCAAAGCGGTGCAGCCTCACCTGCCTGACTCCGTTCGCTTTGTCAGCTGCGTATTCGCAGAGCTGGAAAACGGCAGGATTATCGAAAAGGGCACCAGATGCAAAATGGCCCGCGGCCAGATGGTGCGCTGGCTGGCAGAGAATCATGTTACCGATCTGCGGAAGCTTCCCCTCTTCGACTGGCTGGGGTATCAATTTTCCCCCTCCATGTCCGAAAAAAATCGCGCCGTATTTCTTTGTTCGCCCTCCCGTAGAGGCTAAAAGGCGCACTGCAAGCTGTTTTTCCGGCTCACAGAAACCGAAAGCGTTTTTTCGCAAGGGCGCGTTGCAAAATTTTTATTCCAGCTTGCAGAAACCGGAAAAAGGGTGGTTTCGGCCGCGAACTGCGGGCAAAATTTGACTCCGGTGGAGTCAAAAGCCATTTTTCAGAAGGGTCTGTTGCAAAATGCGAGCATTTGCAACAGACCCTTTGCGCCCAACCCTTCAAAAAAGCCTTCGGAACCATAAACCTCTCCTAAGAGCAAAGAGGTATGCCGCCAAAGAAACAGTAAATGCATCCACCCTGCGACAGATGACGCATCAGCAAATGAATAAGCAAAATCCCGCCTGAAGCCAAGAGACTTCAGGCGGGATTTTTTAACAGCAAACCAGTCGTTTTCAGTCCTCGCCAGTCAAACGATCAATAATGGAAACCAGGTTGGCAATCTCCGGCTTGGAAATCTGTTCATCCGCGCCCAGCTCCTTGCCTTTGATTTTCATTGCCTCATTAATCAGTGAAGAGAAGAGAATAAGCGGAATTTCCTTGAGCACCGAATCCTCCTTCACCAGCTTGGTGAGGCGGTGACCGTCCATCTGAGGCATTTCAATATCTGAAACAATACAGGCAACATGCTCGGTAATCGGATCACCGGATTCCTTAGCCTCGCACAGATAGTCCCACGCTTCCTGTCCGTTATCCGTCTTAACGGTGTTGACATAACCGGAGCGGTGCAACGATTCCACAATCATTTTTGAAAGCAACATGCTGTCCTCTGCAATCAGAATCGTCTTCTCGCGGCGCACGCGGGGGCCCAGCTTTTCAAGATCTTCATACTGAATGCTCGTCTGCGGGCTGATTTCAGCAATAATTTTTTCGAAATCCAAAATAGTGATGAGCCGCCCCTCAAATTCGGCGATGCCGGTGGCAACGCCTTCCTCGCCGCCGTAGATAATCTTATCGGGCTTTTTCATCATCGACCAGGAAACGCGGTCAATGCCCACCACAGTATGTACATGAAAGGCAAAATCCAGATTATTGAAGGTGGTTACGATGAAAATATCATAATCCGGATTGTCCGACGGGGGCAGGCCCAGATATTTCGCCAGATCAATAACCGTAATGACCTCATCACGCGGTTTGAAAATGCCCTCGATGTCTGGATGGGATTTCTGCATGGGCTTCACCGGGCAGGCTCTCAAAATTTCCCTCACCTTGGCAACATTGATGCCAAAAAGTTCACCATTGATGATGAACTCCATAATTTCCAGCTCATTGGTTCCCGATTCCAGCAAAATTTCCGTCTGCTTTATAGAATTGGCCATCTTGTGCACATCCCCTTCAGCACTTATCAGCATTCACTATTTCTCATTATAGTTATTGGAGCTTCTTTCGTCAAGTGTCCTTTTAAAATATTTTAACAGCCGCCTCCCCATTGGAAACGGCCATATATCCAGTATGCCGTATATCCAGTATTCTGAACAAATCCGATATAAATCGACATTATCCTGTATCTATCTGTAATTTATCCACAAATACGACAAATTTATGCAAAATTTGACGGAACCAATTCGCTACAATATATATACAAATCTAAATAAAATACAATTCACATCTCATTATATTTTGTGATTTTCAATTGAAACGCCAGGTCAGGCGGCCGGTTGATGCTAAACTAAATCAAGATATAGTAAAAACAAACTCATAATGCAATTGTACATCCGGTCGTTTCGTACTAAAATTTATGGTAAAGGACGGGCGGCTATGCACAAGGATATGCGCGATATTATAGCGGAAAATGTCAGATATTACCGCAGAAAAAGCGGCATGAAACGCGACGAATTGGCCAACAGGGCGCATATTGTCTATGCATGCTTGATGAAAATCGAACGCGGACAGACCTTACCCCGGCTGGATACACTGGAATGCCTCGCGCAGGCACTCGACCTGCAGACGGCTCAGCTGCTGGTCCCCCAGACAGAATGCAGCCCTGAGCTCTCCGGCAACCAGTGTTTGAAAAAGTTCATCCAGTTTTCCGATGAAGAACAGCGTTTAGCCGTTCAGCTGATTGAAGCCGCACGCAGGCAAGGCTACACCCAAAAAAGGAAGAGCCCTTTTTCCTCCAGCGAACCAGTTAAGCTATAAGGTGCAAAAAGGCTGAAGCCCCTTTTTCAGCTTACCGGCTTGTTCTTTCCCCGGTTTTTTCACCTGTTATCTTGGCTCTGCCGAAAGAGACCGGTTTTTCAGGAAAGGAATGGTCAAAAGAATGAGCCCTGTAAAATACAGCCTGATATCTGACCGGATCGAAAATTCTTCTTATCCCCAGCAGATTGTTACTTATGGAATCATTGCCCGCAGCGCGGAGCACTTTTCCGCCATTCGGGACATTTCCACCTGCCGGCTCTGGGTGGAAAGGCTCGTCTGCCAGCTCAACCGCCTGCAGGTATCGCTCTGCCATTTCCGGGAGGTGGTCGAGGATGCGCTGGCCTTTTAAAAGTCGCCGGAAAAAGCCTTTCAGAGCCCCTGCTCCAAAGGCTCAGTCCATACGGAAAACCTCCGACAGCTTCGGCTGTGCGCCGGTCTGCGGATCCATTTCCATTATCATAACATCCTTCATATATTCATTCCAGCGATCGACCACCGCGCTTTGTGCCTGCGTTCTGGCGGCATAATCTGCGCCTTTTGCGCACTCATAATAACCGAACAGCTCATTTCCCACATTCCAGATGCTGTAGTTGCAGATGCCTGCCTCTTTGAGCAGCTCAAGCATCTCCGGCCAGATTTCCCGGTGCCTGCGGATATATTCCTCCAGACACCCCTCCCGTACGGTCGCCTTCCAGGCGTATCGCTCCATTATATTATGTTGCCTCCTTTAAAGCGTCTGTTTTTTGCTACATGGTGCAGCCCTCTTTTAAAGCAGCCATCAGGGGGATGGCTGCTTACTGCTCTGCTGCTTTTTAATTTTATCACCTTTTACCGGATATGGCAACATTTCTTCTCCCTTTAGCGGATGTCCATCTCCCATTATCCGGCCTGTCCGGTCTCCCGCTTGCTGCTTTCTGAAAAGGATGCTATACTAAAGGAGCTGCCAAAAAATTCCCGGCCTGCCAAAGCAAAAAGAGCATGGCTTTTGCAGGCAAGGAGGCATTGCTGCAGCATCCGAATCTTTCCGGACGGGAGGCAGGCGCCATGGCAGAGAGCACCACGCAGGATAAATACCGGCTTTTAAAGCAGGTTTTCGGCTATGAACACTTTCGGGAGGGCCAGGAACCGCTGATTGATGCCATTCTGCAAAACCGCGATGCGCTGGGCATTATGCCGACCGGCTCGGGAAAATCCATCTGCTATCAGCTGCCCGCCCTGCTCAAAACAGGAACGGCGCTGGTCATTTCCCCGCTTATTTCGCTGATGAAGGATCAGGTGGAGGCGCTGCGGGAGGAAGGGGTGCGCGCTGCCTATCTCAACAGCTCGCTGACCCCCGTGCAGCACCAGAGCGTGTTGCAAAAGGCCCGCGCCGGGGAGTACCGCATTCTCTATGTCGCGCCCGAGCGGCTGCAGGCGCCCGGCTTTCAGACATTCGCCGCCGGAGCCCCTTTTTCGATGGTCTGCGTGGATGAGGCGCACTGCGTTTCCCAATGGGGGCAGGATTTCAGGCCCAGCTATCTTGCTATCCGCCCGTTTATCGAGTCACTTTCCTGCCGGCCGGTCACCTGCGCCTTTACCGCTACCGCCACCCCCCAGGTGCGCGCCGATATCATCGAGCTGCTCGGGCTGCAGAATCCGGAGGTAGTGTTCACCGGCTTTGACCGGAAAAACCTCTATTTCGAGGTGCGCCAGCCCAAAAACAAGCTGGAAACGCTGCTGCAGCTGTTACAGGAGCGTCCGGAACAGAGCGGAATTATCTACTGCTCCACCCGCAAAAATGTGGAGGCTGTCTGGGAGGCGCTCTGCGGTCGGGGCTATCCTGCCGCCCGCTACCATGCCGGGATGTCCGACCGGGAGCGGCAGGAAAACCAGGAGCTTTTTCTGCGCGATGAGCGCAGCATCATGGTCGCTACCAATGCTTTCGGGATGGGGATTGACAAGTCCAACGTTTCCTATGTCATCCATTACAATATGCCCAAAAATATCGAAAACTACTATCAGGAGGCCGGGCGCGCAGGACGGGATGGTCAGCCCGCGCGCTGCATCCTGCTCTACAGCGGGCAGGATGTTGTGACCAACCAGTTTCTCATCGAGCATGCCGCTGAAAATGAAGAACTGGAGGAGAAAACCCGGCTTCTGGTGCAGGAACGCGAACGGGAGCGGCTTCGGGCCATGACCTTTTACTGCCACTCCCGCGAATGCCTGCGCGGCTACATCCTGCGCTATTTCGGGGAGAAGCCTCCCCCCTACTGCGGCAGCTGCCAGAACTGCCTGCAGCACTATGAGCAGGCGGACATCACCATTGATGCGCAGAAAATCCTCTCGCTTGTTAAAAGAAGCGGGGAGCGCTTCGGCACAAAGCTTATCGTTGATACCCTTCGCGGAAGCAAAAGTGAACGGATACGCCGCCTGCATCTGGATGAGCAGACCACCTACGGGCTGATGCACGATACCTCCGAAACCCGGCTGCGCGAAATCATCCAGTTTCTGGTAATGGAAGAATACCTGCAGGTTTCGGGGGAGGAATATCCGGTGCTGCGCCTGGGGCCGCAGGCCCGGCAGGTGCTCTTCGGCGGCAGGCAGCTTACGATGAAGCTGATTAAGGAGCAGCCGCCGGAGAAAAAAGCACCCGAAAAATCCACACAGGAAAGCGGCGACCCCGCCCTGTTCGAGCGGCTGCGTGCTCTGCGCAAGCGCCTGGCTGACAGCCAGAAGGTTCCCGCCTATATCGTCTTTACCGATGCTGCGCTGCGGGAGATGTGCGTGCGCGTTCCGAAAAACTCCTATGAGCTGCTGCAGGTTTCCGGCGTCGGACACGCCAAGCTCGAACGGTATGGAGAGGCGTTTCTCGAGGAGATTAACGACTATCTGCAGCAGTCCGCCGGTTATTCAGAGACAATAAAGTCATAGCTGCCCCTGCTATACCTGCCAGAGGCAAAAAACGGCCGCACCTCCATGACAGATACAGGGGGTGCGGCCGCTGCATGCTACTGCATCTTCGGTTTTTCGCCTGTTTCCTTCTTCAATGCCGAACCGCCCGGTTCATCCCCCTGCACATGCCGCGCCTGCGGGGTGTGCATATCCGTCTGCTTGTGAGAGAGCGGAATATCATAGATTTCCTGGTAGGAGTCGGCGGCTTCCTCGTCTACCGGCATGGCAGGGATGAGACCGGTGCACTCGGTAGAGGACATGACGGAAAAAGGTTCGTCAAAAAAGCGGTCCTCCAGCTCGGAGGAATGGGGACGCTGCGAGGATTTATCCATTGAAAACGCTCCTTTCAACTGCCCTGATCCCAGGGGCAAACAGACCGCAAAGCCGGAAAATCTCCGCCTGCAGCGGCCATTTTTTATTTTCCCACAGCCGGATGCTTCTATACCTGCCTTCATTTTCTGCGCAGCAGGCTGCTTTTGCCTGACAGCCTTTGCATTTTTCCATAAACAGAAAAAACGGGCAGGTAAAAATAAAAAAAGGGGGCAGTTTGGCTGGCTATTTTCTGTGGGTTCTGCTATAATAAGGCTGCCGCAGGATGGTTATTCATTTTGCGGATTTTGATGCAGCCAGGTCAAAAAATAAAACCCAAACGAATGAGGTGGCAGATTTTATGGAAATTGAAATCTTTCTCGCATCCTCCCTGGAAAAGGTTTTCCCGCAGCGGCGTCCGGCCGCCCAGCCTTCCGGCCAAACTCTCTCCACCTGGCGCGGAACACGCGCAGCGGTGCAGCTCGTCTACACGGTAAAGAATACACAGGGGCTGCTGGTCCCGCAGTTTTCGCTGGAGGTCAGCGGCGGACCGGTGCAGCCTTCGGTGCGCAGCGTTGAGCTTCTGCCCAGCGAAATGCCCTGCTATGAGAAAACAGATGACAACTATCTCTGCACCGAGCCGGGACTCTATCCCGACCTGCTGCAGCCGGTAAAAGAAGCCGTTCTGCGGCCTGTTCCCGGGCAGTACCGCGCAGCATGGCTCACCTGGGATATTCCGGAGGACGCTAAGCCTGGCAGTTACGATATCGCTATTACCGCCCGCGGGATGAAGGAGTGGCAGACACCGCTTGCTACCCTGCAGAAAAACCCGGATGCAGACAGCCAGGTCTTCACAAACCAGCTGACCCTCTGTGTGCGTAAGGCGCAGCTGCCCCCGCAGAAGCTGCTGCACACCGAGTGGTTTCATGCAGACTGCCTCGCCTCCTACTATCATGTACAGCCGCTCAGCGAAGAGCACTGGGCAATTCTGGATAAATTTATCGGTTCGGCAGCCGAACACGGCATCAACATGCTGCTCACCCCGGTCTTCACCCCCTCGCTCGATACGGCGGTCGGCCATGAGCGGCCGACGGTGCAGCTGGTAGATGTGGTGCGCGAAAACGGCCAGTACCGTTTCGGCTTTGAGAAGCTCGAGCGCTGGACCGGCCTCTGCAAAAAACATGGCATTTCCCACCTGGAGATTGCCCATTTCTTCACCCAGTGGGGCGCGCGGGCAACGCCAAAGATTCTGGCGCAGACCGAAAAGGGCACCGAGCGCATCTTCGGCTGGGATGTGCCGGCGACCTCTCCGGAATACCGGAAATTCCTGGAGAGCTTTATCCCCGCGCTGCGCCAGGAGCTTATGCGGCTCGGCTTTGATAAGGATCACGTATGGTTCCATATTTCAGACGAGCCCTCTCCCGAAAATATCGACAGCTACCATGCCGCCCACCGGCAGGTGGACGACCTGCTCACCGACTGCAGGGTGATAGATGCGCTGGCCGATATCCAGTTCTACCGTGAGGGCCTAGTGCGCACCCCTATTCCTTCGGTCAACCATATCCAGCCGTTTCTGGATGAAAAGATCGAGGGACTCTGGTCCTACTACTGCTGCGGCCAGAACTATAAGGTGCCCAACCGCTTCTTTGCCATGCCCAGCGCGCGCAACCGGATAATGGGAACGCTCTGGTATCTACACAATATTGCCGGCTTCCTGCAGTGGGGCTTTAACTTCTACTACCGGCAGTATTCACTGGGGCTTATTAACCCCTATCAGGTGACCGATGCCGGACGCGCCTTCCCCTCCGGCGATGCCTTTTTGGTCTATCCGGGCGAAAACGGCGAGCCTCTCTCCTCCATCCGCGCCGAGGTGCAGGATGATGCGCTTTTAGACCTGCGCGCGCTGCAGCTGCTCGATTCGCTGGCCGGCCGGGAAGAGACGGTAAAGCTCATTGAAGAGCTCGCCGGAATGAAAAACCTGAACTTCGACGAATATCCGAAGGATGCAGACTTTCTTCTTTCGCTGCGCGAAAGGGTCGCGGAGGAGATCGACCGCCGTCTGGCATAAACGCTCCCTTTTCCCCCAAAAGCAGGGCTGCTGCAAAATGCGGTGCATTTTGCAGCAGCCCTTTTTCACATAAGGTACAGGAAATACCGCTTCTCTTCCCCGCATAACCAGTGCAGCCGAAAAGATGCAGCGCACATAAAGGGGCTAATGGTCAGCCGCGGCTGTAATACTTCGCCTGCGCCTCCCAGAGCGCAGCATATCTCCCGTTTTTATCGGCCAGAAGGGCCTCATGCGTCCCCTGCTGGACAATTTCCCCTTCTTTAAAAACAAGAATTTCATCGCAGAACTTGCAGGAGGAAAGCCGGTGGGAGATATAGACAGCCGTCTTATCCCCGACGATGGTGTCCAGCTTCTCATAAATTTCCGCCTCGGCGATGGGGTCAAGCGCGGCGGTCGGCTCATCCAGAATGAGAAAGGGCGCATCCCGGTAGAGCGCGCGGGCAATCGCAATCTTCTGCGCCTCGCCGCCGGAAATATCGATGCCGCCCTCGTCAAAGTCCTTATAGAGCAGGGTGTCAAGCCCCTCTGAAAGGGAGGAAAGCCGCTCGCCGAACCCGGCATCAGAAAGGGCCCTTTTCACGCGGGGCGCATCATAGTCCGCGCCGCCCGCAACATTCGCTCCCAGCGGCTGGGAAATGAGCTGGAAATCCTGAAAGACAACGGCAAAAACCTCCATATAGTCCCGATAGTTATATTTTTTAATATTGATGCCGTTTAAGAGGATCTCCCCTTCCTGCGGGTCATACAGCCGGCAGAGAAGCTTGATGAAGGTCGTCTTCCCCGAGCCGTTTTCCCCGACAATCGCCAGCCGCCTGCCGATTTTGAATTTCATCGATACATGGCGCAGCGCATAGCTTTCCGCGCCCGGGTACCGGAAGGATACATCCCGGAATTCCACCTCATAGCTGCGGTCAGCGCGCTTCTCGGTCGTCAGGCTCCCCTGATACATCGCGTTCGGGATATCCAGAAAGCGGTAAACGGTGCGCAGAAAGGGGACGTTTCCCCGCAGCTCCTCGAGCGTAGTGAGCAGCCCCGAAAGGCTGCCGGTCAGCGCTGTCACCGCCCCGACATACTGGCTCACCGCTCCCACGCCGAACGCCCCCGCCCAGGCCTTGAGGCAGACGAACAGATAGATAAGCCCGCTGAGCACCGCGCCGATGCCGGAGGAAAGAGCGCCGAGCAGCCCCAGCTTTCCCCGGTAGAGCCGCCCGTGCTCGCTTTTCGCGCCGAAAACCATGTTTTTGGTCAGATAATGCCGGATTATCTCCGGCTGCTCATACATCCGGACATCTGCCGCCGCTTCCGCCTGCTGCTGGCTCACAAAGCAGCCGAAAACGCCGAAAATCCGGTTGCCGAAACGGGAATTCTCCGCCAGATACTCCAGCCCCTTCATCTCCTGCTTTTTGCAGGCGGGAGCGACCCCCAGCACGGCGGCCACCGCGAGCGCAAAAAGAAGCAGCATGCCGGGATGATTGAGCACCGTCCAGCCGCCCGCCGAGGCGGGGACCGGGAGGGTGAACAGGCCTGCCGCCAGCGCGATGGAGCCGCAGACGCCCAAAAGCTCCTGAATGAGCTCAAAAAAACACTCCATCACCTTGCTCAGCCCAAAGCCCTGCCAGCAGGTGTTCTGCTCAATCTGCAGATACAGGTCGCGGTTTTCAGCCTTCTCGGTATCGGAAAAGTCCATCGCTATCCATTTTTTCAGAAAAAGCTGATTGTCCCTGTTGTAGTAGAGGCTCCTCTTCGCATCCCGAAGGCGCAGCAGCACGCCGCCAAGCAGCAGCACCAGAGCGCCGCAGAGGGTGGCCGCTCCCGCCAGCGGCCAGAGAACATCCGGACGCCGCTGCCCCGCCAGCTCGCCGATGATGCGGGCGGAAAGATAGATGGTGAGAAAGGGTCCGAACGCGCTGACGGCCGCATGCAGCGCGCTGATTTCCAGCAGCCCGGGAACGATTTTCCGGATATCCGACAGCGCCCGCAGCGTCAGCGAAAGCGCCTGCCTCCGTTCTCTCTTCTCCTTCATCAGAAATCCCTCCCCTCGCGATAATAACGGGCCTGCACCTCAAAAAGCCTTGCATAGCCACCGCCGTGCATGAGCAGCTGCTCATGCGTGCCCTCCTCGGCAATCACGCCCTCCCGCAAAAAGAGAATACGGTCGCAAAAGCGCGTCGATGCCAGCCGGTGGGAGACAAAGACAGCCGTTTTTCCCTGCGTCATCTCGCTGTATTTGCGGTAGATGTCGTCCTCCGCGAGCGGGTCGAGCGCAGCGGTCGGCTCGTCGAGCACGAGAATGGGCCCGTCCCTATAGAGCGCGCGGGCGAGCATCAGTCGCTGCAGCTGCCCGCCGGAGAGCTCCACCCCATCTAAAAACGCCTTTCTGCCAATGTGGGTATCATACCCCTGCGGCAGCTTTTCGATGGTTTCGGCTATCCCCGCCCTTTCGGCACAGTCCCTCACCCGCTGCCGGTCGATCCCCGCGATGCGCTGGGCGATCGTTTCAGCGGCGGTGATATCCAGAACGGAAAACTGCTGAAAAACGGCGGAGAAGAGCCGGTAGTATTCCTGCCGGTCAAATGTCCGGATGTCGGCGCCGTTTAAGAGCACCTGCCCCTCGTCCGGGTCATAAAAGCCGCAGAGGAGCTTTATGAGCGTGGTTTTGCCCGCGCCGTTGAGACCAACGACCGCCAGCCGTTCCCCCGGCCGGATGGTGAGATTCAGTCCGCTGAAAAAATCTCTTCCCGCCCCGGGATAGCGAAAGCGCACATTTTTTAGCCGTAGCTCATAGCCCTCCCCGGCCGCCGGGATGGGGGCGCCCCCAGAAAACCGAAACGGTTCCGGCAGATGCAGATACTCCCGCACGACCGAAAGATCCAAACTCTCGCGGTAGAGGGCCGCGCACTGCTCCAGAATCCCCGTCACCCAGCCGGAGAAGCCGCCAAAGGAGGAAAAATAGAGAAGAAATTCCGAAGCGGACAGATTTCCATCCAGCGCCAGCCGAATAAGGTAGAGATAAGCGAGGCCGTTTCGGGCGAAGCTGAAAACGGTATCGGCCGCGCAGGCGGCAATATATTTCCGGCTCACCCGCTTTAAAAACGCCTCATACAGCCGCAGCGTTCCCTGCTGGACCTCGAGCAGCCATGGGGCGAGACCGAAGATGCGGATATCCTTCGCCAGCGCGGACGAACGCACGCGCCCGTCGATATAGCTGATTTTATGCCAGTAGCTTTCCTCCTCTTCCACCCGGCAGTAATACCACCGGCTCGCCTGCCGGTTCGCGAGAAACCCGGCCGCCGCCGTCAGGATGACGGCCGCCACCAGAGGGCCGCTGAGGCCGGAGAGCAGCCACAGGTAGAGGGCAAAGCCCAAAAGGTTCTGCAGCAGCAGCGTGAGCGTTTTCCAGATGTGCTCGGAGGCCTTGTTGTTGCCACTGCAGGTGTTCTTCGCCTTATCATGCAACTTTAAAGCCTCCGGGTCGCGGGTATTGGGGTAGGAGGTCATCTGGCTCTTTTTGTTAATTTCGCTGAGAATCGCCGTGCGCACGTCGATGCGGCCATACAGCACGTTTTTATCCACATAGCCCTTGAGCGCATAGAGAAAAAACAGCGCCAACGAGAAGCCGGCAATGGTGCCGCACAGCTCGGAAAGCGGGGCGAGCCGTTCCACCCTCTCGAGCACTCGCGGGGAAACCAGCAGCCGGGTCAGGTTCAGCGCCGTCTCGATGAGGACGGTGGCGATGCACAGCCACAAAACACTTCTTCGGGTATGCCACGCGGTTTTCAGCATGTAGCCGACGCTCAGCAAAACGCAGTATCTGGATTTTTCCTTCGCTTTCATGCGAATATCGCCTCCCAAAGATTACTTTAACACAGAAATTCGTCCCCGGCGCGTTTCGGGGACGAAAAGATAAAATCGGGGGACGAAAAGGGCACGTTGCAAAATTTTTATTTTGCAACGTGCCCTTTTGAAAAAACGGCTTTTGACTCCACCAGAGTCAAATTTCGCCCGCAGTTCGCGAGCGAAACCGCCCTTTTTCCGGTTTCTGCAATCCGGAAGAGCGGCCCCCTTGATTTCTTTGCGTACCGGGATACAGTTTTTACAGACCTTTTCTATTTTGCGGGCGCGCCCTTTCAGCCCCTTTCATGCCTGCGGAATTAAAATCTCAGTGGTGAAGGCACCCTGTTCGCTGTTACGGCTCAAGTACCCATCCAGCCGGGCGATAATCTCATCGATGCGCACCAGTCCAAAGCCGTGTCCCGCGCCCTTGGTGCTCAAAAAGCGTCCGGCCGTCTTTTTAAGCTTTCCTCCGGCGGTGAAGTTGGTTAAGGAGATATACAGCTGGGTGTTTTTCATATCCATATACAGGCGGATGAGCCTCTCTTCCTCCGGGAGCGGCAGGCTCGCCTCCATCGCATTATCCAGCAGGTTTCCCAGAATGATGCACAGGTCGATTTCCGACATGCTCAGCTTCACCGGGATATGCGCATCCACCACCGTTTTGATATGACGGGCCTTTGCGAGGGAGAGCTTGCTGTTTAAAATGGCATCCGCCATCGCGTTTCCGGTTTTGACGACCGGCTCCACCGTCCTAAGGTCGGCATCCAGCTCATCCAGATAGGCGCGCAGGCCGGAAAGGTCGCTCTGCGCCGCCAGCGCCTTCATCGTCTGAATATGATTGCGGTAGTCGTGCCGCCAGCCGCGCATCTGCCGGTACATGTTTTCTACCTCCCGGTAGTGGGTCTCGATAAGCTCCCGCTGGTAGGCGGCTATCCGTTTATCCATCCGCTTCGACAAAAAGGACAAATGCGGCTCCCTCCCTGTCAGTTCATGGCGATAATCGCCCGGTTCAGCGGCTCATAGGCCCCTCTCGGCAGCGGGAGAACAGTGCCATCCGACAGAAGCAGCTGGGTCTTCGTCACCCGCCGCACACAGCAGAGGTTAACAATCAGCCCCCTGCCCACCCGGAAAAAGCGTTCGTCCAGCTCTTTTTCGAAGCTTAAGAGCGGCCGCTTGACTGTATATTCCCCGGCCGCATGCAGGGTAACATAGTTCTGCCGCACCTGCAGATAGCGGATTTCATGCAGGGGGATGCGCACCATCCCGTCCGGCAGCATCAGCAGCAGAGAGCGCTCCGCCTGCTGCTTTTTTTCAAGCGCCCGGTCGAGAACGGTAAACAGCTTCTCCTTTTCCACCGGCTTCATCAGATAGTGAAGCGCCGCCACCTCATAGCCCTCGGCGATATAGTCGCTGTAGCCGGTGACAAAGACTATCTGCACCGCTGTATTCTCCGAACGCACCCGCTTGGCAAGGCTGACCCCGTCCATCTCCCGCATTTCGATATCGAGCAGCAGCAGGTCAAACGCCTTCTCCTCCTCATACCGGAACAAAAACCCCTCCGCCGAGGAGAAGCGCTCAGCCGAAAGGCGGATGCCCCGAAGAGTCGCCCATTCCTCCAGCAGCCGCAGAAGATACCCGGCATCCGTCCCGTTGTCCTCGCAGACTGCGGCCCGGTAGGCCATACGCTTTTCCTCCTCTCCCGAAAAAGCGGCATTTGCCGCTATTCGTTTTCCGCTTCCTCCAGCGCCAGCTCGAGCGCCTCTCCGATTCCCTCGGCCATGCACAGAAAGCCCAGGTCGTTCGGGTGGCAGCGGTCAACCGTTCCGCTGTCGCCGCCAAAGCGGCGCAGCAGGCGGCTGCCGTCTACAAAATAGACATGTCCGTCCCCCCTTGCCAGGGCGCGCTCATAGGTCGCTTTGATAATCTGCAGCCGCTCCCGCTCCTCCTCATTTAAAAATGGCTGCGGACGGGAGACGATAACGACCGGCAGCAGCGGCTGCCGCTGCCGGATACAAAGGAACATCCGCTCATGGGTATTTTGCAGATGCCGGACATCCGGCGCGTTATGGTCATAGTCATAGACAAAGGCAGACATCGAAAGGGAGGCGATATACTCGGCCATCTCCTCCTCCCCCTTCGCGTTTCCGGAAAAGCCGAGATTTAGAAAATCGCAGCCAAGCCGGCGCGAAATAATCGCCGGATAGGCGTTTCCCGGCCGGGAGGCGCAGCCGCCCTGGGTAATCGAGGAACCATAGAAAACGGCCGGGCGCGGGCAGCGGTAGTCCTCTGCCGAAAGAAGAGCCGAGCCGGGCAAAAGGCCGATCTGCAGCGATTTTACCCCGCTGTAGAGCGGGAAATTCAGCGTTATCTCCCGCAGCGCCCGATCACTTCGCGGCACCGGCAGCAGAACACGGGCCTCATAGCCCTCCTCTGTGGCAAAGGGGGGAATAAAGCTGCCGCCATAGCGCTCCTCTTCCCCTGGCTGCCGGTAATAAAGGTCAAAGCCCGCGCTGCCGGTGAGGGCGAAGTGGGGCATCTTCCCTACCGCATGCAGCCCGGCGCGGATGGCGACACAGGGGGAATCGGTCTGAAAGCGGACCCGGCCCCCGGCCGTATTGCCGTTTAAGGCGCTTACCCCCTCGCTGACCTTTGCCGCTGCAGCGGCGGGCATACGCAGAAAGGCCTCCCCCGCCTGCTGCGGAAGCAGCAGGCCATGAATGGAAAAGGGCGGCTGCAGGCAGTCATAAAACACCATATCCGGCTGTCCAGCATTTTCCGGTACCTTAAAATTCGGGTCGAGCTTTTCAATCTGACTCATTATTTTTCTCCTGTTCTTTTACAAAAGTGTCTGTATGGAAGCCTTTTGGCAGAGGGCATTCAGTCTGCGCCAGGGATACTGCTTCAAAAAATTCACCTGGCTGCTGGTCTTCCCGATATTTATTCTGCTCCCGGCTTTTTTATAAAACCTCTCATTGGCCGTTTTCCGCCATTTGGAGGATATTGCTATTATACATAAGAAATCTCCCATTCACAAGAATGTGCGGCAAATACCGGGGCCATCCCTAAAAAATTTACAGTCCGGCGCTTGAACGAAATGCCTCATCCTGTTATGCTGGTAACGAAAGGGGCTGTCAAACAAGCGGCCGTCTCCGGCCCCGGGCGGGCAAAAACGCCCTCAGAATGCGGACTCTACTGCCAGTCGGTTGCAGCATGGCTGCCTTTTTCCTAAAATACCGGCAAGGAGGTGCCGGCCATGTATGAAATCGACAACGAAAAATTCGGCGCATTTCTCTCCCGGCTGCGCAAAGAAAAAGGGATGACCCAAAAAGAACTGGCAGAAAGGCTGTTCATCAGCGACAAGGCGGTTTCCAAATGGGAGCGTGGGCTGAGCCTGCCCGATATCTCGCTGCTGCAGCCGATTGCGGATATTTTTGAGGTGAGCATCACCGAGCTGCTCAGCGGGCAGTATATCCGAAAGGACGAGCCGATAACCCTGCAGGATATTGACCCGCTTTTAACCGGTGCGCTGCAGATGAGCGCGCAGGAGAAGGCGGGGGCGGCGCGAAACCGCCGATATTGGGGAAAGGCCTATCTGCTTTGCCTTGGCATAGCGGCGCTGTCTCTCTGGCTTATCCGGAAAACGGGCTATCTCGGGGATAACTATGCCTGCATGCTGTGGCTGCCCCCGGCGATGGCCGCCTGCTTTGGCATCTACTTTATCTTTCTGGCGAAGGAAAAGCTGCCCGCCTTTTACGATCAGAACCGTCTGAGTTTTTACAGCGATGGGATATTCCGCATGAACCTGCCCGGCGTCTGCTTTAACAACCGGAACTGGCCGCATATCCTTCTGGCCGCGCGCGGCTGGTGCTGCGCTGCAATGGCCGGCTGGACCGCCTGCTATACGGCGCTGCGGCGGCTGCTTTCCCTTTTCCCTCTGCCGGAGAGGGCTGCCTTTCTGCTCCTGCTTTTTTCTGCTCTCGCCGCGATTTTAGCCGGCCTCTTCCTTCCTGTCATAGTGGCCGGACGAAAATATCAATAATCATATTTTTCAGAAAGGATGTCTTAAACCTTATGAAAAAACCAATTTTTCCGCTAACCGCTCTTCTGCTGGCGGCCGCTCTTTTCGTCTTTTCCCCGGCCGCAGCCGCTGCGGACAGGCCGCTCATGGAGAAGGATCAGTCGCTCTATTCCCGCGAGGCGGATGACTTTCTGAACATCGAATCCATTCGGGATGGGGGCAGCTGGCGGCTGTTTGAGCCGCTTTATGCCGACAGCGGAAGCTTCTGCCTGCAGGTGCAGACCGCCTATGGCAGCGGAAGCCTGCATGCCGAGGTACTCGAGGGCAGCCTCTCGGCGCAGGTCAGCCGCCTGCGCCCGGAAAACCAGCCGGCAAGGGTGAAATATACCTACTATCTCCTGACGCTCACTCCGGATGCCGAACGGGAAACGGATGCAGCTGAAGATTTTTCCATCCAGCTCTGCTGCGGGGAAAAGAAAATTACCCTGGAAGGGACAATTGAGAAAAACGAGGTTTTCCCTCTTTTTGAGGGCCTGCGCTACCGCACCGGCAGTGGACCGCTTTTCCGGGTCGATGAAAGGCTTTCGGAGGAGGGGGCCGAGATCACCTGTGCGCCCGGGCTGACCCTCTTTTTCCTTGGGGACTACGATGATGATATCTTTGACCTGACGCTTGATACCTCTCTGCCTCCCGAGGTCCCGGCGCTGCTGGGCGAGGGAGAGTTTACCTGCTACCGCTTTACCGAACAGCCCGTTTTTGAGGATAAAGTCACCGTTCAGCTGCAGGCCGCCGAAAAAGCGCTTATCTATGAGCTGAGAAATGGGCGGCTCTACCGGGTAGCCACCACCTATGAGGAGGGCTGCCACCGCTTTAAGACGCGCGCGCTCACCGCCTATATCTGTCAAAATGCCTGAAACAGCGCAAAGCTTTCCGGCAGATTTGCTCTTTGCAGGAAAATATGCTATAATAAGCGCAGACAGGAAAGCGACGCTTTCCTTTGCCCACCCCTTGGGCGGGCTGCGCCTGTTTTATCCTGACTGAAATCTGCCCGGCCGGTTTTCTGCCGCTTTCATTCTATTTCATGCTTCAGGAGATGATTGATTCTTGCGTAAATTGACTGCTGTGCTGTTATCCTCTGTTTTGTGCTTTGGCATCCTGGCGGGCTGCACACAAAATGCGTCCGCTCCTGGTTCGCAAACTTCATCCGCCTCCTCTGCGAACGAAACCACCTCCTCCGGGCCGGAGTCTTCCGCCGCGCCGGGATCTTCCTCGCAGCCCTCGGCTTTCAGTGGGATTCCTGAAACAGCCGAATCGATCCCGCAGTCGGGAGAAACCATCCGGCTGGCAGGCCTCAAAGGCCCGACCACCATGGGCATGGCCAAACTTCTGGCCGATAACGATACGGGCCTCAGCAAAAACAAATACAGCTTCACCATGGCGGGCGCGGCGGACGAGATTGTAGCCGGCCTCGCGAAGGGAGAGCTGGATGCCGCCGCCATTCCCGCCAATCTCGCAAGTGTTCTCTATAACAATACGGAGGGGAAAATTTCGCTCGCGGCGATCAATACGCTGGGCGTGCTCTACATCGTAGAAACGGGGGATATCATCCATTCGCTGGAAGATCTGCGGGGAAAGACCCTCTATTCCACCGGTCAGGGCACGACACCCGAATTTGCCCTCAACTTCGTTTTGCAGCAAAACGGTATCGACCCGGCCACCGATCTGAATATTGAATACAAATCGGAGGCGACCGAGGTTGCCGCACTCATGCAGGCGGCCTCCGGCCCTGCCGTCGCGCTGCTGCCCGAGCCGTTTGTCACCACCGCCAAGGCCAAAAACGAAAAGCTGCGCACCGCTTTAAGCCTCACCGAGGAGTGGGAGCGCACCGGCAGCGGCAGCGCGCTCGTCACTGGTGTTCTGGTCGTTCGCAATGATTTTCTGGCCGAATATGAGGCGGCATTCCAGACCTTTTTAGAGGAATATCGGGCCTCTACCGAATATATCAACGAGAACCCCGAAGAGGCGGCCCTGCTGATTGAAGGGCTCGGCATCGCCCCGGCCGCCGTGGCCGAGAAGGCCATTCCCGCCTGCAACATCACCTATCTGGCAGGGGCCGAAATGAAGGAAAAGGTGAGCGGCTACCTGCAGGCGCTCTTCGAACAGAACCCGAAATCGGTAGGAGGCGCTCTTCCGGATGACGCATTTTACTACCAGAGCTAAAAAGCGGCTGCTGCGCATCGGGGCCGTTCTTTTCTGGCTGCTTGTTTGGCAGCTGTGCAGCATGATGATTAAACAGGAGATACTGCTGGTATCTCCTGTTTCTGCGTTTCTTTCGCTGCTGCAGCTGGCAAAAACAGGCAGCTTCTGGAGCAGCATCGCCTTCTCTTTTTTTAAGATTTTCCTGGGCTTTCTGCTTTCGCTGGGCGCGGGAACGCTGCTGGCGGCGCTCAGCTGCCGGTTTTCGGCAGTGGCTATCCTTCTGCAGCCCGCCGTTACGGTAATGAAGGCCACGCCGGTGGCTTCCTTCACCATTCTGGCGCTTTTGTGGATCCGCTCGCAGAACCTCTCGGTTCTGGTCTCTTTTACCATGGCCTTCCCGATTCTTTACAGCAACCTGTGCGAGGGCATCCTCTGCGCCGACAGGGAGCTTCTGGAAATGGCGCAGGTCTTCCATATGAGCTTCTGGCGGCAGCTCTCTTATATTTATCTGCCCGCTATCTTCCCTTTTTTTATTTCGGCGGTATCGCTCAGCGTAGGGCTCTGCTGGAAATCCGGCATTGCGGCAGAAGTGATAGGCCAGCCCGCCGGTTCGGTTGGCGGCGCGCTCTATCAGGCCAAGGTGTTTCTGGCAACGCGCGAGCTTTTCGCCTGGACGGCGGTCATCATTACCGTTAGTCTGCTGTTTGAAAAGGCGGTACTGCATCTTGCCGCCCTCGCCAGGAGGCAGCTGGAGGAGAAATAGCATGGATATTATCATCAGAGGGTTATATAAATCCTTCGAAGGCAGGCCGGTTCTCGAAAACTTCAGCGCCACCCTCCCCGAGGGCTGCTGCACGGCGCTGATGGGCCCCTCCGGCCGCGGGAAGACAACGCTGCTGCGCATTCTGATGGGGCTGGAAAGGGCGGATGCCGGAAAAATCGAGGGACTCTCCCGAAAACGGCTCACTGCCGTTTTTCAGGAGGACCGGCTCTTTCCCGACCTAAGCGCACGCAAAAACCTGCTGGCCGTCTGCCCCGGCGCCGAAGGCCAGCAGGCGGACCGGCTGCTCGGGGAGCTCGGACTCCGGGAGAGCCGGATGCAGCGCATCCGCGAGATGAGCGGCGGCATGAAGCGGCGGGTGGCCATCGCCCGCGCGCTGCTCGCCGGTCCGCAGCTGCTGCTGCTCGATGAACCGTTTGGCGGGATGGATGAAAGGACGCGCGCGGCCGCCGCGGCCTGCATTCTTGCGCACACCGCAGGCGCAACCCTCCTCTTAGTGACCCACTCTCTGGCAGAAGCAGAGCTGCTCGGCGCAAAGAAGGTTCTGCAGATGGCGCTTTAAGTGCATTCAAACGCTCAAAAAGATAGATTTTTGTTGCAATCATCCGGAAAATCTGGCAAAAAAAAGACTCCTGTGCTATACTGATTTTAATAAACAAAAAGCGCCTGCGGTTCTTCCAAAGGCCGATTGACTGAAAGGGGAATTCCGATGAAAGAGCCAATTCTGGTAATCATGGCCGCGGGAATGGGAAGCCGCTACGGCGGGCCCAAGCAAATCGACCCGGTCGGCGAGCATGGCGAAATTATTATCGACTATTCCATCTATGATGCGCTGAAGGCCGGTTTTAAACGGGTGGTATGTATTATTACCCACAAAATAGAGTCGGATTTTAAAGAAATTTTAGGCAACCGGCTGAGCGAAATCTGCGAGGTTCGCTATGCCTTCCAGAATCTCGACAGCCTGCCCGCAGGCTATGCCGTTCCGGCAGAGCGCCAGAAGCCCTGGGGCACCGGACACGCCATTCTCTCCTGTGCAGAGCTGATTGATGCGCCCTTCTGCGTCATCAACGCCGACGACTACTATGGCGCCGAGGCCTTCCGGATTATGTATGACTACCTCAAAACCGCCGAGGACACCGACCGCTATAACTATGGCATGGTCGGCTATATCCTGGAAAACACGCTGACCGAAAACGGGCATGTTGCCCGCGGCATCTGCACGGTGCAGGATGGGTATCTGACCGGCATCACCGAGCGCACCCGCATTGAAAAACACGGTACCCGCACCGAATACACCGAGGATGACGGCGCCAGCTGGTCGCTCATCCCCGAGGGCAGCACCGTTTCGATGAACCTCTGGGGCTTTACGCCGGGCTTCATCCCTGAGCTTTCTGCAGGCTTCTCCGGTTTTCTGGATAAAGCGCTCAGCGAAAACCCGCTGAAGGCGGAATATTTTCTCCCCTCGGCGGTAAACGACCTGCTTTTGGCCGGTAAAGCCCGGGTGCGTGTTTTTCGCTCCGGCGACCGGTGGTATGGCGTCACCTACCGGCAGGATAAGCCGGTGGTGGAAAAGGCCATCCGCGAAATGACGGTCAGAGGGCAATATCCGGAAAATCTGTGGAGGGAATGGAAATGAACGGGGAAAAGTGCCAGAAGCGCGAGCAGATCGCGCAGCAAATTGTACCTGCCTTCGCGGTGGATGGCCAGCTTGCCGGGGTGCTCCCCTATGGCAACGGACACATCAACGACACCTTCGCCGCCTATTTTCAGATGAATGACGGCAGCATGCGCCGCACCATCATCCAGCGCATCAACACCGATGTCTTTAAAAACCCGGATGAGCTGATGGAAAACGTTATCGGCGTCACCTCCTTTTTGAAAAAGCGCATCCTCGAGGAGGGGGGCAACCCCGAGCGCGAAACGCTCACCGTCATCCCGACAAAGGACGAAAAAAGTTATATGACCGACAGCCAGGGAAACTGCTGGCGCTGCTACAGCTTTGTGGAGGACACCGTCACCTACCAGATGGTCGAAAAGCCGGAGGATTTTTACACCGTTGCACGCGCTTTCGGACATTTTCAAATGCTTCTGGCCGACTATCCGGCCCATACGCTGCATGAGACCATCCCGCTTTTCCATGATACCCCCAACCGCTACCGCAACTTCATAAAGGCGCTGAAGGAAGATAATCTGGGGCGGGCTGCGAACGTTCAAAAAGAGATCGATTTTGTCAGGGAGCGGGAGGCATTCACCCATCTGCTGACCGACCTGCAGAAAAAGGGCGAGCTGCCGCTGCGCGTTACCCACAACGACACCAAGCTTAACAACATCCTCATCGACAAGGCGACCGGCAGGGGTCTGTGCGTTATCGATCTCGATACCGTCATGCCCGGACTCGCGCTCAATGACTATGGCGACTCCATCCGCTTCGGCGCCTCCACCGCGCTCGAGGATGAACAGGACCTCGATAAGGTCTCGATGGACCTGCAGCTGTTCGAACTGTTCACCAAAGGCTTTCTCGAAACAGCCGGCCGTGTCCTTACCGATAAAGAGATTGAAATGCTGCCCGCCGGCGCGAAGATGATGACCCTCGAATGCGGTATGCGCTTTCTGACCGACTATCTCGAAGGAGATACCTACTTTAAAATCCACCGGGAGGGGCACAACCTCGACCGCGCGCGCACCCAGTTTAAGCTGGTTTACGATATGGAGCAGAAATGGGCGCAGATGCAGGCCATCGTCCAAAAATATGCCGGGAGATAACCGGCCTGCCCGTTTCGCTGCTGCTGATTTTATATAAGGGAGACTTTTGGGGAGAAAAAACAAATGGAAAAAGAGAAAAACAGGCAGGATAAAAGGCTCTGGGCGGCAGCCGCCATTCTGCTGGCCGCTTTAGGGCTGCTGTTCGGCAGCTGGGGGCTCCATCAGCGCAAAACGGTGCTCCGCCTTGACCGGCTGGCCGAATATCTGCTCCGCTCCCCTGTCTACAGCGAAGGGATGCAGGCACTGGAAGAAAACGAGATTCTCTCACGCTACCCCGGCATCATGCGGGAGGATTTCACCAGCTGCTGTGTCTATGCCGCCGGGGACGGCACCGCGCGGGAGTTTGCTCTTTTTCAGGCAAAGGATATACAGGCGGCGGAAAACATGATGACTGCCCTCTCGCTCTACTGCCATGAATGCGAAAAGCTCCTGCAGCTGAGTGACCCGCAGGAGCAGCAGCGGATGCGCGGCTACCAGATTCGCCGCACACGGACATATGTGCTGCTGGTTGTCAGCGACCCGCAGGGAACCGGCGGACAGCTGCTGACCGATTTTTTCCGTCAGTCCGGCTATGACTGGAGGAACTGAGCGGCCCCGTCCATAAGGACAGTTTATAAAGAAAAAGCCAAAAACCTCCGACAGATGGAAAGGACAGTGAGTAAATTGGCAATCACCGGCAGATTTACCCTTCCCGGAGAAACCGGAATGGAGCCGGTTATCCGGCAGCTCGTTAAGGACTGGGGGGTGGACGCCGTCCGCGATTCGGACGGCACCGCTCTCTCCCAGGAAATTCTGGATATGGGGCTGCAGGTCTACTCTACCCTCTGCCTCGTCCGCCACGACAACGCCTGGATGAAGGAGCACCCCCAGTACCGCCAGCAGATGTATCTTACCTCCGACCGGGTCACCGCCACCGGGGATACGGTGGAAATCGACCTGATGGGCCGCTACTTCAGGGAGCAGCTCGCTCCCAATACCGATGTGGATATCCACCGCTACTGGCAGGCGGTTGACCGCACAACCGGCGAAAATATGCCCGACTTTTCCTATGCCGACGGCAAGGTCACCATCCGGGGAACGACCCCCTTTCATCTCTACTCGGTCTCCTTTCTGGCCTGGCAGCTCTGGGAGCCGGTCTCGATGTATAACCACCTCACCAACGACTGGGGGGACCGCGAGCACCTGCTGCCGATGGACGTGCGCTATCCCGAGGCGCAGCAGCACACCCTGCAGATGCTGCGCGACTGGCTGAAAAGCCACCCCAAGACCGACGTTGTGCGCTTTACCACCTTCTTCTATCAGTTTGACCTCATCTATAACGAGGCGGGCAAGGAGCGCCAGGTGGACTGGTTCGGCTATCTGACCACCGTCAGCCCCTATGCGATGGAGCAGTTTGAGAAGGAATATGGCTACGCCCTCACCCCGGAGGACTTTATTGATGAGGGCCGGTTTAACACCCCCTTTAACAACCCCACCCGCCGCCAACTGGACTGGATGGCCTTTAACCAGCGCTTTGTCAGCGATTTCGCCCGCCAGTGCGTCGAAGTGGTGCACGAATACGGGCGCAAGGCTATTATGTTTTTGGGCGACCAGTGGGCGGGCGTCGAGCCCTATGGGCCCACCTTCCAGAATATCGGACTGGATGCCGTTGTCGGTGCGGCGGGCGATGGCGTCACCACCCGGATGATTGCGGATATCCCCGTTCCCGAAACGGAGGCGCGCTTTTACCCCTACTTCTTCCCGGATATCTTCCACGAGGGCGGCGACCCGGTGGGCGAGGGCGACAAGGTCTGGCGGCAGTGCCGCCGCGCTATCATGCGCTCGCCGATGCAGCGCATGGGCTATGGCGGCTATCTCTCGCTGGCCTGGAAGTTCCCTGAGTTTATCGACCGGGTGACCGGATACTCCAAACAGTTCCGCGCTATTTTAGAGCATTCGGCTGGAACAAAGCCCTATACCGCCCCCTTCAAGGTGGCCGTTCTCAACTCCTGGGGACATATCCGCACCTGGATGACCCATCAGGTGGCGCACTCGCTCTGGCACCAGCGCTGCTATTCCTATCTCGGGGCCATGGAGGCGCTCAGCGGCCTGCCCTTCGAGGTGGAGTTCCTCTCGTTTGACGACCTGCGCAAAAACGGCATCCCGAAGGATGTGGGCGTCATCCTCAACGCGGGCGACGCCGGTACCTCCTGGAGCGGCGGCGACAACTGGGCCGACCCGCAGATTCAGGCGCTGCTGCGCGAATGGGTCTATAACGGCGGCGGCTTTATCGGCATCGGCGAGCCGACCGCTTATCTCTTCCAGGGCTCCTACTTCCAGCTCTGGGATGTGCTGGGCGTACAGAAAGAGGTCGGCTTTACCGCCAGCATCAATAAGCCCATTCCGAAGCTGGCTGAAAAGCACTTTATTACTGCCGACCGCACCGGCCCCATCGACTATGGCGAGGGGATGAGCATGATCTATCAGGCGGGCCCCGCTTCTCTCGCGCTGGATGTGGAAAACCGCAGCTGCTGCCTGAATGTAAACGAATATGGCCGCGGCCGCGCCGTTTATATGGCGGGCATCCCCTACGATGCGCAGAACACCCGCATTCTGCTGCGCGCTCTCTACTATGCCGCCTCGAAGGAGGATGCGCTTTGCCGCTTCTTCGCCGAAAACCCTCAGTGCGAGGTAACGGCCTATCCGGAAACGAAAAGCGCTGCCGTTTACAACAACTCGAGCGAAGAGCAGCACACCGCCCTCTGGCTGAACGGGAAGCAGAGCGAAATTACCCTTGCTCCGCTGGAATGCCACTGGCTGGAAATCTAAGGCCCGGCATCCGCCTGCCTCATAATGGTAAAAGATTGGCGGACAACTTTATTTAGGAGAGTGTAACCCCCATGAGAATTTTGATTGCCAAGGATTATGATGGCATGTGCCGAAACGGCGCCGACCTGATTGCCGCGCAGCTTCTCTTAAAGCCGAACTGCGTTCTGGGCCTTGCCACCGGCTCCACCCCCTGCGGCATCTATGACCGGCTGGCGGAAAAATACAGCGCCGGCGAGCTGGATTTCTCCGCCGTGCACAGTGTCAATCTGGATGAATATGTCGGCCTGCCGCCCGAAAATGACCAGAGCTATCGCTATTTTATGCAGAAAAACCTCTTTGACCGGGTGAACATCCGCAGGGAAAACACCCATGTGCCAAACGGGCTGGCGGAGGATATTGAGGCGGAATGCCGCCGCTATGAGCAGCTGACTGCCGCTTACGGCTATCCCGACCTGCAGCTGCTCGGAATCGGCCTCAACGGCCACATCGGCTTCAATGAGCCGGATGAGAGCTTCCCGGTGGCCACCCACCGTGTTTCGCTCACTGAAAGCACCATTCAGGCAAACTCCCGCTTCTTTAAGAGCCTCGATGAGGTTCCGCGCGCTGCTGTTACAATGGGCATCGGCACCATCATGCGCGCCCGCCGGATTCTGCTGGCTATCAGCGGGGAAAACAAAAAGGAGATTGCCCGTGCCGCCATTCTCGGCCCGGTCACCCCGCGGGTGCCCGCTTCGGTGCTGCAGCTGCATCCGGATGTCACCGTTATTCTCGATGAGGCGGCGGCTGCGCTGCTGTAAAAAGCATTCCTCCAGTTCGTAGAAACCAGAAAAACGCTTTCGGGGCGTAATTTTCGCCTCGAAAGCGTTTTTTCAGAAGGTCGCGTCCGCAGAATAGAAGAGACTATGAAAAAACCGCTACTCCGGTTTGCAGAAACCGGAAAAAGGGTGGTTTCGCCCGCGAACTGCGGGCGAAATTTGACTCTGGTGGAGTCAAAAGCCGTTTTTCAGAAGGGTCTGCTGCAAAATGCTTGCATTTTGCAGCAGACCCTTCTTCTCCTTTCAGGACATAACCCTGCCCTCCTCCGATACGGTAAACGGCTGCGGACGGGCGATATCCTGCCGCATGGTAAAGACCGCATCGAGCAGATAGCGCTCTCCGGAAAGTTTGCCGGAGGCGGTTTTTCCTACCACCTCGCCGATGGCCGAAAAATCCTGCTGATACTGCCAAAGCTGCTTTTGTGCCTGCTCGCGCGCCTGGCTTTCGCTGAGCTCTATCGCCTGCACCGCAACCGGTTGATAGCTCTCGGAAATAATCTGCAGCGGAAGGCGCAGCCCGAGCACCACCGGCTGAACGGTCCGGGTGGTCAGTTCAAAGCTCCCCTTCGGCGCCCCGCCAAAACTGAGCGGAAGGCGCAGGCCGAACAGATGCAGACTCCTTTTTACTTTCGCCTCTCCGACCGGCTCGCGCAGCTGCTCCCGCAGCGGCACCTCAATATGTACCTCTTCTTCAAATTCGGCAATCACCCGCGCGCGTGCATGCACTGCATATCCGCGCTTGACGCGCAGCCCCTCCACATATCCGCTGACGATGAGCTCCCCTTCCCGCACGCCGTCCCCCACCTTAACGACAGGGCTGCCGTCATAAACCTCCATCTCCACAATCCGCCCCGTCCGGGCCGCAATGATATTGCAGGGCTCCCGGGTATCAATCATCTCCGGCGGCATCTCCCGCTCCCCCAGCTGAATCTGCGCCGTACAGGCACGCAGATTGATGGCGATAAAACTCAGCTCGGGAGTGATGAGCATCATCTGCCGCTCGGCTGAAAGGGTATCAATCGAACCGATATAGGCTCGCTCATGGATACCGCAGCGGGCCAGGTTCTCCAGAATATATTCTTCGGAGAGGGTCTCGTTCCCCGTAATCTCAATGCTCCAGATAAAGCGGCTCATCACCCCCAGAAACAGCACAAAAAAAGCGGTGCCTATCAAAATCCCTATCCGCTTATGATAGCGCTGCAGAATAAAGGGCAGCCCGCGCTTGTAGGCAATGCGCATGCGCACCCCCGTCTTTCTGGCGATGGGGCGCATCTGCCGGTAGGCGCGCGCCGTTGTGCAGGCCGAAAGGGAATCCGGCCGGCGCAGGGTATTGAAAACCGGCAGCCCCGCTCGCGTACACAGATTTAAAAACCGTTCAATAAAGCCGCCGGTAAGCGTAAAGCCGACGATGCCCTTTAAAAACCGCAGCAGATAGACAAACAGCATCCCTTTCTTCCTTTCAGCAGATATATTCGAGCGACTGGATAAAGCCATGGATGATGAGGCTCTCCTCGCTCATGCTGCGCAGCTGCAGCCCCCGCCCGGTAAAGCGCACTGTCATATTCCCGAGATTTAAGCGGATAAAATCCTCATTATATTCAATGACTCCCTTGCAGCCATCCACCAGCGCCTCCCGGTTGGAAATCAGCTGAATTTGCGTCATCTGCGAGAGAGAGGAGGCGGGCAGCTGAAGCAGCGCGCCCAGCAGCGTTTTTTTCTCTTTCGGTATCTCCGGCTCCTCCCGCCGCTCCTGCCCCTCCCGCCGGTTGCGCGGTTGTTTTTTGTGCACAGCTTATCCCTCCTTACTCCCGCTATGTATATGCGCCGAAGGAGGGAGATAGACATCCCTTCATAAATCCGCCCTTTGCGCCATAATCATAAGACGAAAATCGGATTTCAATAAGGAGGGAAGGATCCTATGAAAAGGCTCCTTCATGCCGGAGGGCAGGCTCTATACTGTGCTGTGTGCGTCGCGCTGTGTGCCGCGCTGCTGTTTCGAGGCGATACGGTGCGCGAGGGGGTGAAGGCGGGGCTGACGGCCTGCGCCCAGGTCGTTATTCCCTCGCTCTATCTGTTTATGGCTCTCAGCGGCACCATTGCCCAGAGCCGGACGGGAGAACTCCTCAGCCGCCCGCTCTCGCTGCTGACCCGCCGGGTATTAAAGCTTCCCGCCTGCATGGGCCCGGCGGTGCTGTTGAGCGCCATCGGCGGCTATCCGGTCGGAGCCAAGACCATCGCCATCCTGCTCGAGCGCAGGCAGATTGCCCGGGAGGATGCCGAGCGCGCACTCTGCTTTTGCTGCAACGCCGGCCCCTCCTTTGTGATTACGGCGGTAGGCGCTCACCTGCTCGCAAGCGCACGCGCGGGGGCCATACTGCTCTTTATCCATCTGCTCTGCTCGCTTTTTATCGGCATTTTCCTTTCGCTGCGCCTGCCGGTTCCGGCAAAAAGGGAGCGCCCGGCGGAGGGGCTGCCCTTCGGAGAAGCATTCATTCTCGGGGTAAACGGCGCCACCTCCGGCATTCTTACCATCTGTGCCTATGTGGTCATCTTTTCCGCTTTAGGGGCGCTGCTGCGCGAAAGCGGAATTTTCGTTCGGCTTTCCTTCCTGCTCTCCCCCCTTCTGCCGCCCTCAGAGGCGGCAGAAACGCTCGGCGCCCTTTTTCTCGGGCTGATGGAGGTTACCACCGGCTGCATGGCGGCGGCCGCTCTGCCGGGAAGGCTGCCGCTTCTGCTGCTCCCCTTTTTCATCTCCTTCGCCGGGCTTTCCATCTTTTTTCAGATCCGGGCAACGCTGCAGCCCTACCGGCTGCGTTTTGCGCCCTTTCTTTTCTGCCGGGTGCTGCATGGGCTTTTGAGCGCCCTGCTCAGCTACCCGCTGCTGCGGCTGGAAAGCAGCGCAGCCGCCGCCTTTAAAAGCGCGGCCGCCGCCATCCCCTACCGCACGCCGAATACCCCCTCCGTTACCCTGCTGATGCTGGCTGTCAGCGCTATGACGCTATGGAGCCTGGCCCCTTCGGGAAAGACAAAGGAGGAAGCGGGAGGAAAGCCGGCGAAAAAGAAAATAAACCGGTAGTAATTTTCTGCCGTTTCTGGTAAAATGGGATTATTGAAAAGGCACTTCCGGAAAAGCGACGGCCCAAATTTCGCGCCCAAAGGCGTGAAACCGCGCTTTTTCCGGTTCCTGCAACCGGAAGGGTGTTTTTTTACGTCTTTGGGCTCCGCTCGATTTCTCCGACAAAGAGAGAGTCGGGCACGATAAAAATCATCTGTCTATCAAGGGAGGAATCCGCCATCTTTCGTGCCAGCTATTTTTCCAGCGACATCCCGCCCGCCTGCACCTACTGCCGATATGGCTTCCCCTCCCGGGACAGTGAGCGCATTCTCTGCGAGCGGGTGGGCATTGTACCGCCGGATTATTCCTGCAGGCGCTTCATCTATTGCCCGCTCAAACGCATTCCCAAACGAGCGCCCAAGCTGCCCAGCTATACCAAGGAAGATTTTGAACTGTAGGAGGTCCCCCTTTCCATGAACAGAAAACTCAGTGGTCCCCTCTGCCTGCTGCTTGCCGCCTGCCTGCTGCTTTGTGCCTGCATGGGGCCCCGCACAGCCCTCAAAACCGGCGGCGAGGACCCTTCTCAGCCGGCAGAGGCCCCTCTGCCGGAGGTGCTGCGCGCCGTTACCCTCTCCTTTGCCGATTATCCGAAGAATGCCAAAAATGCCGATGAACTGAAGCAGGCGGCGCAGAAAATCTGCGAGCAGGCAGCGCTCTGCAGCATGAACGCCCTGTTTTATGAGGTAACGGCGGATGGGGAGGCGCTCTGGCCCTCAGATGTCCTTCCTCAGAGTGAGGATATTCCCCAGGGCGGCGACCCGCTTGCGGCGCTTATCGAGGCGGCCGCCGGAGAGAATATCGCCGTTTACGCGCTGCTCACCCCCTACATAGCCGGTCGCACGGGCCAAAATGCCCCGCGCGGCTCGCTGCGCCATCAGCACCCCGAAGCGACCGTTTCTCTGGCGGACGGCGGCGTTTACTACCGGCCGAGCCACCCGCTGGTACACGGGCAAACGGTGCAGGCGGCCTGTGAGCTCAGCAGCCGCTATACCCTCTCCGGGCTGCTGCTGGGGGATGTGGATACCTCCCCCGTCAGCGATTATGTCGGCTACTACACCTACCTGACTGCTCTTGTTTCGGATATCCGCGATGCGGCGCGTTCGGCAAAGGGGACGGGGATGCAGGTGGGCCTCGCGCTCTCCTCGGATGCGCCCGACAGCCAAAATCGGACCGCCTTTTTAAACGAATGCTGCCGGCAGGGGATCGCCTTTTTAACGCTGAGCCTGCATGAGAATACATCCGGCGGCCTCTCCTCCGGCTGCGCCGGGGCGCTGACCGGCTGCCGGCAGGCGGCCGGGGAATATGCGGCCGCCCTTTATCCCGCCCTCTCTGAGGATGAGTTCTCGGAAAAAGAAGTGGGCGAGGCGCTGTTTATCTGCAACCAGCTGGGGCTTTCCGGAGGGGTTATTGAAGGCTATACCGCGCTCTCAGAAAACAACAGCTATATGCAGACGCTCATTCCGATGCTCTACCTTTCAGGCAGCCTGCTGCCCGAAGGCGATCTGTCCTTCCCAAAGACCTTCCGCGTTACCCGCCCGCTGGATGGGGCCCGCCTGACGCTGGACTCCTCCTGGAGCACCTACTTCATCACCGGCACCTCCAATCCGGACGAGCCGGTCTACTTTGAAGAGGAGGAGATTGAACGCGCCGGAAAGGACGGGCTGTTCGGCGTTCTGGTCGAGCTGGAGGATGGAGAAAACACCTTCACCTTCCGCCAGGGGGAGGAGGAGGTTACTGCCACTATCTACCGCCGCCCGCCGGATGAAACCAGCAAAATCCGCAAAATCAGTACCTATATCAGCTCCAGCTCGCCCGGCTCGGTCGTTTTACAACCCTATGGGCCGCAGGTCGTGACGCAGGATATCCCGATGCTCTTTCAGTGCACCGCCCCCGCCGGCGGAACGGTGAACGCCATCTTAAACGGGGAGCGCTATGAGCTCGAGCAGCTGGTGGCCGCTGAGGATGGCACTCCCGTCACCTTCCGCAAGCAGGTCCGCATCCCCGCGCCGCAGGCAGATAAAGTCGTCAGTATCGGCTATGTCACCTATGAGCTGGAATTTGAAGGAGAGATAAGCGAAGCGAAAGCCCCGGGCGAGGTGTTTTTAGTGGGCGAAAACCGTCAGCCGGTGGTGCGCGTGTGCGAAGGGATGGGCAATGTTTTAAATGAAGGACTGCAGGGCGGCGATTTTATGACCACCCTTAAAACCGGTAGTACCGCCATCGTTACCGGCATGCTCGGTAACTATTTTCAGACCTCCTTCGGCGGATATATCCACCGCAAGGAGGTGGAGGTGCTTACCGACCTGCCCAGCGCCGACAATGAGATTTCCTCTCTGGAATGGTTTCCCGCAAATGAGCGGGGGGAGGAGCGGCTGGTGCTGCATGGCAGCGTTCCCCCCTCCTTCATTGTCGACAGAGGAGAAGGAGAGGGCTTTATCATTCGCCTTTTCGACTGCTTTGGGGCAGAAAGCGGCCCGATAGAAATCGACAGCCGGTTTTTTGCCTCCCTCTCGGCGCAAAACGATGGGGACGGCACCCTCACCCTCACCTTTAAGCCGGGAATGGAGGAATATTTTGGCTACAACGTCAGCTATGACGGCAACGATACCATTCTGCTTTTCCGCGATAAGCCGCAGCTCTCGGAGAAAATTTTCCGGCCGCTTACCGGGCTTCGCATCGTTGTAGATCCCGGCCATGGTGCGAACGATGTCGGTGCCATGGGCGTTCCGGGCATCACCGGCCCGACCGAAAAAAACGTTAATCTCTATGCAGCGCATATTGCCGCCCGGTTGCTCGAGGCGATGGGGGCCGAGGTATTTATGACGCGCGAGACGGACGAGGACTTTTTAGAGCTGCACGAACGCGTGCGCTTCACCGAGCAGCACGAGGCTGATCTCTTCCTCTCCTTTCATCACAATTCCGCCTCTGAGTCCATAGACCCTCACCGGGTGCAGGGAACCTGGGTGTTTTACTATAACGCCATCTCCGAGGACATCGCTGAAACCTATCTGCAGTATATCGCCGAAGCCGCAGGGCGCAGGGCGCAGGGAACGGAAAACGCCTACTATGTCGTCTGCCGCAATACGCTGGCCCCTTCGGTGCTGCTGGAGCTGGGATTTATGCCCAACCCGCAGGAATATGCGGAAATCTGCAATTCGCAGACGATGTTCTCTGTGGCGCGCGCCGTCTGCGAGGCAACGGTTGACTATATCGGCAGCCTGCACCCGGCACAGTAAATTTTTTCCTCTGCTTTTTCGGCATTTGCTGCTTTTTCTTTTCGATAACGGCTGGACAAATTCATCGGTACATATTATAATGAAAACAGTATGGCATCATATCCTGCAGTACTGCAGCTGTGGAATATGAGAATGGCTTACATAAGGAAGGGAGCGATTGGAGCATCCAAAGCGGGAGGTGCGGGCAGGTTGCCTTCTGCTGGCGCAGTCTGTTATAAAATTTGAGGGAGGAGTTTACTCATGTTTAAGAGCATGAATATTAAAAAGAAACTGATTGTTGCTTTTGTTGTCATCCTGGCTTTGACCAGCATTTCCGGAATTACATCGGTATTTATCACCAGTTCGGTCAATTCCCGCTACTCTGCGGCGATCAAAAACTATGGCTTCGCACAGGGCGATATCGGCAAACTGATGACCTGCATCTCCAGTATCAATACCAGCGTACATGATTCTGTCAGCTATCTGGACGATGCATCCCTTAAAGAAGCGCAGCAGACCTACAGCACCCAGATTGGCCGGATTGATGAGCTTTTCGACAACGTGGAGATTACCCTTCAGACCCAGACCACCAAAAACTTTTTCAGCAATGCAAAAAGCACCTGGGAAAAATACCGCCCGCTCGCTGAGCAGCTGATGACCGAGGGGAACACAAACGATTCCGCCACCATTCTCCAGGTTCAGCAGAAGCTTGCTGCACAGCTTAATCCCCTCTATGACGAGTTGGATGACAGCCTGACCGCCATTATGGACGATAAGGTCAACAGCGGGAATGCGCTGGAAGTCGAGCTGAGCAGAAGCATTATGCTCTCGGTTGCTTTCATTATTTTCATGATTGTTGTCGCGCTGCTTGTCTGCCTGGTGCTGGGCGCCAGAATTGCCAATGGCATCGCCCTGCCAATTCAGGCCTGCGCCAAGCGTTTGAGCGATCTTGCACAGGGCGATTTGACGTCCCCTGTTCCCTCCTATGACGGGCAGGATGAAACGGGACTTCTTTCCCGCTCCACCCGCGAAATTGTCGAAGGCCTTATGGATATTATTAAAGACGAAAAATATCTGCTCGAAGAGATGGGCCACGGCAACTTTGACCTGCACACCACCTGTGAGGAGCGCTATGTCGGCGATTTTCAGGCGATTCTTCTGGCCATCCGCACGATTAACACCAATCTGAGCAATACCCTCAGCCAGATCAACATCAATTCCGAGCAGGTCTCCAATGGCTCCGATCAGGTTTCCAGCGCGGCACAGAACCTCTCTCAGGGCGCTGTTGAGCAGGCGAGCGCGGTGGAAGAGCTTGCCACTACCATTTCTGAAATTTCCGTCCAGATTGGCAGCAACGCTGAAAACGCCGTTACCGCCAGCGAAAAGGCCCGCGAAGTTGGCGATGAGATGGAAATCAGCAAGCAGGAGATGGAGCGCATGATCGCGGCGATGAACGAGATCAACGCCAGCTCGCAGGAAATCAGCAAAATTATTAAGACGATTGAGGATATCGCTTTCCAGACTAATATTCTGGCTCTGAACGCAGCCGTTGAGGCTGCGCGCGCAGGCAGCGCCGGCAAGGGCTTTGCCGTTGTAGCCGATGAGGTTCGCAACCTTGCCTCCAAGAGTGCCGAAGCCTCGAAGAGCACCTCTGACCTGATTGTCGCTTCCACCAAGGCAGTAACCAACGGCATGCAGATTGCGGATAAGACGGCCCAATCGCTGCTCGGTGCCGTAGATGGGGTGCGTCAGGTGGTCGATATCGTTAACAAAATTTCGGATGCCTCCCGCGAGCAGTCTGATTCGGTTGAGCAGGTAACCCACAATGTGGATCAGATTTCCGGCGTTGTTCAGACCAATTCAGCAACGGCTCAGGAATGCGCTGCTACCAGCGAAGAACTCAACAGCCAGGCGCAGATGCTCAAGACGCTGGTCGGCCGCTTCAAGCTTAAGGTAATGGGGCTGGATGACCATGTAGAAGTGCCTGCTTCGAGCGATTCCTATTCCTCCTTCGATTATGGCGACAGCAAATATTAAAAACGGTTTTACAGCTATATATAATCTATTCAGCTCGAAGAGGCCCCGGCTATAGCCGGGGCCTCTTCGGCCTGTGCCGCCATCGTTAAAAAACCCAAATGCTTCTTTTCAGTTTGGCGCAGCGGGCCGCTGCCCTGCCGCACCCGACTTCATAGAAAATCCATATGGAACAGCTCGTTTATCAGCAGGCCCTTGAGCTGTTAAGCGAATAAGCACTCCCCCCTTTTTCGGCTGCATTAGCTCCCGCCTATTCCCGGGCTATGCCTTCCCCAGAAGAAAATTCCGGGCATATTCCAAAGGGAATACACCCGGAAAATATCTCTATTTCATAGGAAGGCCGCCTTTGAAAGCGCTTAGGGACGAAAAGCAAACCGGTCATCCAGCCAGGCAATCGCTAAATCCATCCATGGGGCACTGCGCGGCTCCGGCGTGCCCACCTCTTCATTGCAGAGCGACAGGCCATGTCCGCCATGGTTAAACAGATGGCATTCAAACGGAACCTTCGCTCTCTGCAGGGCGTCGGCAAGCAGCAGGGAATTTTCCACTGGAACGGCCGGATCCTCTACCGTGTGCCAGACAAAGGCAGGCGCTGTATCGGCATCTACCCGTTTTTCCAGTTTGAAATAGCGCAGTAGCCGCTCATCTCCGCCTGTCAGGTTATCAAAGGAACCGCGGTGGGCAAATTCGCCCGGCGTAATCACCGGATAGCAGAGGAGCATCGCATCCGGCCGCTCCGGTTTTTTCCCGCCGCGCTCCTCCTGCAGCTCTGCATCCTTCCAGAGAATGCCGCTCGAGGCTGCCAGATGGCCCCCCGCTGAAAAACCGCAGACCGCTATCTGATTCGGTATAATTCCCCATTCCTCCGCATGCTGGCGGATGATGGCCAGCGCCTCTGCCACCTCGCTCAGCGCCTGCAGCCCGACTGCTGGCTTTCCTTCTCCGCCGACCGAATAATCCAGAATAAATGCATGATAGCCATGCGACAGGAATTTAAAGGCAATGGGATCTGATTCCCTCTCGGAAACGAACTGATAAGCACCGCCCGGCAATACCAGCACGCAGGGCCGGCAGACTCTGCCCGGCAGGCTCTGCGGATACTGGTCATGCAGATAGCCTGTCATCCTGCCGGCATTTTTATGCAGCGGCGCAATCTCTATGATCTTCATATAATCCCCTCTTTTTTGCTTTTGGCCGGCAGCCGCATCCGGCCCTTTTTCTCTTATATTACCACAAAAAGGCTTCCCTGTTAAGCAGCTTTTTGGCTTTTCATCATGATTTTTTGTCCGCCGCCCAAAACCCTCTTGCACAAAAAATAGCCCGGGGTCAGGCATTGCCTGGCTCCGGGCTGCTGGTTTAAGTCCTTTTCAGATTTGCTTGACCGCCTGCGTGCGTACCTGCGAGGGGATGGCGTCCTCATCAGGCAGTTCCTCTTTCCCGGCAAGGGCATAGCGGCTGCTGGAATAATGCAGCAGCAAAACCAGAACAACGTTGAGAAAGGGAGCGATCAGCGTACCGGTAATGATCAATTCAAAGCTCGAGACATCGGTTGGATTGAAAATGGACAGATAAATGAGGTTAAAAACCGCAAGAGCTGCATCCAGCAGATAATAAGCGGTCATCTCACTGCGCCGTACCCACGACACATATTTTTTAACAATGAGCACCATCGCGCCCACAATCATCACCCCTCGCAGCGCCAGAACCATCGTCGGCAGCGAGGTAGTCCCCACAGTCAGTACGATCCCCATCACCAATGAAGCTGCCAGGGTTTCGACTGCCATGAGATAGAACATGAATTTTTTCATAAAACCTCCAATAGCCACAGTCAGACTTAAACCAAAGTCAGCGAAGAAAATGAATCGAATATTCCGCTTCCCATTCGCCGCCAGGCTGCAGGTGCACCATCCCATGCTTGCCGGCGAGGTCTTCAGACGGTTCATCATCCCGCGCGCCCATGCCGTACCACGGCTCCAGACAGAGAAGCGGCGCGCCTTTGCCAGGCGGTGTCCAGAAGGCAAGGGTGGAATAATCCGGGAATGAAAACCGGATTCCCCGGCCACTTTTGGCTCCAACCAAGGCCACTTCGCGGCTTTTTAAGCCCTCCAGAATAATGGCATCCGACTGGAAGAGATCATAGTCCAGCCGAAGGGTATTGCTCCCATGCAGAAAATCATGCATTTGGGAATAGAGAATCTCACCCTCTGAAAAACCGGGAGAGAGCACCGACTCGGGCTGTGCAAAGCGAAGCTCATAATCCTCAAAGCACTCTTCCGGCACCAATGGGCAATTGATCCCCGGATGGGCACCGATGCCGAATATCATCTCCCGCTCATCCTCATTCACCACCCGATAGCGTACCGCCAGTCCATCGCAAAGCAGGGTAAAAATAACCTCCAGCTGAAAACGGAAGGGATAGGACTGCAGCGTTTCTGCTGAGGAGCAAAGCCGGAAAAGGAGGGTATCCTCCCCCTGCCGGCTGGCAGAAAACAAGCTTTGGCGCGCGAAGCCATGCCGCGGCATCGGATACCGCTTCCCCTCAATCTGCAGCTGCTCACCGCGCACCCGCCCGACAACCGGAAATAAAACCGGCGCCGAGCTTGCCCAAAAGCGGCTGTCGCGCTGCCAGATGTATTCGGTTCCTTCCTCATCCTGCAGGCTGATAAGCTGCGCGCCCAGCGAATCAACCACCGCCCGAATGCCGCCTTTTTTTAACACGTTTTCCACCGGTTTCACCCGCTTTCCGATAAACCATGCCGCTATTATAGCACATTCTTCCGGCATTTGCAAATCAGAGACATTTTAGCCCGCTTTTTCCACAAAAACGGCTGCAAAATCCTTCATAATCTGCAAAAAATATATCGCTAATCGAAAAGGTTTTCCCCACTTTCAACAATGGGCCCCAGCGAATGGCTGTCCCCTGTGGCGATGGAGAGAATACCCTTATAAAAATACTGCGGGTCGTTAAGAAAGCGGCGCTGAATCGCCTCGCAGTGTGCGCGCGTCGGCATAAAAAGGGTCAGGTTCATCAGCGGCGTTCCGATATCGGGAATTTCAATGGTAATGGTATAGCCATCCTCCGTTTTGCGGATGGCGACCTGATTTTCCCGCATCCGCCTTCCCAGCTTCAGCTGCCGGCCCAGCTCCTCCTTGCAGCGCTCGCGCACCGAAAGCGGAATGGTGTGCGCAAACTCCTGCGCTGCCCTGCTTCCGTGCTCGGTCAGCTGATAAACGGATTTTTCCTTCCCCACCTCCTGCAGATGCCCCTGCTGGACCATTTCCTGAATCAGGGCGGAGAATTCGAAATAATTCACATATCCTGTCTTCTGGAAGGTGGTCGCCAGCTGGTCGAAGCTGACCGGTTCCCCGGCCGAATAGAGCAGGTCGCAGATTAAAAACTTCACCTCAAAATCGTTCGTCGGCGCACCAGGAAGCACGCCCGCAGTAAAAAGGCCGTTATTCATATGTGCTCATCCTTTCCTTTTCCGCCTTTGCCGGCTTTCCCTCAAAAAAATCTTCCAACAGGCCGCCTTCGTTTTCCAGCCACTTTCAGCACGAACGGACAGATAGACCGTATGTAGTCATTATACAATATCCGGCAGGCAAAGAAAAGGTGAGAAAAGGATTTCCCGCCGTTTCCCTTTCCCGGGCTGGTCACAAATTGTTTACAGGCCCATCATCCTTTTTTCCGGCCGGAATGGTATACTGAAATTATGGAAAAATATGCACTACTGTCATGGAGATTGAATGAAGTATGAAAAAAACGTCGTTAAACAGAAAGACCCTCCTGCTGGGGACGGCCTCCCTGCTTCTTCTGGCCGTTATGACGGCTGCCACCATCTGGCTCTGGCCCTGGTTTTCCAACCTTTCAACACCGGAGGGACAACAGCAGCTGCAGAGCTTTGTCAGTGGCCTCGGCTTTGCCGGCTGGCTCATTATGCTCGGCCTGCAGATACTTCAAATCGTCGTCGCCGTTATCCCCGGAGAACCGATTGAAATCCTTATGGGAATGCTCTATGGGGCATGGGGCGGTTTTTTCACCTGCGAGCTGGGCGTTCTGGCCGGGTCGCTGCTGGTTTTCTTTGCGGTCCGCCTCATCGGCCCTCCGTTGGTTCAGGCCGTTTTCGGGGAGGAAAAGCTGAAAAGTTATGCCTTTTTGCAGAACACCGGCAGGCTCGAGTTTGTTACCTTCCTCCTCTTTTTCATTCCCGGTACGCCAAAGGATATTCTGACCTATGTGGCCGGGCTGACCGCCATCTCCCCGCTGCGCTTTCTGAGCATCGCCAGCTTTGCCCGCATTCCCTCCATCTTCTCCTCCACCTACGCGGGTAGCACGCTCGCGAAGGGGGACTGGCGCAGCGGGCTCATCATCTTCGCCGCTGTCGGCATCATCTCGCTGGCTGGCATCCTGCTGCACAAAAAACTGATGGCAAAGCTGCATCGCAAATCCCCCACAAACGGGACGGACGGCGAACAAACCGGACGCACACAGGATACTGCTTTCTACACCCGGCAGGAAAAGACCGGCAGATAGTTATCGATCTGAAGGATGCCTGTCTGTCAAAAGGAAAAGCAGCGAGACCGTTTTCAGCATAGACAAGGGGGCCCGGCGGCGGCAGGAAAGGCCTTCTCCCCTTCAAAAAAATGACTCCCGGGAGAAAAAGGGTTTGGCTGCTACGGCCGAAAAAATACTATCAAAAAACGCCACGGCTTGCCTCTGGTGCGTTGCTGCTTTCTGCGCGAGCGGTTTTATACTCTCAAAGCATGCTGCGAGCGCTGCCTGCACCGCACCCAAATTTCCCGCTCTTTCCAGCCGGCTGCCGGAGAAAACACATTGCCCCAAAAAGGGGTTGTAAAAAATGCCAGCATTTTTTACAACCCCTTTTTTCCGTCTATTTCAGCGGATACCGCTGATCGAAAAACTGCGGCCCGCCTTTGCCTTAAAAATTTTCTCCCGAACGGAGCGGATTTCCTCCTGCTTCATTTCCCCTTCACAGATATTGACCAGAAAAGCCGCCTTCTCCAGTATCTGATAATCCTGCCCGGTGATATCCGCACAGGTGTGGTGATGGGCAGCGCTCAGTAAGCGCCTCCAATGCGCCCAAAGCGCCGAGCATCTCCCGCGATCGGACGGTCCCTCCAGCTTCTGATAATGCCCGTCAGCGCTCTGATACTTCTGCAGGCCTCACTCTCCCCAATCAATTTGGAAAAGGCATAAACCTTCATAAAATGCTGCACCTGTATGGGGGAGCCTGCATCATAGGCGGCCATTGCCTGGGCGAGCGGGGAATCTGCTTCATCCTCTTATTCCATTCTCTCATCCAGGTTCGTCAGAGGGACTCTATTCCTTCCTTCGTCACCCTTGCATAGAGCAGCTTTTCCGCCGCCGGAGGCTGCGGCGAAAGGGTAATAGCCTCCTGCAGCAGCCGCTCCGCCTCCTGCAGCGTCTCCGGCCGGGAGGTATAGAGGGTCACCAGCGGATCTCCCGCCTGCAGCCGCTGCCCATAGCCCGCCGAAAAAAGAATGCCCGCCCCATAGTCGATAGCATCCTCCTTGCGCGCGCGCCCGGCGCCCAGAATGCAGGAGACCAGCCCGCACTGCTCGGTATCCATCCGGACAATAAAGCCATCGTTCGCCGCGCACACCTGCCGGGTATAGGGGGCAGCCGGCAGCCGGGAGGGGTCATCTATGACAGAAGCGTCCCCGCCCTGCAGGACGACCATTTCCCGCAGCTTTTTAAGCGCCTGGCCGCTTTCGAGCGCCTGCCGGGCCAGCTGCAGGCAGTGCGGCAGCGGCCCCTTTTCGGCCAGGCAGAGCATATTTGCCGCCAGCTGCAGGCAGATTTCCTGCAGCGGCTGCGGCCCGCCGCCTTTAAGCGTCTCCACTGCCTCGCGCACCTCCAGGGCATTGCCAACCGCATACCCGAGCGGAACATCCATATTGGTGATAAGGGCGGCCGTGCGCCGTCCGTTCTGCTCGCCGATGGACACCATCTCCTGCGCGAGCGCACAGGACTCCTCCAGCGTTTTCATAAAGGCGCCGCTGCCGGTCTTTACATCCAGCAGAATGGCATCCGCCCCGGCCGCCAGCTTTTTGGACATGATGGAGGAGGCAATCAGCGGCAGGCTCTCCACCGTCCCCGTCACATCCCGCAGCGCATAGAGCTTTTTGTCCGCCGGGGCGATGTTGTGCGTCTGCCCGATGACCGACAGCCCGTTTTCCCGGACAATCTGCAGAAACCTCTCCGGCTCCACCGTCGTCTGAAAGCCGGGGATGGCCTCCAGCTTATCGAGCGTGCCGCCGGTGTGCCCCAGGCCGCGGCCGGACATTTTGGCGACCGGCACCCCGCAGGCGGCAACGATTGGCCCGACAATCAGCGTCGTCTTATCCCCTACCCCGCCGGTCGAGTGCTTGTCCACCTTGATGCCCGGTATAAAGCGAAGGTCCACCTGCTCGCCGGAAGCCGCCATCTGCCGGGTCAAAAGGGCAGTCTCCTGCGCATCCATCCCCCGCCAGACGATGGCCATCAGCAATGCGGAAACCTGATAGTCGGGAATTTCTCCCTGCAGATATCCCTCTATCCAGAACCGGATCTCCTGCTCTGAGAGAGCACCGCCCTCCCGCTTTTTGTGAATAATATCCACCATACGCATCTGTTGCCGCCTCCCTTTCCTTTCGCTTTCTCTTCAGGCTACCGCCCATTTTCGAGCATCTGCGGGCCGAAGGCATGGGGCAGCAGCTCCGCAAGGGTGCAGGCTGTTATCCCCTCTTTGCCGGAGAAGGTGAAAATTTTAAAATCCGGCCCGCAGAATTCGCGCATCACCTGCCGGCAGACCCCGCAGGGCCAGCAGGCAGAAAAAAGCTCCTTTTTTGTCCCCTCCGGCGCGCCGACAACCGCAATAGCCGCAAACTGCCGTTCCCCCTCGCTGACTGCCTTGAAAAACGCAGTTCGCTCGGCGCAGTTGCTGGGCCCATAGGCGGCGTTTTCAATGTTTCCGCCGAGATAAATTTTTCCCTCCCGCGTCAGCAGCGCGGCTCCCACCTGAAAATGGGAATAGGGCGTATAGGCCCTCTCCCGGGCGGCAAAGGCCTGAGAAATCAGCTCTTTTTCGTTCATAGCATCAGCCTCCTTTTTTCTGTCGGGCAGCATCCACTCTTTTTTTGTTTTCCGGGAAAACGCCCGCCATAAAAAATTTTACAGCATCCTCTTTACAGTTCCGCAGCAAGGTGCTACAATCGCCCTGTAACGCCATCTCTGAAGGAGGGAAGCTCTTATGGGCTTTAACGCCCTTACGCTGGTTCACCGGTTTTTAAGGGAACGGGTGAAGCCGGGCATGCGCTGTATTGATGCCACAGCGGGCCGCGGACGCGATACGGCGCTGCTTTGCCGCCTTGCCGGAGAAGCAGGAGAGGTGCTCGCTTTTGATATTCAGCCGCAGGCCATTGAGAGCACCCGCGCGCTTTTAAAAGAGCAGGGGCTTGATAGGCGCGCCCGGCTGATTTTAGACAGTCACAGCCATATGCAGGACTATGCCGCCCCCGGCTCGGTGGACTGCATTGTCTTCAATTTCGGCTACCTGCCGGGCGGGGACCGAAGTATTCACACGAGCGCGGCTACCAGCCTGCCTGCGCTGGAGGGCGGGCTGCGCCTGCTCTCCCCGCGCGGGTTCCTGTCGCTGTGCATCTACTATGGCGGCCCTACCGGCTATGAGGAACGGGATGCGCTCCTTCACTGGCTCTCCAACGTGGACCCTGCCCGCTATACCGTTCTGGCCGCTCCCTTTCTCAACCGGCCGAATGACCCGCCCTTTCCGGTTTTTATTCTGCAAAACGAAGAATAGGCCAAATGCGCCCGCAAAGCGCAAACCGCGTTTTTCGTCTGGCAGGCCGCCAGTCCGCCAGAGGTTCGGGAGCACAGGTCCGGCCTATAAAAATCTGCCCTGCAGGCGAAAGCCCTCGCCTGCAGGGCAAACTGCTAAAGAATCTGCAGCTCTTTGAGCCAGTAGTGCGCAATCAGGCTATGGCCATAGCTGACAGGGTGCACGCCGTCCTGCGAAATATCGCAGGCCCCGCGCTCTCCGGCAGCCGCCTGCGCATTGAGAAAGCCATCCATCGGCAGAAAATAGTCGGCAAATTCAGCTGCCAGCTTTCGGACCCTAATGAGCTTGGGATCCAGATCTTCACGGAAAACCGCCTTCGCCGGATCGCTCGGCAGCAAAAACGGCTCGATCATCAAAATTTTTGTTTTTGGCAGATCGCGCCGGATATTTTCCAAAAAGGTGCGGTAGTTTTTTTCAAACGTCTCCTCCGAGGTGGGGGTATTGGAATCATAACGGCGCCAGGTATCGTTAATGCCGATGAGAATCGAGATGAAATCCGGCTGCAGCGCCCGCACATCCTGCTCATAGCGCGCAAGCATCATCGCCGTCGTATCCCCCGAAACGCCGCGGTTTAAGAAGGTGACCCCTTCCCCAAACAGCGTGCGCCAGATGGAGGCGATTTTTTGCGGATAGCCATCTCCCAGCCCCTCATGCTGCGTGCGGTCGCGGCCGCAGTCGGTCACGCTGTCCCCCTGAAACAAAACGACTGATCCATCCTTAAAAAAAGAACGCATGTCAAAACTCCCCTATCCTTTATTTTGATGTAAAAAAGCCCTCTGTCTGTGCGCCCCGGCGGCAGCCGGTGAAGCGGCGGGGAAAGCTTCTGCCGGAAAACACGCTGCCTGCGCGGAAAGCTTTCTGTCCGGGGGCGGGCATTCTCCTTATCCCGCCTGCCGCTTTCCGCATACCTCCACCGCCACCACCTCCGGCGGATTGTTTACCCTGGGGGGAAAGAAAAAGCAGGAGGCACCGCGGCCAACGATATGCGTTTTCTCCCCGTAACGGTACATCCCGCCTGCGCGGGCCGGGAACAGCCCCTCATCCGGCGCATAAACCCCGCCGGAAAGGCCCGGCAGATGCACCTGTCCGCCATGCGCATGGCCGGAAAAAATCAAATCAACCGGCAGCTCCCGATAGACCTCGGAAAACGGCCGGTGAGAAAGCAGAATGCGCAGCCCATTCTTCTCTCCCAGCGGGGAAAAAATCTCCCGCATGCGCGTTTCCCAGTGGCAGCGGCCATAAAACTGCGGCGCCTCCCGGTCCTCTATTCCCCCCAGCCAGAGAGGGGAATGTCCCTCCCCCCCCGGAAGGCAAATATATTCATCCTGAAGCAGCGTAATGCCGCAGCGGCGCATCTCCCCGCGCAGAAAACGCAGGCGCGGGTTTCGGCATTCATGGTTGCCCATCGCCGCATAGACGGGGGCGATATCCCTCAGACGGCACAGGAAAGCGGAGGTTTTCCCATCCGGCCGCCTTCCATCATAGATATCTCCTCCCAGCAGGATGATATCCGGCTTTGCCTGCCGGATGAGCTCCCGGATATGCCTGCGTCTTCCTGCATCCGGCTCGCTGTGCAGATCGGAGAGATAGACCAGCAGAAGGCGCTCCCCCTCCTGCAGCCGGTCAGAAGCCAGCTGATACCGGCACAAAGCAGCATGACGGCTGACCATACACGCGAAAGCCGCCGCAGCGCCTGCAGCTGCCGCTGCATAACCCCACCCCTTCAAAGGCAGCCCTCCCTATCAAACGTTATTTTCATAATAATAGACCTCCCTGCCGGTGTCAAGTCTATTTTCCCCTCCATTCCGGCTAAATTTTTTGAGGAGAAGCCGCGTTTTATACTGTCCTTTTTTGTCAAAGTGTGATAATATGAAAGCTGCCGGCAGAGACTGCCGCTTTTTATCTTTTTTCAAAGAGAGGAAGGGTTCCCTTGAGAATCGTGATTGTTGGAGATGGCAAGGTCGGCATCACCCTGACCGCCCGCCTTTCCAAGGAGGGGCATGATCTTGTCATCATCGACAGCGATAAACGGGTGCTGCGCGAAACGGTCGAAAAATATGATGTTCTGGGCGTTGTCGGCAATGGCGCGAGCCTTTCGGTGCAGCGGGAGGCGGAGGTGGGCGCCTCCGACCTGCTCATCGCCGCTACCTCGATGGATGAAGTCAATATGCTCTGCTGCATCATCGGGCGCAAGCTTGGCGTACGCCGCACGATTGCCCGGGTGCGCAACCCGGAATATACCGACCAGCTGGGCTTTCTAAAGGAAGACCTGGGACTGAGCATGACCATTAACCCCGAGCGGGCTGCAGCGGTTGAAATCCTCAATCTGCTGCGCTTCCCGGCCGCCCTCAAGCGGGAAACCTTTGCCAAGGGCCGCGCAGAAATTATTGAGCTCAAGCTGCGCCCCGGCAGCCCGCTGTGCGGCATCTATCTGCACGAGCTCATCGGGCTTACCCGGGTACAGGTGCTCATCTGCGCCGTAGAGCGCAGCGGCGAGGTCTTCATTCCAGCCGGTCAGTTTCAGCTGCAGGAGGGGGACAGCATCTTCGTCACCGGCTCGGCGCAGAACCTGGCTGCGCTGGTGCGCTGGCTGCAGATTATCGAGCGCCGGGTGCGCTCAGTCGTCATGATCGGCGGCAGCCGCATCTCCTTTTATCTGGCTTCCGCGCTGCTGGCGGACGGGACCGACGTTAAAATCATTGAAATCGATGAAAACCGCTGCCGCCAGCTGGCCGACCTTCTTCCCCGCGCCAACATCATCCATGGCGACGGGGCGCAGCCGGATATTCTGGACAGCGAGAATTTCACCGGGGCGGATGCCCTCGTTACCCTGACGGACATTGACGAGGAAAACATGGTGCTCTCGATGTATGGCAGCCATATGGGCATTCCCAAGGTGGTCACCAAAATCAACAGTGTGGAGTATAACGATATCTTCCGCAACATGGGCGTTGAATCGATGGTCAGCCCGAAAAACATCGTCTGCAACGATATTGTGCGCTATGTGCGCGCCATGCAGAACACCTCGGAGGATTCGGTGCTCGCATTGCACCGCATTGTTCATGACAAGGTGGATGCTCTCGAATTTCTGGCAACGGAGGATACGCTCGGCCTCGGCACCAAGCTGCGCGACCTGCGCATCAAGCCGAACGTTCTGCTCGCCTGCCTGAACCGCGGCGGCAGGGTAATTATCCCCAACGGCAACGACGTCATCAAAAAGGGGGACAGCGTCATCATTGTTACCCTCTCGGATAACCTTTTCCGCAACCTGAATGATATTTTTGAATGAGCATACGCAAAAATGCGAAACTTCCCCCGGGGCCGGTTTCTGCCGCAAAAGACAGCTATCCGCCCCCCGAGGGCTGAGAAAGGTACGGTCTTCGAATTATGAATTTCAAAATGGTGGCCAATCTGCTCGGCCGCAGCCTGTGCGTTGAAGCCATCTTTTTGCTGCCCGCCATCGCCGTTTCGCTCTATTTCGGTGAAGCGCAGTCCGCCCGCGCGCTCGCCCTCTCCTTCGCCGCCACCGCCTTAACCGGCGGGCTGATGATAGCCCTGCGCCCGAAAAAGAAGAATTTCTATGCACGCGAGGGATTCGTCACCGTTGCCATCGCCTGGCTTGTCATCTCGCTGTTCGGCGCGCTCCCGTTTTATATCAGCCGGGAGATCCCCAGCTTTATCGACTGCCTGTTTGAAACCATTTCCGGTTTCACCACCACCGGCGCGAGTATTCTCACCGATGTGGAGTCTCTCTCCCGCGGGCTTCTCTACTGGCGCAGCTTTACCCACTGGCTGGGCGGCATGGGGGTGCTCGTTTTCCTGCTGGCGCTGCTCCCCTCCACAAAGGGGTCGGGACAGAGCGTTTTCCTGCTGCGCGCCGAAAGCCCGGGGCCGGATGTGGACAAGCTCGTTCCCCGCATGCACAACTCTGCCAAAATCCTCTATGGCATCTATATCGGCATGACCCTGCTCGAAATGCTTTTCCTGCGCCTGGGCGGCATGCCGCTGTTCGACACTGTCACCATCACCTTCGGAACGGCGGGCACCGGCGGCTTTGCCATCCGTTCTTCGAGCATTGCCGAGTACAGCGCCTATCTGCAGAGTGTTGTTACTATTTTCATGGTTCTTTTCAGCATCAACTTCAACATCTACTTTCTGCTGCTGGGCCGCCGTTTCCGGCAGGCGGTAAAAAATGAGGAGCTCTGGGCTTTTCTTGGGCTGCTCGGCGGCTCGATACTGCTGATTTCACTGAATACCCGCGGATTTTATCAAAGCTTTTTCGAATCGCTACACCATGCCGCTTTCCAGGCCGCCTCGGTCATGACCACCACCGGCTTTGCAACGGTGGACTTCAACCTCTGGCCGGAATTTTCCAAATGCATTCTGCTGCTGCTGATGGTGGTCGGCGCCTGCGCGGGGTCCACCGGCGGAGGCATCAAGGTTGCCCGGCTTCTGCTCATCGTAAAATCGATGCACGTCGGGCTGCGGCGAATGATTTCTCCCCGCCTGGTACGTCCGGTCCGGATGGACGGCAAGCCGGTCGCTGAAGAGACACTGCACGGCATCAATCTCTACATGAGCGCCTATTTTGCCATTCTGGCCATCTCCCTGCTGTTCGTTTCGTTCAATGATTTCGGGCTGGAAACCAGTATCTCCTCCGTTTTCGCCTGCCTCAATAACATCGGCCCCGGCTTTGGCGTCACCGGGCCGATGGGGAGCTATGCCTCCTTCAGCGGTTTCACCAAACTCATCCTCTGTGCGGATATGCTCATCGGCCGGCTGGAGATTCTTCCCATCCTGCTGCTGTTTATCCCCTCTGTCTGGAAGAGAACCTAGCGGCGCTATTCCACTCGCCGGTAGTGCAGGGCGGTTCCCGGTATGACCCCCTCCTTCTCTGCCGCTTCCGGTTCTTCGCCCCTGAGCAGCTCTAAAAGCGCACGCGCTCCGGCGGCCAGCTGAGCGGAAGGACTCTGCGACAAAACCATCTGCCTCTCTTTAGGAAGGCTGCGGAGTGCGGTGCATTCTGCGGCCTTCCCTTTCTGCAGCGCCTGAAGGGTCTGCTGCGTTCGTTCCTGCGCCTGCTGAACCAGCCGGGAAAGCTCCCCATCCTCCGGGCAGGCAGCCTGCTCGCTCTTCCAGCCGCTCAGCTTTTTTTCGCAGCGGCTGCAGCGGGCGGCCAGCAGGCGAAGCCCCTGCGCCGCCGCCTTCCCGCTGCTCTCTCCCGCCCGCTGCAGATGCAGCGCCAGCAGATTGGCCTGAAAGGCCATCTGTGCCAGCTCCTGCGCCGCTGCGCCATATTCCTCCTTTCGCTTCTGCCCGGCCCGGTCCATCCGGACCTTTATCGTCTTTTGGCAGCCCTTTAGCTGCCGCAGGGCGCTCTGTGCGGCTTCGGCCTGCTCCGCGGCGTTCTGCAAAACAGGGCCGAGCAGCCGGGCAGCATCCTTCCCCTGCTCCGCCCGCTCTTTTACAGAAAGCCGGCGGGCATCCGCCTCGAGCTGAGCCGCCAGCTCTGCAGCCGTCTGCAGAAGCTGCGTCTGCGTGCGCAGCTGCAGATTCGGAAAGAGCTCCTTCTGCGCCGGATTCTCCTGTTCCCCTTCCTGCTGCATACCTGCCGGATTTACTGAACGCCGGCGGCGCCTCTCCTTCATGCTGCAGGCCAGAACGGCTGCCGCACCGGCCGCCAGCGAAAGAAAAAACCGGGGCGCCGCCTGCAGCTGCGCTGCGCCCAGGAGCGCATAGGTCCCCGCCTCCCCTGCCAGTATGATGAAACCTGCTTTCGAAGCCGGCACGATTGCCCGCTGCTTCATGTTAAACCACCCTTCCTGTTTGTTTTCACAACTCCCTTATTGTGGGATAAAAGGGCGGAAAATATATCAGCCCGGCCCTCTTCTCTAAAGAGACCAAACGAAATCGGCCCGCCCCATTTGGGGCGGGCTTTCTTTTTCATCCCGGCGCCGCTTCAGGCAATGCGGATATCCTATTCTTCCGGCGGCAAAGCTTTTGTGCATCCCGCCCCCATCAGGCTGCCATCGCCGCCCATGCGGGCGGTCATCTCGCTGAGATATTCAATCGGGAAAGGCGGCTGGGTCAACGGTTTCATAGCGATGGACATCAGCTTTATCGGATTGTCATCCGCCGCAACGCGATTGGAGCTGATATGCCCGCAGCGACGGCAGCGGTGGATAATGGCCCACTCTCCCCCGCTGCGCACCCACACCCCCACCGGCTCCATTATGCCACCGCAGTCTGCCGCGCGGTCGCCCGGCTCATTATCTACATGCAGGCTATGAAGGCAGTTGGGGCAATGGTTGCGGTGGCTGCTGCCGGCTCCCTGCGCTGTCACCAGCCGTCCGCAGACTCTGCAGGTGAAGCTATCCGAACAGGCATGGGTTTTATAGTAGCCTTTCTCATATTGCCTGCGCTTATTTTCCCGATTCATCGATATAGCCTCCTTTGAAAATCTTCATCCGACTCCTCCCTTTGAAACAGCCAGCAGAGCGTCTGCGCCATACGCTGTGCCACCTGGGCGAAATGCCCGCCCTCGTGCCAGACGAAGGTGTGCCGCCGTGCATAGGGGGAAAGCAGCCTCTCGGTCTGCAGGGCGGCTTCCCCGGACCCCGCCAGCAGAGGATGGGAAGCCTTCGGCTCCTTTTTCCCCAACGAAACCCAAAGCGCCGAAAAGGGCCGGGCCGGCGGATTCTCTTTTACAAAATCCCTCCAGCCGGGATACCAGAGCGAGCCGGATATGCTGGCAAACCTTCCGAATGCGCCGCTTTTAAAGGCGGCATAAAGTGCACAGAGGCCGCCCAGCGAGTAGCCGCCGATCGCCGTTTGCTCCGGCTCCGGCAGGGTCGGGTAGAGGCTGTCTATCAGCGGCTTGATGCCGCTCTCCAGCATTTTCAGGTAATCATCCGCCCTCCCGGAATAATTGTCCCCTTTGGAAAAGGCGCTGCCGGCGGGCCAGGGAGTATATTCCGCATCCCGCTCATCCGAATGCACGGCCACCAGCAGAAAGGGGCGGCAGCTGCCCGCCTTCACTGCCCTTTCTACCGGCGCAGCCAGCTGTTCAAGCATCTCCTTTACCATCGCCCCATCCTGCAAATAGGCGACAGGCAGCCGCTCCTTCGCCCGAACAGGCGGGAGATAGAGGGTCAGCCGCCGGTTAAAGGCCATGCGCTCCTCTGTTTTTCCCTGCATCTTTCTCTCCTCCCTTTCTTTATCTTCCCGCTTCCCCGCCCTTTTCAGGGATGCGCAGGCTTCTCATTGGCCTCCTTCCGCGGCGGCATGCGCCAGCCTCAAAAGGATTCCCCGCAGGCGTTTGGAGCATAGTGAATGGCAAGGTCCGGCCGGTGTCCCTTTTCCATGGCACGGCGCGCCTTGCGGTTTTCCACCGTATCAAATAAAATAGAGAAATCATAGTCCGGCGGATACAGCTCGCTCGCCGGAACGCGCAGCTTCAGCCGCTTATAGAGCACCCGGCGCTTCTCCCCTTTTACCTGAACGCCCACCTTCCCGTGCTCATCCTCCGGTGCGAAGACCAGTCCCGCTTCCTCCTCCGGCAGCACCAGAATGCTGTCCCCGATAGAAAATTGGGGATGCGTGCTCCCGTTTTCCTCCTGCTTTCTCTCTGCCTGCTCTTTCAGTGGAGCGGGCGGGGAGAGAGGCAACGGCTCTTTTGCAGCCTCTGCAGGCCTTCCCGGCCCGCCGGCGCTTTTGGCCTCTTTTTCTGCCCGCTCCAGTATCTGCCCGGGAAGGCCCAGCCTCCTGGCGATATAGAGCGCGCAGCTCTCTCCTGCAAGTCCGAGCTCCAGCCGGTAGAGAGGCTGAAGAGTCTGCCGGTCGAAGGCCATGCGCGCGTTACAAAGCCCCGGCGTTCGGGCGGCATATTCCTTTACCTCGGGATAATGGCTGGTGGTTAAAAACAGGCAGCCGCGCCTTTTCAGCTCCTCCAGAATGGCAATGGCCAGCCCCATCCCCTCCGCCGGGTCGGTGCCGGAGCCCAGCTCATCCATCAGCACCAGGCTGAAGGCATCCGCCTTTTGCAGAATGGAGATAATCGTCTTCATGTGAGCGGAGAAGGTGGAAAGATTCTCCGATATGCTCTGCCCATCCCCAATATCGCACCAGTAGGCGCTGTGCATGCAGAAAACGCTCTCCCGGTCTGCCGGAACATGCAGGCCGCTCTGCGCCATCATCGAAAGCAGCCCCACCGTTTTGAGCGCTACCGTTTTGCCGCCGGTGTTCGGCCCGGTGATGACCACCCCGTTTATCCCTTCGCCCATCCAGAAATCCAGCGGCACCGCCTTCTCCCGGGAAAGCAGCGGATGCCTCCCCGCGCGGATATGCAGCCTGCGCTCACTGGTAAGCTGCGGCGGGGCAGCCTCCATCTGTATGCTCAGCCTCCCGCAGGCAAAAACAACATCCAGCGCCTCCATCGTCTCTGCGCTCCGGCGAAGCTCGCCGCTGAAATCATCCACCAGCGAGGAGAGGGTATAGAGAATTCTGCGCACCTCATTCTCCTCCTCGATTCCCAAAGCGGCGAGCTCCTGCTGAATTTTGGAGACGGCGGAGGGCTCGATAAAGCAGGTCGCTCCCGTTCCCGAAACATCCACCAGCGTTCCGCTAAGCTGGCTGCGGTATTCCCGCTTCACCGGCAGCACAAAGCGGCCGTTGCGCATGACGGCGGAAGAATCAGAAAAAATCTGCCGCTTCGCCTGCAGAATGGAGGCGAGCTTCGCCTTCACCTGCCCGCGCAGGTTCTCCATCCTCCGGCGGATATCCCGCAGGGCTGCAGAAGCGGCGCTGTCCACCTGTTCGCCCACAATGCAGCGGTCTATCTCTTCATAGAGATCATCCGTATCCCCCAGCGCCGCCCCATAACCGGCAACCTCCGTCCCCAGCACCATCGCCTTTTTCAGATAGGCGCGCATCCGGCGGCAGGAGGCGATAAACTGCATCACCGCCATCAGCTGAGCGGGCAGCAGCATGCCTCCGCCCGCGCAAAGGGTCAGGCACTTATCCAGCTCCTGCATGGCCGAGAGCGGCGGGGAGCCGAAGCTCTCGATCACCTGCCGCGCCTCGGTGGTCTGCCCCTGCCGGATTTTTGCCTCCTCCAGCGTTTTGCAGGGGGAAAGGGTGCACAGTCGCTGCTTTGCCCGCTCGGAAAGCGCCAGCGCGCAAAGCTGCCCGCGGATATCTTCAAACTGCAGTAACGTAAAAACCGGATTCATTCTTTTATCTTCTCCTGTTCTAAAACAAACTTGATTTTTAAACGGAAAAAGCCCACAGAAGCCTTCCGCCCTCCCTGTCAGCAGGGGGCAGAGTGCTTCTGCGGGCCTGTGCGTTTTCCGGCTGTATACAAAAGAGGTAGTGCAAAAGATTTCATCTTTTGCACTACCTCCGCCCCGCGGCCACAGCAGGGCCGCGCGGTATACAATCAGGCTCTGGAATAAAAAGCAGTCTGTAAAGGCGGAGGCGCAGCAGGGCAAAAAGCACCTGCCACATGCGGGCAAAACAAACCAGACGGGATGCTTCCCGCCTCCAGCCGTTTTTTACCCGCAATTCAGTTGTTGCAAACCTCTACAGACAAAACCGACATCCAAATACCATCCTTTATCTGATTATTCCAGCAATCCCTTGCTGGCCGCTTTCTCACTATAGCAGCCGGAAAGAAAAAAGTCAAGCACTATTTCTCTCCTTGGGCAGCTTATCAGGCTATATTTTGTATAATTCTGTTTTTAATATACCAAACGGATTCTGTAGAAAAATCGATCGTCAGCTCCCCGCTGTCGCCTGGCTGGTAGGAAAAGTCCTCTGCGGCCGGATTGCCAAGATACCAGGTATAAGAGACAGTCATCTGCCGCCCCACCAGCCTGCTGCCTGTTACGACCGGGACCGCCGGTCCGCCCCCCAGACCATAAAACGAATAGGCATCCTTCTCAGGGAGATAGGTCTCCTCACAGGCCCGGCGGATACTGTCCGGCTGCAGGACGAAACAGCGGGTGAGCACTTCATCCACATATCCGGCAGAAAGCAGGCCCTCCATGCACAGAGCCAGGTCTTCCCCATCCCCCAGCGCCGCGGCCAGCGGGAGCAGCAGCTCCCCCTCTCCATAAAGCGGCGACATATCCTTTGGGAAAAAATTCTGCCACAAAACGCCGGTAACAGAAATCGGCTTCAGGTAAGCATCATAAATCGCCTGCGCATAGGGCAGCATGCGCGGCAGGCCCTCTTCAGTAAATTCTGTTTTTACCGGGGCGGCATCCGGCTCCTTTTCCCTTGCCGTCAGGCTTCCACAGAGATAACCGGCCGCCAAAAGCAAAACGCACAGGAGCGCTCCCCCCGCGGCGAAAAGCTTTTTGTTCACAGAATGAGCAGGCATTCCTTTCCCTGTTGTTTTCGGACATCTGCAACAATGGCCCCCCCTTTAGCGCGCCGTTTGCTTATGCAGTCCGTCTTCATTATAGCCTATTGCCGCAGAAAAAAATACCGATCTGTAAAAAGCAGGCGTCTTTATATTTTGCAGGTAAATCTCTGCTCCTGTTACCGGCAGAAGCAGGCCGCAGCAGCTTTTTTTTGCAGGGAAATGCCCCTTGTCTGTACAGTACGCCGGAATGTGCCCTGTCCGGATGGGACAGGCCACTGCATAAGCGCATGAAAAAGAATAAGGAAAGGGAAGCGTTGCTTACAAGGCAAAAGCTTTCAAAATTAACAAAAATCCCTCGAAACCGCAAGATTCCGAGGGATTTTTATGGAGCTGCTAACCAGAGTTGAACTGGTGACCTCGTCCTTACCAAGGACGCGCTCTACCTACTGAGCCATAGCAGCATCTTTATTTTCCCGACCTGACTTTAATTATTATACACACGGCGCAAGGATTTGTCAATGGGTATTTTCACATTTTTTGTACTTTTTTGAAAAAAGAGAATCCGTATGCCGAAAAGAAGCCGCAAAAGCCGGAGGGACTCCCAAAGGACTCGCGGCCAGAACAAAGATATGAAAGCCCTCACCGGCTCTGCCTCCGCTTTTGCGGAAACCCCAAGGCCCTTCACCGTCCACCGCATGGAGAGCACCGCCTTGCCGGTGTATTCCCTCTCGGGAATACAAAATGCCTGTTTTTGCAGAAAGTACGCTTGTATAAAAACGGAAAACCGCTATAATGAAAAGAGAAGCCAAACATCCGAAAATTCTTTGACGGCCGCCGGCTTATGAAGGAAAAAGAAAAGGCGGCAAAAGACGAAAACAGTGCTCCGGCCTGCCCTGTTTTCAGAAGAATGAGGGAGGAAAGGAAATGGAAAAAGTGAAAGCGGCTTTGCCGCCCTGCAGAAAGCTCTATACAGGGGCAGAAATCCCCTGCATCGGCCTCGGGACCTTCGGCTCGGATAAATACTCCGCCGAACAGGTCGCCGAGGCGGTCTATGGGGCCATCCGCTGCGGCTACCGGCTGATCGACTGCGCCAGCGTTTATCAAAACGAGAGACAGATAGGGCAGGTGCTGCAGCGCCTCCTGCAGCAGGGGGATATTCGCCGGGAGGAGCTGTTTGTCACCTCCAAGGTATGGAACGACATGCACGGGGAGGGCGATGTACTGCGCGCCTGCAAAAAGAGCCTTGAGGATTTAAAGTTACACTATCTGGACCTCTACTTTGTCCACTGGCCCTTTCCCAACTACCATGCCCCGGGCTGCAGCGGGGATGCCCGCAGCCCGGATGCACGGCCGTTTTCCGCAGAAGAGTTTATGACAGCCTGGCGGCAGTGCGAGCAGCTGGTAGAGGAGGGGCTGGTGCGCCATATCGGCATGAGCAACATGACCATTCCGAAGCTGCAGGCGGTATTGCCGCTGTGCAAAATACAGCCCGCAGCCCTGGAGATGGAGCTGCACCCCTCCTTTCAGCAGCCGGAGCTGTTTAACTACGCCAAAGAGCATCACATTCTGCCCATCGGCTACTGCCCCATCGGCTCCCCCTCCCGGCCGCAGCGGGACCGAACGAAGGGGGATGTGGCAGATACCCAGCTGCCCGCCGTGTTGGCGGCGGCTGAGGCGCACCATATCCATCCGGCGCTCGTCTGCCTGAAATGGGCAGCGCAGAGAGGGCAGGTACCTATCCCCTTTTCGGTGAAGCAGGAGCAGTATACCGCCAACCTCCGGTGCGTCTGCGAGGACCCGCTCACCCCCGAGCAGATGCAGGCGATTGAAAGGGAGAACAAAAACTGCCGGCTGATTAAAGGGCAGGTGTTCTTGTGGGAAGGCGCCTGTGGCTGGGAGGACCTTTGGGACCCGGAGGGCTTTATCGTTAAGACTTAAACATCCGGCCAGTTTGAGAGAAGGAAGGAAACCGCACATGTATGATATGCATCCGTATCTTCAGGAGATTGAAAGGGTCATCGCCGAAGGTCCCTACCAGGCGAGCGGAGAATCGCTCTCCCGCTATCAGGTTCCTTATTGGTATCAAAACGCAAAATTCGGAATTTTTATCCACTGGGGCGTTTACAGTGTGCCCGCCTTCGGCAACGAATGGTATCCCCGCAACATGTATATAGAGGGCACGCCGGAATATGAGCACCACCTGCAGACCTATGGCAGCCACGCGCAGTTCGGCTATAAGGACTTTATTCCGCTGTTTCGCGCCGAGCATTTTGACCCGGAAAGATGGGCGGAGCTCTTTCAGAAAGCCGGCGCCCGGTATGTAGTGCCGGTTGCCGAGCATCACGACGGGTTTCAGATGTACCGCAGCGAAATTTCCCACTGGAACGCCTGTGAAATGGGCCCCCGGCGGGATGTTCTGGGCGAGCTTAGAGAGAGCTGCCAGCGGCGGGGCATGGAGGTGGGCGCCTCCACCCACCGCGCAGAGCACTGGTTTTTCATGGGGCACGGAAAAAAATTTGAGAGCGATATCAAAGAACCGCTAAAGCGGGGCGACCTCTACTGGCCGGCCATGCCGGAGCCGGATACGCAGGACCTGTTCGGCGAGCCGGCCCCCTCGGAGGAGTTTCTGCAGGACTGGCTGGTGCGCACCTGCGAGCTTGCCGACCGCTACCGGCCAAGAATTGTCTACTTTGACTGGTGGGTGCAGCACAGCGCCATCCGCCCCTATCTGCAGAAATTCGCCGCCTATTACTACAACCGGGCAGCGCAGTGGGGCAGCGATGCCGTTATCAACTATAAACACGATGCCTTCCTCTTCGGCACCGCCGTGCCGGACATAGAGCGGGGACAGTTTGCGGAGATGAAGCCCTATTTCTGGCAGACCGATACGGCGATTGCCCTCAATTCCTGGTGCTACACAAAAAACAACCAGTTCCGCCCGGCAGGGGATCTTCTCTGCGACCTTATCGATATTGTCAGCAAAAACGGCTGCCTGCTGCTCAACGTAGGCCCCAAGGCGGACGGCAGCTTTTCGGCGGAGGATGAATCGATCCTGCTGCAGATGGGAGATTGGCTGAAAATAAACGGGGAAGCCATCTATGGCACGCGGGTCTGGAGAAAATATGGAGAAGGGCCGACGCAGATTACCGAAGGGCAGTTTTCAGATGGTATTGCTAAAAACTTCACCCCGGCGGATTTTCGCTTTACCACCGCGAACGGCTTTTTATATGTTACCGCACTCAGATGCAGCGAAAACGGCGTTTACCTCGTCCGCTCGCTGGGCGAGCAGGACGCCTCCCGCCAGGCGAATTTCCATGGGATTATCCGGGATATCGAGCTGCTCGGCTGCAGCGAAAAGCCGCGCTGGAGCCGGGATGAAGCCGGTCTGCGGCTGGAAACCCCGATGAAAAGCGACAAGCCCATCGTTTTCCGGCTGCGGATTGACTGAGCGGTTTTTGGCAGGCGGTTGCTCCTCTGTCGTTCCTGCGCAAAGGGGAACAAGGGCTTAAAAACAGGCCGGACAGTATATACATGTATACACACAGGGAGGAATGCAGAAGATGCCAGAGGTTGTCACCCTCGGGGAAACGATGGCTGTGATGGCCCCGGCAGAGCCGGGGCCGCTGCGCTATGTTCATGAATACCGCCTGAAAATGGCGGGCGCCGAAAGCAATCTCGCCGTCGGGCTCTGCAAGCTTGGCCACAGCGCCGGATGGATCAGCCGCCTGGGTGAGGATGAGATGGGCTATTACCTGCTCGGCGCCATCCGCGGCGAGGGGGTGGATACCGGAAATGTTCAGATGGATGCGCAGCACCGCACCGGGCTGATGCTCAAACAAACCGGCAGCGGCGAGACGAAGGTTTTCTATTACCGGGAAAACTCCGCAGCCAGCTGCCTGTCCCCGGAGGACCTGCAGGAGGAATATCTGGCCGGGGCCTCCATTTTATACCTGACGGGAATCACCCCGGCGCTCAGCGAAAGCTGCGAACAGGCCGCCCGAAAAATGGCCGATTACGCGGCTAAGAGCGGCATCCCGCTGGGGTTTGACCCCAATATCCGCAAAAAGCTCTGGACGGGCCGGGATTTTCGTCCGCTGCTGAGAGAGCTGCTCTTTTCCTCCCGCATTGCCCTTTTAGGGCTGGATGAGGCAGAGGAGCTGCTCGGCTCGCGCGAGCCGCAGGCGATTGCGGCGCTGCTGCGCGAAAAGGGCGCTGCCTTTATCGCCATCAAGGATGGCGGGCACGGGGCCTGGGTGGCCGACCGGCAGCGCCTTTTAAAGATAGAGCCGTTCCCCTGCCGCACGGTGGACTCCATCGGCGCGGGGGATGCCTTTAACGCCGGCTTCCTTTCCGGGATTCTGGAAGGCCGGGATTTAAAAAGCTGCGGGCGCATGGGCGCCATCGCCGGCGCGATGGCCACCGAAACGTTGGGGGATATCGAAAGCTATCCCTCCCGCAGCCAGCTGCAGCTGCGGCTTGAGGAAAAGCCCGAGCTGTTCCGATGAAGGGAGAGGACAGGAAAAATGGATATGCGAAAAATTGTTCGGGAAAACCCGCTGCTCGCCATTCTGCGCAATGTCCCCTTAGAAAAAACGCTGCCCTATGTAGAGGCGGTCATGAAGGGGGGCGTGCGCTTCTTCGAGGTGGCGCTCAACACCCCTCATGCGCTCGAGCAGATTGCTCTCATGAAAAAGGAGTTCGGCAGCCAGGCGCTCATCGGCGCGGGCACCGCTATTTCAGTGGAGCGGGCCGAGGCTGCGCTGCAGGCCGGGGCGCAGTTTCTGCTCTCCCCCTCGAGCGATGAGCAGGTGCTCTCCTACTGCGAAAAAAACGGCGTTGCCCTTCTGCCCGGCGCGCTGACCCCCTCCGAGGTCACCGCCTGCCTGCGGCACGGATTTTCCACCATCAAGCTGTTCCCGGCCGGGAATATGCCGCGCGGCTACATCAAAAGTCTCAAGGGGCCGCTGGATGAGACCGACTATGTCGCCATCGGCGGCGTAAATCCCGGCAATCTGGAGGATTTTTTCCTGCAGGGCTATCTCGGTGTGGGACTGGGCAGCAGCATCGTCCCCAAAGAGGCCTTAAAGGAGGAGGACTGGGCAGCCTGCTCGGCCTATGTGGCCGGCATGGCGGCGCAGATTGAGCGGGTAAGAAAGAAGTAAATGCCGCCGGCGAAAGGCCGGCGGGATAGAGCGATTCCTCCGTTTTCCCGCTTTTACCGGCGGAAACGGAGGCCGGATAAAACGCAAGGAGGAGAGACTGTTGAAAATCAAAGCCGTAAACACCTATCTTGTCCGCCCGCGCTGGGGCTTTGTGGAAATAGAAACGGAGGATGGCCTCTGCGGCTGGGGAGAGGCGGTGCTCGAGGGACATGCCCGCGCGGTGCTCAGCTGCGTGGAGGAGATGAAGGATTATCTCCTTGGCGCAGACCCCCGGCGCATTGAAGATATCTGGACCACCCTCTACCGCGCCGGCTTCTACCGCGGAGGCGGAGTGATGATGAGCGCCATCTCCGGCATTGACCAGGCGCTGTGGGATATCAAGGGCAAGCTCTTCAACGCCCCCGCCTATGAGCTGATGGGCGGGGCCTGCCGGGATAAGATGCGCGTCTATTCCTGGGTGGGCGGCGACCGCCCCGCGGATGTGGGACAGGAGGCCAGAAAAAAGAAGGAGGCGGGCTTCACCGCCGTTAAAATGAACGCGACCGAGGAGCTGCAGATGGTCGACTCCTATAATAAGATCGATGCCGTACTCGAGCGGGTGGCGGCCATTCGGGAAAGCTGCGGCAAACATTTCGGCATCGCCATCGATTTTCATGGCCGCGTTCATAAGCCGATGGCCAGAGTGCTGGCCAAAAAGCTGGAGGAATTTGACCCGATGTTTTTAGAGGAGCCGGTGCTCTGTGAAAACATGGAGAATTTTCGGGAAATTGCCGCCTGCTGCAACCTGCCCATCGCCACTGGCGAGCGGCTGTTCTCCAAATGGGACTTTAAGCGGCTGCTTGCGGCGGGCGGCATCGATATCGTTCAGCCCGACCTCTCCCATGCGGGCGGCCTCACCGAGGTAAAAAAGATTGCCGCAATGGCCGAGGCCCATGATGTGGCGCTCGCCCCTCACTGCCCGCTCGGCCCCATTGCGCTGGCCGCCTGCCTGAATGTGGATGCCTGCAGCTATAACGCCGTCATCCAGGAGCAGAGCATCGGCATCCACTATAATGTGGGGAAAAGCGTGCTCGACTATATCAAAAACCCGGAGGATTTCGTGTTTACTGAGGGCTTTGTGCAGCTCCCCCGCCGTCCCGGACTGGGGGTCGAGGTCAACCGGGAGCTGGTTCTCGAGGAAAACCGCAGCCCCCACAACTGGAAAAACCCCGTCTGGCGCCATGAGGATGGCTCAATTGCCGAGTGGTAAGCTCCCCCCACTTTAAAAACGCCTGCAGGCCGGGTGCGGCCTGCAGGCGTTTTTGCTCACAGAAGAGTCAAACAGGGAAAAAACCAAAGCCTCTTGCCCCCCTGCCCGCGCCATTTTGTACCCGGCAGGGCTGCGAACCCCCGCTTATCCGGGCTGCCGGGCAGGGAAATTAAGCCGCAGTTTGGCGAACAGATCCTCCAAATCCAGCCGCACATCCATCTGCTGATAAACCCGGATAGGCCTTATCCCCTCCTCCTGCGCCGGGAGATAGGCCATCGTTTTCCGGTCTACGCGGGGTGCGGGGAGCAGCCGGTAGCCGGCCGTGCGCTGGATTTCCTCGAGCAGCGCGCAGATGCAGCCCTCGTCTCCGAGCGTCCAGCTCTCCCCCTGCGGCCAGGCATCCGACCCGGGTACCTCCCGGTTAAACTGCTCAAGCTGCTCGAAGAGATAGCGGCCGATCTCCCCGCAGGGACGCACCTTGAGCTGCAGCTCGGCCAGCGAAACGGCAAACTGCTTGTAGGTCCCCCGCGGCACCTGCCAGAGCGGCATGGCCGAACGAAAGACGATATTTGCCGCATGAATATCCTGCGAAAGGTTAAACTCCGGCCCGCCCTGCGGATAATCCCCGCCGCCAATCCAGATGCAGGTCATCCGGCTGCAGATTTCCGGCCGCAGCAAAATGGCGCAGGCCAGGTCGGTAATCGCCCCCTGCATGCCGATAAAGAGCGGACGCGGGTCGTCGCGCATCGCCTCCTCAATGATAAACTGCGCGCCGGCACTCACTATCGGGGTGCGCTCATCCGCCAGCGCCTGACTGGCCCCCAGCAGCACCAGGTATTTTCCCGTCAGCCCCAAAAGCGCCAACAGCCTTTCAATCTCCTCTTTGCTGGCGTCGGCCGTCCGGTGGCCGGGAAAGCGCTCCCCTCCTCCCCCGTCAAAGTGGCCGGCGATAATACCGCGCACATCAAAGCGGTCCATCATCAGCGCATGCACTACCGTGTACTGGTCATCCGCCTCGTTTTTGCAGTCGCTGTGGATAATATAGCGCACCTTTCTTTTCTCCGGCACCTGATAGGCATAGTTCCACATGCTGTCTCTTCCCCTCTCAGCCGATATCCGGCTCATCGCAAAGCGCAATGGTCTCTGCCGCTTTACCCTCGGTTTCAAAGAGGATAATTTCGTTCTCCCCCTGTTTTAAAAGCGGCGCGGGGATATAGAGCCGCTTCTGCGGCCCGATCTCCCAGAACCGGCCGATGTTAAAGCCGTTGACAAAGGCGCAACCCTTCCCCCAGCCTGCAAAGTCAAGGAAGGTATCCCCCAGCTCCTGCGCTTCAAAGGTAAAGCGGTAGAAGGCCGGAAGCCCCGGCGAAAAGGGGGCCGAAAAGTCCACCCGGCGAATATCGTCGAGCGGCAGCGGATACTGCCGCCAGCCGTTTTGCATATGCCCGTTCAGCTGAACGCACTGGTCAATCCCCTTTCGCTGCTCCTCCAGCCGGGGGCCGAAATTCACCCGCCCCATGTTTTCTACCAGAATATCCAGAACGGCACCCCGCTCGAAGGAAACACCCAGCTCTGCCTCCTCGAGCAGCTCCCGGTCATAGAGGGTAACGGCGGGCCTGCCGTCTATAAACACCTGCGCCCGATCGTTCGCCCCACGCAGGCGGAGCTTATCTATATGCTCCTCGGTCTCAAGCAGCGAACGGTAGAGGATATATCCATAGCTCTGCCCCAGCCGCTCCATCGACTGGGGGAAGATGCTTTCTGCCGGCCCGCTCAGCTTTTCCAGCATGGAAAACAGCCCTGCCTTCTGCTGGACCGGCAGCTTTCCATAGTTTTTGCGGCGGATATCGGCCGAAAGCGGCACCTCCGGAATTTCCCGGTATTTGCGGATAATCTGCTGATAGCGCCGGTATTTCTCGGTAATCTGCCCATCCTCGGTCAAAACGGCATCATAATCGTAGGAGGTCACGTCCGGCGTCAGTGCATCGTAGTAGTTGGAGCCGTTCATAAAGCCGAAGTTGGTGCCGCCCTCAAACATGTAGAAGTTGACATGCCCCAGTCGAAGCAGCTCGTCCAGGTCTTTTGCCGACTGCTCCAGATTCCCCTTCACATGCCCGCCGCTGCCCCAGTGGTCAAACCAGCCTATCCAGAACTCGGTGCACATCAGCGGGCCGCCCTGCGTGTGCTCCCGCAGCACCGAGAAGCGCTCGGCAGCCTGCGATCCGAAATTCGCGGTAGGCAAAGCGCCCTCGGTCTTTCCCGCCAGCAGGCTTTCGGTAGCGGGCCCATCCGAGGTAATCAGCGGCACGCTGATCCCCTGCCTGCGCATCATCTCCCGCAGCGCCGCCGGATAGCTTCTGTCGGTGGCATAGGAGCCATATTCATTCTCCACCTGCATGAGAATCACCGGCCCGCCATGGTCCGCCTGCAGCGGGACAAGCCTTTTCATCAGTACCCGGTAGTAGTCTTCTACATGCTGCAGAAACGGCGGGTAGGAAAGCCTCAGCTTCATCCCATCCTCCGCCAGCAGCCAGGCGGGAAGGCCGCCGAATTCCCACTCGGCGCAGATATAGGGGGAGGGGCGCAAAATGACAGTCAGCCCCAGCTCCTGCGCCAGCCGGATAAAACGCTCTACATCCAGCATCCCTTCAAAGCAGAAGGTTCCCTTCTTCGGCTCGTGCATGTTCCAGGGGATATAGGTTTCCACCGTATTGCAGCCCAGCGCCTTAAGCTTTTCCAGCCGGTCCTGCCAGTATTCCGGCACCACCCTGAAATAATGGATAGCGCCGGAAATAATCTGCAGCGGCTGCCCATCCAGATAAAAGGTGTCCCTGATTTCTACGTTCATTTTGTCCCGTCCTCCCGCAATTTCTGTATAAAAATATAAATTTATCCAATCAGTTTAAAAAGTTTCCCATCGTGCGGTGCCAGCCGGGCCCCCAGCAGCTCTCCCTGCAGCGGTATCTCCTCCTGCGTCCAAAGCTCCTTCGCTTTTAAAACAGGGGTAAAGTCCTCTGCAAACTGTTCTACCTCCGTGAGAAGGCAGGAGATTTCCTGCGGTGCCGGCAGGAAATTAAACAGGGCGATATACCGCTCGCCCGTCTCCCGGTTTTTACTGCTCCAGATGGCGCAGCCGTCGTTTTTCTCAAATTGCCGTCCCTGAAAGGCGCTGTGCGTTAGGCGAAAGGCCTCCTGATTTTTGAGCAGCGAGAGGGTTTCGCTGTCCAGCTTTGTTAGCTCCGCGCCGATCATCAGAGGGGAGCCGAAAATGCACCACAGACTCAGCATGCAGCGCTGCTCCTCCTTCGAAAATCGAGTATTCCGTTCGGCGCCGAAGCCCTTGCCGAGCCTTCCGAGCGGCAGCATGTCGCAATCCGGATAGCAGCCCGCCCGCCGGTGATCCTGCCAGAGCTCGCAGCGATCAAACATATTGCGCAGCAGCGCCCAGTCATCCCAGAAATCATCGGTAATGCGCCACATGTTGGCATATTTCTGATAGTGCCAGGCCTTTTCAATCAGCGCCGGCCCCGGGGAGAGGGAGAGAACCATCTCCCGGCCCGAGCGCTGAATGGCGCGCTGGAGCATCTCGATCTCGTGCGCGGCCGAATAGGGGTTATGCGGATACAGATTGGTATTGCAGATATCATCGCATTTGATAAAGTCCACTCCCCAGTCCGCATACAGGCTGATGATGGAATCATAATACTCCTGAGCACCGCTGACGTTTTTTCGGACTCCATACATATCCGGGTTCCAGCCGCAGATGGAGGAGGGGTCGGCGATATCCGCAGCCGTTACATCCGCTCCCCATACCGGCAGGTGCTTTTCCGCCGCCTGCCGCGGAATGCCGCGCATGATATGGATGCCGAAGCGAAGGCCCAGGCTGTGGATATATTCTGCCAGCGGGCCAAAGCCTCTGCCGCCTGCCGAGGATGGAAAACGCTCGACATCCGGCTGCAGCCTGCCAAAGCCATCCATCTCCAGTCCGCCAAAGGGGATATACTGATACTGTTCGCGCATGCTGCCGGGATTTTTCGCATACCACTGGATATCCACCACCACATATTCCCAGCCGGCCTCTTTGAGGTGCTCTGCCATAAACTCCGCGTTGGCCCTCACCTGCTGCTCGTTGACGGTGGTATCATAGTAGTCATAGCTGTTCCAGCCCATCGGTGCGTGGGAAATGCTGCATTTCATTCTGCCTGCCTCCTCAGTCGGTATTCTCCTTTGTTTTCGTCTGTAAAAGCGCTCCAAATTTTCCTCTTAAAAAATGGCGGTATTCCGGGTGCGCTGCTGCACCCGCATATTCCTGATTCACCATGTGCGCTACCCGCTCGCGCCTCCTCCCGTCCAGCTCTTCATAGCGCAGGAGGGTTATTTTTCCCTCCCGCTGTGCCTTTAAAATCTCCGCATAGGCATCCGCCACAAACTCGCAGCCAAGAACGGGAACGGCCTGCCCGCTCATAAACGCATCCGGTATGCCGGGGAGAACGGCGGCATCCGGCAGCCGCGCCGCCCGGTAGATATATCCGGACACGCCCCGGTAAGTATCCGCGGCAGCATCCGGATAATATTCCTCCAGGCGCAGCGTCCCATCTGCCGAAAAAACGTAGGGCCCCCAGTTCGTCCATGGGCCATCCCACAAAAACCCGGTTTCCCGGCAATACTTTTGGATGGCGTTGCAGAGATAGGGCAGCGTATTTTCCCGCTTTTTCGAAAAAAACACCTGCGGAATCCCCCGGCTGTGCTCAGATACATGCGGGATAAGGCACTCTATACCGGCAATCGGCGACGCATGGTAAAACAAGAGCCCCTCTCCTTTCAGCAACCATATCAGAGAACAGATGAATCGGCCATGCCCGTAGGGCGGCCGAATAAATCGGCGTATAGTAGCCGCTCTGCGGCTATTATACCATAATCCGCCTGTATTTGCGAACCGTTTTCCCACTTAATTTTTCCGCCGGCAGACAGAAAAACGCCCGGCATATTCCCGGCCGCACATCGGTTTATAAACGCCAAAGCTGACTGTTGCCCCTCTTATACGCTTGAGGGAGCGTTTATACATTTAACACCTGTCAAATAAATTTCCAAAAATAAAACGTCCGTTTCAAATATTCCGATAAATATCTGCCCTCAAAAAACAGGGGAAAAGGAACCGTTCAAAAATATATGCGTCCTTCAATCCAATTTCTGCTTTATATCTGTAAGGCCGGCCTTTCAATGGACTTCACGTAATTGTACCGGCTGTCGAAAGGAACAGATTTTAATCAATGTCCCATCCGTTTCCCCTGTTTTACAAAAACAATTCTGCCATTTCGAAAGGACCCTTAAATTCCTTTTATTTCAAATCGGATTGAGAAATCTGCCGGTTTATGATAAAATAAAAGCATCTGTCCGAAGGCATTCTTCTTTGTTTAACACTATAAGTCCACCGGTTTCCCGGACAAATTAGACAAGGAAAAGGCGCCGGACAGCCTGCCTCTTTCTTCTGCGGCTTTTTCATCTTCAAACAGGCAAAATGCCTGCGGCGCTTTTCAATTTATCTTTCAGGAGGCTTCCATGAACTATTTATATGAGACACACTTACATACCTGCCAGGGCAGTGCCTGCGGGGTTTCTACCGGTAAAGAACATGCACAGTTTTATTATAACCGCGGCTATCAGGGGATTATCATAACCGATCATTTCTTCGGCGGCAATACAGCCGTAGACCGCCGCCTGCCCTGGAGGGAGCAGATAGAGCAGTTCTGCTCCGGCTATGAGGATGCCAAAGAAGAGGGTCTTCGGCTCGGGCTGGATGTTTTTTTCGGCTGGGAACAGACCTTTGAGGGGGACGATTATCTGGTATACGGCCTGAGCCCCGCGTGGCTGCTGGAGCACCCCGAGGCCGCTTTATGGACGCGTGCGGAGCAGCTTTTCGAGGTCCACCGGTGGGGCGGCTGCGTAATTCAGGCACATCCCTTTCGCGAACGCGACTACCTGAGCCGGATTCTTCTGGGGCTGCAGTTTGCAGACGGCGTTGAAATTGCCAACGCCGGCAACGACCCTTTGAGCGATGCCTGTGCCATGCGCTATGCCAAAGAGAATCATCTCCCCGTAACGGCCGGTTCCGATAACCACCTCTCCCATCCTGGAATGCCGCTGATGGGCATTTCCCTCCCCAAACCGCTGGGCGGTATAGAGGACTATGTTCGCCTCATCCGGGAGCATGCCGCGCCAGAGCTCCTCGTTTCGCCGGAGCGCTTTGAAATAAAGGCCGGTCAAGGGCTTTACCTGCCCTGCTACCTTCTGAATGAGAAGGAAGAACCGGTGCGCTATGAGCGCCCATGGCTTCCTCTCCAATAACCGCTTTTCGCTTATTCTGCCTGCCCTTTCACCCGAATGGCAGGCTTTGACTCTTCCGCAGCCGGCGCTTAATCTTTCAAAACAGCTTTTTAACTGCGTATTGTATTTATCCGCCGGCGGTGGTAAAATATGCTTAAACTGCCTCCCCACTGCTGCCATCCCTGCCAGCGAGGGGAACGAAAGGAATGGTCATAACATGCACAAACCGACGTTTTATATCACTACGCCGATCTATTATCCATCCGGCCAGCCGCACATCGGGCACGGATACTGCACCGTTGCGGCAGATACGATGGCGCGCTACAAGCGAATGCAGGGGTATGACGTCATGTTCCTCACCGGCACCGATGAGCACGGGCAGAAGATTGAAACCAAGGCGGGGGAGGCGGGTGTTACTCCCAAGGCCTATGTGGACGGTATCGTCGCCAACTTTTTAAAGCTCTGGGAGCTTCTCAATATCTCCAACGACCGCTTTATCCGCACGACGGATGATTATCACGAGCAGGCCATTCAGAAGATTTTCCGCCGCCTGTATGAGCAGGGCGATATTTATAAGGGGGAATATGTCGGCAAATACTGCACCCCCTGCGAAGCATTCTGGACAGACAGCCAGCTTATCGACGGCAAATGCCCCGACTGCGGCCGCGAGGTGCAGGAGGCGCACGAGGAGGCCTATTTTTTCCGTCTCTCCGCCTATGCGGACCGGCTGGTGAAATACTATGAGGAGCACCCGAACTTCATGGAGCCGCAGTCGCGCTTTAATGAAATGGTGAATAACTTCATCAAGCCCGGCCTGGAGGACCTCTGCGTTTCCCGCACCTCCTTCACCTGGGGGGTGCCAGTGGATTTTGACCAGAAGCATGTCGTCTATGTCTGGGTGGATGCGCTCTCCAACTATATCACTGCCCTGGGCTATGAAAACAGCCGCTATCAGGACTTCGAGCGCTACTGGCCGGCGGATATCCATCTGGTCGGCAAGGAAATCATGCGCTTTCATGCCATTATCTGGCCCGCCATTCTGATGGCGCTCGATCTCCCCCTGCCCAAAAAGGTCTATGGCCACGGCTGGCTGCTGATGAACGGGGGGAAGATGTCCAAATCGGTCGGAAATGTCGTTGATCCGTTTATTCTCTGCGAGCGCTATTCGGTGGATGCTATCCGCTATTTCCTGCTGCGCGAAATCCCCTTCGGGTCGGACGGCAATTTCTCCAACGAGGCGCTCATCAGCCGGATTAACGCCGACCTTGCCAATGATCTCGGCAATCTGCTCTCTCGAACGGTCGCGATGGCGGAAAAGTATTTCGGGGGCAGGCTGCCCAAAGAGCGGGAGCCCGCACCGCTGGATGAGGAGCTCGCCGCCATGGCGGCCGGGCTGAAGGAAAAGGTGGAAGCGGCGCTTAATGGCATGCAGTTTCCTCAGGCGCTCACCGAAATTTTCCGCCTCATCAGCCGTTGCAACAAATATATTGATGAAACGATGCCCTGGGCGCTCGGCAAAGACCCTGCAAAGCGGGGACGGCTGGCCTCGGTGCTCTACAATCTGCTCGAATGCCTGCGCATCTGCGCCGTCTATCTGACGCCGGTGATGCCCGCCACCTCCCCGAAGATTTTTGAGCAGATCGGTGCCGGGGAAGCGCTCTGCAGCTGGGAGAGCGCCGCCACCTTCGGACTGCTGCCGGCAGAGGTAACTGTTCACAAGGGAGAAACCCTCTTCCCGCGCATTGATGAAAAGAAGGAGCTGGCCGCTTTGGAGGCGCTGCAGAAGGAAGAAGCCAAAACGCAGCCGGAGCCTCCTAAACAGGAGACCAAAAAGGAGGAGAAAAAGCCGGAACCGGAGGGAGTGGCCACCATTATCGAAATCGGCGACTTTGCAAAGGTTCAGCTGCGCGTAGCGCAGGTAACCGCCTGCGAGCCAGTCCCGAAATCGGATAAGCTTCTCTGCCTGCAGCTGGATGACGGGCAGGGCGGCCGGCAGGTCGTTTCCGGGATTGCTGCCTGGTACCGGCCGGAGCAGCTTATCGGGAAAAAAGTCGTCGTAGTTGCCAACCTCAAGCCCGCCCGGCTGCGCGGCGCGCTCAGCCAGGGAATGATTCTGGCAGCGGATGCCGGAGAAAACGATGTAAAGGTATTGTTTGTTGACCCGGCTGTTCCGAACGGCTCGGTCGTTCGCTGAGTCTCCCCCGGGCGATATAAAAGTCCCCCTTTTTTCAGGAGCTACTCGAAAGAAGGGGGACTTTCTGTTTGTTTCAAAACAGCCGGGTGACCATTTTATCGTTTTTTATCTGCAATAAGATTAAAAAATTTTATATCTTTCAGCCAATCTCTTATTTACAAGAATAGATATGTAGTGGTATAATAGGATGAAAATTTTAGATCCCATTATATTTTTAATTAAGGAAGGAGCTTTAAAATGCCCAAACATGCCACCCGTCCAGCTGAAGAGCGGATTGCCGAGCTGGAGGCCAAAATCAAAAAGCAGGAAGAGGTAAAACGCTCTGCTGATCAAAAAATTGCTCAGTTTGAAGACCGTATTGATGCCATTAAGAATCCTCGTCCCCGTTTAACCAAAGCAGGAAAAATTAAAATCATCGTCGAAGAGGCCAAAAAGACGATGACGCCGGAAGAAATCGCAGAAAAGCTTGGTATCAATTTCAAATAAAAACTACTCGAAAATGTGTCGGTTTCTTTCCGTGAAAAAAGCTTTTATATGCCTTTTTTCTTCTAAAATAAGAATTTTCCAATTATGAAGGCCTGTCTGCAAAACAAAATTCATTTTGCAGACAGGCCTTTTATCCTTATCAGCTGCACCCTCCCAGGCCGGTCAAAAAGAAGATAAAGCCACCTGTTTGGCTCTCCCTTCTGCCCTGTTTGTTTCTTTTTTATCTCACATAGGCTACTGATATGGATAAAGCTTTATTCAAATCCTGAATATGTGAAAATCTCCATCCTTCTTTCAACCGGCCCAAAAGATGCGGCCGGGTGATACGAGCCTGTATTTTCCGACCTCCTGCTGCACAAGCTAGCTTTAAAGGGATTTCTGCTTTCATCCGGCGCAGCGGCTTTTGCCGCCTGTGCGGCAGAAAATGTGCTCCCCGGAAAGGAATTTGTTATCGCCATGAAACTGCCCTTTAAAATCAGCTTAAAAAATAAAACCGCTGTTGTCACCGGCGCGGGCGGCGTTCTCTGCGCACCTCTGGCCGAGGCGCTCGCCGAATGCGGCGCCAACGTTGCGCTGCTGGACTTGAAGCCGGAGGAGGCGGAAAAATGTGTGCAGCGCATCCGCGACCTCGGCGGCAGCGCACAGGCTTATAAAGCCGATGTATTAAACCGCGACTCGCTGCAGCAGGTGCACCATCAGGTGCTTGCCGACTTTGGGAAATGCGATATTCTGATTAACGGCGCGGGCGGCAACCATCCCCGCGCAACCACCGGGCAGGAATTTTTCCCTTCTTCCAGCCTGCCGGAAGAAGCGGCCTCCTTTTTTGATCTGGAGGAGGAAGGAGTCCGCTTTGTTTTCGATTTAAACTTTTTGGGCACCTTTCTCCCTTCGCAGATTTTTGCGGAGGATATGATTAACCGTCCCGGCTCCTGCATTCTGAATATCTCCTCGATGAACGCCTTTACCCCATTGACAAAAATCCCCGCCTATTCGGCCGCCAAGGCGGCTGTCAGCAATTTTACCCAGTGGCTGGCCGTCTATTTCTCCCGGGCCGGCATCCGGGTCAACGCTGTCGCTCCCGGATTTTTCGCAACCAGCCAGAACCGGCAGCTGCTTTATCGGGAGGATGGTTCTCCCACCCTGCGCACTCAAAAAATCCTTTCTGCCACGCCTGTGGGCCGCTTCGGCGAACCGGAGGAGGTAGTCGGTGCGGCACTCTATCTGCTCTCCAGTTCCGCCAGCTTTGTGACCGGCACTATTCTTCCCATCGATGGCGGCTTTTCTGCCTACTCCGGCGTTTAAAGGCGCTGCCTGCTGCAGGAAAGCGGATACAAAACCCTTAAAAGCCCACTTTTATTTCATAATAGCCTTTGCTCCCAGGGAGCCGGAAAAACGCTTATGCAGAAAATTCCGGCTCCCCGGGCTTGTTTTTCTCTTGCGCATCTTATTGTACCTTATCCCTGCTTCATCTTTAATCCTTCCTTTTTCAGTCGCGAAATTTGCGTTGATACAAAAGTCCGCCTGTATTTTGGATAATATTCTTTTACAAACAGAAATCTTATCCAAAAATACGGCGGACAGAAAATAATTTTATTTTTTATCAGGCCAGATGGTCAGTGTCCTTCATCGGTTCCATGGGGAAGACTCGATCTTTAATGCAGGCCGACCTTTCATGATAATGCTCCTGAATGGGGAAGCCCAGCTCATAAGGACCGGGGCCGACATAACTGGAAGAACGGCCGGTAACAACGATGCCATTCGAATCGATCTCAATAACGGCAAAAAGTGCATCCTAATAGGGTGCGCACCCTTTGATATGCGGATAGAGGCGGCTTATGGTCTCGCTGTAGCGGGTAGCCGCATATTTATGGCCAATCCAGACATTTGATGCACTGTTCACATTCATCATGGGAACTCCCTCCCGCACACAAACGCCGTCAAGATGGGTGTGTCCATTCAGGGCTAAAACGATGCGGCGCTCAGAGCAGTTCAGCCTGCGGATGAGCGCATGCAGCGGCAGCATATTGTGTATACCCTGCCGGGTATCTCCCAACGAGCAGTGAGAAAGAAGTATGCAGGGACCGGTGAACTCCTGAACACTTTTTTCAATGAAGGCAAACTGCTCCTCTGTCAGCCAAGTCGTTTGATCTGTTTTATAGTCACGATAATTGCAATAGGAAAAATCTATATAGCGCTCCTCTTCCCGGATAAAGTTCGTATCCAACGCGATAAACCGGATACCTCCTTCATCAAAGAAATAATAGGGAGCGGGCATATGAAAATAGCGGCACGCCGTCTTTTTGGTACAGGAATCCAGATCATGATTGCCGAGTACATGGCAGACAGTTTTTTTACATGCTTCGAGCATGTTGTTGATTGTCTTCTTCTCATCATCTCTGTCGCAGATAAACCATGCGCGCTTTTCCCGCAGGGTGATGCTTTCCGGCGCATATTCCTGCAAAAAGTCTACGTCAGGATACATGGTATCCCCCAAATCAAGAAGAAAATCAACATCATTCTGTTTAGCAGCCTCTAATATTACCTGCATGCGGGCAACAGCATCCGGCATGATATCGACATGCAGATCACTGAAGACTAAAAATTTCGTATGAAAAGGCATATTCTTTTCCTTCCTTCATATAAACATACCTGTCTGTAAACCAGGAGCAGCGATAGCAGTGCGTTAAAAGCTGCCCTGGGATGCTATCTTTTTCTTATATTCACCGGGAGTGTATCCTGTATTTTTTCTGAACAGCTTAATAAAATAGGGAATATTGCTATAGCCTGCCGCTTCGCCCGTTTGTGCGACATTGTAGCGCTCTTCCGCCAGCAGCTCCTTGGCGCGCTCAATCCGCAAGTGAATAATGAATTCTTTATAGGGCATCCCGGTAATTTTTTTGACAATAGCGCCCACTTCGCGCTCCGAAAGCCCAAAATGCTCTACAATTTCAAAAATAGTAAATTTATCTGTATCGAAGACCTCTTTAATGTAGTCGATCACCCGGTATTCCAACTGTTCTTTCCTCAGCTCCGCAGCCTCACAGATTTGATCCAGCACAACATCCAGTTCCTGCTGGAACTCGTTCAGGTCGTTGGCAATGGAAAGCCTGTACAGATATTTCTGATCAAGCCTGAGAGATATCTGATGCAGGGTTTTCAGTAAGCAGTTGGTAATGTCCATACAGATACAGCGCTGAAAAAGGATGGAAGGATAGCTGCTCTTTAATTTATGGACAACTGCCGCCAGATACTGATGCGCTTTTGCAGCATCCCCTTCCTTTGCCGCTTCCATCACCAGCCAAACGTCCCGGTCATCATACCAGTTTTCAATGGGTACATCTGCCTGCGCAGCGGTGGGATCCTGCTGTTTTGCAAAAGCACTGATAAGAGACAGGTGCAGCATGGAAACATCATCGTACACATCGCCCAGTGTAACCTCTGCATCCATCCCCTCCAGGCTTTCCTGCAAAACGGGCACGATTTCCTTTTCCTGCCCATAAGCCGAGTGATTCACTATCAGAATGAAGCAGCCCGGTTTATACAGTCCCGCACTATAGACGCCTATTTCCCCATCGGAAGCGGACTGCGCTAAAAGGCTCATGCGTCCCTCTGTGATTGCATTTCCGCTATACCGCAGTACCAAAACACAGAACAGCGGCCTGTTCAGTGAAATACCTGCCTCGGCCATAAGCTCATCGATTCCTTCATTGCGATCAATGATGTTCAACTTTGCAAACAAAATCCGCTTTACCAATTCGCAGCGCTGGCGTGCAATCTCCTGAAGATTTTTTTGGAACTGCTCGAGGTTATAATGATGGCTCTCCTGGATTTTCTCAATTTCCTTTTCAATATCATGAATATTCCCGTTGGGTGAAATATTCAGCTTTTTGATAATACGATCGAAAGGGGAATAACTCTTCTTTCCTGCTAAAAGAGCAAACATGGCAAACAGGATAGTTACTCCCGTTAAAACCATCAGATAAAGGATAGAAAATGTTTTATTCTGCGGATACATCTGGTTAAGCGGAAGCGTAGAAAACAGCTGAAATCCTCCGCTCTCCGATACGACATGGAGAGCATGACTGGCGGTATCCAGTTCATCTCCCCAAATCTGCTGTTCATTCCAGTAAAGGCTCAGTCCCTTAGACGACAGGCCGCTGATCTGCTCGAGCCGCTGCTGAAGATAGCCGGCAGGAATACAGAAAATCATGCAGGCATCAGGCGAATCAGGCAATTCACCCCCGATACGGGAAGAAATATTGAACGGGGCTACAGCAAGAAGGACGCCCGGCTCTGTAGGATGCCTCCTGATCCAAAAGGAATCGGAGGACAGCAGATCCTTCTTGCTCATGCTCCCATCCCTGATACCCAAGATATAAAAAATAAACTCAGAAACATCCAGCTTTCCTTTGGGACTGTAAACACTGTCGCTATATGAGAGCAGACAATAATAGTTGCTTACTACTGGCGAGTAGGTCTGAAACTTTGTGATATCTTCAATGATATCCAGATCATAGTAGGCGTTGCGCGATGCATAAAATTCCCGATAGCAGGGCGTGATTTTCACCATATAGGAAATTGATTCCATGATTTCCTGCTGTACATCCAGATCGTTGGCGGCAAGATTCATTTTCGTCAGATAATCCTTTTCCTTGATATCGTTGATTTGCCTGTTAAATAATATGAGCACTAAAAAGCTGATACAGATGCAGGCGCTGGCCGTAATAAGAACACAGGAAATCAGATGGCGCATCCGAAAACTTACTGGTTTTTTAAACACATTTAATACCCTCCTTATAGGAAGAGTTTGTCGCAAAATACTGCGTATTTTGCGACAGACCCTGACATCCGGAAAGCACATTTGGAAACGCGCTCTTCCTATAAATTAGTTGAATAGACTCTCAGCAAATTGATCGGATGCTTTTTTATCTCACCCTTTCCCTTATCAAGCTCTCTGCCCGCCCTTATGCGGACCAGGCATTACGGTAATAGTTCAGATAGGTTTCAAAATCCAACGCCTTCAGCTCGGAAAGATAAGTATCAAATTCATTGATATCCCTAATGCCGGTGATAAACTTTGCCGTCTCTGTTTCAATAAAGGGCTGAATGACCGATGCCAGATCGCTGACAATCGTGTTGGTCTCTTCATCAAAATAGATGATATAGGGAAATTTATCCACTTCATAGGGAGTCATATGCTGCAGACAGGAGTACCGGTAGTTCTGATCGCCATTGCTCATATCATAAGTGGTTTCTGCTATGGGAGCGCCATAAAGCTTCTGCATGATATTAAGCTGAGTCGTTTCAGGCTCTCCAACAGCGTTGGAGCGGTTGCCGAACACATTGAAGAAGCCCATCATCTGCTGATAATTGCGCACCAGATTGCTTTCATAAGTTTTATCCTCGACATCCAGATAGACGCTGCTGCCATCTTCCCGAATGGCAAAGCCTTTAGTCAGACCCATACAATCCTCGCTATTGGAAGCAGGGCCATTCCGCATATACAGGCCGCCCATATCGCTGTAGAAGAAATCGAGCCATCTCATAATCGTCTCAACCTCCTGAGCATCGGCAGTCACTACACAGCCGCCGACGATCAGGCGGGAAGCTGCAAGCCATTGAGGTGTGCTATTCCACTCGCTGGTGAGCGGATTACCGCTTTCCCACTGAGAGAATTTTTCCACCTCCGGAGTGGCCAGATAAGGATAAATCGGGATAGCTCCGGTCTTATCTTCGGCTATCATCGCATCGATTGCCGTTTTCTCCATGCTGAACAAGCTGGGGTTGATGATGCCGTCATCATAGAGCTGCTTCATGATTGTGAGATATTCTTTATAAACAGGATCGCCGCCCGGGATAACGATTTCACCCTCCCGCAGGGCAATATTATAGCCTTTATCACCTGTATAGGTGCCTAAGAATCCCAGGGCATTCAGAAGATAAGAGCGAGGGTCATCACCATTTGCACCGCCGCCCAGAGGGTAGCTGTCCGGCCGCTTTTCCTTAAAAGCATACTTAATGGTATTACAGTATCCCTTCCAGATACTGTTTTCCCGAAAGACATTAATATAGGAGTCGAGAGTAAAATCAACCGGCCACAGATATACTTTGCCGTTAATAACCTTATAAGGATCAGATAAAGAGGCGATAACAATAAAATAGAGCGGATATGCCATGATGATAATCAGAAAAAGCATGATGAGAACATTGCAGAAATCGAACGTTCTGTCAGCTCTTGTTTTTTTGATTCGATGCGTATCAGTTTTTTGGATACTCAATCTGCTCCCTCCCTTACCAAAGGCTGACATCTGCAATCCGCTGACTGATTTTGTTGACCACAAAAAGCAGCAGGATATTAATGGCCGTGTTGAATAAGTCGATAGCGGAGGCATAACTGAATTGCCCATTGCGCACGCCCATTTCATAAACATAGGTGGAAATAACTTGAGAGGCATCCAGATTCAAAGAATTTTGCAGCAGATAGATCTTTTCAAACCCGAGAGACATGATCTGTCCTACACGCATGATAAACATTGTAATAATCGTAGGCGCAAGAGCGGGGATGTTGACATGCAGAATGATCTGCAAGCGGGAAGCGCCATCCATATAAGCGGCCTCATATAGTTCCGGTGATACCCCAGCCAAAGCGGCAAGGAAGATAATCGTACTCCAGCCGGCACTCTGCCAAACACCTGACCAAACATACAGGCTGGGGAATAGAGAAGGCCGGCTTAACCAATCACTCCCAGTTCCACCCAATGCCCGAATTATGTGGTTAAACAGTCCGTTATTATTATCGGTAAAAAGAATGAGCATTGAGCAAGCAACTACTGTTGAAACGAAATGCGGCGCATAGCTCACCATCTGCACCACCTTACGGAAACGCTGGTTATTCAGTTCATTAATGAGTAGCGCCAGGATAATAGGAATAGGATAGGTCATCAGGTTATACAGAGTAATTGACAGAGTGTTCCAGATGATTTTTCCAAAATTGGGATAGGTAACAAACCAAATAAAATGCTTGAAACCAACCCATGGGCTGTTCCATATACCAAGGCGGGTACTGAAATCCTTAAACGCAATTTGCACACCATACATGGGAATATAATGAAAAATAAAGACATAAACAACCGCAGGGAGAATGAGTAAATACAGCTGCCAATCATTTCGGATAATTTTCGCAAGCGATGTCCTCAAATTGGTGGACGTGTCGCTTATAAGCAGTTTTTATGCTTGGACAAGAAAAAACCTCCTATCGGAAAATAAGTCCATCTACTCGGGCCAGTGGCCTGTATTTGGCTGCTTTCAAACCGCTTATGATTGATTGAGCATAAAGGCTGCAGGTCCGGGGATAAAATTCTGTTAAAAGCTATGAAAACATGTCGTAAAAGCATCTTTATCGTAACATGTCCATCCCTATAAGACAATAACACTTTGTGTTTCCAATAGTGTTCTATTACATATATGACTATAATCAGTCGAATTTATTGTATATTGTGAATATTTATAACTCTTTTTCACAAGCAAAATAAGTATATTTTCTGCGACGGGCTAATTAGCAAAAACTCAAAAAAATTATTTCTGATGAACTGAAAACTTATATGACTGAATACTAAAGGAAGTTGTTTTACGTTTAAAATTTTCTGATATATTGAAAGAATTTTCTTACCTGATATGAGCAGATTTTATGCGGGCCCTTTTGAGCCGGCATTACAGGGATTGTCGCCGCAATCACTCCCGGCAGAGAAAAGCCGCCTGCAGGATAGGGCATATTTCCTGATCCAAACTGCGGCAAAATACGGATATGGCAAATAGAATCGTTCCAATTCCAACAATCAGCGGCTAATGATAGACCGGATGAGCCTGAAAGAGTGACATTGACCCGTTCGCGGGTAAGTCGGCAGAAGAAAGCAAATAAAAGAGCGGCCACCTAATGAGGGTGGCCGCTGCAATTGTGGTGCGATTGTCAATTTTTTCTGTGCGCGAGCCGCCGCTTTCATGCTCTTCCAGGGCCTCCGGCTTCGCCGGTGATACTTAACCAGGGCTCGTTTTGCAACGCGCCCTTCTCCTGCTAAAGCGGCAATAAAAACCGGCACGGCACCGCTGATGCCGCTCCGCTCTGTCTATAACTCAATCATTTCTTACATGAGGCCGATTTCTGTTCTATCCGCACAAATTTTAGTGTTCGCAGTTCTCTATGCGGTAAAGGGCACGGAAAACCGTTTGGTTTGCCCGGCGGCGAACAACCAGAATTGACTGCGGCTGTGAGCGGTTGACGCCGAAACAATCCGCCAGGAAGACCTCTGTGCCCGGACAGGCCTCCATCTTAAGCACTACCCGGCTCTTTCCTGTCTCCCAGCAGACAGAGAAGGTATTGTCTGTCTCTGCTTTTCGTATATTCATCAGCTGGTCATATCCGTTTTCCTCTGCAAAGGGTTCGGCTGGCTGCATCTCTAAAAAGCACTGCAGCTGTCCGGCGCAGCGGAAGGCATAATCGATGATGTGGCTGCCTTCCGAGCCGATGGTGAAGGTATCCTCCATACCGGAAGGGAGCAGCCGGACCCTGCGCGTCAGGCGAACACCGGGATAGGCCTCGCAGGCCTCAGCCTCTATCTGCTCGGGCGCATAGGTCAAACACTTTGCCCTGCAGGGCTCCTGGCGCTTTTGGTCGATCACCACCATATTGTGTGCCAAGGGGGTGCGGCACCATTCGTTTGTCAGGCGGGCGGCATATCCGGCAGTCCCTGTATCGGAGCAGAGGCGCTCGGTGCCCCGGATGAGCTCGAGGGAAAGCTTGTCGCAGTGATCATGCCAGCCGCAGTCCGGCGAGAACTTCAGTGCGGCGCGCAGCTCCCCCTGCCGCAGAACGGCGATACCCGCATGCTCCAAAAGCACGCTTTCCGAGGGGACTTCGGCTGCGCCGGAAAGCGCCGGCTTGCCATAGAGCAGGGCGCTGATGGAATTGCGGGCAAAGCCGCTCGAAGGGGTCTGCACATAGTCCGGCAGGGCGTTGATGGGAGTACAGCCATGCTCCCCGCCATAGTTGTAGCAGAAGCTGAGCAGATTTTCATATTCCGGGTCTTCCTGCAGCGCATAGAGCTCTTCAAACAGGTGCGCATGGCTGCTGAGGCTGATCTCGGTGCCGCTGTCGTTATAGGCTGGGAGCAGCCCATCCGGATAGGCAAGCTTGAAGATGCCAGTCCCCATTTTCAGCAGGCGGGGGTTCTGATAGACCGGGATCCCGTTTTCCTTCGCAATCCTGGCACCGGAGAGGAGCGCATGCATGCTGTAAAAGTGGTAGCCAGCGGAGACTTCATACCAGATTCCATCCTCATTGACTCCCTGCTCCAGCTGCTCCAGCCAACCCATGGGGCCATAAATGGCCTTTTTGAGCATCTGCCCGTCCTCCAGCACCGAGGCGCAAGCGCAGACGGCGCTTACCATCCAGGCATGGATATTATGTATCTTATCGATCTGCGGACGGATGAGCTCCGCCGCCGGCAGGAAAAGATCCTTCTGGATGTGCGCCCATTCCTCCCCGCTGAACAGCTTCAGCTCGCTCACCATGCGCAGCACCTGCTCCAGCTCGATGATAAAAATGGCCTCGGTCAGGCTCTGGGGCATCACCCTGCCATACCCGGCATGCCGGCCATGCACGGCATAATCCCGGTAATGGTCAGCGTAAAAAAGGATCATCCGGCGGACATATTCGGTATAGGGGCCATTCTCCGGTGAAAGATTGGCTAGAACGGCGGCGCGCTCCAAATTACTCACAATCGACCCATGCACCGCCTTCCTCCAGGCCCCATCATAATCGCCGCCGGACAGATCCTTATGGCAGAGTGGGCAAACATGGTGGTGGGGTTCGCTAAAGGAGAAACTCAGGCGCACGGCACAGTCCGGACAAAAGTAGTAATGGGCCCATTCACTCTGTTCGAGCGGCGGGAGGGAGGGGCACTCCCCGATAACACAGGCAAAATCCTCCCTGATCTGGCGCAGGCAGGCCCTTGCCCAATCATTCTCTTTCACTTTTTTGCGGATTGCAGGCCAGTCGATGGTGTGGCAGGTTAACATCCGAATCGCATCCTTCCCTTAAAATGATATATGGCGGGCAGCGACCTCCCCTGTTTGGGAGCTGTCCCTGCTTTTTGCTCACTCCCCGCCTGGCTGCCCGGCCAGCCCCTTGGCGCTGTCAGCTTCATCCTTCGCTGCCGGAAATACGGCGCTGCCGGGCAGGGAGGAAGCCGCCTCAGGCGCAACACTCAGACTGGCATATCTGCCAGGGGTAATTCCTTCATATTTCTTAAATATCCGAATAAAGGTAGCCACATTTTCAAAACCGACGGCCTGGCCAATTTCCGAAAGCGGCCTCCTCCCCTCCTGAAGCAGAAGCTTTTTGGCCTCCTCAATCCGGATGCGGCTGATGGTGCTGAGCAGTCCATCGCCTGTCTGCTGCTTGAAGAAGCGCGAGAGATAGGCGGAGGAGATCTCCATTTCCCGGGCAATCTGCTCATTGTTCAGGCCGCTGTCGCTGTAGTTCTGCCAAAGATAGCGCAAAATCCGCTCGAGAAGCACCGTATTGTGGCTCTCCTTCCCTTCATTGGCGCGGCGGCAGATTTCCTCCGCCGTTTTAGAGAGGTAGTCCCGCATCTGCTGGGCGGAGCGCAGCTTGCCTATCTGCCCGGCAATCTGCCGGGCAGATAGCTGCTCACTTTGCAGCCCCATCCCCTCAATCACGCGGATAAAGGTTGCAGCCACATTATAAAGAAAACAGCGGGCCAGTTCAAAGGATGGGGGGGCCTCCTCCAGCCCGGTCTGGAAGATTTCATCCAGTATTTCCCGCACCCGGCCAATGCTGCCGGCACGCAGGTTGGCAGCCAGCGACTGTTCCAGCTCGGCGGTATATCCATAGCCTGCCGGCTCCTCGGGCGGGGAATAACGGAAAATGCGGGCCCGCCCGCTGAAAAGTGAGCTTTCCAGTGTCCGGTAGGCCTCCTCATAAGCCTCATGCAGACCGACCAGCGCGTGATGGATACCGCTGACCGCCAGCGTCAGGCGGATAAACAGCGTCTGTTCCACAAAGACAATGGAATCGCTCAGCTGCTGTACAACCGCCTCTGCCTGTGCCGCAGAAAAATTGACGGCGCAGGCGATCAGCCCGTTGACCTCGCAGACATAGCCGGTATACTGCTGGGAGATCAGCTCGCGCAGCAGGAGAATGAGCGAATAGTCCATCGAATCCAGCGGGTATTCCCCATTTTTATCGGACATGTCGGAAAAGTAACCGCTGCAGTCATCCACATGGAACAGCGCGACCAAAAAGCTGTCCTGAGAAAAAATCAGCTTGTTTTTCTCGAGCGTGCCCTCATCCAGGCTGGCGAGGTCGACCCGCCCGCGCAGCAGGCGGGAAAGGAAGTTCTGCCGCACATAGTCATCCTGAATGTCCAGCTGGCGACGGATATCGGCATTGAGGTGGATCATCTTCTTCACCGAGGCATCAATGAGCACCAGTTCATTGACATTCCCCTCAATGGCCTGAGTTCCCTTGAGCGTGCGCAGCACCCCCTGAATAGGCCGGTAGTTGCGCCGGGAGAAGAGAAAAGCCAGCAGCACCCCCAACGAGGCCGCAAACAGAAGCCAGGCCCAGAAGATGGCGCCCATTGATGCATTGGCGGTGCTCAAATAGTGGTTATCCATCACCAGATAGTAGTGCCAGTCATTTTCCGAGGAGAGGCGGCTGGAGGCAAACACCCTTTTCCCCTCATAGCGCCCGGAGAGCATTCCGTCACCCGAGGGCTTCAGCGAGAGCGCCTCCCAATCCTCCAGCGTGCGGTTGGTGAGCACCACCTCCCCCATCTCATCCACAACAAAGAACATTCCCCGCTGCACCCATTCAATCGCATCCAGCAGGGAAAGCAGCCTCCCCTTATCCAGAAGGATGGCAATATTGGCCGGGGCCTGCACACCGGTATAGGGCAGGGTCTGCAGATAAAGCAGCGAATCGCCCAAATCCAGAACCTGCTGGAAGTGCCTCTCTCCCATCAGCCCCAGCCACTGCTCAAAAGAACAGGCTGAGGAGGCAAAATAGGTTTGATAGGTGATTTCCGGCGTATAACGGGCGGCAGGGGACAGCGCAAAGCCTCCATAGTTATAATAGATAAAATAGTCGCTGAAATAGCGGGGAGGCGACAGGCTCCTTAGCTCCTTGCGAATGGCCTCGCTGACCTGGTAGCGATGGCTGTCATCCAGCGGCTGACGGATATAGAGCAGCGAGGAGATATTCTCTTTCATTGAAAGCTCCAGACAGAAAGTACCGGTATTTTTAACTGCATTATCCAGCATCTGGGCGCTCTGGGTAAGAATGGCCTGGTTGGTTTGAAGCATCTCCCGCTGCACACCCTTGCGGGTATTCTGAAAAATACCGATAGAGCAGAGGAGCGGAACGAGCAAAACAGCGATATAGGAAAAAACAAAGGAAAAGAAAACGCTTTTTTTCACGGGCTGCCTGCCACGCAGCCCGGCAATCTTTTCCCAAAGAGGGGACAGTTTCATGGGCGGAGCTCCTCTCATCTGTTTCAGAAAAGCTGCGGATATAAAACAGGACGGATATCAATCCCATAAACAGATTATAGCACAGGCTGCCGCTGTTTTCTATCGGTAGACGGCCCGGGGAGAGGGGAATGTAAATATTTAAGCGCCAAAATCAAAAACTAAACATCGAATTGTCAAAATTTATGCACTATCAATCGTGAATAATCATTTACTTTTTTGTGATTTTTGACTACAATAACCTTGTCAGCTGCCGCGCAGCCGTTTTCGCCTTTCCGGAGGGCGCTTTCCGAGCGGCGCAGGCTGATTCCCAAAGGCCAAAGAAAGCGACCGACACCGGACCCTTTAAGGAGGAAAAACAATGATACGAAAACATCCGATGAAAACCGGCCTCTGCCTTACGCTTTGCGCGCTGCTCTGCGCAGGCTGCGCCAGCGCTCCGGCCGGATCCCCTTACGCAGATCCCGCATCCTCCGCCGTTGATTCCAACTCCCCGGCTTCTTCCGCCGTTTCTTCGGAAGCGCCCGCAGAAGGGAATATCTATGACAAACCGCTCACTGAAAAACCGGTGACATTTACCTACTGGGTATCCCTGAGCGCTAATGCGGCGGCCAGCATCAGCTCTTATGCGGAGAACAGGATGTATCCGGTGGTAGAGGAAAAGACGGGTGTCCACCTCGATTTTATTCATCCGACTATGGGACAGGAGAAGGAGCAGTTTAACCTGATGATCGCCTCGCGCGATCTGCCGGATCTGATTGAATATGGCTGGACGAGCTACAACGGCGGTCCGGAGAAAGCCATCAGCGATGGGATCATTATTAAGCTCAACGATCTCATCGACCAGTATGCGCCGGACGCCAAGGCACTTATGCAGTCTTCTCCGGTGGTCGCCAAGCAGAGCATGACCGACAGCGGCTCCTACTATGCGTTTATGGCGGTCGGCGAGAGCAACGGCAAGACCCAGTCCGGTCCGTTTTTGCGCTCGGACTGGATGGAGGAGCTGGGCCTCGAGGATCCGACAACCCTTGATGAATGGGGCGCGGTTTTTGAAAAGTTTAAAACCGAAAAGGGAGCGGAAGCGCCTTTCACGACCGGCCCGAACACAGTTGTATCGGGCGATATTATCTGCGGTTCGTTCGGCATAGGCGGCGAGTACTATCAGAAGGATGGGAAGGTCATGTATGGCCCCATCCAGCCGGAATACAAGGGATATCTGACCCTTCTCAGGGATTGGTATGACCGCGGGCTGCTCGATCCGGACTTTGCCGCCAATGACAACAAGGCGGTTGCCGCCAATATGACAAGCGGGAAATCCGGATTTACGCTCAATGCCGCCGGCAATATAGGCCTTTTCCTTAATGCGGTAAAGGACAGCGATCCCAATTACGATCTGCGGCCTATTGAGTATCCCAAAATGCAGGATGGCGGCAATCCACTCTTCCACAGCTATTCCTGGGAGGTACGTACCAGTGGATCCATGGCGATTACGACCGAATGCAAGGATCCCGAGCTGGCGACCAAATGGGTCAACTACTTCTACACCGAAGAGGGCGGGCTGCTCAAGAACTTCGGAATCGAAGGAGAGAGCTATGTTATCGAAAACGGATCCCCCGTTATGACCGATCTCATCGAAAATAATCCGGACGGGCTCTCCCGTCAGCAGGCGCTCGGCGTCTGGAGCCGCGGCGACATGCCCTCCCCCGGTCCGATCATCAAGCTGCCGGATGGAAACGCCCGCGTTCGCGAAGCGTTTGAGCTTTGGAACCGCTACTCGGATAACGCGACCGATGTGCTGCTCCCGCCGGTCACCCAGACTCCCGAGGAGGCTGAGGAGCTGGCTACGATGACAACCAACATCAACGCCTACAAGGAAGAGATGGTTATCAAGTTCGTTATGGGCCGCGAAAGCCTTGATAACTTTGACAGCTTTGTCGATCAGATGAAGAGCTATCATATCGACAGGGTTATCGAACTTAAGCAGGCCGCGCTCGACCGCTACAACACCCGCTGAGATCAACCGCTTTTCCCAGCCGGGCCTGTCCCCGGCTGGGAAAAGGCATATATACGGAATCCCCTGAAAGGAGAAAACCGCTCATGACTCTGACAAAAAGCGGCGGGCGCGCAGCAGCAAGGCCTCAGAAAACATTGGGGCAGCGCATCCTCCGGGAGCTTAACCGCAACAAATATGTCTATATCATGGCCCTTCCGGTCGTCGCCTACTATTTGATCTTCTGCTATGCGCCTATTTATGGCGCGCAGATTGCTTTCAAGCGCTTTGATATCGCCAGGGGGATTACCGGAAGCGAATGGGTAGGCTTTAAGCACTTTGTTGATTTCATCACCGGCCCCTATTTCGGGAGGCTGATGCGCAACACCCTGCTCATCAGCCTTTATCAGCTGCTTTTTTCCTTCCCCGCCCCGATTATCCTGGCGATTTTACTCAACGAGCTGCGTTCGGATGGCTTTAAGCGGACGGTGCAGACGATCATCTACCTGCCGCACTTTATTTCGATAGTGGTTATCTGCGGTATGATCCACAGCTTTGTCGCGCGCGACGGTGTTATTACCGATTTTCTGGTCTTTTTAGGGATGGAGCGCACCAACCTGCTCAGCCAGCCGGAATATTTCCGCCCGGTTTACATTATTTCGGGAATCTGGCAGGGGATCGGCTGGGGGACGATTATCTACCTCTCCGCGCTGACCGCCATCGATCCGCAGCAGTATGAAGCGGCGATTGTAGACGGGGCGAACCGCTTTCATCAGATACGCTATGTCACCCTGCCGGGGATTGCACCCACCGTTGTAACGATGTTTATCCTCCAGCTGGGCAAGGTGATGAGCGTCGGCTTTGAAAAGATCATTCTGCTCTATAACCCCAACACCTATGAGGTGGCCGATGTCATCTCCAGCTATGTTTACCGCATGGGCCTGAGCGAGGGCACTCAGTTCTCGGCGACCACCGCTATCGGCCTGTTTAGCTCGGCAATCAATTTCATTCTGATCCTGATTGCCAATACGCTCAGCAAGAAGCTGAGTAATTCCAGTCTTTGGTAAGGGAGGGAAAACGGCATGGCAATCAAACGAACCCCGCAGGAAAAGACGTTCGATTCGGTTAATATCGCAATCATGGTTTTTATGATACTGATTACCTTCTACCCATTCTGGCATGTGCTGATGGCCTCAATGAGCAACTCCAACCGGCTTTTGCAGCACAATGGGATTATGCTGCTGCCAGAGGGCTTTTCAGGCGAAGCCTACCGCTATGTTCTCCAGAACAGGCGAATCTATACCGGCTATTTCAACACGCTGTTCGTTGTTGTCGTTGGCACCGCCTTTAACCTGCTGATGACTTCGCTGGGCGCCTATGTGCTCTCGCGCAAAAACTTCGCCGCGCGTAAGACGATGACCGTTGCCATTATTTTTACGATGTATTTCAGCGGCGGTATGATCCCGCGCTATATTCTCATCAATAATACACTGGGGCTGAAAAATACCCTCTGGGCGCTGATACTGCCCGGGCTGGTTTCTACCTGGAACCTCATTGTTATGCGCACCGCATTTTTCGGCGTTCCGGAGAGCATTGAGGAATCTGCCCGGCTGGACGGCGCGAACGACTTTGTTATCCTCTTTCGCGTCATCCTTCCCACCATCATGTCGACCGTCGCTGTTATCATTCTTTTCTATGCGGTCGGGCACTGGAACGCCTGGTTCGATGCAGCGCTCTTTCTGCGCAAAAAGGAGAAGTACCCGCTTCAGCTGGTTCTGCGCGAGATCCTCATTTTGAGCAGCACCGATTCGATGACCAGCAGCGTTGACTATACGGATAAGGAAGCCATTGGGGAAAGCATCAAATATGCAACCATCATCGTGACCACCCTGCCGGTTATCTGCATCTATCCGTTTTTACAGCGCTATTTTGTCAAGGGCGTTATGATCGGGGCAGTCAAAGGCTGAAAAAACGAAAGGAACTGCCATAAAAAGGCGGTCGTTCTTTCATGTACCAAAGCTTATGACCCGAGTTTTGCCCAACCGCCGAACCCGCAGCTTTATCGCTTTTAAGCCAGCCGGTTCGAGAAAACGACCTATTCTTTTGAAAGGAAGGAATCTATGGACAATTCGTTTGAAACCATCGTCCTCGGGGCCTCGATGGTGGGATTGGGTTACGCCTGCGCCCACCCTCAGAGCCTTGTTTTAGAGCCTGGCGAGCTGCTGGCGCCAGAATTTACCGCCGCGTTTCGTCCTATAACGGGCCCGGTCTGTATGCAGGACAGCCCTTTGATACAAAGCCTTCTCGGCGCCGGGGTCCTCTCCGATGACGGAGCGCTCGATCCGCTCGCATTTTCAGCCGGGCTTTTCCGCTTTGCGCGGGAGCAGCGCCTGCCGGTTCTGATGCCGGCAAGGCCCGTATCTGTCCGGCCTGCGCCGCAGGGCGGCTACCTGGTTGAGTTTCTCACCAGCTCCGGCCTGCGCCGGAAACATGCGTGGTATTTACTCGATACCCGGCCGAAAGAGGTATGCCGCAAATCGCTGAATCTCCTGTGTCATGACGCAGTGCCGGATATGGCAGAACGGCTCTGCGGCGCGTTTCCTCTGGGAGCGGAGTCCCTGCCCGGCGGGGTGGAGGGAGAAAGCATACTCCGCATCTTTTTTTCGCCGGAAGACTCGTTGCGTGCTGCCCGGCAGAGCATTATCCGCGGCTGGCGTCAGGCCTTTCCCGGCGGCGGACCGCACATTACCGCGATTGCCTTTGACTTTGACTACATACCGGAGCCGGGAGGCAGCCTTCAGGGCGCGGCCTTTTCAGATCCGGCGGACGCCTTTCTCTGCGGGAGCAGGCTTTTACCCGCTTCGCTCCCCGATTTTGCCTGTGAAAAGGAGGATGCACTATGACGCTGCATGAGCTTCGTGAAAATATGCACAGCCCGCATCCGGCCGGGGAGAGCGCTTTCGTGCGCAGTTATGACATCATTGTCGTTGGACTGGGAACGGCGGGAGCGTTCTGTGCCATCGCTGCCGCCGGAGAAGGGGCCCATGTTCTGGGAATTGAGCGCAACAAATGCGCGGGCGGAATGTGTACGCTGGGATCGGTCAATAACTATTACTATGGCGTACAGGGCGGACTTTACGAGGAAACCGACCGCATCTGCCGCAAAATGACGGATGTTTTCCCGCGCTTCGGCGCGTTCCATCCCGATGCAAAAAAAGTCGTTCTGGAGAGCCAGATAAGCGAGGCAGGGGTGGATACCTGCTACGACAGCTGTATCCTCGGTATCTATGAAGAGAATGGCGCTGTTAAAGGGGTCCGCGCGCTTTGCGGGGGAAAAACGCAGGATATCGGCTGTACCCTGCTGGTAGACGGTACCAGCGATGGACATCTTATCCGGATGCTGGGCGTTCCTACCTCATTGGGAAGAAAAACAGATGGCAAGACGCAGCCATTTACCAGCGTTCGGGTATTCCTCCGCGAAGACGGGAGCCTCGGCCGGACGAATTTTGACAGCGGCTATGTCAACCAGTATCAGGATGAGGAGCTTTCACAGGCGATTATTGACGCCCATTCTCACCATGCCGCCGCAGAGGTCCTGAAAAACGGGGAGCGCTTTCTCTATGCCGCGCCGATGATTGGAATTCGGGAGGGGCTGAACTTTCAGGGGGAAGAGCGGCTGACTCTTGAGGATATTCTGGAGCAGAGGGAGTTTTTGAGCGTTCTTTGCTACGCCTACTCGGATATCGATAAGCATGGCGTTGACCTGGCGCTGGATGAACCCCTTTACCAGGACTGGTTGATGCTCAGCAATCTATGTACGGTGACGGCGCGAATTCCGATTGCACTCGGCTGTACCGTTCCCAAAGGATATGCAGGGCTGATGAGCACTGGTCGCTGCCTTTCGATGGACAGCTACGCTGCCTCCGCCGTCCGGATGAACCGGGATATGCACCGGTTGGGGCAGGCCTGCGGGATAACGGCGGCCATGGCGTTGAAAACTGGCGGCCGGGTTATGGATATAGACGGGAAGCGGCTGCGCCAAAAGCTTATCGAACAGAACTGCTTCGATCTTCCCTCGAATCGGCGGATAGGCTTTGACAATTCACGCAATCCAAATGACTACACCCCGGTAGAATGGATGGACATCGAAAAGCCCGGAGGGACTGAGGCGATCCGCGCGGTGCTTTCTACCGACTGCCCAGGGGTTGCGCTTTGGTCCTGCCGCAGGCTGGGAAAAGAGAAAGCAGGCGATGCGCTTTGTAAAATGATAGAAGAAGGGGATGAAATGCTGCGCGCGAACGCAGCCGTTGCTCTGGGACTGACCGGCGATCTCCGTTCGCTGCCGGTTTTGCGGGAGCTTGTTCGAAACCGTAGCGCCTTCTTTTACAAAGATTGCCAGCGCTGCAACCAGCTGCGCAGCGCCATTGCCATCTGCCTGTGCGGGCGGCTGGATGGGGAGGAGATTGTTCCCGAACTGCTGCAGATGCTAAAGCCGGAGGAGTTCGAGCGGCCTCTTTATCATGAATGGACAGAACCCTCCCGCAAATTCGGCATCCGGAGGGATTTCAATCAGGTTTATTACCAGCATTTCTCCAACGCCGCCATCGCGCTGACGGCTATTGCCTGCAGGGAGCCTGCGCTTTTTCTGCCTATCCGCTCCTCTCTGGAAGAGGCGCTGCAGGATCTGCAATATATCCGGCGGATCACGCCGAATGGGGCGGATACCTCCGAATATAAGGCATGTGCTAATATTTGGAAGCTTGTTCAGCTGCGGCTTGGCTAAAGCTAAGGATATTGCAGTCTTAAGACGCGTTGCAGTTCTTCCTTCTGCAGCGCGCCCTTTTCCATATCTGATCAGCACCCGCACGGGACAATTCACAGCGCTAAAGTCAGAAAGCCCATCAAAACATAGGTAAAAACAAAAAGAATGAATTCATCACTTGATTCGGGAATATGTCATGCAGGGAAATTTTTATGTATCGGAACCGCTGGTCGGCAAAATTACCGGGGAAGTGTCCATCATGGCGGCACCTATCTATTCCGGCGAGAGATGAAGCTCTCCGAGCATAGGCATCATCTATTTTGTGCCGCCGGAGACCTTTTAAATGATATTGTTTCCTCCATTCATGCCAGCCAGAGCAGCCGGGCTGTCCATACGCACCCCGAAGCTCAAATGGAGCGGCAGCATACGTCAGATTAATTCTGCTGCCAGCCAGGCCTCCTCTGCCAGCGAACAGGTCTCGAGCGGCGCGCATCGGCCAGCCTGAAGCAGCTGGTGAACGGCTACACCCTATTCAGCAACTGGGCAGAACCGCAACAAACGGCTCAGATAACGTCCAAAAAGGTTTAGGAGGGCGGTACCCCCCTCCTAAACCTTTTTTGATTCCCGTTCGATAGAGCACTATTAAATGCTGTCCCCCAGCATAATCTGTATAATTTCATGATCCGTCTCCCGCATTCCTTCCCGGCCGATGCGGCTGACGTTGGCAATAGTATTCTCTACGCCCTTGGTGACAATGCCATCGCCCCCATAAAACTGCCGTCCGTCCTTATACATCTGCCAGCCCAGGATCCCCGCATCTACAGCACAGGCAATTTTCGCAGCGCAGGAGGGCTTCGCCCCATCGCAGACCATCCCGGAAAGGATCGCCAGAGAATTTACCAGCGTATGCGCTACCGCGGAGAGATCTCCGCCATGCAGCCAGGCGATGGCGGCGCCCGCCGCACAGCCTGCGCTTACAGCCCCGCAATAGGCGGACAGGCATCCGATCCCGGTTTTTAAGTGAATGGTCAGCAGATTGGAGAGTAAAAGCGCGCGGTGCAGCGTTTCTTTATCCACATTCAATTCCTGCGCATATTCTATCACCGGAAGGCTCGCCGTCAGCCCCTGGTTTCCGCTTCCGGAATTGATGACGACTGGAAGCTCACAGCCGCTCATTCTGGCGTCGGAGCCGGCGGAGGCCGCCGCCCTCGCCCGCGTTTTCACACTGCCATCCCGGCTGCGCAGCGTCGCCCCAATCCCGGCCCCCCATTTCCCGGTCAGTCCCTCATCCCGAATGGCACTGTTGCAGGCGATTTGCCGCTCCAGCAGTTCCCAGGTGGGCTCCAGCGGGGCCTCTGCCGCATAAGTATAGATATCAGCCACATTGAGGCGCGCATAGGCGGCGCTTTTCTCCGGCGTACCCTCCGCCGGCGCACTGTACAGCACGGCGCCGTTTTTTTCGCGCAGGACAACGTTGGTGTGCCCGCCTATCAAGCGCACGCGCGCCGCGTCCCCCCCTGCATAGGCGGCTAAGAGGATATCGAACACCTCGTCTCCCCGCGCAGGCGCTACCTCGATCGCACATTGCTCCAGAAAATCGCGGAGCGCCGCTCGCTGTGCGTCATCCACATGAGCGAGAACCTCAAGCCGCTTTTCCGCGCAGCCCGCCACCGCGCCTGCCGCCACCGCCGCACGCAGCCCCTTGAGGCCGCCGGTATGAGGAACGACCGCACTTTTGGCGTTTTTGATGATGTTGCTGCTGAGTGTGAGCTCCAGCCTCTGAGGAAGCGTCCCCAGAGTCTCCCTTGCAAGCGCGCCTGCATAAGCAATGGCGATGGGTTCTGTACATCCCATCGCCGGGATCAGCTCTCCGTCCAGGATTTCTTCATAAGCGCGGGCGGTTAAAGCGCTGCATACCATTCTTTTTATCCACCTTTCACCGTCTTGGAAAGGACGGCGCCGCTCTGATGGCCGCGCCGTCCTTTTTATCTTCCCTATTCTGTGCAGCCGAATTCCTTCGCTTTCTCCAAACTGGCTTTCAGGCATGCAAAAGGATCCCGGTCGCAAAGCTCCTGCCCTATCGTGAACCATTCGGCTCCCGCCTGCCTGGCCGCCCTGATCCAGGCGTGCAGATCAAACAGCCCTTCGCCCAGCGGGCATTCCTCCCGCTGCGCATAGAAAAAGTAGGTTTCGTTTTCGCGGATCTTCTGATCCGAAAGCCGGCAGATCGGCATCCGGCCCGCAAGACGCGAAAAGACCTGCGGCGGGTCCACTGCGGCGCGCGTCAGACACAGGACGTCCGTCTCCCAGCAGTAAGAGGCCGTTTCAGAGCGGCTTTCCAGTTTGTCAAAACTCCAGGCCCCGTCGCTCAGGCGCATGAACTCGTGAAAACGCAGGCTGTAGAGCGGGCGCAGCCCTTCCTTTTCAAAGCGATCGCATACCGCCTGCGCCTGTTCCAGATATTTTTCTATACCGGGCAGGCCCATGGTGAAATAGCTGGCCGTAAGAGTCCCAACGCCCACATGGACGCAGCTCAGCGCTTTGGCCTCTGCAATCATCTCCTCCATACCGTAGCCCGTCCTCGCAAAGGGGGAGCGGATGGAGCACACCTGCAGTCCCAACTGCGCCAGGCGCTGCGCAACCGCTTGCCGATCGGCATTTTTCAGCAGATTGCTTTCCAATTCCACGCCGTCAAAGCCCAGCTCCCGAATGCGGGAAAGCGTGTCCAATAGCTCCTCCTGCGTACCGCAATAGGCACGCACCGTGTTTAATTGCGCCGCCAACCGTGTCATGCGCATTCTCCCCCTTCTTCTGTTTCTGCCAACAGCCGTTTCAATTGCCGGAATGCGTCATGCAGACATTCAAACGGATCGCGCTGGCAGCGATCCTGTTCAATCGCAATTACCTGAACGCCTGTGCGCGCGGCTGCACGCAGCAGCGGAGGATAATCGATGTTTCCTTCCCCAATGGTCCCCGTCTCCCCCAGGATGTGCCCCATGGGCAGAAGCAGCATGGTAAAGTCCTTGGCGTGCATAACCTCCATGCGGCCGGCCACCTTTTCCATATACTTTTCATGCGACAGGCCGCCGTATTTCATCCAAAAAGAATCCTGGATAAAATGGAAGCCCTCCGGATCGGTCTCCTCCACAAGCCTGTCATACATACAGCGTCCATGATACCGGACAAATTCAAAGGTATGGCTGTGATAAGAAAAGGTCATGCCGTTCTTTTTGAGCTCCTCAACCACCGGGGCGATATCCCGGATAAACCGGCTATATCCTTCATAACCATCATCCAAATAGCAGTTTTCCAGGTTGCCGAGGCCGACGCTTGGACAGCCCCACGCTTTGTGCTCCTCAATGAGCCTGGGAAGGTCATGGAATATCCGCTGCATGGGCGAATGCGTAACGCAGACCTTCATATCGTATTCACGGATAACATCGGTGATAAAATCCGCCGGGATCGACGCGCCTACCCGGGAGAACTGTACGGTATCGCAGCCCATCTCCCGCACGCGGCGGATGCTGTCTGCAAATCCCTCCGGCGTTTGGATATAATCGCGCAGCGTGAACAACTGTACTGCGGGTGTAATATCAATCATCGCTTTTGTCCCCCTTTTCCTTCTCCATAATGAATTGAAAATGACAGCGGCCATCCTCAAAAAAATGCTTATCATGTATACAGGTAAAATCCTTGTGATAACCCTGCGCAATGGCCGGGTCGATCATTTCACAATAATGGATCCCCCAGCGCTGGCAGCCATCCCGGATCCAAGTTTCAGCAAAGATACATTTGTCAAAATCCTGCTCCACCGAATCGGCCGACACCTTGTCGCTGCTGTGGAAATAGCCGCTGCGCCCCATGTCATAGCAGGAAAGATAATGTCCGGCATCCGGCGCGTGCCCTTTGGCCAAAGCCCGCGCGGCAATATGGCGGCCGCGCTCCTCGCCGAAACTCCGCGCGCCTGCGCGGACAGCCTCTATGCCCCGCTCCCCGCAGGCAAGCTCCACCTCGCGCGCGATGTGCGCAAACATGCGCGCGAACAGCACATACATATTGACCTCTTCCATTTCCAGCGGTATCTGCCCGCCTTCCGCCCGCTCCATCAAAATCCCCCCTTATTCGTCCGGCTGGGCATCCAGCAGGCGGAAGGTTTCATAAAGCACATCGGCCCCTTTTGCAAGCTCCTTTGGAGGGACATATTCATCCGGATGGTGCGTCAGGCCGTTGTGCGACTGAACAAACACCATGGCGGCAGGCCAAATTCGGGCGAATATCATCGCATCATGTCCCGCGCCGCTGTTCATCCGCCGCCAGCTATAGCCCAGCTTTTTGCAGGCCTCTTCGATACACTGCTGGACTTTCGGGTTCAGTGCGGTTGGGGATTGGCGCATTCCTTCGCACACCTCGATGGATACGCGGCATTCTTCCTCCACCCGGGCCTTTTTCTCCTGAATAAAGCGCACCAGGTCGTCCCGGTAATCGCCGTTGCAGGTGCGGATGTCGATGGTGAATTTACACTGGGACGGAATACAGTTGGTATTCCCGGGGAACACCTCCAGCTTGCCCGCCGTTACGGTGGCCTCCCCATCATAGTGTTCCCGGGCATAATCGGTTGCGGCGCAGATAAGTTTGCACGCGCCTACGCATGCGTCATGACGCATGCTCATCGGAATCGTTCCCGGATGGCTCGCAAGCCCTTTCACCTTTATATGCATCCAGGAAATGGCAACGATATTTTCTACCACGCCGATCGAAACGCCCTCGTTCTCCAGGATAGGGCCCTGTTCATCGTGCAGCTCCACAAACGCTTTTACCTGTTCATTCCGGCGGCATACGCCCTTTGTACTGCCCGGCAGGCCATAGGCTTGCATCGCTTCCCGCAGCGTCAATCCGTCCTCCAGCCCCCGGAAGGCGTCGAGCTGGGCCTCCCCCCAGCTTCCCTCGACGAGCTGGCTGCCGATGAGCGCCTGCCCAAACCGAGTGCCCTCTTCGCCGATAGTGCCCATCACCTCCAGGGGATGGCGCAGCGGCCGGCCGCTCTCGGCTACCATTCGCGCCGCTTCCAGGGCGCACAGCACGCCGGCAATCCCGTCATAAGCGCCGGAGCACTTGACCGAATCCAGATGTGAGCCCGATAGGATTTTGGGCGCATCCTCCTGCGAGCCTGCCAATACTCCATATAAATTGCCCGCGTTGTCCTCGCGCGTTTTCAGGCCGAATTCCTCCATGCGCCCTTTTACATAGTCCACCGCCCGGCGGTATTCCGGCGTATAGCTCGGACGCTGCGTTCCGCAGGCACAGGGCTCTGTAATGCGGCGCAGCACCTCAATATCCTGTAAGATTCTCTCCTGATTTGCCAAGCTCTTCATTCCTTTCCCGTGCAGTTCTTTTCGCGCTCCCTGCGCGCACATTCCGCCAGCATGGCGCTGAAGGCCGCTTCATCGGCCGGCAGCTCCACCGTGCGCCCCTGCCATGCGGAAAGATACATCGCATTCGCCAATTGTACCTCGTTGAGCCCCTCCTCACCTGGGGCTGCAAAGGGGGAACCCGTTTGAACCGACGCGATAAAATCCGTCAACATCTCACAGTGCTGCGCTGCCCATTCAGGCGTATGCTCCCACACCGTTTCCGTGCAGATATCCGATAGTGTGCCTCCCTCCACCAGCTGTGCGCTCTGGCACGCATCCAGCGAAGCGCTCATCTCCTGCTCCGGCCTGTGCAGCCGGCGCACGATTGCGCGCTGGCTGTTTTCCACAAAAATTTTCCCGCCATCTAAAAGCAGCTCCAAACGATCGGTACCCAGTACATCATGCGTGCAGCTGATGAATATGCCGGTCGCGCCGCCGGGGAATTCCAGATAGGCCGTAACATCATCTTCCACCGCTACAGCGCGGTGCGAGCCGAACTGCATGTGGCAGCAAACCCGCTGCGGCATGCCGCAGATCCATTGCAGAAGATCGAGCTGGTGCGGCGCCTGGCTGGTGAGCACGCCGCCTCCCTCGTGCGCCCATGTGGCGCGCCACGGGCTATGTGTATAATAGGAATCCGGACGCCACCATGTGGTGATCATCCATGTCACCCGACGCAGCCTTCCCATCTCCCCGCTTTGCACCAACTGCCGGATACGGCGGTAAAGCGGATTCATCCGCTGGTTAAACATTATGCCATAGCCGAGCTGGGGGCGCTCGGAGGCGGCCGCGTTCATCCGGCGGACCGATGCGGCGTCGATCCCTGCCGGTTTCTCCACCAATGTATGCAGTCCCGCGCGCAGCGCCTGTTCCCCAAGCTCCGGATGGAACTTGTGCGGCGCGGCGATGATCACCGCATCCGCCAGTTTGCTGTTAAACAGCGCGCCGCTCTCGCTGAAAAAGCGAGCCTGCGAAAACGACTTCCCCAGGCGGCCGGCACAGGCCGGGTCCGGATCATAGGCAGCGGAAAATACGGCGCCCGGCACCTTTCCCTGCTGCATCCATTCCGCATACAGCCGCCCCATTGCTCCCATACCCACTACGGCCACACGAAATGGCTTGCTCACATCTTTTCACTCCTTGTTTTTTCGGACTCCGGCTTCAGATAGCGCGACAGCCAGGCCAGAATCTCACTCAAACGCCGCATGCGCTGCGACGGGGTTCCGCTGCGGCTCAGCTCGTGGTTCTCCCCTTCCAGAAGGCACAGCCGGCTCTCTACCCCATGATAGCGCAGAGCTGTGAACATCTGCATTGCCTCCGAACGGTCGCACCGGTAATCCTCCGCGCCGTGGATAAAAAGCGTGGGCGTTTTCGCCCGGTGCGCATAGGCCAGCGGCGACTGCCGCCACAGCGCCGCCGCATCATCCCAGGGCGTAGCGGCGCACTGGTCGGCAATAAACCGGTAGCCGATATCCGAGGTGCAGAACATCGAGACCATGTTGGAAATGCTGCGCTGGCTGACTGCACAGGCGAAGCGCGCCGTATGCCCGATAATCCAGTTCACCATAAAGCCGCCGTAAGAACCGCCGCATACGCCCACGCGCGCGCGATCGATCTGCGGCCAACGCGCCAGCGCTTCCTCCAAAAAGGCCATGATATCCTCATAATCCTCGCAGCCATAGCGGCCGCGCACATCCATGAAGGCATTGCCGCGCCCATCGCTGCCGCGCGGGTTGCAAAACAATACAAAATATCCCTCTGCGCGCATGACCTGCATCTCATGATGAAATACCGGTCCATAGGCCAGCTTGGGGCCTCCATGCACCTGAAGCACGGCCGGATAACGGCGGTCCGGCTGAAACCCCGCCGGCAGCAGAGCGAACGCTTCGATCTCCGTCCCGCTGCGCTCGAAGCGCCAGGTCTCAACCGGCTCCGCCTCGTGCACAGCAAAATACTCCCCGTTCAAATCGGTAATCTTCCATTCGGCATCTTCGGTGAATCGATAGAGCTCTGCGGTGCGCACACCGCGCGCCGCCAGGCCGCACACACGCCCGCATGCCGCCGTGATCCCATCCACCGTGCCCCGCGTATGAGTCCATATCTCCCGGCGGCCGTCCGGTCCTATGCGCGCAAGCTGGCTGCACCCCTCCCGGGTCACGATATAGTAGAGCCATCCCCCATCGGAGGCATATTGCGCGCTGCTTCCATACCGCGCATCGCTCGTGATATCGTTGGTAGGACCTTCATCGTAGTCCGCCAGGCAGAGGGGGCCATCGGGTCCCAGCTTATAAAAGCAGGGGTTTTCTACATTCCCGTAGCGCCGCATATCGGTGGCACAGAGAAAAACGCGATCCGCCAGTTCTCCCACCCAGAAGACATCGTAAATATCCGGCTTCACCAGTTCTTCATCCACCCCGGTGCGCAGGTCAAACCGGCGCACCGCGGCAAACTTCATTTTTCGGTTCAGATGGTAACGGATGGAATAACAGGCGCGTGTACCCGCCGTGCTGACAAAGCCGATCTCGCCATCCTGCGGCCCCACCGGAACCCAGCTCCCGTTTCCGGGACGATAGAGAAACAGCGCGGAACGCTGCCCGCTGGTAAAACCGCGGCCATTGGCCCAAAAAGGAATTTCCTCCAAAACCACTGCGCGCCCCGTCTGCGAGGCCGGCAGCACCGCCTGAACCAGCAGCGCATCCTCTTCCAATCGCCACAGCCCTGTGCACAAAAGCGGGAATTCGTATGCCTCCCGTATTGTGCCATCCCGCAGGGAGACAGTGCTGCACACTGTGCAGCCTTCCCGGTTTTCGGTAAACAGCAGCGTCTCCCTGTCCAGCCACAGGATCAGGCGCGGCGATCGGCCGCACACCAGGGCGCGCGCCCCCGCCCTGTCGGGCCAGGCCAGCCAGATCTCGCTCTGGTAGCGATCCTCCTGTTTCAAGGCTGTGTGAACGAGGAAGGCACAATGCGTGCCATCCGGCGAGAGCAGCGGCGATGAGGGGAAACGCAGCGCAAAGAGATCTTCCGAACGAACCGGTTCCATTCTCTTTTCTCCCCCTTTCAGCCCTTCAGACCGGAGGTCGCGATGCCTTCCACCAGGTATTTCTGAAACGCCGCAAAGATGACGAACGCAGGCACCAGGGAAAGGGTAGACATCGCAAACATCGCGCCCCAATCGCTTTGAGCCGTCGGATCGGAGAACATTTTGAGTGCAACCGCCATCGTATACTTGGGGACACGGTTCAAATACAGTAGCGGCGCCAGAAAGTCCTCCCACCGCCAGATAAAGGAGAACACGCCCGACGTCACAAGAGCGGGAACCACAAGCGGCAGGATCACGCGCAGGAACAGTCCCCAGGTACTGCATCCATCAATGCGCGCAGCCTCATCCAGCTCGCGCGGGATCCCCTGGATAAACTGCACATCCAAAAAGATGAAAAAACCCTGTCCAAAGAAATATGGCACAATGAGCGGAAGATAAGTGCCTACCCAGCCAATCGTGTTGTATAAAAGGTACTGCGGCACCATCAATACCTGGAAGGGCAGCATCATGGTCAGCATCATACAGGCAAACCACACTTTTGAGCCGAAAAATTTCAGGCGTGCGAAGCCAAAGGCAATGATGACCGAAGAAAACACCGCCCCGAGCGTAGCCAGTACGGTAACAATCAGGCTGTTTGTGAAAAACGCACCAAAGCTGATGCCCAAAAAGCCTTTCCAGCCGTTGACATAGTTCTCCAGCGTCCACCGTTCAGGAATGAGGTCTGCCGCCGTCGTAAACACGGCGCTGGTTTCCTTGAAAGAGCTGAATACCATCCACATCAGCGGATAAAGCATCACCATGCACAAAAGCAGACACACCGCATGGTAAATGATTTTACTGACAATCCGTTTCCTTTTACTGCGCACCATTGCTTAATCGCCTCCTTCCGCTTGATAAAACACCCAGCTATGGGAGCTTTTAAACAGCAGGGCTGTCACAACGGCCATGAAGATGAGTAAGAACCAGGCGATGGCGCATCCATACCCCATCTTATAGAAGGTAAACGAGTTGCGGTAAACATAGACCGTAATAAACAGCGTTTTATCCATCGGCATCCCCTGTGTGATGACATAGCTCTGGGTAAACGTCATAAACCCCTGAATGAGCTGCATAATCACATTGAAGAAGACCACCGGCGTGAGCATGGGTATGGTCACGCGGAAAAAACTGTGCACCCTGGAGGCCCCATCGATATCGGCCGCCTCATACAGCTCCTTGGGGATCTGCTTGAGCCCGGACAGGAAAATGAGCATCGATGATCCATACTGCCAAATGGCCAGGATAATCAGCGTCCAGATGGCAGTCTTTTCCCCGCCGATCCAGGAAATGCTGATGTTGGTATGAAAAACTTTATTGATGATGCTGTTGAGCACCCCGTCCCCGCTGAACATCTGCCGCCACACCACCGAGATGGCAATGCTGCTGCCGATGATGGTAGGCAGATAATAGGCGGCGCGATAAAAGGTCGTAAGCCGGGTCGTCTTTTGAAGCAGCATCGCCACAGCCAGCGCAAACGCAAGGCGCAGCGGCACCGACACGATAACATAAAACAACGTCACGCCGAAGGATACCCAAAACTGATGATCCCCCGTAAACATCTGTATGTAGTTTTCCAGCCCGACAAACTTGGGCGGGGAGAGGATATCGTAATGGGTAAAGGAAAAGATCAGGGACGTCACGATCGGGATAACCGTAAAGGCCAAAAAACCGATCACAAAAAGGCCGATAAAGGAATACCCCTCCAGATTCTGGCGCAGCGAATACTGGGACCGGCCTGTCTTTTTGCGCATATGAAAAACACCACCCATACAAAATTCAAGAGCAAAAAATCAGGGGCAGAGCCGCCGCGGCCGAGCCAACGCTCGCAGGCCTATCAGCTCTGCCCCTTTCTTCCGGTTTCAGACTCTCACACTTCTCGGGGATCTCCCGCCGCTTCCAGCCTTATGCCCCCAGCAGCGAGTTTGCTTTCGCCATCCATTCCCCGGCGGCCTGCTTCGCTGTCTTTTTGCCGTAGAGCACCTCGTCCATCAGCACCTTGGCGGTAGCGTCCAGCTCGGATGCGCAGGAGGGATCGGGCACATCGATCTCCGAACAATGGTTTTCTACCAGCGAGATAAAGTCAAAGGTTTTCTTGGTCGCTTCATCCACCTTATCTGCGATCGCTTCGCGCACCACCGTGTTGACGGGAACGCCGCGCTCCGCGAGTAGGATATTGTTGGCCTCTACCGAATTTAACAGGTAATTGGCAACCGCGGCCGCCGCATCCTTCTCTTCCTGCGTACCCTGCGAGCTCAGGGAGATCAGCACGCTCGGTTTCAGATAAGCGGCATCTACGGTTTTGTCGGCAAATTCCGGATTCATCACCATGGCAAGCTCGTCCTCCATGGCCGCCTGAAGCGCCACCACCTGGTTGGAGCTCAAAAACTCACACCAGGAATCCCCGGTGACAATGGGCCCCAGCTCTACCGAAGTAGCGCCGGTATACAGCTCGCCCGGCACGCCATATCCGCTCGTATAGGAATATTCATAATTGGCAAACACCCGCTCTACAAGGCCCTCGTCATCAAAGCCAAGCCCGGTGCCGTCCGCGTTGTATACATGCTGACCGGCGTTGCGCACCGACATCCGGATTTGATGCTGGGGTCCATAGTAGGTGCCGTAGGAGGTTTTAACGCCGGTCTTTTCATAGATTTCTTTGGCCAGCGCATGGAAATCATCCCAGGTAGGCTGTTCAGGCACCGTGATCCCGGCAGCATCCAGCATGGTTTTGTTATAAACAAGGCAGGGCGAGTTGACGCCCAGGTTGAACCCATAATACTGACCGTCCACCTGTCCGGCGCCTAAAAACACCTCCGGGATATCAGAGAGATCAATGGTGCCGTTTTCCACATAGGCGTTCATCCCTTCCAGAATCCCTTTCTCCTGGAAGACACGGAAGCGGTCGTAATCCTGCTGCATCAGATCCGGGGCATTGCCGCCCGCCGCCAATGCTGTGAGCTTGTCCCAATATTCCTTGCCCGTAATTGGATTCAATTCAAAGGTAACATGGGGATTCATCTCGGTATACAGTTTGCAGGCAGCTTCTGTGCGTTCGGTACGCGTTTGATTCCCCCACCAGCTGAAGCTGAGGGTGACAGGGGTCGCCTCCGGCTCCTTTGCCGGTTCCGACGCTTCCGTACTGGCCGAAGACGCCGGCGCCGCAGACGATGAGGAATTGCTGCCGCCGCTGCACGCAGTCAACGTCATACCCGCTGTCAGAAGCGCCAGCAAAATCGCGAGATGCTTTTTCATGGTATTTCCTCCCTTTGTGTGGTCAGTTGTTTCATGGCCTTATCATCAGGGGATTTTTCCCCTCTGGCCTTATCATAGCAGGTCTTTTATGGAATTTCAATAATTTTTTATTATAATAATAATTTTTTATATAGTGCTCCAAAAAATCGCTTTCCCTTTAGATATTATGCTAAATATACAAAAAACACATACTTCATCTAATTAAATAATCAATTTAGATATATACACAAATATTTGAACATGTTTTATACAAACAATACATGAGCGCTTCCAAATGTTCTTCTAAAACAATGAAAGCAAGAAGTTTGTCTTTCCAGGGCAGGCGGCTCGCTGCCTATTCAGCCTCCCTGCGGATCCGGAGCGTTTTGCTGCTTAAAGAAAACCGGCGCCATAGAACAGAGGATTTTGCTGTTTTTAATTTCCCATACCGATTTATGCAGAGAACACTGCGATATGCTTTTGTAAAAGATTACAGCTTTTCTCCTGTTCTATCTGCATTCTATCTAAATTTTTTTCTATACTCTTTTTCTATTTGACAAATCATCTCTTTGATGATTATAATTTATTTGTATATTAATAATTTTTTATTCTTTCAAAACAGAATGGAGGTTATCGGATGAAAACGGTTCGCTTCGGTATCATCGGTACGGGATTTATGGGAGGCAATCATGCTTCATGGCTGCATGCAGGCAATATCCCGGGCGCATGCCTTACCGCAGTATGCGACATCGATCCCGCGCGGCTGAAATGGGCAGGTGAAGCGTTAGGGAAGGATGTTGCCGTTTATACAGATTATCACGACCTTCTGGCCAGCAAAAAGGTGGATGCCGTGCTGATTGCTACGCCCCATTATCTGCATCCGGTCATCGCGATCGAGGCGTTGACGGCTGGACTGCATACGCTGGTTGAAAAACCGGCAGGCGTATATACCCAAAAGGTCCGCGAAATGAATGAGGTGGCGGCGGCCCATCCCAATTTGGTATTTGGCATGATGTTTAACCAGCGCACCAATCCCCTGTACCGCAAGATCAAGGAGCTGGTATCCAAAGGCGCAATCGGGGAGCTGCGCCATATCAACTGGATCATTACCAGTTGGTACCGTCCCCAGAAATACTATGAGCAAAGCGATTGGCGCGCCACCTGGAGCGGGGAGGGCGGCGGGGTCCTGGCCAACCAGGCGCCGCACCAGATCGATCTTCTGCAATGGATCTGCGGCATGCCCAGCCGCGTAAGCGCGCAGCTGAAATATGGCTCACACCGGAAGATCACCGTTGAGGATGACGTTCTGGCTACCCTGGGATATCCCAACGGCGCTACCGGCGTCTTTGTCACCTGTACGCATGATATTCTTGGAACCGATCGTTTTGAAATTTTCGGCAACCGGGGGAAAATTATTATAGAAAACAGCCGGAAGGCCACCATCCGCATTCTTCGCCGCCCGGAAGAGGAGCTGAACGATACCCTCACCTTTGAAGATGTGCGCGCTCTCGTGCGGGGAACCGCCACTGGCGAAACGCTGTATGACGAAACCGTACTGGACATTCCAGACCAGTGGGGGGTGCAGCACCAGCAGGTCCTGACGAATTTTACAGACGCCATATTGAACGGATCGCCGCTCATCGCGCCCGGCCAGGAGGGTATTAAGGGCCTGACGCTTACAAACGCCATGTATCTTTCAAGCTGGACCGGCCAGCCTGCCGATATCCCATTTGATGAAGAGGAATTCTATCGCCTGCTGCAGAAAAAGGTTGCGGAAGAAAAGGAGATGCCAAGATGAACAACGGAAAAATTGCCCTGCAGATGATGACGCTGCGCGAAGTTACCAGTTTTGGCGCGAAAGGCCTCATACAGATCGACGAAATCAAAGAGAAAAAGGTCTATGGTGTGGATGAAACCTTCCGGATGGTCAAAGAATTGGGCATCAGCTATCTGGAGCTCTCTAAAATTTCAGTCACAGATGAGATTGCCGAAGAAATGGCAGCAGCCTGCCGCGCCTATGATATGCACATTATTGCGCCCGGCATCATCTATGAACGCTATATGCCGGACGAGCCCGGCGACCTGCTGGCCACCGACTTTGACCGCATTGTGCGCCGCTGCAAACAGTTCGATGCACATTATGTGCGCAACGGCATGCTTCCCCGAAGCTGCTTCAGCTCCTATGACGGTTATATGCGCGCAGCCGAAGGGCTGAACGAATATGGCCGCCGTCTCTATGAGCACGGCATTCAATTGTATCTTCATACGCACCATTATGAGTTCCAGCGCTTCGGCAACAAATTTGGCCTGGAGCTTCTGGCTGAAAATACCGATCCGCGCTACATCGGCTTCGAGCTGGATACGCACTGGGTACAGCGTGGAGGGCAAAGCCCCGCCAAATGGATACGCCGGCTGGCCGGGCGCGTTGACCTGCTGCACCTGAAGGATTACCGCATCCAGCTTCCTCCCACCTCCGAAATGACACGCCAGACACTGCAGGGCTGCATTGAATTCGGAGAGATCGGCGAGGGGAACCTGGATTGGGATGAGATCTTTACCGCCGCACAGGAATCCGGCGTTCGCTATTACCCTATCGAGCAGGATAACACCTATGGGCGCAATCCCTTCGAGAGCTTGGCTATCAGCGTCCGTAATCTGCGGGAAATGGGTTGCGCCGGCCTGTTTTAACCTCCCCGTTCCCACTGGCTTTCCCGGCCCTTGATTGCGCCACAGGCAAAAATATGGTATATTGGTTTTGAATAGTCAGGATTACCGAATGGCTGCGAAGGATGGAGAATGATGTCATGCTGGAAACCTATAAAAAACTGGTGGCCTTTTTAGGACTCGTTTTGGGGGAACACTGTAAGGTTGTTCTTTTTGATCTTACCCTCTCCCCGCCCGTAGTGGTTGCAATAGCCAACGGCACCATGGAAGGCGGCAAAGGCATAGGAGCGCCACTCACGCATGTGGCACGCAAGGTGATTGAAAGTGAGGAATGGAAAAACTGCGACTACAAGTCTGAATTCCTGGGTCAAACGCGGCAGGGCGAACTGCTGAAATCCTCCTATTTTTTTATTAAAGACGGCGAACATCTGGTTGGGATGCTCTCTATCAATTCCAGCGCTACCCAATATCAAAAGCTCTGCCAGGATATTCTACAGTTGGGCGGTTTTTCCAGCCTGCTGACGCTTCAGGCCGCAGCGAGCGCTGCCGTTCCGGAGCATTTTTCAGAAAGTTTTTCAAATGTATCCGAGTTGATTTCCAATACGTTGGATTCGCAGTTTGCCGGTATCAGTACAACGCGGCTGACGCAGGCGGAAAAGATGACCGTGATCCGGACGCTGTATGACAAAGGCGTATTCCTGATTAAAGGCGCCGTTCCAGAGGTTGCGCTGGCGCTTTCCTGTTCAGAGGCGACGGTATACCGCTACCTGTCCAAGCTATCGCGCGAGGCAAAATAAACGCTTCCTTTCCGGTTTTCCGTGTGTCCCGTTCGACGGCAAAAGCCCTGCCCGAATCCACAGCGCAGAAATCCATTTTCTTGATCGTCGCCGGCCTTCCATCCGCTATTGAAAAGGGGCGGCCCGCAAAGAGGCTTAAAGGAACCTTCCGTTCCCCCAATCTCTGCGCGGGCTGCCCCAAAATTTTTGATTTTGATTTCGGTTGCCTTAAACAGTGAAATATGCAAAATTTATATAGGTACTGTCAAGAATAATGCGCAAAATAGTTTGCAGGCTCTGGCAGAATAAAATCAGCCAGCAGTAGAGGCATCCCCCAGGGTAGCCACTAAGTGCTTCATATTCATGTACTTCTTGTTGCCCCACTGTGTGCCA
>JAAWAN010000033.1 GCA_022792175.1 Provencibacterium sp.
AAAGTGTGCCAGATTTGGCGCTTGTTGTGAGCAAAAATGATGCAGGCAACCAATATTTGGGGCATACCTGTTTAACTTTAGATATGGCCTATAATAACGCCCGGCTAATAGCGAGGCCCGATAGCGCATGGCTCAAGCCATAAAATTTTTTCTTGACTTTTCCTGCTTTTTAGAATATACTGAATAGGTACTGATTATACTATATATGATTGATGATGCTTTTTTGAATTGATTTTGTTTTTTATTGATTATTGGCCTTATCATTGAAACAAGGAGAGTTTGTCGTTTTGATAAACTCTCCTTGTTTTTAATACCTCTGTGTTTTTATTTCGTCTGTCAGGGGAGCATCTTGAAAAATTCTGAAAAATCAGTAAGATTAAGCTTTAAAGGCTTATGAAAGGAAAAATTCAGGATGATAAAAATCTTATTCGTCTGCCACGGCAACATCTGCCGCAGCCCGATGGCGGAGTTTGCGATGAAGGATCTGGCCGAAAAGGCGGGACGGGCGGCGCAGTTTCAGATTGAATCGGCCGCGACGAGCACCGAGGAAATCGGCAACCCTGTCTATCCGCCGGCCCGGCGGCAGCTGGAGAAAAACGGCATTTGCTGCAGCGGAAAGCGGGCACGGCAGCTGAGGCAGGAGGATTATGCCCGCTTTGACCTGCTCATCGGCATGGACGGCGCCAACCTGCGCAATATGCAGCGGATATGCGGCGGCGACCCGGAGAAAAAGCTGCATCTGCTGCTGGACTTTACCGGCCGGCCCGGCGAGGTGGCCGACCCTTGGTATACCGGGGACTTTGAGGCCACCTGGCGGGATGTGCAGGCGGGCTGCCGGGGGCTCATAGAGTGGTGCCGGCTGCGGGAGAAGGCGGCAGACCGAGCGGCATTTCAGGCCGCAGCGACTGACAGAGGAGAAAAAACGGATGAACATTCTGATTATTGATGCGCAGGGCGGCGGGATTGGCAGGGCGCTGGTGGCGGCGGTGCGCAAAGAGCTGCCCGAGGCGCAGGTGACGGCCGTCGGCACCAACAGCGCAGCCACCTCCGCCATGCTCAAAGCCGGCGCACAGCATGCGGCAACCGGGGAAAATGCCGTGCGGGTGTGCTGCCGAACGGCGGACATCATCTTAGGCCCCATCGGCATGGTGATTGCTGATTCCCTTTTAGGGGAGATTACGCCTGCCATGGCCCTTTCGATTTCCAGAAGCCGGGCAAAGCGGATTCTGATTCCGGTCAACCACTGCGAAAATGTGGTGGCGGGCGTCTGCGATCTTTCCACCGGCGCGCTGGTGGAAAGCGCGATGAGAGAGCTACACAGGCTGCTGCCCTGACCCGGCAACTCCAGGAGTTGACAGAACGGGGCTTTTTCGATAAAATAGAAGACATTCGGTCTGCAGGAAGCAGGCTGCAAGGCGCAGAAGCGTCCTTTGTTTTGAGCGGTATCGTTTCGTTTTTTGAACGGTGTGCCAGGAAGGCATACGGCTTTTTATGAGAAAAGGCCGTATGCCTTTTTGCGCCCTTTTGGGCGGCTGGCGGCAAAAAGCATACTGCCAGGCGGATGAAGGGAGCTTTTTGATATGAAAAAATTTGCAGTGCTTTTTCTGGTATTCTTCCTTACGCTGATGGGCTGCCGCCCGGACAGCCTGCAGGGGGAGGAAGCCGCCTCTCCGGCTGCGGTCGGGCAGGCGGGGGATACGCTCGTCTATGCCAGCGGCGACTATACGCGCATAAACCCGGCTATGGATGAACACGGGGAGATAAACGCCCTGCTCTTTAACGGGCTGACCGCCCACAACGGAGAAAATGAGGTGGTTCCGGCTCTGGCGGAAAGCTGGGAGTTTGATGAAAACAGCTGCGCCTACACCTTCCATCTGCGGCAGGGGGTGCGCTGGCAGGATGGGCAGCCCTTTACCGCCGGGGATGTGCGCTTTACCATCGAGGCGATTATGAATCCTGAAAACGGCTCGGAAAATGCGCCGAATTTTGAGGATGTAGAGCAGATAGAGATTCCCGATGACTACACCATCGTCTTTCATCTGAAGGTGCCCAACGTCGCCTTTCTCGATTATATGACGATGGCCGTTCTGCCCCGGCATCTGCTGGAGGGGGAGGATATGCAGAGCTCCGATTTTTTCCTTCATCCCATTGGTACCGGCCCCTACCGGCTGGAGAGCTGGGAAACCGGGCAGGCCATCACCCTGAAACGAAACGAGGGCTATTTTAAGGGAACACCCGCTATCGAAACCATCATCTTTAAAATCGTTGCCGATGATAAGGCGCGGGCGATGCAGCTGCGCACCGGCGAGGTGGACTTAGCCCAGCTTTCCCCGCAGGATGCGCAGGGCTTTTTAAAGGAAACGGGCTTCACCTGCTACCGGATGAAAACCTCCGACTACCGCGGCATTCTCTTTAACTTTCAAAACCCCTACTGGCAGGAAAATCGCGACCTGATTCCGGCCATCTGCTATGCCATCGACCGGCAGGCGATTGTAGAAACGGTGCTGCTCGGCGAAGGGGTTCCTGCCTATGGGCCGCTGCAGCGCAATGTTTATCACCATGAGGCGGCTATCCGCTATGACTACAGCCCCGAAAAGGCACGGGAAACGCTGGAAAAGGCCGGCTGCACGATCGGAGAGGATGGCTTTTATGAGCGCGGCGGCGAGCGGGTGGGCTTTGTGCTGAGCGTCGGCGCGGGCGACCAGGTGCGTTTGGATATTGCCCAGATTGCCGCGCAGCAGCTGCGGGAGGTGGGCATTGAGGTAAGCGTGGAGATTCCCGCCCGGGTGGACTGGGGCGGGCAGATGGCCTATCTCATCGGCTGGGGCAGCCCGTTTGATGCGGACGACCACACCTACAAGGTGTTCGGCACCGGGAAAGGGGCCAACTATTCCGGATATTCGAACGAGCAGGTGGACCGCTTTCTCACCGAGGCGCGCGCCAGCGATGATCCGGCGGTGCGCAGCAGGGCCTATGCAGATTTTCAGGAGGCGCTGGCCGCCGACCCGGCCTATGCCTTCATCTGCTATGTGGATGCCTGCTATGTGGCCGGAAGCGGCATCTCCGGCATTTCGGCCGATACGGTGCTGGGGCACCACGGGGTCGGCATTTTCTGGAACATTGATGAATGGACGTTGGCGGCTTAACATGCCGCCGAAGCGGCCGGGCACAGCGGGCCGGATTTTAAAGCAGGGAGGGAAGGACGGATGAAAACGGCAGGCAGGGTGTTCAAGAGGCTGCTGGTATTTTTAGGGAGCATTCTGCTGCTTTCGCTGGTCGTTTTCTATATCTCCCGCCTGGCCCCCGGGGACCCAGTCGCCTGCTACTATGGCGACCAGGCTCAGCGGATGAGCCCAGCCCGGCGGGAATGGGCGCAGGAGCGCCTGGGGCTGAACGCGCCCATAGCGGTTCAATATGTCCGCTGGCTGGAAAATGCGCTGCAGGGCAATTTCGGCATCTCCTATAAATATAAGCGGGACGTTTTGGAGGTTATCGGCGAGCGGGCAGGGAACACCCTGCTGCTGGGCGGGGGAAGCTTTCTGCTTCTCTTTTCGCTGGCGCTGCTTCTGGGAGCGGCCTGCGTCTTTTGGGAGGGGAGGCTGCCCGACCGGCTGCTCTGCCGGGCAGGGACCGTTTTCAGCTGCATTCCCGAGTTCTGGCTCTCGCTTCTGCTGATTCTGATTTTTTCCGTCTGGCTGCGCATGCTGCCCAGCAGCGGGGCCTACAGCGCTGGCGGGGCGGGCGGCTCTCTCGACCGCCTTTATCACCTGATACTGCCAGTGGCCGTTTTGCTGCTGAGCCACCTCTGGTATTATGCCTATCTGGTGCGCAGCCGGCTGCTTGCAGAGACGCGGGAGGACTATGTGCTGCTGGCGAGAGCCAAGGGCCTCTCCCGCAGAAAAATTCTCTTTGGCCACTGCCTGCGCGGCATTCTCCCCTCCTATCTGAGCCTGATGGCGGTTTCGGTTCCCCATATTCTGGGCGGCACCTATATTGTGGAGATGGTATTTTCCTATCCCGGCCTCGGCACGCTGGCCTATGAGAGCGCCCGCTATCAGGATTACAACCTTCTGATGCTGCTCTGCCTTCTCTCCGGCAGCCTGGTTATTTTCTGCAGCCTTCTCTCGGAGGCGATCGGCGGCCGGCTGGACCCGCGCATGCACCTGCAGCCCTTTGAGGAGGAGAAGCGATGAAGGGGCGGCCTTTTTTTGTCCGGCCCTTTTCGCCTGGGCAGGCGCGGAGGAAGAGAAAACCGCTTTTTTCTGCTGTCCTTCTCCTGTTGATTTTTTCCGGCTGTCTTTTCTGCCCGCTTTTTTTCACCGGCGATCCTGCCTATATGCAGCTTTCCAGCTCCCATCTGCCGCCCGGGCGGGACTTTTTCTTCGGGACGGATGCGCTCGGCCGGGATATTTTTCTGATGATCTGGCATGGCGGGCGGGTTTCGCTTTTGATCGGCTTTCTGGCGGCAGCCATTGCGGCGGCAGCCGCCATTCTGCTCGGGACGCTCGGCGGGCTGGCCCCCGCCCCGCTGGATGCGGTTTTGATGCGTCTGAACGAAATTCTGCTCAGCATTCCCAGCCTGCTGCTGACCGTCTTTCTGCAGGCCATTCTGGGGAAAGCGACGGTGGCAAGCCTTTCGGTGGTCATCGGCCTTAGCAGCTTTATGGGGATGGCCAGAGTGGTGCGCACCGAGGTGCGCCAGCTGAAAAGTAGCGAATATGTGATTGCAGCCCGGCAGATGGGCGCGGGCTTTTTGCGTATCCTCTGCCGGCACCTTCTGCCGGGCTGCATGCCCTCCATTCTGTTCATGACAGTAATGAACATCCGCGGCGCCATCATGGCCGAATCGACGCTCAGCTTTATGGGCATGGGCCTTTCGCTGGAGACAGTCTCCTGGGGCAGCATGCTTTCCCTTGCGGAGCGGGCGCTGTCCGGCGGCAGCTGGTGGGTCATCCTCATTCCCGGTGCTTTTCTGCTGGCGACGCTCGTTTCCATCACCGAGCTGGGAAACAGCCTGCGCGATGGCCTTTATCAAAAGCAGAGCAATCTATAGGGACTGCGAAGGCCCTCCTTTTACAGCATTTTCCCCTGTGCGTCGCTTTCGCTCCTTCCTGCACTGCAGAAAAAACGGCGCGGCCTGTGAAGTTTTCCACAGGCCGCGCCGTTTACTGTTTAAAAGTTTTTTCTACACTCTGCCGGCTTTTTCACGAGCAGCGCGCCTGCGAGAACGAACACCAGAAGAGAGAGACTGTTTTTTCCGGTGCGCCGGTTCCCGGGTTCTCTTTCTCCGAAGAGGAGATGCCGGAATCCTCAGCGCCGTTCTGCGAAGCGAACAGCTGCTGCAGCTCGCTGAAACGGTAGCTCTCCTTATCAATGCTGCCGATGGCGCCGCTATAAAGGGTGACGCTCCTGCTGTTGCCGTAGCGAAGGATAAGGGTGACATCCTCTTTGGATTTCAGCGCGCGCAGCAGGCTGGCGGGAACCTTTTCATCCGCCGAAACGGTGAAGCGCAGCGTATCGCCCGATTTGGCGGCGCGGATTTCCTCGCGCATATCCGCCCAGCCAAAGGTTTCTTTCGTGTTGCCCGAGCTGGAACCGGAGGCGGAGGAGCTGCCGCTGCTGGGCTTGTCATCGGGTTTATTGTCCGGCTTCTGGGCACTGCCCGGGTTGGGGTCGTAGCCCGCCGGGTAGAGCGCATAGGCCGAGCAGTGGGTAATCGAGAAGGTGGCCTCGCTGCCGTCCAGGGTAACAGTGGTGGGGTCGAGCGAGGCGCGGCCGGTGACCGTATCATAATACCAGAGGCGCAGGGCGGTGCCTGCGAGGAAGGTGTTCTGCGGGATATCAACCGTAACGGTCATTTTTCCGGGCAGGACGCCGGAATACATGAACTCCATCCACCGGCCGCCATGGTAGCCCGCATCCTGCGCCTTCTGGGGGATGCGCGAATAGACCGAGGGATCAAAGAAGCTGTCGTTGCGGTTCGCTAAATCCCGCAGAAATTCTGCGGGCAGCGGCTCTGAGGTATCGAAGGTGAGCTTCGCACCGTTTGCGTTCAGCGTGACCGGCTGGCCGTTCGCCTTCTCCCAGATGCTTTCAAAGGAGTTTTCGTTGAGGCCCATGTTTTTGGGAATGTCAATAACAATTCCCTCGCTGTCCGGGTTTTCAATCGCTTCCTCTATGGCGCCGGGGGAGACGATGTTGGAGATATCTACGATCTCCGGATAATAGGTTACAGCGCCGCCCGAGTGGGTATCCGTATCATAGTAGAATTCAAAGCCGACGTCAAATTTTCCGATTGTTTTCGTTGTAAAAACCAGTCGGAAGGGGAACTCGGTGGGCTTTTCGCCGCTGTAATCCATGGTGTAGACGGTCTCGTCCTCTATCCATTCTCCGGTAACCTCCAGGCTTTCCGAGCCCCTTAAAACGGCAACCTCTCCGTTGCCGTTTTCGACCCTCCAGCGGGCCGATATCTGCTTTACGCCGAACTCCTGACGCAGAACGTCGGTATCATCCCGCACCGAGGCGCGCACAGTGTAGGTTTCGCCCAGCTTCAGCCTGTAGGCAGATACCCGGTTGCCGTTTTTATCGAAGAAGGAAAGGTTCCAGTTCGGCCTTGCTGTTACCTTATTTTCCAGCTGGAAGGTGATGGTAGAACCGTCCTCCATGGTAAAGCTCAGTGTTCCTGCGAAGCTCTGACCGACTTCCTCGACCGTGTAATCGTTATAAAAGCGCAGACTGATTTGCGTACTGAACACGCCCGGCTCCTGCTCCAGCGTGCTCTCCAAAGCTGCCGATATTCTTTTTCCGCCCTCCAGCGTAGCCGCTACACTGGCCGGCTTCTGCGAGGAGATGAGCTTTAAATTTGAGGGGGAGGTCCATCCGTTCGGGTCCTGTGCATCTCCATCATTAACCGATGAGCTATCTGTAAATGTGCCGCCTGCCGGAGTTTGCTGACCAGCATATTCCAGATAATTGCTTGTTCCCACCGGCGTGCCCCCGGCAAAGCCGGTTACGGCCAGCCCCAATACCAGCGCCGCCGCCAGCAGGAAGCTCCATACTCTTTTCATCTGTGCATTACCCTCCGTTTTCTGATTTTTGCCTGTCGGTAAAAAAGCCGCTTTACCGATGGCGGATTTAAAGCCTCTTCCCGCTTCCAGATGGGCTGCCGCCCTTTATCGGGCAGCAGACGAACAGCCTGACCGGCCGCGGAGTTTTCTGCCCGGGCAGATGGCGCCCCTCCTTCATGGTGCGCCTCTGTCCAGATATTGGTACTTACCATATCATTCGCCGGCCACATAAGTCGACCTTTTTCGTTTATTAAAGAAGGGCAGGAGTATTTAAAAAGCATACTTTGTTAAATACTGTTGCCTCGCTCATAAAGACACAGCCTTGTCCATTTATTTTTATCTGTCCTCTGCTTTCTCCGAAAACTTTCTTCCGCCGCGCTTGCAGCTTCCTCTTTTCTTCCGGCCTTTTGGGCCGATTAATAAAATAGAAATGTGTTGGCAATGTGTTGTGAAAGGAGGGAATAGTATGAGGATACCGGCCAGTCAGATGGGAAATCCCGCCCTGCTTTATCAGACGCTGCGGCGAGAGGGAAAGCTCGAAAAGCAGGCCGAAGGAGAAGGAAAGGCACAAACGGAAAAGGAGGCATCCTCCCCTGCCATGCAGCTGAAAAAGCAGCTGGAGGAAGAGGCGCAAAAGCAAAAGGAGGCCATCCAGAAGATGGCCGATGAGATAAAGGAGCAGCGCAATCCCTGGAGAGAGGCGGCCGAGGCGATGGCGAAAGCCGCCAGCTCCGGCAGCGGGAAGGTAAAGGTGTCGGCTCCGGATGACAGCGTCGGCCAGCTCGCTTCCGAGCTTGCCAACGCCCACTCCAAGCTGGATGTATCCACCATTTCGGGCAAGGCGATGCGCGCCATGGCCAGCCTGCGCATGTCGCTCGCCTTTGCCGAGGGCAAGGAGAAGGAGTCCATCCGACGGATGATTACCCGCATGGAGAAGCTGCAGAAGCGTATCCGTGCGAAGATGAAGCATCTGAACAAGGAGGAGCAGCTCGAGCGCCGGCGCATAAAGGCTGAAAAGGATCAGCAGATGGAAAAGGCGCGCAGCCTGAAGGATGAGCTGCGCAGCCGGCGAAGCCGGCGCCGCCGGGATGAACACAACTATGCGCAAAGAGAGCTCACTGAGGACTGGAAGGAGAACCAGGCCGGGAACATTTCCGCATCGGCGGGGACGGCAGTCTCCGCTTCGGCAGCGGCTACTCCGGTTGCGGCAGCAGCCGAGATTGCCGCTCCGGCAGAAGTTTCAGCCGCCCCGGTGGCAGACGGGGCGCTGCTGGATGTGCATATATAGCGCCTTGGTGCCGGGGTATTCGGCGGCCGCGCTTTGAGAGGACAGCTGTCTGCCTTCAAAACGCATAGGCCGTTTGAAAGGCTTTTCAATGGAACAGGGGGGTAGGGAATGCTTTGCATTCCCTACCCCCCTGTTCCATTGAAAATTTCCGGCCCGGCCGGTTAAAGAGGAGAGCCAGCATGAATAATAAAAGGGCAGGGCCCTTGGCAGAAGGTGGGCTGCCTTTTTTTCTTCTTCCTTTAAAACAGGCCTTTTCGACAGGCCGGTAAGCTTATAATAGGTAGTCGTCCCCTGTCCATTTCCTTTGGGAAGAGGCTGCTTTTTATAATTACACCAAATCAGTAGATATTATTTTATAAAAAAACGACAAATGACTTAGAGGTATTTACCACTATATTTACGATATTGACGAAAAGCAGTTGAATCTGCAGGAGAAAAATGTTATGATATGAATAAAGCAAGAAAGGAGACGTGATCGGGATGAGCTCTAAAAAAAATGCGGATCAGCTGTATCTGTTTCATCAGGGCACCTTCTATAACGCCTTCGAATTTATGGGTGCGCACCGGGCAAAAAAGCGCGGTGTAGATGGCTGGGTTTTCCGCGTTTGGGCCCCTAACGCGAGAGCGGTCTCGGTAACGGGCGATTTTAACGGCTGGGATCCCTCCCAAAATCCCATGAAAAGGCTCAGCGAGCAGGGGGTATATGAAGTCTTCATCCGGGGAGGGGAGCCCGGGCAGAACTACAAATACTGCATCACTGCTGCCAATGGGGAACAGCACTATAAATCCGATCCCTATGGGTTCTATTTTGAGGAGGAGCTCGGCCGTTCCTCCCGCCTGTGGGATATCGGCGGCTACCGCTGGCGCGATGATAAATGGATGGCCGCCCGCGGGGACGACATTCCTACCCAGAAGCCGATGAACATCTATGAGGTGCATCTCGGCTCGTTTGTCCGCCGGGCAAACGGCGGCCTTTACTCCTACCGGGAGCTGGCCCGGCAGCTGGCGCGCTATGCTTCGGAGATGGGCTACACCCACATCGAAATGATGCCGGTTACCGAGTACCCTTATGACGGCAGCTGGGGTTATCAGGTGACCGGATACTATGCCCCCACCTCCCGCTATGGCGAGCCGCAGGACTTCATGTATCTGGTGGATGAGTGCCACCGCCGGGGACTGGGCGTGATTATGGACTGGGTACCCGCCCATTTCCCGAAGGATGCCTGCGGCCTCTACCGCTTTGACGGGGGCTGCTGCTATGAATATGCGGATGAGCTCAAGCAGGAGCACAAGGCCTGGGGAACGATGGTCTTTGACTACGGGCGCAACGAGGTGCAGAGCTTTCTCATCTCCAACGCGCAGTTCTGGATAAAGAACTACCATATCGACGGAATCCGCGTGGACGCCGTTGCCTCAATGCTCTATCTCGATTATGACCGGCGGGATGGGCAGTGGCGGCCGAACAAAAACGGCGGGCACGAAAATCTGGAGGCGGTCGCTTTCCTGCAGAAGCTCAACGAAACAGTACTTTCGGACAATCCGGGCGTGCTGATGATTGCAGAGGAATCCACCGCCTGGCCGCTGGTGACCCGTCCGGCGCAGGCCGGCGGGCTCGGCTTCAACTTCAAATGGAACATGGGCTGGATGAACGACATTCTGCAGTATTTCTCGCTTGACCCGCTCGCGCGCAGCTATCACCACGATAAGTTGACCTTCCCAATGTTCTATGCCTTCAGTGAAAACTTTATCCTCCCCATCTCGCACGATGAGGTGGTGCACGGCAAATGCTCGATGATCGGCAAAATGCCCGGCGAATACCAGCAGAAGTTCTCCTCTCTGCGCGCCTTCTTCGGATATATGCTCTCCTTCCCCGGAAAAAAGCTGACCTTCATGGGGCAGGAGTTTGGCCAGTTTATCGAGTGGAACTATAAGCAGGAGCTGGACTGGCTGCTTTTAAACTATGAAAACCACCGCGGCCTTCGCGATTATGTGCGGGAAGTGAACCTTTTCTATCTCAAAAACAAGTCCTTCTGGCAGGTGGAGGACAGCTGGGACGGCTTTCGCTGGACGGTGGCGGACGACTCGAGCAATTCGGTCATCAGCTACCGGCGCATCGACGAAAAGGGCAATGAAATTCTGGTTGTCTGCAACTTTACACCGGTGCGCCGCGACCGCTACCGCATCGGCATTCCGAAGGCGAAAGCCTATCAGGAGCTGCTCAACTCGGATGATACCCGTTTCGGCGGGACAGGCATTGCAAATGAGGGCTATATCCCGGTGGAGAACCAGCCGATGCACGGCTCTGACTATTCCATTGAGCTGACGCTGCCGCCGCTTTCCACCCTCTATCTGCGCGGCGTGAAGCGCATTCCGAAGGAGAAGAAAAAATAAAAGCGCAGGGGCTGCGCAGCAAAACCGCATCAAATACCTCGAAGGGGGATTGCATATGAATATCAAAAAAGAATGGATCGCCATGCTGCTGGCGGGCGGCCAGGGAAGCCGGCTCTACTCGCTTACCCGCCGTCTGGCAAAGCCGGCGGTTCCATTCGGCGGCAAATACCGGATTATCGATTTTCCGCTCTCCAACTGCGTCAACTCGGGAATCGATACCGTCGGCGTGCTGACTCAGTATCAGCCGCTGATTCTCAATGAGTATATCGGCAACGGACAGCCCTGGGACCTTGACCGGATTAACGGCGGCGTTTTTGTGCTGCCGCCCTACCAGAAGAGCTCCGGCTCCGACTGGTATACCGGAACGGCCAACGCCATCTATCAGAATATTGCCTTTATCGAGCGGTATGACCCGGAATATGTGGTCATTCTCTCGGGCGACCATATCTATAAGATGGATTACTCGAAGATGCTCGCTTACCACAAGGAAAAAGAGGCGGATGCCACCATCGCCGTCATCAAGGTGCCGATGGAGGAGGCCAGCCGTTTCGGCATCATGAACGCCTATCCGGACGGCAAGATTTATGAATTCCAGGAGAAGCCGCCCGAGCCCAAGAGCGATCTCGCCTCGATGGGCATCTACATCTTCACCTGGAAAAAGCTGAAGAAATATCTGGAGGATGATGAAATCGACCCCATCTCCCAGAAGGATTTCGGCAAGAATATTATTCCCGCCATGCTCAGCGCGGGAGAGAAGATGTTTGCCTACCCCTTCGAGGGCTACTGGAAGGATGTCGGGACGATTGACAGCCTTTGGGAGGCCAATATGGACCTGCTCGATCCGAAGGTGCCGCTCGAGCTTTATGACCCGCAGTGGAAGATTTATGCAAGAAACCCGGTTATGCCGCCGCACTATGTTTCCCCCGCCTCGAGCGTTCAGAACTCGATGATTACCGAGGGCTGCTTTGTGGAGGGCTTCATCGACTTTTCCATCCTCTTCGCAGGCGTCACCATAGAAGAGGGAGCGGTGGTGCGTGACAGCATCGTCATGCCTGGAACGGTCATTAAAAAGGGCGCGAAGGTGGAATACTCCATCATCGCGGAGAACTGTGTTGTCGGGGAGAACGCCCGCATCGGCGCGCGTCCGGAGGATATCAGCGACAAGGACACCTGGGGAGTTACGGTGCTCGGGGAGTCGGTCGAGGTGGCAGCCGGGCAGGTTGTTCCGCCCAAGGCGATGCTGGAGGCCGGCGCGAAGGAGGGAAAAGCTTAAAGCCCCTTTCTCCTGCCCGAAACAGGAAAACGGCCTTTAAGCTTTAGAAAGGAAGGATTCAGTTGATTAGTGAAAAGACACTGGGAATTATCTTTTCCAATATGCATGACCATATGCTCTCCGAAATCACCGAGCCGCGCACGATGGGCAGCGTACCGCTTGGGGGACGTTACCGGCTGATTGACTTTGTGCTCTCCAATATGGTCAATTCCGGTATTTCGGATGTCGGGGTTATTACCAAAAGCAACTATCAGTCGCTCATCGACCATCTGGGTACCGGACGCGAGTGGGATCTCAGCCGCAAGCGCGGCGGCCTTTCGCTGCTCCCCCCCTTTGGCCATTCCTCGGCGGGCATCTACCGCGGAAGGCTGGAGGCGCTCAGCGGCGTTGTCTCCTTTATCCACCATTCGGATGCGAAATATGTGCTGATGGCGGACTGCGACATTGTCGCGAACATTGATTTTACCGAGATTTTCAAAACCCATATCGAAAAGAAGGCGGATATCACCGTTGCCTACAAGCGGGATGTCATCGGAGATGACCAGGCGGCAGACAGCACCGTTTTGCGCTTTGACGATCAGGGGATGGTCAATGAGGTGCTCATCCACCCCAACAACATTCAGGGGGAGGATAACGTTTATCTCAACTTCTGCCTCATCTCGAAGGAGCTGCTGGAAAAGGAAATCCATGAGGGAACCAGCCGCAATATCCACAGCTTTTTGCAGGGCGTTTTACAGGCGAAGTGCAACCGCCTGCATATTGCCAGCTGGGAGTTTAAGGGCTACAGCGCCAAGGTCAACAGCATCCGCAAATACTACCGCGCCAATATGGCGATGCTCGAGCCGCAGGTGCGCGCCCAGCTCTTCCCGCGCGAGCGCCCCATCTACACCAAGGTGCGCGATGAGGTGCCGGCCAAATATGGCCTGAACGCGAAGGCGACCGGCAGTATGGTGGCGGATGGCGCCATCATCGAGGGCACGCTGGAAAACTCCATCGTTTTCCGCGGCGTTCATGTGGGGAAAAATGCGGTGGTGAAAAACTGCATCCTGATGCAGGATACGGTGGTCTCCGAGAGTGTAACGCTCGACCATGTCATTACCGATAAGAACGTAGTCGTCCGCGAGGGCCGCACGCTGGTAGGCTATGAGACCTATCCGCTGGTCATTGCGAAAAACAGCATTGTGTGAGTAAAGCAGGAAAGCGATGAAAAAAGTGAATAAAAAGAAATCCGCCCCGGCGCAGCCGACGGCAGACAGGAAGAAAAAGGAGGCGGCCCCGGCTCCCGCGCCTGAAAGGGAAGAAAAGAAGCCGGCTGCCATCCTGCAGGCGCAGGCAGAGGAGAAAGCACCCGAAAAGGAAAGCGCCGCTCTGCAGCTGCAGGAGACGCAGGCCATCTGCGAGACTCTGCCAAAAACGGACGGGCAAAAGACTGAGAAGGGAGGAAAAGGGATGAAGATCCTGTTTGCTGCCAGCGAAGGGCTTCCCTTCATTGCTTCCGGCGGTTTGGGAGATGTTGCGGGCTCGCTGCCGAAGGCGCTGCGGGAGAGGCGGCAGGACTGCCGCGTTGTTCTGCCGCTGTATGGCGATATGAAGCCGGAGCTGCGCCAGAAGCTGCACTATCTCTGCAATTTCACTGTGCAGCTGGCCTGGCGCAACCAGTATTGCGGTGTTTTTGAGGCGACGGAAAACGGCGTTACCTACTATTTTATCGACAACGAATACTATTTCCGCAGGAACGGAATCTATGGCTTTTTTGATGACGGGGAACGCTTTGCCTTTTTCTCCAAGGCGATTGTCGATATGCTCCGCCATATCGACTTTAAGCCGGATATTCTGCACTGCAACGACTGGCAGACTGCGCTGGTGCCGGTCTACCTCAACTGCTACTACCGCGTCGATGAATTTTACCGCGACATCCGCACGGTCTTTACCATTCATAACATTCAGTACCAGGGGCAGTATGGGCCGGATATGATTGGTGATGTGCTTGGCCTGCCGCAGGGCTTTGTGGAATATGAGGGCTGCTGCAACCTGATGAAGGGCGCGATTGTGCAGTCGGATATTGTTTCCACCGTCAGCCCGACCTATGCGCACGAAATTCTGGACGAGTGGTATGCCCACGGGATGGACCGGCTGCTGCGGGAAAACTGCTGGAAGCTGCGCGGCATTCTCAACGGCATCGATACCGTCGGCTATGACCCGCAGACGGATAAACACATCTATAAGAACTATTCGGCCGCAGAGCCGGAGGGAAAAGCGGTCAACAAGCAGAACCTGCAGCGCGATATGGGGCTCTGCCAGTCGGGCGATATCATGGTTGTCGGCCTCATCTCCCGCCTGGTCTCCCACAAGGGGCTTGATCTGGTCAAATACATCTTCCCGCGGATCATTGAGGAGGGCATGGCGGTGGTCGTGCTCGGCTCGGGGGATTATATGTATGAGAGCTTCTTCCAGGAGATGGCGGCCACCTATCCGGACAAGGTAGCGGTGCGGCTGGGATTTATTCCTGACCTGGCGCGCAAAATCTATGCGGGCGCCGACGTGCTGCTCATGCCCTCAAAGAGCGAGCCCTGCGGTCTGGCGCAGATGGTCGCCTGCCGCTATGGCACCATTCCCGTTGTCCGCAAGACAGGGGGACTGGCCGACTCGATTATCGATCTGGGCGACCCGGATGGATGCGGCTATACCTTCCAGTCCTACAATGCGCACGATATGTTCGGCGCCATCAAGCGCGCACAGGGGCTTTACTACAATAAGCCCGCCTGGAACAGGGCGGTGCAGCACGCCATGCAGGTGGATTTCAGCTGGAATAAATCGGCCGGCGAATATATCCGCATGTATGAGGAGCTCAACGAGCGCCGGTAAGGGCAGCAATAAAAATTACAACATAGCGGGAGCTGCTGCTCCCGCTATGTTCGGTTTAAAAGGGAGGTAAAAAATGAGAGCGCCGTTTCAAATATTGGCCATTCCCTATCGGATAGCCGGCCATGCGCCTTCTTACTGTGTTTTCCATCGTGCGGATTTTGATCAGTGGCAGTTTATTTCCGGCGGCGGTGAAGAGGATGAAACACCGCTGCAGGCCGCCCGGCGTGAAATTTATGAGGAGAGCGGTGTTGACGCCGGCAATATCATAACACTCAAATCGGTCTGCAGTATTCCTACGGATATTTTTCCCGAAAAGTATCTGCGCAATTGGGCGAAGGATACCTATGTGGTGCCGGAATACGCCTTTGGATTTGCCTGCGAAGAGGAGATGCAGCTGTCGCACGAGCATAGCGAATGCATATGGCTGGACTATGAAAAGGCGAGAGCTAAACTGAAATGGGATTCCAACCGGACGGCTCTTTATGAGCTTCACTGCAGACTGAAAGGACGGGAGTGACAGGCTCCCGTCCTTTCAGTCCGTTGATAAGGGCGACATGCCAGGGTCTGCTGCAAAATACCTGCATTTTGCAGCAGACCCCTCTAAAAAACGGCTTTTGATTCCACCAGAGCAAATTTCGCCCACATATTGCGGGCGAAACTGATCTTTTTCCGGTTTCTGCAAACCGGAAAAATATTTTGCAGCGCAGCCCACCCCTAAAACAGGCTCATCTGAAAAATATATCCCTGCCGGTAGGCCCGGATAATCTCCGACATCCGGTAAAGGAGACCCAGCTTTTCGCATTCCCCGCTGAATACCTCCCAAAGCTTTTTCGCATGCGGGCTCGCGCATTGGTAGCGTTCCCCATAGCGTTTCTCATAGCGGGCCGCCAGCCCCTCTCCGGGAAAGGCATTTTCCAGCTTTTGATAGAACCATTCCCGCTGACCGGCGCGCATCGTCATCCCGAAAGCGGGGTAGATAAAGCGCGCGCCGCACGCCGCGCCCTGCCGGATAACAGAGAGCACATTTTGGGCGCTGTCCTCCAGAAAGGGGAGCACCGGCATCAGCAGTATCCCGCAGAAGATACCAGACTTTGCCAGATTTTCCAGCGCTGCAAAGCGCTCGGAGGGAGGCGGCGCTCCCGGCTCAATTTTGGCCGCCAGTCCGTCGTCCGTACAGGTGATGGTAAACTTCACCAGTACCGGCGAACGCTCCCGGATGGACTGCAGAATGTCCGCATCCCGGGTAACCAGCGTCCCCTTAGTGGCGATGGCTGCGCCAAACCCATAGGCATCCAGCAGCTCGAGTGCATGCCGGGTGAGCTGTTCCTCCTTTTCAAAGGGGTTATAGGGGTCGCTCATCGATCCGGTGCCGACCACCCCCGTCTTCACCTTGCGGCGCAGGTCATTCCGGATAATTTGCAGCGCATCCGCCTTGGCGCGCACCCGGTCGAACGCCTCTATCCGGTAGCAGTCGCTGCGGCTGTCGCAGTAGATGCAGCCATGGCAGCATCCGCGATAGATGTTCATATTGTAGTCGGTGCCAAACCATTCACTGCTTTTGGTGCGGGTAACAATCGTTTTTGCCGGTACCGTTTCCATCCGCCTCGCCTCCCCTGTCGCTATTTTTAAGAATAGCATTCAAAACCGGACAGCGTGCTGTCCGGTTTTGGCGCGCAAAGGAAAAAACGGCCCTTATTCCTCAACAAGGTAGTGCAGAATAAAGTCCTCCAGTGCGTGGCTGTCGCAGTCGGCCACCACGACATCCGCCGCTTTTCGCACCTCCTCCGGCGCATTTTTCACCGCCGCCCCGAGGGAAGCCGCCTGCAGCATCTCCAGATCGTTATAAAAATCGCCGATGGCCGCCACCTCCTCCCGGTCCTGGCCGAGGTTCTCCTCTATCCAGCGCAGCGCGCCGCCTTTGGAAGCGCCCACTGGCAGATACTCCAGATAAAAGGGGGCGGAAAAGGTGCAGAGATACCCCTCCCCATGAAAGCGCTCCTCTACCGCCGCCTGCACCTCCAAAAGCTGTTCATGCTCTCCATACACCTGCACCTTGAAGGCGGCCGCGCAGCCCTCCTTCACAGAAGAAAAAGCATGCGGCTGGTTTTCCTGCTGAATATAGTGGTCGGTGACCCCATCCGGGTTCAGCAGCAGAATGGGCCCCTCGCCGAATGCCTGCGCATTGCCCTTCGGATAAACCGAAAGCGCAAGGCGCATGATTTCCTCTCCGAGCGCGGCGGGGAAAAACTGCCGGTGCAAAAATTTCCCGGCCGCAAAATCGTAAACCGCCGCGCCGTTATAGACAATTGAGGGCCCATTCACCGGCAGGTAGCGAAGATAAGGGCGAACAATGGTCGCATTGCGCCCGGTCGCAACCCCGAACCTCCCTCCCAGCGAGGTGAAAAGGCGCAGCGCCTGCTGATTGCGCTGCGAGATGGTTTTATCGTTTCCAATGACTGTCCGATCCATATCCGAATAGAGGTATTTTTTCTTTAAGCGCATGGCAATCTTTCTCTCCTCTGCAGCAGCCTGATAAACACAGCCCTTATTATACCTCTTCTGTCGCCCTTCTGCAAGCGCGGCAGGTTCAGCCGGTTTTTGCAGACAGCAGTTGACAAGCCGGAGCCAAAGCGGTTAAAATGGGAAAAATAAGGGAGGGAAAACCGATGCGCAGCGAAAAGCAGGTAATAGAGCAGCTGTTGGGCTTTGCCCGGGAGGAGGATCGCATCCGCCTGGTCGGCATGGCGGGCTCCCGGACAAATGAAAACGTTCCGGCCGATATCTACCGCGACTATGATATCTCCTTTCTGGTCACAGAGATGAAGAGCTTTCTTCAAAGCGACCGCTGGCTTGACCGGTTCGGTCCCCGGCTGATGATGCAGAAACCGGAGGCGATGGAGCTCTTCCCCTCTGAGCTCGGCAGCTGGTTCTCCTATCTCATCCTGTTTGAGGATGGCGTGAAGCTGGATTTAACGCTCATCCCCCTTAAGGAGCTGTCGTCCTATCTCCATGAGGATCGCCTGCTGCGCATTCTGCTCGATAAGGATGGGCTTGTGCCCTCTCTGCCCGCTGCGAGCGACCAAAACCACTGGATAAAACGGCCAAACGCCCGCTGCTTTGACGACTGCTGCAACGAATTCTGGATGACCGCCACCTATGTGGCTAAGGGGCTACTGCGAGGGGAACTCCCTTTTGCCGCCTGGCATATGGAGCAGATTGTCCGTGCACAGCTTTATACCATGCTCTGCTGGATGATCGGCTTTCAAAATGGCTTTGCCTTCAGTCTTGGCAAGCATCATAAGTTTATCCGCCGGTATCTGACCGGCTCCCAGTGGGAGCTGCTTTGCGCCACCTACCGGCTGGACAGCATCGAAAACGGGGGACAGGCGCTGAAGGCGGCCTTCTCCCTCTTTCGGGAGGCATCGAAGAAAACGGCGGCGGCGCTCGGTTGCCCTTATCCGGACTATGATGCCGCCGTCACCCGCTATATTGAAAAAATGTGCCGGTGGAAAGAGGAGGAACCTCTGCCAGGCGGCTGGCAGGAGAAAGGGGAAAGCCTGTGATTTGGAAAAGCAGACAGCTGCAGCTGAACGGTCATGAGCTGCTGCTGAGAACGGCGGGGGAAAGCGATGCTGAAATGTTGCTGCAGTATCTGAAAACAACCAGCGGCGAATCGCGCTTTCTCATCCGGGAGCCGGAGGAAATCACCCTGTCTGTCGAGGAGGAGCGCCGGTTTATCCGCAGCCAGAATGAGTCGGAGCGGAGTCTGATGCTGTTAGGCTTTCTGGATGGGGAGCATGTGGGCAACTGCTCGCTGATGGGGCTGCAGCCCCTTCGCTACCGCCACCGCGCCGAAATTGCCGTTGCCCTCTATCAGCAGTATACCGGCAGGGGCATCGGAAAAATCATGCTTCAGGAGCTCTTTTCAGCCGCTGAAGCGAAGGGCTTCGAGCAGCTCGAGCTGGAGGTTATCGCTGATAACAAACGGGCCATTGCCCTTTACCAAAAGCTGGGCTTTGAAATTTTCGGCACCCTTCCCCACAACATGAAATACCGGGACGGCCGCTATGCCGATGCCTGCTTTATGATGAAGCGGCTGCAGGCCGGGCAATAACGGCCAAAGATAAGAATACGAGGTGTACACACAGCAGCTATGAATGATTCACTCTCCTTTCGCAAAGGCCTGACAGATGGAATCCCCATCTGCCTGGGATATCTCTCCGTCTCCTTCACCTTCGGCATGATGACGGCTGAAAACGGCCTGCCCGCCTGGGCGGCTGTTCTGATTTCAATGACCAATCTGACCTCTGCCGGACAGTTCGCCGGAACGGCGCTCATCCTCTCGGGCGGGCTGCTCATTGAAATTGCCATAACAACGCTGGTCATCAACCTGCGCTATATGCTGATGTCCCTCTCCCTCTCCCAGAAGCTCGACCCGGCCATGCCCCTCTGGCAGCGCTGCCTGCTCGCCTTCGGAAACACCGATGAAATCTTCGCCGTTGCCATGCAGCAGCCGGGCGCGGTGAGCGCCCGCTATCTGCTCGGGCTCATCACCACCCCCTACCTCGGGTGGACGGCGGGCACCCTGCTGGGAGCGACTGCCACCGGTCTGCTGCCTGCCGCTATGCGCAGCGCGCTGGGTATCGCCATCTATGGCATGTTTATTGCCATCATCATCCCGCCTGCCTGCAGGCTTCGTCCGGTGGCGGCGGTCGCTGCCCTCTCGGCAGCGCTCAGCTACCTGTTCCGCTATCTGCCGGGGCTCAAAAACATCTCCTCCGGCTGGGTCATCATCTTCTGCGCGCTGGCTGCCTCCGCCTTCGGCGCGCTGCGCTTTCCGACCGGCGGGGAGCAGCCGGAGGAGGGGAGAAAATGAGTGGACCCGCTATTTCGCGCATCCTTTTGTCCACCGCCGTCATGGCGCTCGTTACCTATTTGCTGCGGATGCTGCCGGTGGCTATTTTCAAAAAGAAAATTGAGAACCGCTTTATCCTTTCCTTTCTTTTTTATGTGCCCTATGCCGTGCTCGCCGCCATGACGCTGCCGGATATCCTCTCTTCCACCGCCTCGCTTTTCTCCGCCCTCATCGGTTTTGCTGCCGCCGTTCTGCTCGCCTGGCGGGGGAAGGGGCTTCTCACCGTCGCGCTTGGGGCCTCCGGCGCCGTTTTTCTTGCCGAGAGGCTGCTTTCGCTGCTGTAAGCCTCTGCCTCCCTTTTCTCCTGTCCGGCGGCCAGGGCATACTGCAAAATTTTAAAAATCATAAAAACCGCTTGACACTGACGCTGCGTCATCGCTTATACTGGCAGCTGTGGGAGGGAGCAGATATGCGAACGGTAAGGGAAGTCAGCAGGCTCGCCAAGGTCAGCGTGCGCACGCTGCACTACTATGATGCCATCGGCCTTTTAAAGCCTACACAGGTGACCGGGGCAGGCTACCGGCTGTATGACGATGCAGCTCTTCGCCGCCTGCAGAGTATCCTTCTGTTTCGCGAGCTGCAGTTCCCCTTAAAAGAAATCCGGGCTATTCTCGACAGCCCGCACTTTGAACCGGAAAAGGCGCTTTCCCAGCAGATAAAGCTGCTGGAGCTGCAATACCGGCATATCGGGGAGCTGATTGCTCTCGCCCGCAAAATTCAGAAAGAAGGAGTGGGTTTTATGGGCTTTGAGGCCTTCGATAAAACCGAGCTGGAGCGCTATAAAGCAGAGACTAGGCAAAGGTGGGGCACTACCGCCGCCTATGCAGAATATGAGCAGAGGGCGCAGCAGCAGGGGGAAGCGGACCAGCAGGAGATTTCCTGCCGCCTGATGGCGCGGTTTGCCGAAATGGGGAGGCTTTCGCAGCAGCAGCCGGAGAGCGCGGCGGCGCAGGAAAAGGTCGCCGCCCTGCAGCGCTTTATTACCGAAAACTGCTACACCTGCACCGATGAAATCCTGAAGGGACTGGGGGAGATGTACACCGCCGACCCGCGTATGCGTGACAGCATTGACCGTGCGGGCGGCGAAGGGACGGCTGCATTCGTCTCGCAGGCCATCGCTGTCTACTGCCGCAGCCGCTTTAAAAGCACCGGAATAAACTAGGAAAGGGCGCACCCCCCAAAAATATTTTTCCGGCTTGCAGAAACCGGAAAAAGGGCGGTTTCGCCCGCAATATGCAGACGAAATTTGACTCCGGTAGAGTCAAAAGCCGTTTTTCAGAAGGGTCTGCTGCAAAATGCAGGTATTTTGCAGCAGACCCTTCTGTGGCTTTTTCTTTAAACTGGCGGGACAGTGCAACAAATTCTTCCGGAATGCGCTTCTCCTCTTGAGCGTACCAACTAAAAATGATATAATGTGTTCAGATAATCAGGTCGGATTTTAACAAAACAGGTTGGGGAGGCTTCGAAGCATGAACGTCCGGGATATCCACAACATTTTGAAAGCACAGATTTACTGCGGGGAAGAGTTTCTTGACCGCGAGGTACATACTGCCTGCGGCAGCGACATGATGAGCGATGTGCTGGCCTATGTGAAGGACCAGTCGGTGCTGCTGACCGGGTTGGTCAACTCCCAGGTTATCCGCACGGCGGAGATGATGGACATGGTCTGCATCGTCTTTGTGCGCGGCAAAAAGCCGGATGAGCAGATGATTGAGCTGGCGAAGGAGCGCTCGATTGTGATGATGAGCACCGAATTCCGGATGTTTACCGCCTGCGGGCTGCTCTATGAAAACGGGCTGAAAGGCGGGTGCAATGTCTAGTGGCTGATTCGGTCAAGCTAAACTATGTGGTGCCGCCGGATGATTTCACCCGCGCGGGCGAGGCTTCAAGCGCCGTTAAAAAGACGCTGAAAAAGCTGGGCATCCATCCGGATGTGATCCGGCGGGTGGCCATTGCGATGTATGAGGGCGAAATCAATATGGTCATCCATGCGCAGGGCGGGGAAATTACGGTTGAGATTTATCCCGACCGGGTGGTGATGGTATTGGCCGACCGTGGCCCCGGTATTGCCAACATTGATTTGGCGATGCAGGCCGGTTATTCCACTGCGCCGGAGGAGGTGCGCAATCTCGGCTTTGGCGCGGGCATGGGCCTGCCGAATATGAAAAAATACACCGATGAGATGCAGGTGGAAAGCACGCTGGGCGTTGGCACCACCGTCAGTATGACGGTGTATAACCCCGCCTGAAAAGAACAGAGGCACAAACGGAAAGCGGAAAAACGTTGCGCAGGCAGCAGGGGCGCCGGGTATTTTTTGCCGGTGCCCTTAAGGCCCTGCGGCTCGCAGAAAGGAATGTGCTCATAAACATGGAGGAATATTTCCACTCGGTAACGCTGGACAGGGATGCCTGCAAGGGCTGCACCCATTGCGTAAAGCGCTGCCCGACAGAGGCAATCCGGGTGCGGGATGGGAAGGCGAAAATTATTAAAGAGCGCTGCATTGACTGCGGGGAGTGCATCCGTATCTGCCCCCACCATGCCAAGCAGGCAAGCTTTGATCCTTTTGAAATTGTCGAGGGGTTTACCTATAAAATTGTACTGCCGGCCCCTGCGCTCTATGGGCAGTTCAACAATCTGGATGATGTGGATATTCTGCTCGAGGCGCTGCGGATGCTCGGGTTTGATGAGGTATTCGAGGTGGCGCGCGCTGCGGAGATCGTTTCTGATTCTACCCGCCGGCTGATGAGCAGCGGCATGCTGCAGCGGCCGGTGATATCCTCAGCCTGCCCGGCAGTGCTTCGCCTGATCCGGGTCCGTTTCCCGGAGCTCATCCCCAACATTCTGCCGCTGCGCGCGCCTATTGAGGTGGCGGCACACATGGCCAAAAAGGAAGCAGCGGAAAAAACGGGGCTGCCGCCCGAGCAGATCGGAGCCTTTTTTATCTCCCCCTGCCCGGCGAAGGTGACGGCGGTCAAGCGCCCGCTCGGCTCCAAACAGTCGGCGGTGGATGGGGTGCTGGCGGTACGGGATGTATATCCGAAGCTTATCCGGCTGATGAAGGAGGTCGCGGTGACGACCGAGCAGGCCGCGGCCGGAAGAATGGGGATGGGCTGGGGCTCCTCGGGCGGCGAGGCAGCCGCCCTGCTCAACGACCGGTATCTGGCGGCGGATGGGATTGAAAACGTCATCAAGGTGCTGGAGGATCTGGAGGATGACAAGTTTACCGACCTGGATTTTGTCGAGCTCAATGCCTGCAGTGCGGGATGTGTAGGCGGGGTGCTCAATGTAGAAAATCCCTATGTGGCCAAGGCGAAGCTCAAGCGCATTCGCAAATACCGGCCGGTCAGCTGCAACCATATTGAGGATGAGGTGCCGCGCCTCGTTAAATACGACAGCGTTATCGATTATCAGCCGGTGATGGAGCTGGATTCGGACCTTTCGGCAGCGATGGAGAAGATGCGGCACATGCAGGAGCTGGAAGACAGCCTGCCGGGGCTCGACTGCGGCTCCTGCGGGGCGCCGACCTGCCGGGCGCTGGCGGAGGATATTGTGCGCGGGTTTGCTAAAGAGGATGACTGCATCTTCCGCATTAAGGAGAATCTGGCGACGCTTGAAGGACACGCCAGACAGGATAGGGCGCACAACGAGGGGGAACAGAAATGAAAACGGTAGAAACGATGGCACAGGAGCTCGGGCTGGAAATTATCGAGGGGGGCGAAGGGCTTTCCCGGGAGATTGACGGCGGCGTTTACTGCTGCGATCTGCTTTCGATTGTCATGGGGCGCGCGCCAGCAGGCGGCGTATGGATAACGGTGATGGCCAATTTGAATGCGGTAGCGGTGGCGGTACTTTGCGATTTGAGCTGCGTTGTGATAGCCGAAGGAATGGCGATTGATGAAGCGACCCGGCAGAAGGCGCGCGAACAGAACGTTGTACTGCTTTTCAGCGAGAAACCGGTGTATGATACGGCGGCGGCGATTGGAAGGGTAATTGGCTATGAAGCTCAGTTATGATTTGCATATGCACTCCTGTCTCTCCCCCTGCGGCGATGCGGATATGACGCCGAACAATATGGTGAATATGGCTATTTTAAACGGCCTGCAGGTGGTTGCGCTGACCGACCACAACAGCTGCAAAAACTGCCCGGCGTTTCTGGAGGTGGCCAGACGCAGCGGCATATTGGCGATTGCGGGGATGGAGCTGTGCACGGCGGAGGAAATCCATGTGGTCTGCCTGTTTCCCGAGCTGGCGGCCGCAATGGCGTTTGACGAAGAGGTATACCATAAGGTGCCGGATATTCAGAACCGCCCGGAGATTTTCGGCGAGCAGTGGGTAATGGACGAGAACGATGCCGTTCTTCGCAGCGAAACCCGACTGCTGATTAACGCCTCGGCAATTTCAATTGCCGAGGCAGTGCCGCTTGTAAAAAAATATGGCGGCGTGGTCTTTCCGGCGCATGTGGACAAGAGCGCCTACAGCGTTCTTTCCAACCTGGGCTTTCTGCCGCCCGAATGCGGGTTCACGACCGTTGAGGTCAAATCTCCGGAAAGCTTTCTGGCAAATGAGGAGAACCGGCAGAAAATTGCCGGCTGCCAGGTAGTGACCGATTCGGACGCGCATTATCTGTGGGATATTGCAGAGCAGGTGCATACGCTGGAGCTTTCGGCCTGCAGCGCGGGGAGGGTATTGGAATATTTTCGCGGAAAAGAAGGAGATTTTTAAAAATAGGGATTGATTTTTTCCGGAAAGTCAGGTATAATAGTCTAGTGCAGTAGAGAAGCTTTGTGATTCTCTCAAAAAAGCAGAATAACCTTTGGAGAAGTCGCCTAGCTTGGTCGAGGGCGCACGACTGGAAATCGTGTAGGGGCCAAAAACTCCTCGAGGGTTCGAATCCCTCCTTCTCCGCCAACAAACCCGCATGAATGCTGAGTTCATGCGGGTTTTTGCTGTCTGTGGGAGGAGAGGAGACAAGTCGCAAGAAAGGTTGCTGGACGACGAAAAGACGACGGCGCGACGCCGATGAGAGGCCGGGATGATGGAAAAAGATTACAAATGGGAGAAAATAGGGGATAATATCCGAAAATGATTGAAAATAGAGAAGGTAGGAAACCCTGGGGAACCTACACGAGATGGATTGGTAAGGGAAATATTATATAAGGAGATACAATTTACCCAAAATATGGTATAATACAAATATGGTAGTTGTTTTTTATAACATATATAGAGAGGAATTTTGGCCATGAACTTCATACTAAACGACTATTATAGAGATATTTCGGATGAGGATTTACTAAATGATGTAAAAAAAGTTGCTGAAAAGTTATCTCAAAATACACTAACACAAAAAGAATACAAGCAGGCCGGCGGTAAATTCAGTTCTAGCACATTCCGCCATCGTTTTGGTGGATGGATGTCTGTGTTAAATTTATGTGGTTTAGATGCCAATCTCCATCAACTGGCCGCTCATCAAAGTAAACATTTACATCAATTTGTTGATAATCAGGATCTTTTAGAAGATATAAGGCAAGTTGCAATTATGCTTGACAAAGAAACAGTGAGCAAAAAAGAATATGATAAGTATGGAAGATTTTCATCAACAACCTGTTATAAACGATTCCCTTCTTGGAATGATGTTTTAAATGCAGCGGGTTTAAATCCAATAGTACATACATCTGAAAAGCGATTGAATGACGAGGAGATGCTACAAGACATTGAACGAATATGGATTAAACTTGGAAGGCAACCTACTTCTTCAGATATAAAAAAAGGAGTATCAAAATATTCTTTACATGCGTATGCAGAACATTTTGGTGGCTGGAGAGGAGCATTAGAAGCATTTATCGAATATATCAACAGTGATATACCTGATAAAAAAGATGTTATAGATTCGGAATTGTGTAATGTTGGTGATGACAAAGAAGAGATAAAAGCGAAAACAGATATACATTCTCAAAATGATATAAAGCATAAAACCTCAAGAAATGTAAGTCCAGGGATTCGATGGAAAGTAATGCAACGTGATAATTTTAAATGTCGTATATGTGGTGCTTCACCATCGACAGATTCTTCTGTTCAATTGCATATTGATCATATAGTCCCATGGTCTAAAGGTGGAGAAACAACGTATGAGAATCTTCAGATATTGTGTAGTAAGTGCAATTTAGGTAAAGGTGATATGGTTTAGCGGCCATCTTTAAAATGCGGAAATATTTTGTTTAAAAATTGAAAATATAGAACAGTAGATATGACTATGGATAGTCAGAACGCAGAAATAAAATTTTTTATTGGTGAAGCAATGAAAGTTGTTTCTTATGAATGTTTTTAAAAAAATAGTTTTATAAATGCGGGTGAAATCATGGACAGTAGAACTCAAAAAGTTTACTGTAAAAACGCAAAAAAGTATGTGAATATTGAATCTAATTTACAAGTGCTAAATAATGGTAATGGAGATGATTCTAAAATTTTTAGAAAATATTGTAGCGAATCTAATTGTAATCAAATGGGCATTTGTGAGCATACTAAAATTCAAGGGAGTTTTTAAGTACTTAACTATAAATGAGCAAATTCAGGAATTGACGAAGGCAGTTCGGCAGAGGTGAAGGCCGATGTGGAAGGGCACAATATGGCCAAGACCGCAGGAAAAGAAGAAATGGGCAAGGGCTAAGACAAGCAGCAAGCGATCAAGATCTTTAGCAGCCCGAACCATGAAACTTTTTAAGCCCATATAGCTTTTATGAGCGCGGAACAAGACCTCAATGGTCCAGCGGT
>JAAWAN010000034.1 GCA_022792175.1 Provencibacterium sp.
GGAAAAGAAAGCGATTTGAGGGGAAGCGGTTCGACCCTATACCCCCGCCCTTTACCTATACACGGAAATGGGGCGGCTCTGGAGGATCTATACCCCGTCGCGCCTTGACAGGCAGCCCCGGCTGTGCTATGGGTGGCGCGGCGACGGGGGATAAATCCGGCAGAGACTCCGTGGACGGAACGGTGAAAACGGGCGGGGACGCTTCTGGTCACGATGTCCAGAACACATACAAAAACACCGCTCCGATTTTGTTGGAAGCGGTGCTTTGTGTAAGATTGACAGCCTATTATGTTATTAGTTTTCTGTTTCCCTTTGTCAAGAGAAGATAGCCTGATGATTTTTGCTAGACACGCCAATTTGAAGCACGAATATGGAGACCGTCATTTCTGGGCAAGGGGGTATTATGCAGATACAGTGGGAGGGGCTCACCTTCGCGGCCCCTTGAGGGGCGTTGTCTGCTTCATGCCCTTCTAGGGCTTCTGACTTATTTTCTGCGGGCCGTCCATGTATTTTGCCATGTTTTCTTTTTTCTGTTTTTATTGGTATACCGGTAAAAACAGAAAGGCGCGGCATTTCCATAAAAAGTAGATAAATTATCCGGAATGTGTTAAAATAGCATTGATATCATTCTGAAAGCTCCAATAAGGCAGATGCGGGCAGAAATGGCCGCTGCCACCCTTATTGGGCGCCCGGCCGGGTGCAGCTTTTTAGAAAGGAATGGTGAACAATGGAAAAACCGGATAATGCTTCTGCAGCGAACTGGGAAATCTCTGAGGAGCCGGCCGCGAAGCCGGATGCCGGGGAGAAGCTGCCGCAGGAGCTTTTTGTCAACCGGGAGCTGAGCTGGCTGCAGTTTAACCGTCGCGTTTTGCTGGAGGCGATGGACCCCTCGGTCCCGCTTTTGGAGCGGCTCAAGTTTCTCGCCATCTATGACTCCAATCTGGATGAGTTTTTCATGGTGCGCGTCGGCTCGCTGCATGATCAGAACCTAGTGGAGCCGAAGCGCCGGGATGAAATGAGCGGCCTCACTGCCGCCGGGCAGATAGAGGCTATCTTCCACGAGCTGGAGGAGACCCGCCCTCTGCTGCGCTCCTGCTATGCCGCGCTGCGCGGCCAGCTGAAGGCGGCGGGGGTGGATATTGTGGATGTGCGCAAGATTTCCCGCGTAGAGGACCTGCTGGCGCACAAATGCTTTAAGGAGGAGATTGAGCCGTTGCTTTCCCCCCAGGTGGTCGACCGGCACCATCCCTTCCCGTTTCTGCGGGGGAAGGAGCAGTATGTTGCCATCTCCTTTTCCACCAAGAGCAAGGATATCAAGCTGGGCATCATCCCGCTCGGGAACCTGCCGCCCTACTTTATTTTCAGCGTTAACAGCCGCCAGAAGGTGCTCTTTACTGCCGATATCGTCTACCGCTATGCGCAGGAGCTTTACTCGAAATATCAGGTGGAGGAGAAGCACCTGCTGCGGGTGACGCGCAATGCGGATATCAGCCCGAACGAGGCGCTGTTTGATTATGATATGGATTTTCGCGGGATTATGGAGGAGATGCTCAAAAAGCGCAAGCGCCTTTCGGTCGTACGCCTGCAGCTCTCGCATATGCCCAGCGCCCACCTCTGCCGCTTTCTCTGCCAGAAGCTGGCGGTAGCGCCCGAGCGGCTGGTTATCAATGATTTCTCTCTCGATCTCACCTTCGGATTTCGGCTGGCGGATGAGCTCTTCCCCGGGAAAAGCGAAATGCGCTATCCGGAGAAAAAGCCCTTTAGCCCCCGCTCCTTCCCGGGGCGCACCGAGATGAAATATCTCTCAGAGCACGATATGCTGCTCTGCTATCCGTTTCACAGCATGAAGACCTTTATCGATCTTCTCTATGGGGCGGCGGAGGACCCGACGGTTCTCTCCATCAAAATTTCTCTCTACCGGCTGGCCAACCACAGCCGGGTGGTTTCTGCGCTCGTTTATGCGGCCGAAAAGGGGAAGCAGATACTCTGCGTTGTCGAGCTGCGCGCCCGGTTTGATGAGCAGAACAACATCAGCTATGCGAAGCTTCTGGAGGATGCCGGCTGCACCGTTATCTATGGGCTGAGCGACTACAAGGTGCATGCCAAGCTCTGCCTCATCACCCGCCGCCAGCGCGGGAAACTTTGCTATATCACCCAGATCGGCACCGGCAACTACAACGAGAAAACGGCGGAGTTGTATACCGATCTCTGCTATATCACCGCCGATGAAGCGGTCGGCCGCGATGCCGGCGATATCTTTAACGCCCTGTGTGTCGGCGAAACGGTCAGCAGCATGCGCAGCCTCTGGGCCGCGCCGAACTGCTATCTGAACCGGGTGCTCGAGGGCATTCAGCAGGAGATTGACTATCAGCGCTCGGGCGGGGAGGGGCTCATCGTTATCAAGGTCAATTCCCTCAACGACATGCAGGTGATGGAGAAGCTCATCGAGGCCTCCCAGGCGGGGGTGCGGGTAGAGCTGTTTGTGCGCGGCATCTGCTGCCTGCGCCCGGGAATCAGGGGCTATACCGACCGGATTGTGATCCGCAGCGTCGTCGGGCGGTATCTGGAGCATATGCGCATCTTCCTGTTCGGCTCCGGAAAGCGGCGGCATATCCATATCGGTTCGGGCGACCTGCTCGGGCGAAACACCCGCAGAAGGGTGGAGGTGTTTGCCGAGGTACGCTCCGAGGAGCTGCAGACGGAGATTTTAAAGATTCTGCATATCATCCGGCACGACAACATAAAATCCTGGACGATGCAGCCGGACGGCAGCTACATAAAGCCCGAGCGGGGAGATAAAAAGCCGGCAGACAGCCAGATGGAGCTTTACCGCTATTTCGCTTCCCGCGCCGAAAAACCGCAGGAGGGCTCTCCGCTTCGGGGAAGGCTGGCGGGGAAGATACGCGGCATGCTGCAAAAGCGCTCCTAGTCCTTCTCTTTATCCGGCCCCTTGAAAAGGCGGGCCGGATTCCTCTTTATCTATCCCAAACAAATGACAAAAGGAGAAAACAGACATGCCGGAATTTATCAAAGGGAGAGAGCTCTCCGCCCGCTTTTATGAGGAGATAGCCGCCCCCATCCTGCGGCGGCAGTTCCCGGAGCTTCCCCTTTCAGCAGGGTTTTTAGGCTATGGATCGGATGTTCTGGGCTACGATGACCCAGTTTCCACCGACCACATGTGGGGGCCGCGTTTTTATCTTTTTTTGAGGGAGGAGGATTTTTCGCAGGCGCCGCATATTATGCGGGCCTTCTCCGAAAACTTCCCCGTTCGGTATCTGGGCTACTGCGTTCATTTTTCCGAGCCGGACCCGAATGATAACGGCGTACGCCATCCCGAGCCGGAGCACACCGGCCCGGTCTCGCCGCTCGTCTTTATCCATACGGTAAAGGGCTATCTGCAGCAGTATCTGGGAACCGGGGAGCTGAAGGAGCTCTCGCCTGCGGACTGGCTCTCCTTCAGCGAGCACCGTCTGCTGGCGCTACGAAAAGCCAGCTTTTTCCGGGATGACCTCGGCTTTTTAAAAGAGCTGCAGCAGCTTCATTTTTATCCCGAGCCGGTGCTTTGCTACCTGCTGGCCTCCAACTGGTCGCTCATCGCCGAGGAGCAGGCGTTCGTGCGCCGGTGCGCCGATGTTGGGGATGAGACCGGCTCGATGCTCGCCTGCGCGCGCATAGCCGAGCGGCTGATGCGGCTGGTGTTTCTTTACTGCGGGGAATATGCCCCCTACAGCAAATGGTTCGGAACGGCCTTCTCCCGCCTGCCGGCAGACCCGGCCATTTCAGAGGCCATCTCGGGCGCGCTCTCTGCCCGGGAGATTGGGGAGAGGGAAGAGCTTCTGGTGCAGGCGCAAATCCTGGTGGCCGGGGTACATAATGCCAGCGGGCTGACTTCGCCGGTAGAGGTGCGGGTACAAAACTATTTTGGGCGCAATATCCGGGTAATCTTCGCCGACCGGATAGCGCAGGCCATCGCTTCGCGGCTGCAGGGGACGCCGCTCTCCCATCTGCCGCTTATCGGGACGCTGAGCGGAGTAGCAAACTTTACCGCGATTTCCGATTCGCCCAAAGAGCTCAGCCGGGTGAAGGCGCTCTACCTTTAGTCTCCGGCAGAGAGCGAAAAAAGAGCCATAGAGAGAGGGAAAGCGATATGGCAAAGGTCATTTTAATCTGCGGAAAAATCTGCTGCGGCAAGAGCACTTATGGAGAGCGGCTACGGGCACAGGAAAAGGCGGCGCTGCTTTCGGTGGATGAGCTGATGCTGGCCCTCTTTGGCCAGCACGCGGGGGAAAAGCATGACGATTACACTGCGCGCGTACAGGCGTATCTCTACCAGAAGTCGCTCGAGCTGCTGGCGGCCGGCATGAGGGTTATTCTGGACTGGGGGTTCTGGACGCGGGAGAGCAGATGCTTCGCCCGGAGATTTTATGAAAAGAGGGGCATCCCTCTGGAATTTCATTATATCGATATCAGCGAGAGGTGCTGGCGGGAGCGGCTGAAAAAGCGCAATGCCGCTGTTTTAAATGGGCAGGCGAACGCTTATTTTGTTGATGAAGGGCTCTCCGAAAAGTTTTCCTCCCTCTTTGAAGCGCCGAAGAGGGAGGAAATCGACTGCTGGCTGGGAGAGCCGGAGCTCAGAGCGCTGTTCGGTGAGAAAGGCGTAAAAGAGGAAAGGAGAAGCCACGGTGCAGATTCATGATTCCTGCAGGAGCGCGATTGAAGCCTGCCTGAAAACGAAATCGTTCGCCATTGCCCGGCTGTATAACGATGAGAAGACGATGAGCATCCATATCCATGACTGCAACGAGGTCTATTTCTCCATCTCGGGCGGAAAGCAGTTTTTGATTGATAACCGGGTCTATGAATTTGGGCCGGGAGATATTTTTTTCATCAACCAGTTTGAGAGCCACTATCTCTCCCAGGTGGACCGGATGACCCATGAGCGGGTGGTGATGTCCATCCACCCGGAATATCTCAAGCGCTTTTCCACGCCGCAGACCGACCTCGGCTACTGCTTCAGCTGCCGGGATACCCCCTTTGGGCACCGGGTTACCCTTACTGAGGAGGAGCGCCGGCGCTTTACCTATTATATTCACCGGCTTTCGGAAAACGGCGAATTCGGTCAGGATATTCTGGACCAGGCGGCCTTTCTCGAGCTGATGACCTACTTGAATCGCATTTTCATCTCCCACTGCTCGAAAGGGGCGGATACGCCTTCCGCTGCCCCGGAGGGCCATACCCGCCATGGGCAGATTGATGAAATCCTTTCCTACATTAACCAGCACCTGTCGGAGGAATTGAGCATCCCCCTTCTGGCGGCCCATTTTTATCTCAGCGGCTCCTACCTGTGCAAAATTTTTAAAGACTCTACCGGAACCACCGTTAACCGCTATATCATCGCCAAGCGGATTTCCCGCGCCAAGGCCCTGCTGATGCAGGGGCACTCGGTAGCGGAAACCGGCAGCCTGTGCGGTTTTCGGGATTACAGCAACTTTTTAAAGGCCTTTACCCGGATTGTAGGCATCTCCCCTAAAAAATATGCCTCCTATGAACATTGAGCCCAGGCCCTTCCGGCTGAGAAGCGAAAAGAGATTTTTAAAGGGAATGAAAGCAGAGGGCAGAGCCTTTGGGGGTTTCTCCCTATGCTTTTCCTTCCCTTTTCCGCTTTTTGGCGGCAAAGCGGAAAAAACTTTTATGGGAGAAGAGGATTTGCAAGATTCCTGTTAAGATATGACAGGAAACAGAAATTCTTCCATGCTATAATGAAAATATTCTATAAAGTACTATACAGTTATCTGAATAATTGTATCTAAATTACAAACAGGGAGGGCCTGAAATGGAAGAAAAAATGGGGAAGTGCTCCAATCAGGAGTGGCTGGATGGGGCATATGACAAACTGCTCCTCAAAATGAAGGCGGAATGTGCGCGCATCGGCACCATGATTCCCTACACGACCGGCGAGGATGGGAAGTATCACGACATCACCGAGACCCCCTGGGGCAACAGGGATGGCAAGAAAAGCGTCGGCTTCTGGACCAACGGCTTCTGGCCGGGCATGCTGTGGCAGATGTATGAGGCCACCGGCGACGAGGCCTATAAGTCTGCGGCCGTGGGCGTTGAGGAGCGGCTGGATGTGCTGCTTAAAAGCCCGGAGACGGTGGATCACGATGTCGGCTTTCTGTTTTTGCTCTCCTCTGTCGCCAACTACCGCAAGACCGGGGATGCGGATGCCCGCCGCCGGGGGCTGCTGGCTGCCAGCACGCTGGCCGCGCGCTACAATCTGGATGGGAAATTCCTCCGCGCCTGGAATGGACCGCGGCAGAACCAGATGACGAAAATGATGGGCGGCGGCGATATCCGGGGCTGGATGATTATCGACTGCATGATGAATATCCCGCTGCTCTACTGGGCGGCAAAGGAGCTGGATGATCCCCGCTTTGAGAAAATTGCCGTTAACCATGCGAAAACCGCCCAGCAGTATATTGCCCGGCCGGATGGAAGCTGCAACCACATTGTGGCCTTTGACCCGGATACCGGCGAGTATCTGAATAATCCCGGCGGGCAGGGGTATCAGTCGGGCTCCTCCTGGAGCCGCGGCCAGGCCTGGGCGGTATACGGCTTTGCCTTAAGCTACCGCCATACGGGGGAGCGCTCCTTCCTTGATACCGCCAAGAGCTGCGCGCACTACTGCATCGCCAATATGGCCGTCAGCGACTGGCTGCCGCTGGTGGACTACCGCCAGCCGGAGCAGCCCCTCAAATATGATTCCACCGCGGCGATGATTACCGTCTGCGGCCTGCTGGAGATTGCGGAGCATGTCGATAAAGAGGAGGCCCGCTTTTATACCGGGGCCGCCTACCGCATTCTGCGGGCATGCGATGAGCGGTTTGTCAACTGGGACCCGCAGGCGGACTCGATTGTAGATGGCGGCACCTTCTTCTATAACGATCCCACCGGCCAGAACACCGAGATACCGATTATCTATGCGGACTATTACTTCATTGAGGCGATCCTTCGTCTGAAGGGGAAAAGCCTGTTCGTCTGGTAAAAGAATAAGCGCGAAGGCCCCGCCGGCCGAGGGAGGTTTTCCCCGGCCTCTGCCGGCGGGAGGGTCTTTAGATGAATAAACCGCTGCCGGGCGGCTGCCAGGTAGGGACGGCTGCCGGGTGGATAAAGGAGAGAAAAGCCATGAAAATTGCACTCATCAACGAAAACAGCCAGGCGGCAAAAAACGGCGTTATTCTCGCGGCGCTCAAAAAGGTCGTGGAGCCGATGGGACACACGGTGGATAACTACGGGATGTATGCGGCCGATGATGCGGCTCAGCTCACCTATGTTCAGTGCGGCATTCTGGGGGCCATTCTGCTGAATAGTGGTGCGGCTGACTTTGTCATTACCGGCTGCGGCACCGGCGAGGGGGCCATGCTGGCGATGAACAGCTTCCCGGGCGTACTCTGCGGGCATGTGGAGGACCCGGTGGATGCCTACACCTTCGCCCATGTGAACGACGGAAACGCCGTGGCCATGCCGTTTGCCAAGGGCTTTGGCTGGGGAGGCGAGCTGAACCTGGAATATGTCTTTGAAAAACTGTTCGGCTTTGGACATGGCCAGGGCTATCCCCCCGAGCGGGTGGAGCCGGAGATGCGCAACAAGCGGATTCTGGATGAGGTTCGGGCCAAAACGCTGCGCCCGCTCCTTGAGGGGCTCAAAGAGATTGATCAGCAGCTGGTGAAGGGTGCAGTGGCCGGCGCGCACTTTAAAGAGCTGTTTTTTGCCTCCTGTAAGGATGAGGCCATTGCGGACTATGTCAAGAGCCTGCTGTAACCCCTTTTTTGATTGAGAGAGCGCCCGTGAAGAGGGAAACCGATAAAGGTTTCATCTTTGCGGGCGCTCTTTTTAAGAGGGGGAGAGCATATGGATTGTTTATCCCTGCGTGGCGCTGCGGTGGCTTAGAATCCATTTTTCCCGGTCCAGCGGATTGACGCCGTAGCGCCGCGCCGCTTTTCCGGCTCCCGGCGGGCAGGGCTGATAACTGTCGAACCGGGTGGAGAGCACCGCCTGACCGCTCGAGAGAGCCGCCAGGCGGACGGGATAGTCCAGCGAGGAGGCGACCGGGACGCGCGCATCGAGGAAAAAGCGCCCGTCTCGAATGAGGGGGGAATCATATTCGCCGCGCATCTCCACCATGTCGCCAAGAATGCGGCCGGCGCAGTGCTCCGGCGCGGCAATACGCAGCTGCTGCACCGGCTCGAGCAGGGTGGTGCCGGTGTTCTTCAGTGCATCCATCAGCGCCATCGGCGTTGCGAGGAAAAAGTCGAGCGGATGGGTATGTACTGTATGGTGGCTGCCGCCGCAGAGGGTGACCTTGAGGTCGATGACCTCCCAGTTAAACAGCCCCTGCTGCAGCGCGCGGGGAAGCTCCTCGCGGATATGGTTCTGGTAGCGGTAGAAAATCTGATCGTTCGGCACGGTGGAAAAAAACTGAAAGCCGCTGCCGCGCGGGAGTGGCTCAATGGCAAGCTCGATAATAGCCCAGCAGGGCTTTGGCATGGTGTAGGCCTCCCGCCCGTTTCCCGCGCGGGAGGGCGTCTCCTTATAGATAACGCCGGGCGGCGAGAAGGAGAGGGGGAGACCATAGCGTTCGGCTGCCAGCGCCGAGAGAATCTCCAGCTGAACGGGGCCGGTGAAGGAGAGGTCGAGCTCCTCCTCTCCCGGAAGATAGTCTATCCGCAGGCCCGGGTCCTCCTCGCTAAGCTCGGTGAGGGCGCAAATAAGCTCATGCATGTCGGCCTTCGGCCCGGGCAGCACCTGGGTTTTCAGCAGCGGGGCCGAGAGGGGAACGCCCTGCCGCGCCGGCAGCTCGCCGATGATATCGCCGACGCGGATGCCGTCGATTCCGCACAGGCCGGCCACATCGCCCGGGCCTATCTGCTGAACATCCTGAAACCTGCCGCCATGATAGCGGCGCAGCTGGGTGATTTTCTGTTCCTGCCGGTTGGAGGAGCAGGGGAGAATATCGCGGGTGCGCAGCTGCCCGCCGAACAGGCGCACATGCGCCACCTTCCCGGCCGTGCGGTCATGGGTAATCTGGTAGACCACCCCGCCTAGGGCCTGCTGCCGCGCGCGCGGGCTGACCGCTTTTTCCAGGCAGGCGAGCAGCTCCCTTATCCCCTCGCCGAGCATGGCGCTGCCGGCGAGCAGGGGATGAAGAATCCCCTGCGCCGTCTGCCGGCGCAGGCTTTCCCAGAGCCTTTCTTCCGGCAGCTTTTCTCCCGAGAGATAGCTTTCCAGCAGATGGTCATCTGCAAGGGCCAGCGTTTCCAGCAGCTGCTCCTCCAAAGGAGAGCGGGGAGAAACGGTGCAGCCGCGTTCCCCCTCTCCTTCCCAGCGGCAGAGCGGGAGCAGCCGGGGATTCCATTTGCGGGCAATTTCTTCGATGACCCCTTTCGCATCGCTTCCCACGCGGTCGAGCTTGTTTAAAAAGAAGAGGACGGGGATTTGCTGCGCGCACAGCGCCTCATACAGCAGCTCGGTCTGCGCCTGAATCCCCTCTGCTGATGAGATAATCAGCACAGCCGCATCCAGAACGGAGAGCGCACGCTCCACCTCGGCCGCAAAGTCCACATGCCCGGGCGTATCGATGAGGTGGATTTCCGCAGATTTGGTTTCGAGAATAAGGGTACTTGCGCGCACCGATATGCCGCGCTGCCGCTCGACAGAAAGAAAGTCGGACTGTGCGGTTCCCTCATCGACGCTGCCTGCTTTTCGCAGGGCACCGGCCTGAAAGCAGAGCTGCTCGGTCAGGGTGGTTTTTCCGGCATCCACATGGGCCAGAAGGCCGATATTCAGCTTTTCCATGGTCAGTTCCTTTCAAAAAACCGGAGCCGCCAGGCACCCTTGCGTGCGGCGGCTCCGGTTTGTGTCTTTCATTTGCGGGGAGCTTTAAAGGCCCCGGCAGAGCAAAAAGCCTCCGATTTTTTATGGAGCTTCCTCCGGATACATGAAAACCCGGATCATGCGCTTATTCAGGCCGGAGATCTTTTGTTTTCAGCCTTCGGCCGGGCCGGATGCTGTTTTTTCTTCTCTGTCTTCGTCCGTCTGCTCCTGCTGGCTGTTCTCCAGCGCCTTTTCGAGGGAGGAGAGCATTCCCTTTTCCTGCTCTTCCTCCGGCGAGGGCGCCTGCCCTCTGAGGGAGGCGGCCTCCTCTGCCAGTTTCTGCGCATCGGCAACTAAAGCCCGCTGGGAATGCTCCAGTCCCTGTATCCCTTTTTCGAGCTTATCCACCGTACTGGCATAGCTTGCGCGCTGTGTCTCTGTTCCCAGCGCGGAGAGGGAGGAGCTGTTTTCTCCCCATTCCTCGGCATGTGCCTTCGAGCGATTGAGGATGGCACGGGTGACGCCCAGCTCGTCCGAGCGCTCAAGCTTCTCTTTGGCCTCGGCTACATTCTGCAGCTGCTTTTCGCGGGCCTGCTCGGGAGTGAGCTCCTCATTTTTCTTTTCTTCCTTCTTTTCCAGCGCCTCCTGCTGCTTTTGCAGCAGGTAGTCGGACATCTGCTGGTTGATTTCGCCGAGCTGTTTGTCAATCTCCTTGATTTTATAGCGGATGGACTCCTTCTGAGAGGGGTCCCTGGCGGCAGAGGTCAAAAGCTCCTTGCGTCTGTCCTGTAAATAGGATTTGCGGTCGATAAGGTTTTTTAAAAAACCATCCGCACTGCTTTCTGCGGCCTTGCGTCCGGTCTGGCTGAGCGATACCCGGTCTCCGCGCGCAGTCTGCGCCGCATTGCCCAGAATGGCATCCACCTTTGTGCCGCTCTGGCGGGAAAGGGCAAGCCCCTGCGTGGGGTTCATCATGGCGGAAAAAGCAATCTTCATCGGCGGTTCCTCTTCTCTTCATCAGGTGATGGCAGATTTATTCCCTACCTTATCTATTCGCCTTTTGGGAGAGAAAATCAATAGCTGCGCCGCCTCCTTCGCATATTCCCTTTGTGCCGGGCCATACTTTCAGGAGAACCGGCTACTGTCTTTTTAACGCTGGAAACCCGGCAGCAGTCAAGGCCGGATGTTACGGAAAGGGGCCGTTCAGATGAAAGCAGACAGCCTGCCAGAGAAGGAAAAGGGAGAGCTGGTGGAATATATCCCTCCCATACAGGAGCAGCCTGGGATGTATGCAGAAGGGAAAAGAATCCATGCGAGTGCAAAAAGAAGGTATGTGCTGCAGCAGTACCGAAAGATTTCCCAAATGGATTCCGGCTATCCCTTCGGCCTTGTTTAGGCCTCTGCCGAAGCCGGATATCCGAAGAAGCGGGCAGGCCGAAAGGCAGTTTCAGGCCTTTCCCTTTTAAAGGGGCAGAAGCTGTCCACTTAAAATTCCGTTCCGGGGCTATTCAGCTTTCGCGTTTTGTACTATAATGAAAGAAGATAAGGGAAAGCGGGAAGAAAAAACGTCCCGCCGGCTTTTCCCTGAAATGTACAAACCGGAAGGGAAGGGATATTATCATGAAACGGATCGGCATGCTCACCAGCGGCGGAGACTGCCAGGGCCTCAATGCGGCGCTGCGCGGCGTTGCAAAGGCGCTTTATGAGGAATTTGGGAAGGATGTTGAAATCTACGGGATACATGACGGCTACCGCGGCCTGATTGAAGGGGATTATCAGAAGATGGCGCCGGAAAACTTTTCCGGCATTCTCACCCATGGCGGCACCATTCTGGGTACCTCCCGCCAGCCCTTCAAGCTGATGCGGGTGATCGGCGAAAACAATGTGGACAAGGTTGCGGCCATGAAGGCGACCTACGCGAAAATGAAGCTGGATGCCCTGGTTATCCTCGGCGGCAACGGCACCCACAAAACAGCCAATCTGCTCAGCGGGGAGGGCTTAAACGTCGTCACCCTGCCGAAGACGATTGACAACGACCTCTGGGGAACGGATGTCACCTTCGGCTACCAGAGCGCCATTGATATTGCTACCTATGTGCTCGACTGCATTCATACAACGGCAACCTCCCACGGGCGGATTTTTATTGTGGAGCTGATGGGCCACAAGGCGGGCTGGCTGACGCTGGAGGCCGGCATTGCAGGCGGGGCGGATATTATTCTGATTCCGGAAATCCCCTATAAGCTGGATAAAATCGTTTCCACCCTCAACAGGCGCGGCAAGCAGGGCAAGGAGTTTTCAATTCTGGCGGTTGCCGAGGGAGCGCTCTCCTATGAGGAATCGAAGCTCTCGAAAAAGGAGTTTAAGCAGGCGCGCGCCAATATGGCCGAGCCCTCCATCGCCTACCGGCTGGCCAACGAGCTGGGGAAGAAGACCGGCCAGGAAATCCGCGTAGCGGTCCCCGGGCACTTCCAGCGCGGAGGCAGCCCCTGCGCCTTTGACCGGGTCATTTCTACCCGCTTCGGTACCGAGGCCGCCCGGCTGATTAAAGAGAAGAAATTCGGACATATGGTTGCGCTGCAGAACGGGAAGATGGTGGATGTGCCGCTTTCCGAGGTCGCCGGGAAACTGAAAACGGTGCCGCCGGAGAGCGAAATCGTTCGTTCAGCAAGAGATCTCGGCATCTGTATGGGAGACTAGGCAAAGCATCTCACCATAGCCTTAAAAAGCCGCCCGCGGGGGAAATCAAAACGGCAAGTTCCGTTATTTCCCGCGGGCGGCTTTTTTCCTGCCGCCGCGCCCGGGAAAAGGCAGAGCGCAGTCCCTTAAAACGGCCAGAAACAGGAAGACTTTGTAAACAATCTGTAACAGGACTTGACAGTGGAGAGATCGGGAGGTAAAATGTTTGTATCCTAACAGTTTGAGGAGGAAAATTAGGTGGAGTGTGAGGAACATATAGGCTTTGCCGTTAAATCGCTGAACAATCAGCTGCGCCGCACGATGGACCAGAGGGTGCAGGAATGCGGTCTGACTGGCATGCAGGGCATGCTGCTCGGCTATCTGTATGACTGCATGCAGGCGGGCAGGGAGATTTTTCAGCGGGATCTGGAGCGGGATTTCGGCATCCGGCGCTCGACGGTGACCGGTGTTTTGCAGCTGATGGAACGCGAAGGGCTGATTTTGCGGGAAGCGGTCGCTGAGGATGCGCGCCTTAAACGGCTGAAGCTGACCGAAAAGGCCTATGAGAAGCACCGGCAGATGGGCGATAAGCTCGAGGAGATTGAGCGGCAGATGCGGCGGGGACTGAGCGAGGATGAAATACGCATGTTTTTTGCGCTTGTGCGGCGGATAGAGAAAAATCTGGGCTAATTCAAATTATCCGGCCGCTGCCGCATTGGCAGCAGCCGGAGGGAAAAACGTTTTGTATACTATTTGTTAGGAAACTGACAGTAAGGCTTTCTAACTGTATGGTTTCTAACAAAATAAAGAGAGTATTTTCTTTTTAGGAGGAATGAAGAATGCTGAAACGACTGGCGGCATGTATTGGGGAATATCGGAGGGATACGGTGCTCACCCCCACCTTTGTCGTGCTCGAAGGGGTGATGGAGGTGGTCATCCCGCTGCTCATGGCGGGGCTGATTGACAACGGAATCGGGCCGGGGGATATGCGGGCTATTCTTTTCTGGGGGGCGGCGCTGGTGATTTCGGCGCTCATATCGCTTCTCTTCGGCGGCTTTCCGGACACTTTGCGGCGCGCGCCTCGGCGGGCTTTGCCAAAAACCTGCGCCGGAAAATGTTTAATCGGGTGCAGGGCTTTTCCTTTCGCAATATCGACCATTTTTCAACCGCCAGCCTGGTGACGCGGCTGACGACCGATGTCAGCAATGTGCAGAATGCCTTTCAGATGATTATCCGCATTGCGGTGCGCGCCCCTATCCTGCTGCTCTTTGCGCTGATGATGGCCTTGAAAATCAGCGGACGGCTGACGCTTGTTTTCCTCTGTGTCATCCCCTTTCTGGCGGCAGGGCTCTATCTGATTGCGAGCCGGGCGCATCCCACCTTTGAGCGGGTTTTTAAAAGCTATGACCGGTTGAACCGGGTGGTGCAGGAGAACCTGCGGGGGATACGGGTGGTTAAATCGTTCGTCCGGGAGGAGCACGAGAAGGAGAAGTTCGGCAGCGTTTCCCAGTCCATCTATGAGGATTTTACCCGCGCGGAAAAGCTGCTTGCCTTCAATAGCCCTCTGATGCAGACGGCCATCTACACCTGCATGCTGCTCATCTGCTGGCTGGGCGCGCAGTATATCGTGGGCAGCAGCATGACGACCGGGCAGCTGGTCAGCCTGCTTTCCTATGCCTCGCAGATTTTAATGAGCCTGATGATGCTCTCGATGATTTTCGTGATGATTACCATCTCCCGTGCCTCGGCCGAGCGCATTGATGAGCTGCTTATCGCAGAGAGCGACTTAAAGGATGCGCCCCATGCGCTGACAGAGGTGGCGGATGGCTCGATTGATTTTGAAGGGGTCCCGTTTGGCTATGCGAAGGACTCGGAGAATTTCTGCCTGCAGAATATCGAGCTGCATATCCGCGCCGGGGAAACGGTCGGCATTATCGGCGGAACGGGCAGCGCCAAATCCACCCTTATCAGCCTCATCCCGCGGCTGTATGACGCCTCCCGCGGAACGGTGCGGGTAGGCGGAACGGATGTCCGAAAGCTTTCGCTGCAGGCGCTGCGCAGCCAGGTGGCGGTGGTGCTGCAGAAAAACGTGCTGTTTTCGGGTACGATTAAAGAAAACCTGCGCTGGGGAAATCCCGAGGCGAGCGATGAGCAGCTGACAGAGGCCTGCCGCCTCGCCCAGGCGGACGGATTTATTCGCTCCTTCCCGGAGGGCTACGACACCTGTCTCGAGCAGGGGGGCACAAATGTTTCCGGCGGGCAGAAACAGCGGCTGTGCATTGCGCGGGCGCTGCTCAAAAGGCCGAAAATTCTGATTCTGGATGATTCGACCAGCGCGGTCGACACGGCGACCGACCATCTCATCCGCCAGGCGCTGCGCGAAAGGCTGCCCGGTATGACCAAGCTGATTATCGCGCAGCGGATAAGCTCGGTTATGGATGCCGACCAGATTATTGTGATGGATGGCGGACGCATCAGCGCGGTCGGAAAGCATGAGGAGCTGCTTAAAACGAGCGCTATCTACCGCGAGGTTTATGAGTCGCAGACAAAGGGGGAAGATGCACATGAGGCAGCATAAAAAAGCGGCTTTGCAGGGTGGACCGGCAGGCGGACCGAAAAAGGGGCGCGGCGCGGCGGCGCCGGGAAAAACGGCCAAAAGGCTTCTCGGCCTGGTAACAAAAAGGCACCGGCTGCGCCTTGTTCTGGTGGTGATTTTTATCCTGCTCAGTGCGGTGGCAGGGGTAGCCGGTTCGCTCTTTCTGCAGGTGCTGATTGATGACTACATTACCCCCCTCATCGGCAGCGAAAGCCCTGCCTTTGGCGGTCTTGCGCGCGCCATTCTGGGGATGGCCGCCGTCTACGGCTGCGGCGTTATGGCCACCCTTCTCTATAATCGGATGATGGTGAGCATCGCCCAGGGGGTGCTCAAGGAGATACGCGACGACATGTTTTCCCATATGCAGACGTTGCCCATCTGCTACTTTGACACCCATACCCACGGCGATCTGATGAGCCGCTACACCAACGACACCGATACGCTGCGTCAGATGATTGCGCAGAGCCTGCCGCAGCTGTTTTCCTCGCTCGTTACGATTATTACGGTGTTTTTCGCCATGCTCTTCACCAGCCTGCCGCTGACGGCGGTGGTGCTCCTCTGCGTGGCGGGTATGCTGACGGTCACCCGCAGCATTGCGGGCAAAAGTGGGGCCTACTTTGTCCGGCAGCAGAAGGCGCTGGGGGAGGCGAACGGATTTATTGAGGAGATGGTCGGCGGGCAGAAGGTGGTCAAGGTCTTCTGCCATGAGCAGCAGGCGATGGCGGATTTTGACCGCCTCAACGAGGAGCTCTGCCGGCAGGCGACCGAGGCGAACCGCTACGCCAATATTCTGATGCCGATAATGGGCAACCTCGGCAACCTGCAGTATGCGCTGCTGGCTATTCTGGGCGGCGCGCTGGCGCTTTTATTCCCCGGCTCGCTTACGCTGGGGGCTATCGCGAGCTTTCTGCAGCTCAGCCGCAGCTTTTCCGGCCCCATCGGTCAGGTCTCCCAGCAGCTCGGCTCGGTCAATATGGCTCTGGCGGGCGCGGAGCGGATTTTTGAATTGATGGATGAGCAGCCGGAGACGGATGAGGGCTATGTGCAGCTGGTGCGCGCGAAGAGGATAGCGGAGGAGATTACCGAAACGCAGGAGCGCACCGGCCTCTGGGCCTGGAAGCATCCGCACGGGGATGGCTCGCTCACCTATACGCCGCTGACCGGCGAGGTGCAGTTTTTCGATGTGGATTTCGGATATGACCCGCAGAAGCTGGTGCTGCACGATGTTTCGCTGCATGCGCTGCCCGGGCAGAAGATTGCCCTTGTCGGCGCGACCGGCGCGGGCAAGACGACGATTACCAACCTCATCAACCGCTTTTATGATCTGGCGGATGGGAAAATCCGCTATGACGATATCAATATTAACAAGATGCGCAAGGAGGACCTGCGCCATTCGCTGGGCGTTGTGCTGCAGGAGACCAAGCTCTTCACCGGCACGGTGATGGAAAACATCCGCTATGGCCGGCTGGATGCCACCGACGAGCAGGTGCGTGAAGCCGCCCGCCTGGTGGGGGCGGATGATTTTATCCGCCTGCTGCCGCAGGGATATGACACTCTGCTCTCGGGCGACGGGACCGACCTCTCGCAGGGGCAGAGGCAGCTGCTTTCGATTGCGCGCGCGGCGGTCGCCGACCCGCCGGTCATGATTCTCGATGAGGCGACCTCGAGCATCGACACCCGCACCGAGGCGATTGTCTCCCGGGGGATGGATGCGCTCATGCAGGGGAGGACGGTGTTTGTCATCGCCCACCGGCTTTCCACTGTGCGCAACGCGGATGTTATTCTGGTACTGGAAAACGGCCGGGTGATTGAGCGGGGCAGCCATGAGCAGCTGATTGCCGAGAAGGGGCAATACTACCGGCTCTATACCGGGGCGTTCGAGCTGGAATAACGGCTTTGTCGCCCGCTATGTAGAGAATGGACGCTTTTGGGGGCAAAAATCTTTGGTATTTGTCTATTTTCCCTCTTGTGGCAGCAAGAGTATTGTGGTATTATGAATTAAAATTTATTACTATAAAGTGTACTTTTAAGCAAAAAGCTGAAAACCGTCTTTTATCCGGGAAAATGGGGTAAAAGGGCGGTTTTTTGTCCGCTTTTTCGCCCGGTTTCGCCGTAGTAAAAAGTACACTTTACGGTAATGAAGGGCGGGATACGGCGCAGATGAGCAGGGCGGAGGGGATGCCGAAAAGTAAGCTGAACGACAAAAACGAAGACAAAAAACGGAGGGTATGAAAACATGAAGAGAATATGGAGCGCTATTCTGGCTGCCGCTCTGGCGCTGGGGCTTGCCGCAACCGGCTTCGCCGAAGGCACACCGCCGGGAATGAGCGGGGACAGGGAGATAAGGGCAGATGAAGCCGGTGGGAAAATTGAAGCCACCAGTATAGAAAAATATGCACTTTATTATAGTGGAAATAAAATTCCTGAGGGTGAGCCGGCTGTTTTGCGGGTTTCTGTCAATTCTATCGGTGCTAATTTTACCGGTTCTAACTTTACTTTGGTTTCCTCGCAGAAGCCTGAAAGCGTTACTGCAGAATTGGAGCAGCATGAAGCCGGCAATATAAAGTGTGAAATTGAAAATATCGTGGAAACAAATCCGGAAGAATTCAGTTCAAGGCTTTATATAGCTGTAACGCCGGATAAATATACGCCGGAAGATATTGGAAAAATTTACAATGGAAAGTTGTCCATTATCTGGAAAGATGGTTCTGTATCTGAGATTCAACTGCAAGTGAAATTAAGCGAAGAGCCGCACTGGGATTTTTTTATTCTGGACGAAAATGGTAAAGAAGTCAAAGGCTATGCATTGGAGCTGGGCAGTATCTACACTATCAAAACCAAAATTGTTGATAGAACGGATGTATTGCGCCAGAAACAAAAAGTGCAGGAGATTTCTGCAAAATGGGAAATTGAAAATGGAAGTAATTGCATCAGCGTCTTGAAAGGCTCTGAATATGTGGCCCCGATAGACGGTGAAGAGTGGGATGATACGGCGGTTTATACAGTAGACTACAGCGCTGATAAGCTGACCGATTTTCCTTTCCAGATGAAATTTAGGGCGGAAACGTTGGGCAAATTTGAGTTTGGAAGTTATTTCTATTATGATGGAACTTATGGAATGGGTGAATCTCGTATTTATACCATCACCGGCCCCTCCAATATCGTCCCTCCCGCCGATATCAACGATGCCATCGAAAATCCGACCGGCAGCGGTATCGTTATCGATGTTCCCCAAAATATGGGCCTCAACAAGGACTCCTTTGAAAGCATCTGGGAGAAAGCGAACGGCCAGCCGGTCACGCTGAACGCAAACGGTGCGAAGCTCACCTTCGATACCGCAGAGCCACTGTCCGCAGAATTTCTGCGTGACCTTCAGAACCGCAACGACAATTTCTTTAACCCCGCGGTCTATTCGCGCATCCCCCAGAAGGCGCAGGAGGCAGGCTACCATGGCGGCCGGTGGATGGAGTTTATGTATTCCGGCGTTCTGCCCGGGAAAATGAGCGTTACGGTCGATGTCCCGCAGAACACCTTCCCCACAGGCACCGCCCTGCGCCTCTGGTATTATGATACGCTCACCGGCCGCGCCTCGCTCGACCCCGCCACCGTCACCTTTAACGGGAACAGGGCGACCTTCTCGATTACCCACTGCTCGACCTATGCGCTCTATCTGGCGGGCTACGACCCCAACCCGGGCAGCACCCAGAAGCCGGACGACAAGCCTGACCCCAAACCCGAAGGCAAACCCGACCCGAAGCCTGATAACAAACCCGGCAGTGGCAGCTCCTCCGGCTCCGGCTCGGGCAGCACCGAAAAAACCTTCGGCTGGGCGGATATGCGCGAGGAAATCCGCGCCGCCAAAGCGGGCGATACGCTGCGCTTCACCGTTTCAGCCGATGAAAAGGTACCGGCCAGTCTGCTGCGTGCGCTGAAATCCAAAGAGGATGTCGCCCTCATCCTGCGCTACGGCAACAGCAAAAGCGTCACCATTTCCAGCGACGCCATCGGCAGTATTGAAAAGGCGGAGTACCGTTTCAACGAGCTGCAGCAGCTGTTCGCTTCGCAGAACGAGGAAAGAGAATCCGCCGAAACAGTTCCCTCCGATAAGAAGAACCCGGGAACCGGTGCGCCGGAGAAAACCGGTCTTTCCCTTCTGGCGTTCCTGCCTCTCGGCGCGCTGCTGCTGAAAAAGCACAGCAGATAATTTTCCCTTCAAAAACGCATCGCTTATAAAGACACCGCCTGCAGGCCGAGTGAACCTGCGGGCGGTGTCTTTTATGTTGCTCTTTTGTTTTTGATGAAGCACTGTGCGACCGCATTCAGCGGTCCCATTTGTCGCAGAGCGCGCTCACCTGGTCGGCAAAGCGGGCAAGGTCCTTGTTGCTTGTGCCCTTGTTTTTGTCAATCACCGACAGCAGCCGCTTTCCGGCCGTCAGCAGGCGGGTAAATACATCGGAAACGCGCTGCTTGCCGGGCACCTTTTTAACGGCGACGGGCACGCCCTTTTGTATCCATCTGTCCTCCATCAGGTCATAGACGGCGCCGCTGTAGGGGGCATCCACCGTGTAATGAAATTCATCCTGCAGGCAGGCGGTGAAGGCATCGCAGGCCTCGGTGCTGCCGTGTACGACGAAGACCCGTTTCGGTTTTTCGGTGAAGGCGTTAATATAGCGCAGCAGCCCGTCCTTATCCGCATGGCCGCTGACCCCCTCGAGCCTGGTAATCTCCGCCTGCACTTCAATCGTCTCGCCGAACAGATGCACCTGTTTGGCCCCCTCAAGAAGGGAGCGCCCGAGCGTTCCGACCGCCTGATAGCCGACAAAGAGGATGGTGCTCTCCGGCCGCCAGAGGTTGTGCTTGAGGTGGTGTTTAATCCGTCCCGCCTCGCACATGCCGCTTGCGGAGATAATGACCTTACACTGCCGGTCAAAATTTATCTGCCGGGACTCATCGCTCGTAACGGCGGTAAAAAGCCCGTCGAAGCCGATGGGGTTTATCCCTTTTTCCACGAGCTCCAGCGCCTCTTCATCAAAGCAGTCGGCTACATTCTGATTGAAGATGGTGGAGGCCTCAATGGCAAGCGGGCTGTCCACATAGACAGGGAATCCCTCATGTCCCTTTATCAGCTTATCCTCTTTAATTTTGCGCAAAAAGTAGAGCAGCTCCTGGGTACGGCCGACGGCGAAGGAGGGGATGACCAGATTGCCGCCGCGGTCGAAGGTGCGCTGAATGACCTCGGCGAGCATGGCGACATAGTCAGGAGGCGGGTTGTGCAGCCGGGTGCCGTAGGTCGCCTCCATGACGACATAGTCCGCTTCGGATATGTACTGCGGGTCGCGGATGAGCGGCTGGTTGATGTTTCCGATATCGCCGGAGAAGACGATTTTTCGTTTTTCTCCCTGTTCCTCGATAAATACCTCGATACTCGCTGAGCCGAGCAGATGCCCCCCATCGGTATAGCGCAGGCGGATTCCCTCGCACAGGGGGAACAGCTCATCATACCGGCAGCCCTGAAAGCGCTGGATAACGCCGATGGCATCCTCCATCGTATACAGCGGCACATATTCCTCATGGCCCGCGCGCTTGCCCTTGCGGTTGCGCCACTCCGCTTCAAACATCTGAATGTGCGCGCTGTCGCGCAGCATAATGTCGCAGAGGCTGCAGGTGGCATAAGTGGCGATGACCTGGCCGCGAAAGCCCTGGCTGTAGAGCAGCGGGAGCCTGCCGCTGTGGTCGATATGCGCATGGGTGAGAAGGACATAGTCAATTTCGGCGGCGCTTACCGGGATTTCCTGGTTTTCGTATTCATCAACCCCCTGTTCAAGCCCACAGTCTATCAGAATGTTTTTCCCGCAAACCCTCAGCATGTGGCAGCTGCCGGTTACCTCGTGGTCCGCTCCTAAGAAAAGTAGCTGCATACTGGTCGCCTCCCTGAACTGATTTCATGATGAAATTTTGGATGGTATGCTGCAGAACCCCTGTTTGTTTTATTTTACCATAAATTCATATGTTTTGACAATTGAAATAGCGATTTTATTATTTTTTATTTTTTTTCGATGGATATCGCTATTCTGATGAACGCTGTCCGGTATCCGCGCAGCGGGCGGCGGAATCGGGATAAAAAGCAGAATGGCCCTTCCCCAGCTTCTTGAACTCTGCTGTGTATTTCTTCTTCGGAACCCCTTTGGACACAATAAATCACCCCATTTGTTATTCAGTATACCATACTGTCTAACAAATGGGGTGCCGTTCATTTTACAGGGCAGCCGCTCTTTGCTGATCCGGCGACCGGATAAAGCAGGAAAGATGCTTGAATACCCCGACTGGACAGAGGAGGCAGCGGCCGGCAGAAAAAGAGGGGAGGGCCGGTCATTCGATAAAGCGGTCAAACACATCAATAAGCTCGGCAATCTTATCGGCTGCCTCTTCCTCGCTGCCGGTGAGCAGCGCATCATGCACGCACCCTTCGAGATGGGCGCGCAGGATTTCCCGCTTGCAGCGGCGCAGCACCGCTTCCGCCGCCGTAATCTGGTTGGTGATTTCGATGCAGTAGCGGTCCTCCTCCACCATGCGCAGAATGCCGTCCATCTGGCCGCGCGCCGTTTTGAGCAGCCGGGCGATATAGGCGCCGTCCGCCTTCATCCCTGCCGCCTCATGCGAGGGAGACCGGCTCATATCCGGCATCCTTCACCGCCTGCAGCAGCGTTTCATCCGAAACGGGGGACTGCATGGTAATGTGTGCGCTCTTCTTTTCCAGGTCCACTTTTGCAGTGACCCCGTCGAGCGCGCCCAGCGCCTTCTCCACCGAGGCCTTGCAGTGTGCGCACATCATGCCCTCAATCACCATGGTTTTTTCCATCGTATTTTCCTCCTTTTGTGTTTTATCGGCTCCTGCGGACAGGGGACAGGCTGCAGTGGGGGCAGCTTTCCCGGCCGGCGTAGAAATTTCCGGCTCGATAGCGGGCTCTGCCGCTTTTTCCTCAGATGCGAAATGCGGCGAAAAGCCGCGCAGGCGCAAAGCGTTGCTGACCACACAGACCGAGCTTAGGCTCATCGCCGCCGCGCCGAACATGGGATTTAGCGTCCACCCGAGCAGCGGGAAAAAGACACCTGCCGCCAGCGGGATGCCGATCATGTTATAAATAAACGCCCAGAAGAGGTTTTCCTTAATATTGCGCAGCACGGCGCGGGAAAGCTGTATCGCTCCGGCAGCATCCAGCAGGTCGCTGCGCATGAGCACCACATCCGCCGCCTCGATGGCGATATCGGTCCCCGCGCCGATGGCCATGCCGACATCGGCGCGCGCAAGAGCGGGGGCATCGTTAATCCCGTCGCCCACCATGGCCACCCGGCGGCCCTCCTGCTGCAGCCCGAAGACGGTGCGCTCCTTGTCGGCGGGCAGCACCTCGGCCACCACCCTGCGTATGCCCGCCTGCCGGCCGATAGCGGCGGCGGTTCGGGCGTTATCCCCGGTGAGCAAAACGGTATCAATTCCCATTTGGCGCAGCGTTTTAACGGCGCGGGCGCTCTGGGGCTTTATCGTATCGGCAACCGCGATAAGTCCGAGCATGCGTCCGCCTTCGCTGAAATAAAGCGGCGTTTTTCCCTGTTCGGAGAGGGCGCTTCCCCGCGTTAACAGTTCTCCCGGCTCGGCGCCGGCCGCCTGCATCTGCCGAGGGTTTCCGGCAAAGACTGTTTTCCCGTTTACCTTCGCCTGAATGCCGGCGCCCTCTGCGAGCTGATAGCCATCCGGATCGGTCAGCGTCAGCCCCTTTTCCGCGGCATATTCGGTAATGGCTCGGGCGAGCGGATGCTCGCTTGCCCGCTCGGCCGAGGCCGCCAGATGCAGCAGTTCCTCCTCCCTGACCCCTTCGGCGGGGAGGATATCGGTCACGCGGGGCTTACCCTCAGTGACTGTTCCGGTTTTGTCGAGCACCACCGTATTGACTCCCTGCAGCGCCTGCAGGCTTTCGGCGGATTTATAGAGGATGCCCTGCTGCGCGCCGCGTCCGGTGCCCACCATAATGGCGGTCGGCGTAGCCAGTCCCAGCGCGCAGGGACAGGAGATAACCAGCACGGCAATGGCGCGCGCCAGCGCGAAGCCGGGCGTCTGCCCCAGAATCAGCCAGATGATGCCGGTAATAACGGCGATGGTGATAACGGTGGGGACGAAGATGGCGCTGACCCGGTCGGCCAGCTGGGCGATGGGGGCCTTTGAGCCGCCCGCCTCCTCCACCAGGCGGACAATCTGCGCCAAGGTGCTGTCCTCCCCGGTGTGCTGTACCTCTATCTGCATATAGCCCGCCTCGGTGACCGTTGCGCCGGTCACCCGGTCACCCGGCTGCTTTTCTGCGGGGATGCTCTCGCCGGTCAGCGCGGACTCATCCACCGCCGCGCTTCCGGAGAGGACGACACCGTCCGCCGGGATACGCTGCCCGCTGCGCACAACGGCGATGTCTCCGGCGCGCACCTCGGCGATGGGCACCTCAACCTCCGCCCCGTCCCGCAGCAGAACGGCCGTTTTGGGCGCGAGATCGAGCAGCATGGCAATCGCCTCGCTGGTGCGCCCGCGGCTGCGGGCCTCTAAAAACTTGCCGCAGGTGATGAGCGTTAAAATCATGCCGGCTGATTCAAAATAGAGGTCCATCGCGAAGCTGTGGGCGGTGTGCAGGTTCCCCCTGCCCATGGCAAAGCCGATGGCATACAGCGCATAGACCCCGTAGACCACCGCCGCGCCCGAACCGATGGCAATGAGCGCATCCATATTCGGCGCGCGGTGCCAGAGGGTTTTAAAACCTCGGGAAAAGTAGGCGCGCCCCTCATAGAGAATAGGAATGGTGAGCAGCAGCTCGGTGAGGGCCAGGGCGAAGGCGTTTTCCGCTCCCGAAAAAAAGGCGGGGATGGGCAGCCCCATCATATGCCCCATCGAGAGATAGAAGAGAGGAACAAGAAAGCAGAGGGAAACAATCAGCCGGTGGCGCAGCGAGCGGATTTCTGCGGCGGCGGGAGCCTCCCGCATCTTTGCGGCAGGCGCAGCCTCCTCCTCCCCGCGCGGCTTTGCGCCATAACCGGCCTGCTCGACCGCCCGAACGATGGCGGCGGCATCGGTACGCTTTTCATCAAATTCCACCTGCATCCGGTTCTGCAGCAGGTTCACATTGACCGCCGACACGCCCTCTGTCTGCCGCACGGCTTTTTCCACATGCGCCGAGCAGGCCGAGCAGGTCATACCGGTTACATCAAAGGCCTGTTTCATGCTGGACATCCTTCCTTCCTGAAAGCCGCATTTGCAGGCGGCCGCTTTGGATATGAATATGATTATTGGAACAGATACCCCCACCCCCCGGGGGTATCTGTCGATATTATATACCATTCCGGTAAAAAATGTCAAGGGACTTGAGCAGGCTTTTTTAAAGAGATGGGCTCTTATGCAGGATTCCCGGCAGATTTTTTTCTATTCCCTGGCAGGCGGCACCCGTTCATAAAAATGTGGGGCAGAAAGCTTTTTTCCGTGGAAACGGTATGCGAATGAGGCGGATTATGCTATAATAAGCGCAGAGAGGAAAGCGGGGCTTTCCTCTGCCCGCGTACCCGCGGGCCGCGCCGCTTTTCGGCGCGAAATGCGCTTGTTACACCATAACTCAAAACCGGAAAAACCGGTTTTGAGCCGCCGCGCGGCGGCAGAGCAGGGCTCTATGAGCCCGGATTTTTAAAGCTTGCAGCTTTTTTCGGTATGCACTATAATAGGAAAAAGGTTATTTGGAAGCGTGAAAGGGGAAGCGGACGGATGGATGTCCTGATATTTTTGAAAAATGGGCTAAAGCGCATGGAAAGGGAGGCGAGGGGCCGTTGAGCGGGTTGGAACTGCTTTATTCGGTTTTGGAGTTTCTGCTGCTTTGCCTGCCTTATCAGGCGCTGTGCTATGTCCCGTTTTTGGGGGAAATGCGCTTTGGGATCTGGAAAACGGTGGCGGCGCATACGGCGCTCTGCTTTCTCTACATAGCGGGCCTGCTGGTCTGGCGGGATGCCTCCGGGCTGTTTTTGCAGGTTTATGCGGCCCTGTTTCTGTTTTTCTTCTTTGGACTCTACTATATGAGCATATCGACCTCTGCAGGGAAGGCGGCGTTTATCTTCCTGATTGCCCGCGCCTATGCGCTGTTTGTGGAGCTTTGTGTTCGAACGGCCGAGCTCATCGGGGGATTTTTTGAAATTCCCCTGCCCGGCGTTCCGGAAATACAGCCGTTTTATCCGCTGGTGGGGATGGCGCTGGTGATTCTTTTGAGCGGTCCGATCCTCTATCTGCTGTTCGACAGGGCAATAGCGCCGCTGCTCGATGAGGTGGAGGGGGATGCATGGGACTATCTCTGGGCGGTCCCGGCCTCCTTTCTGCTGATGTTCCCGCTTTTGGCCGATCCGTTCGGCGAGGAGGGGCTGCGTCCCTCCGGCATAGCGGCCGGCTATGTGCTGCTGATTGCTATCTGTTTTTCCTGCTTTTTCATTCTGCGCACCCTGCTGGCCTCCCAGCAGGCGGTAGAGGAGCGGGAGCGCCGGCGCGCCCTGCACCGGCAGATAGACCTGCAGGCGCAGAACTACCGCATGCTGCGCGAGCAGCTTGTTGAACGCGCAGCCGCCCGCGAGGACCTACACCGGCATCTGTCGGTGATGAGCTTTATGCTCTATCAGGGAAAGACCAAAAAGGCGCTGGAGGATATTACCGAATACCAGTCCTCCGTTTTTAAAGGGGGAGTGGAGACCGAGGTGTACTGCCGCAATCAGGCAGTAAATACGCTGATGGGTTACTTTAAGGCGCAGGCAGCGGAGCGCGGCATTGAGATGCAGCTCAGCCTCGACCTGCCGCAGAAAACCGGCATACCGGATGATGAGCTGTGCGTACTGCTGGGCTGCGGCTTAAATAATGCCATAGAGGCCTGCGAGCGCATGAGCGAGGGCAGGCGGATGATTCAGGTGATTTCCAAAATGACCGGTGAGGCGTTGGCCATATCGATAGACAACAGCTTTGACGGAGAGGTCTCGCTGCTCGACGGGGAGTTTCTCTCCCGCAAGCCGCATGGCGGGGAAGGGACCGGCTTGCGCTGCATCGGTGAGCTTGCGCTGCGCTATTCAGGCGCCGCCGAATTCAAATATGATAAAGAACAGTTTCATCTTTCGGCTGTTCTGCGCACCTCTCAGGTGTCTGTCCCTTCTGCGACGGCTGCCGCCCCTGAGGCGGAGCAGGAGGAAAAGAAGCCGCAGCCGGAGGGGCACCTGCTGAGTAAAAGCGTATAAAGGCGTCAGAAGGGTCTGCTGCAAAATGCTGGCATTTTGCAGCAGACCCTTCTGAAAAACGGCTTTTGACTCCACTGGAGTCAAATTTCGCCTGCATATTGCGGTCGAAACCGCCCTTTTCCGGTTTTTGCAGGCCGGAATAAGCATTTTGCAGCGCGCCCTCCGGAAAAACGTTTTTGGCGCTGCGAAAGTCGAATTTTGTCTGCCCTTGCAGGAATGGCCGGTATTTTCCCTGAAAAACGCAATTTGCGCTTTTTATCCGCTGGACCATCGGCCCGCTGGGCATGCAAAGCAGACAGGTGCTGTCTCGGCAGGAAAAAGTAAAGGCTGTATTTTCCCCCTGCTTGTTTTGAGATAGAACCGAAAAGGAGAACTGCCGAATGAAAACAACCTATAAATGGATGATTATCATTTTAGCGCTGCTTTTTGCGCTTCCGCCCTTTATCATTCTCAGCATCCGCGGATATCTGACAGAGCCTGAGCCACAGAAAGAGGCTTTGGAGTCTTCCTCCGCCAGGGAGGCGGTGCAGCAGCCGGAGAGCTCCCGGCAGGCCGCGCCGGAGCCTGAGCCGCTGCCGGAACCGGAGCCCGCGCGGGCAACGCTTCTCGCAGTGGGCGATAACCTGATTCATGACGTACTCTATAACCAGGCCTACCAGCGCACCGGAGGCAGCGGCTATGATTTTCTGCCGGTTTATTCTGCGGTGCGCGAGCGGATTATGCAGGCGGATATCGCCTTTGTCAATCAGGAAACGATGATGGCAAAAAGCCAGCCGCTCTCCAACTATCCCGCCTTCAATTCCCCGGCCGAACTGGCGGGCCAGCTCGGCGAGCTGGGGTTTGACGTCGTCAACCTCGCGAACAACCATATGCTGGATGTCGGGGTATCCGGGCTGGAGGAGACCGTTTCTCTTCTGGATACCGTTTCTTCCATCACCCGCATCGGCGCTTTTCATGATGAGCAGGAGTCTCGCCTGCGGATTGTGGAGCGGGAGGGCATCACCTTTGCCTTTCTGGGCTTCGCGGATTATACCAACGTCTCCGGCACCATGGGTGCGCCGGGAATGGTGACCTATACGGCTAACCGCGAGGAGATGGCTGCCCAGCTGGCTGCCGCGCGGGAAAAGGCGGATGTGCTGGTGGTATCAGTGCACTTCGGGGAGGAGAATACCACCCTGCCCACCGCAGCGCAGCGGGAAACGGCGCAGTTTTTCTGTGAGCAGGGGGCGGATATCGTGCTCGGACATCATCCACATGTGATTCAGCCGGTGGAGTGGCTAAAGAGCGAAGAGGGGCACAAAACACTCGTTTTCTTTTCGCTTGGCAATTTTGTCTCCGCCCAGCGCGGGGCGGCCAACCTGCTGGGGATTATGCCGCAGATTCCAGTGGAAAAGAGCCCGGAGGGGGAAGTGACCGTTTTAGACCCGAGCATTACGCCGATTGTCACCCACTATGGGGCGAACTACCGGCAGCTGCAGCTCTGCCTTTTCCGGGATTACAGCGAGGAGCAGGCGGCTTCTCATGGCGTTTTGGGTTTTGGTGCAGCCTTCTCCCGCTCCTATCTCGAAAAGCTGCTTTATGATACCATTGAGGAGAAATATATTGATTTATAGGAAATTCTTATAGATGAAAAGCTTTTCGGGAGGAGCCTATGATAACGATTTGATATGTGCAGATGGAGGACAGGGACTTCTGGTTTCGGCTGGACAGCCATCTGCCGGCGGCAGAGTTTGAGAAAAAGGTGCGGGACAGGCAGGGCTATCTGCTGCTGGCGGATGAAACACCGGCAGGACTGCTGCGCTATAACCTGTTCTGGGATCATATCCCTTTTTGCAACCTGCTTTTTATCGACAGGGAATATCGGCGCAGGGGCTATGGCAGGCTGCTGATGATCCACTGGGAGGAGCAGATGAAGGCGCAGGGCTGCGGCATGCTGATGGTTTCTACTCAGGTGGATGAACAGGCACAGCACTTTTACAGGAAGCTTGGCTATCAGGATGCGGGCGGGCTGCTGCTCTCCCTTCCCGGCTATGAGCAGCCGATGGAGCTGTTTCTGGTGAAGGGGCTTTGAGAGGCTGCGGATAAAGAAGACCGGCAAGCCTTTTCTTTCAGCTACATGCGGCATCCGGCCGCTGTTAAAATGAGTCCGGGGAGATTGTTTTTAAAATGGAGGAGTTTCTGCGCATTTGGGCGGCTATTCCACATCCTGAACGGCGGGGATGGCCGCATTACAAAAGCGAAAAACGGCCGCTGTCCGGGCCTGTCCCGATACAGATGGTTTCCCCAGCGGCGTTTTTTCAGATTTCATTTTCAGAAAGGGGTTGTTCTTTATGCATATGGGAGCAGATAAACCGATGCATTCGCTGATGGAGGAATTTTATGTTCGACTGGAAGGAATATGGCCTTCTGCCTGAGCAGCTGCCGAAAGACGCGCAAGGAACGCCGGCGCGGGTGAGTGCCGTTCATAAGCAGCGGTATGGGCTGATCTGCGGGCAGGGGGAAATTTATGGGAAGCTGAAGCCGGGCGCCTATTTTGAGGGTGCCCAGGAGTTTCCGACCGTGGGAGATTTTGTGCTTATCCAGTATGTTCCCACCGGGGACAGCCGGATTCTTCAAACACTGCCGCGCAAAACCTTTTTCGTCCGGCGGGACCCTGTACCGGGCGGCGGGGAGCAGGCGGTCGCCGCCAATTTCGATTATGTGTTCATCGTTCAGTCGCTGGGTCCGAATTTTAATATCCGGCGGCTGGAAAGATATCTGGCTCTGGCCTGGCAGTCGAAGGCGGTGCCGGTGGTGGTGCTCACCAAGGCAGACCTGTTTACCGGCTATGAAACCTGCCTGCAGGCGGCGCAGAGGGCGGCGCCGGGCGTTGCCGTTCATGTGCTCAGTTCCCGGACAGGGGAGGGGATGAAGGCCCTGTCCGCCTATCTGCAGCCCGGAAAAACGACAGTCTTTCTCGGCTCATCGGGCGTGGGGAAATCGAGCCTTATCAATGCGCTGGCGGGTGAAGAGCTGATGGCGGTCGGTGAAATCCGGGAGGATGGCCGGGGACGGCATACCACCACCCATCGCCAGCTGCACCGGCTACCAGGCGGAGCTATAATGATCGATACGCCTGGCATGCGCGAACTGGGAATGTGGGCGGTTTCAGATGGGCTGGATGAAGCGTTTGCAGATGTCGAGCAGTTTCTGGGGCGGTGCCGTTTTGCCGACTGTACCCACCGGGAGGAGCCCGGCTGCGCGGTCAGGCAGGCGATAGAGGAGGGGATTCTCTCCCGTGCGCGCTGGGAGAGCTACCGGAGTCTGCGGGGGGAGGCGGCCTATGCGCAGGACAGAGCGGAATTTCTGCGGCAAAAGCAGCAGCGCAACCGGAATATTGCCAAAATGCACCGGCAGTTAAAGCGAAGGGATAAAAAGCAGAGCAGCGGCCGCTGAAGGGGGAAAGCCCGCAGCGGCTGCAGAAAAAGGCGGCACGCCGGAATACTCCGGCGTGCCGCAGACTGTTAAAAAGGGAGAAAGGGCTGTTAAACTGGAAAGATAGAGGAAGAATCAGCCGGTGCAGAGGCTGCCGCAAAAAGGGCAGTCCGCCTCTGCGCTGCCAGGAGGGCCAAAAGAGGGCCCACATATAGCCACCGTAGTCTGCGGCATAAACAAGGAGAAGGGGAAAGGCCCTGTTCCGAAAATTTTTACCCTGCCTGGGGGGAGCGTGTTGAAAACGGCGATAGAGACTGGTATAATCAAAAACAGTAGAAATAAAAAATTTGCAGGAAGGGCCTGCATAAAAGTGTAAAGGAGGGGCAGAAGAATGAGGCTGAGGGAACTGCTGGAATATGAAGACATTGTGATTCAGTGTCATGATAAGCCGGATGCGGACACCATTGCCAGCGGATTTGCTCTGCTGCGGTATCTGAAAGAGCACGGGAAATCCCCCCGGCTGGTATATAGCGGCCCGCAGAAGGTAACCAGGGGCAGCCTGCACGAAATGCTCAAAAGATTTGAAATTCCGCTTACCTACCTGTCGGAGCTGAAGGAAGAGGCCGAACTGCTGGTAACGGTGGACTGCCGGGCCGGCGAGCGCAACGTTTCGCTGCTGCCCGGCCGGAATCTGGCAGTCATCGACCACCATTCGCTCAAGGAGGGGGAAAAGCTGCCAAAGCTAAACGAGGTGCGCACCGAGGCGCAGGGCTATACCTCCTGCGCCACTGTTTTGTGGGCCATGCTCAAGGAGGAGGGCTTTCAAGTAGAGGATGGCCAGCTTCCTACCCTTCTTTATTATGGGCTGTATATGGATACCCAGGAGCTCAAAACCGCGCAGAAAATGGACCGGGAGATGCTCGATGAGCTGAAATATGATATGGATATTGTGACCGAGCTGCAGAGCGTCAACCTGTCGCTGGAGGAAATCCGGATTACCGGCCGGGCATATGACAGCCTGCATGTCAATCCGCAGCATCACTTTGCGGTGGCCCAGGTGGAGCCCTGTGACCCCGATATTCTGGGCATTGTCGGCGATGAGCTGATGAAGGTGGCCGGCGTTGATGTGAGCGCCGCCTACTGCATGCTGGAGGGGAACCAGGGGGCGAAGCTTTCGGTGCGCTGCCGCAGGCGGGGCTGCAGCGCAGTCGATCTGGTGCAGTGGCTGGTTCGGGGCATGGGCAACGATGGCGGCGGCGCGCCCACCAAGGCGGCGGGCCGGCTGCCCGGGGAGTTTCTGGAGGAGGCCTGCACCGGGGACGGCTGGGATGACCTCAGCGGCGCTACCGGACGGCTGATTTACAGGCTGCTGACCGACTACTTTGAAATTCCCCCTAAACAGATCCGCACGGGCGAATATGCCCCCAAAAAGGTGAGGGAATTTTGTACGGATGAGCCGGCCCGCTACTGCAAGACGAAGGTACCGGTAGGCTATGTAAAAGCTACCGATCTCTTTCCGGAGGGGGAAGAGATTCTGATCCGGATGCTGGAGGGTGACGCCAGAAAGAAGGTGACGCCTGAGCTTTATATCCTCATAGGCATAGACGGGGAGACCTATCATAACGAGGAAAGCAGGCTGCGCAAAAATTATGATCTGTTCGATGAACCGTTTCCCGTGGACAGCGAAAGCCCCTGGCAGCCGAAAATCTACCGCTATAGCGACAGAAAGGCCTGCCTGCTGGCCCCTTATGCCAGAAAATGTATCGCCAGGGATGGGGCGCTCATCTGGGCCTCGCAGCTGAGCTGCCGGCTGAAGGTGCTGACCAGGTGGGGAGAGTGGCATCTGGGCGAGGCCGGGGACTGGCTGGCCAGTCAGGATGCCGACCGGCAGGATATCTATATCATTCAGAAAGCGGTTTTTGAGAGGACATATGAGAAAGCGGAGGGTTAATGAGCCATGGGACTGAACGAATCGCAGAAGAAGGAACGCTCGGAATATCTGGAGGAAAATCTGAAAATTACCGAGTGCTCACAAAAAAAGCCGTATGTTTTTATCAGCTATGCGAGCGATAACTGGGAAACAGTCTTCAAATCCGCCGTTGTGCCGCTTCAGAAGCAATATGGCCTGCGAGTCTATGCGGATAAGGCCTTTGATAAGGTGAACGATAAATGGATCGTACCGATGCTGCGCAATGTGCGCGGCGCGGATATGATGATCGCCTTTGTCAGCCAGAGCTATATTGAGAGCTACGCCTGCTTTCTGGAGCTGCTGACGGCGGTCAATAATAAAAAGCCCATTGTATTTGTCTCTCTGGAAGAGCGGCTGCATCTCGGAGATACCACCGATCAGCCCGTTGTGGAGCGGGGAGTAAAAAACGAGATTCTCAACCAGGGCGGAAATATTGCCACCAATACCAACAACACCTCCAACGATATCATGCGGGCGATGAAGTCCGCCTATACGAGCCTTTCCACCCTGCTCGAGCAGGATGCCCTCTCCAAATATGATATTTCGGATGCGTTTATCAACTTTTTCCGGGATGCTTCCATCAACCGCAAGACGATTCATGACCTGGGGGCGGTGAGGGGGACGATAGATTCGGTCAGCCGCAGCGTATTCGATCCATCGCTGCTTTTAGAGCCCGCATATGCCGCCGCGCCTGCCTATGCGCAGGCGGAATCCCCGTCTGTCCCCGCAGAGCAGCAGGAGCCGCAGCCGGCGCCTGCCTATGCGCAGGCGGAATCCCCGTCTGCCCCCGCAGAGCAGCAGGAGCTGCAGCCGGCGCCTGCCCATGCGCAGGCGGAATCCCCGTCTGCCCCCGCAGAGCAGCAGGAGGAATCCACCTATGTGTCCCGCCCGCCTCAGCAGAAGGCAGAGGGTTTTCTGAGCAGGCTGAAGAGCTTTAAAAGCCAAAGCGGCGGATTCAAGGCGGGCGTTCTCGCGGGCGGCGCGGGTCTGCTGGCAGTGCTGGTGCTGCTGGTCGTTTTGACGGTTGGCGGGTCCCCGCGGCAGGTAAAAGATATGCCCTATGTGACCGGAAGCGGGACAGAGGGCAGCTATACCGGAGAGATGAAGGGCAAAAAAGCCAGCGGACAGGGGACGCTGGTATACAAAAGCGGCGATGTTTACGAGGGAGAATGGGAGGATGGCTATTCCAACGGCCAGGGGACCTGCACCTTTGCAAACGGCAATATCTATGTGGGCAGCTGGAAGAATGACCTGTTTGACGGAGAGGGCGTTTATACCTGGAGCGATGGCGTCGTCTTCACAGGGCAATGGGCAAACGGCGAGTATAGCGGGCCGGGGACGCTGGTCTATCCGAACGGGGATGTTTTCAAGGGCGAGTTTACAGGCAGCACCCTGAGCGGGAAAGGCAGCTGCACCTATGCGAACGGGGACATCTATGAAGGAGAATGGAAGGGAGACGGGCCTGAAGGGCAGGGCACCTGTACTTATGCGAACGGAGATATTTTTGAAGGGGAATGGAAGGATGGCTCCGTCGCCTATGGAACGCTGACCACTGCCGGCGGAGATGCTTATACCGGCGAATGGAAGGAGAACAAAATGACCGGAAAGGGCTCCTGTGTCTATGCCAACGGAGATGTTTATGAAGGGGAGTGGGCAGAGGGCATCCCGAATGGACAGGGCACGATAAGCTATGCAAACGGCGCGTCATACGAAGGGGAATGGAAGGACAATACCTTTAACGGACATGGGATTTACACCTGGAACGCCGATGACGGCAGAGTGTTTGAAGGGGAATGGGTGAACGGTCAGGCCAACGGGCCGGGCATCATGACCTATTCGAACGGCACGGTCACCACCGGCACTTGGAAGGATGGCCAGCTTCTGCAGTAGGCCGCATGGAACAGGCGGAAACAGAGCCGGGCATCAAACAGGGCGCATCGGGGGGCAGCCAGGGATAAAGACGGTGGACCGCCGGTTTTTTGTCCGGCCGTTCTGCCGCCGCTGCGGGACGGACCCTTCAAGTGAGCGGCATACGGCCTTCACGCCGTTTTCCCGAATGCTTTTATAGACAGAACAAACGCCTCCTGCTGCAGTTTTCATTCTGCAGCAGGAGGCGTTTGTTCTGGTCCCTTTAGGGGCATTCTCTATCTCTCTTGTTAGCGGTCATTCCCTGAGAAGGGCGCGCCTGCGGGCATAGTCAGGCATCAGACGGGAGAGGGTTTCATAAAACCCCTTCTGGTGGTCGGGATGCAGAAAGTGAACATATTCATGCAGCACCACATATTCGACCGCCTCCTGCGGATAACAAAGCAGCCGCTTATTGAGGGTGATGGTGCGCTTAGTCGGGCAGCAGCTTCCCCAGCGGGACTTCATCAGCCGGATACGGATAACCGGCTTTTCCGGAAGGGCGGAGGAAAAAAGCGGATAAAACTGGTCGCTGATGCTCGTGAATATTTCCAGGCATTGGCTGTCGGAGTAGGGGATGGGCTGCTCGGCCTTTTGCAGGCGCCTGCGCATGCGGGCCTGCGCAGCGGCAATCCATTCGCTGTGGGAAGAGACAAAACGGTCCAGCTCCTCTACCGGCAGACGGCGGGGGGCCGAGAGCAGAACGCTACCGTCGCGTCCGACGCGCAGGTTGATGTTGCGCACCTTTTTATAGGTGAGGGTGTAGCAGATGTCATCCGCCTGGCGCAGCTGCGGTTTTGCGGCCTTCGCCATCAGAAGTTGGAGCCGTTCCAGCCCCATTCGTCTGTTGAAAAGTAGGCGACATAGACCCGGTCGGCAGAAAGGCCCAGCTCATCGCACAGGCTTTCGGTCAGCGCGGCGGTCAGCTTCGAGCAGGCGGGGGAGGAGAGAGGGCCGAACACCTTTACCTCGCATAGGGCGGCAGGGGCATCGGTTCCGGCGAAATAGAGAAGGGCATTCTCCCGGAAGGAGAGCATTAGATAGCGTTCGCTCTTGCCGGGCAGCAGAGAGATGGCCTGCCCAAACCGGCGGGCAAGTGCCTTCTCCTTTTCGGGCGGGATGGCCAGGTTTACTTCGGTTCGGATAAAGGGCATAAACAGTTTCCTTCTTTCTCTCGCAGACTGATGAAAAGGCGGTTACAGCTGCAGTTTGGAGAAAAACTCCTTCAGGCAGTCAAAGGTCTCCCTGCTGATGTCGTGTTCAATGCGGCAGGCATCCTCTGCGGCAGTTTCGGGGGAGACGCCCAGATGGATCAGCCAATCGGTCAGAAGACGGTGGCGCTCATAGATGCGCTCTGCAATTTCGCGGCCGGATACGGTTAGCTCGATAAATCCATCCCGATCCATGGTGACATAGCCGTTTTGGCGAAACAGGCTCATCGCCCGGCTGACACTCGGCTTGGTGAAGTTCATATGCTGTGCCACATCGATCGAGCGCACGGCTCCGTTTTTCTGCTGAAGCACCAGAATGGCTTCCAGATAGTTTTCAGCCGATTCGTGTATCTCCATTTTCTGCACCCCCTTGCGGCTGCCAATGGCCTGCTTGGCAGATAATTGCCGTATGTTTTCCTGTTTGCGCTTATCATAGCATAACGGCAGGGCTTTGCCCTGCGCTGCCGCCGCAGGGCGGCAGGAAACCGGCCGGAGCCGGTTTTGGTTATGATGTAACAAGCGCCTTTTGCGCCGCGAAGGCGGCGCGGCCCGCAAAAAAGCGGGCCCAGGAA
>JAAWAN010000035.1 GCA_022792175.1 Provencibacterium sp.
AAAAATTCTTGTTTCTGAACCCGTAGAAGTTGACGGGCAGAAAATTCAACGACTTACTATCCATTACAAATTCATAGGGGCACTGGAAACCCTTGAATAATGGATATTTTCTAAGTCACCTATTCCAACTATCCAACAGATGCAGGGCGTATACCCCGAAGCCGGAAACGAAAAAACAAAAGCAGGGATGCAAAGGATTTAACCGCTTTTATCATCCCGCTTTTGTTTTTATCTGTCCTGTTGTCCTCTTCCCGCTTTTTACTGCGCCTCTTTTCCCTGCTTCTGGCGTTTGATGACCTTCATGCGGGAAAATTCCTCCCGTTCCTTTTCTTCAAGCGCATCGGCAATAAAGCGGGCAGTTTCCGTCAGGTTGGGAATCATGATGTTCTGCAGGGCGTTGGCGCGCTTCTGGGTTTTGGCGATGGCATTGGCCAGACGGTAGACACCGTTTTCCACCTCGGCAAGCTTGGCAGCCATCTGCTTTGCCTCGTGAAAGCAGAAAAGGGCATAGTCGAGCTTCGAGTTAGTTTGGGTGAAGCCATAGCTTGGGAGAGGAAGACTACCATCTGTCTGCACGGTTGGAACTTCGACGCCCATTACGCTCCTGTAGCCGAGCTGGATGCTGTTATCCACCGGCATGCCCTCGGCAATCTCCTCGATGATGCCCAGCGTGATATTCGCCTGCTCGAGTGATTTGTAGGCGCGTTCAAAGGTATCGGCAATCTGCTGCTTAATCCGCTTGGCATCCTCCACCTTGAGCATCAGCTCGCGCACGAGAATGTTGCGCTTGCGGTCCAAAAGGTCAAAGCCGAGCGTGCTCAAATCCAAAGACTTTTTGCTCGCTATCAGGTTGCCCTTGGTTGGGAACACCTGCTGCTGCATGCTGCTTTACCGCTCCTTTCCTGAGAGAGTGCCGGGAAAATATTTTAAGGTTTCCTGGGCACATCAGGCCGTTTCTAGCAGGCTTTTTGCGCCCTCTTCGTCATAATACTGCTCAATCCATTTGTTGTCGATGCGGTCCAGGGCGCTTTTGGGCAACAACGAAAGCAGCTTCCAGCCCAGCGAAAGGGTCTGCTGAATGGTGCGGTTTTCATCAAAGCCCTGGTTGAGAAAGTGTTTTTCAAACATCCGTCCGTATTCCAGATATTTCCTGTCTATTTCGGAGAGCTCCTCCTCGCCGATAACCGAGGCGAGCGCGCGCGCATCCTGCACGCTCGCATAGCTTGCGAAGAGCTGGTTGGCAACATCCGAATGGTCGGCTCGGGTATAGCCCTCGCCGATGCCGTCCTTCATCAGACGGGAAAGGGAGGGAAGAACCGCCACCGGCGGATAGATGCCCGTCTGGTCGAGATTGCGGTCGAGCACAATCTGCCCCTCGGTGATGTAGCCGGTCAAATCCGGCACGGGATGGGTGATATCGTCGTTGGGCATGGTTAAAATCGGAATCTGGGTGACCGAGCCGCTGTGTCCTTCGATGATGCCTGCGCGCTCATACAGGGAGGCCAGGTCGGAATAGAGATAACCGGGATAGCCCTTGCGCCCGGGAATCTCCCCCTTGGAGGAGGAGAATTCGCGCAGCGCCTCGCAGTAGGCGGTGATATCGGTCATGACAACGAGAATGTGCATATCATGCTCAAAGGCGAGATATTCCGCCGCCGTCAGCGCGCATTTCGGCGTTAAAATGCGCTCGATAATCGGGTCATTCGAGAGGTTTAAAAACATGACCACCCGGTCCATAACGCCGGCCTGCTCGAAGGAGCGGCGGAAATAATCGGCCACATCGTTTTTAACCCCCATGGCGGCGAAGACGATACCGAAGTTTTTCGTCTGCTCCCCTTCCCCCTCGCCGGCAAGACCCGCCTGCTTGACAATCTGAACGGCAAGCTTGTTGTGCTGCATACCCGAGCCAGAAAAGATGGGAAGCTTCTGGCCGCGGATGAGGGTCATCAGGCAGTCGATAGAGGAAATGCCGGTCTTGATATAGTTGCGAGGATAGACACGGGAAACGGGATTGATGGGGGAGCCGTTGACATCGGCATAGCGCTCGGCATAAACCTCGCCGAGCCCGTCAATCGGTTTGCCGGAGCCGCTGAAGACCCGGCCGAGGATTTCATAGGAGAGCGGTATCTGCATCGGCCGGCCCATCAGCTTGGTGCGGGTATTTTGCAGAGAAAGGCCGCTGGTGCCCTCGAAGACCTGGATGACCACCCGTTCGCCATCAATCTGAACCACCCGTCCCAGGCGGGAGGTTCCATCGGCGAGCATGAGCGTGACCATCTCCTCATAGGAGACCCGCGGAACATTATCGAGCACGACCAGCGGGCCGTTGATGCTGTTGAGTCCAATATATTCCAGTCCCAAACAGGACACTCCTTTCTTGTCAGCAGAAGGCTGGATGTATCAGCTGCTGATGCCGGCGAGCGCATCGTCAATATCCTGATAATACTGGTCGAACAGCTCGGGCCGGCTGTTTGGGATATCGTATTTCATCTTAATGAGCTTATCGGAAAGCCCGGTGGCGGAGATGGCCGAGAGGGGGACGCCCATCTGCACCAGCGCGGCTGCCTTGTGGTAGAGGTGCAGAATGCAGCGCATCATCTTCAGCTGTTTGTCGAGCGGGACATAGGTATCATCCGCATGGAAGGCATTCTGCTGCAAAAAGCCGATGCGCACCACCCGCGCCATCTCCATCGTCAGCTTCTGGTCGTCCGGCAGCACATCCTCGCCGATGAGCTTGACAATATCCATCAGCCGGCTTTCCTCGGCGAGAATGGTGGAAATTTCCTGACGGTATTGGAGGAATTTTCGGCCGACATTGTTTTTATACCAGTTCTCCAGCTCCTCCACATATTCGCTGTAGCTGCTGTTCCAGTTGATGGCCGGATAGTGCCGGGCATAGGCCAGCGACTTATCCAGTGCCCAGAAGCAGCGGACAAAGCGCTTGGTATTCTGGGTGACCGGCTCGGAGAAGTCTGCGCCCTGCGGCGAAACGGCGCCGATAATCGAAACCGAGCCATATTCCCCGCAGAGGGTCTGCATATAGCCTGCGCGCTCATAAAACTGAGAGATACGGCTGGGCAGGTAGGCGGGAAAGCCCTCTTCGGCGGGCATCTCCTCAAGCCGGCCGGAGATTTCCCGCAGCGCCTCTGCCCAGCGTGAGGTAGAGTCGGCCATGATAGCGACATGGTAGCCCATATCCCGGTAATATTCTGCAATGGTGATGCCGGTGTAGATGGAGGCTTCGCGCGCGGCCACCGGCATATTGGAGGTATTGGCGATAAGCACGGTGCGCGCCGTCAGCGGCTGGCCGCTTTTGGGATCAATCAGCTCCCCGAACTCCTCGAGCACCTGGGTCATCTCATTGCCGCGCTCACCGCAGCCGATGTAGACGATAATATCCGCATCGCACCACTTGGCGAGCTGGTGCTGGGTCATCGTTTTTCCGGTACCGAAGCCTCCGGGGATGGCGGCCGTTCCCCCCTTGGCGATGGGGAACATGGTGTCAACAATCCGCTGGCCGGTTAAGAGCGGCATGCTGATAGGGAGGCGGCTGCGTACCGGTCGCGGGTCGCGGATCGGCCAGTGCTGCATCAGCGTCAGCGGGTGCTCCTTCCCTGCGGCGTCGCGCAGGGTGACGAGCGGCTCGGTAATGGTATAGTCCCCGTCCGGCCGGACGGAAATCACCTCTCCCGAGAGGTGCGGCGGCACCATCGAGCGGTGCTCAATGAGCGCGGTTTCCCTGGTGGTGGCAAAAACAGAACCGGGGGAGAGGGTGTCGCCGGGCTTTACGGTGATTTTGACCGGCCACTTTTTTGTCTCATCCAGCGAGGGGACGCTGACCCCTGCAGCAATAAAAGCACCGGAGCGCTCTGCAATGGCCCGCAGCGGACGGCCGATACCATCGAAAATATTCTGCAGCAGGCCGGGGCCGAGCGTGGCGGAAACCGGCGCTCCGGTCGGATAGACCGGCTCACCCGGAGAAAGCGAGGTGGTATTTTCATAGACCTGGATGGTGGTTCTTTCATCATCCATCGAGATAACCTCGCCGGTCAGCCGTTTTTCACCGATATAGACCATCTCAAGCATGGAGAAATCCCGGGTGCCTCTCACCGTTACGACCGGACCGTTGACCGAATAGAGTACATTTTCCATCCTCTTTCCATCCTTTCCAGTCTAAAATTGGGAGATACGCAACCCGCAGTGGGAATAAAACCACTCTCGCTGCTCCGAGAGTGTGTTATCGAGCGTTTCGTTGAGAATAAAGGCCTGGCCGGATTTTGCGGCGGTGAAGCCGCCGATTGAAATGGCAGGACTGGCCTCTACCTGTGTATCAGGGAGTATCCTGCAAAAAATATCAGCATACTTCAAATCGCGCTCACACACCGAAACCAGCGGCTTCTGCAGCCGGTAATCGCTCACAGCCGCCATAAACCTGCGGCGCAGGAAATCGGGATATTCTTCGCTTTCAGTAAAGCGAAGAAGCTGCTTTTTTACTTCGCTGAAAATCAGCTCGACATATTCGTCGCGCTTTAGAAGCAGGTTCCGGCGCAGCTCAGCAACCGCATGGGAGCGCTCGGTTGTATACTCCAGCCTGATTTTGGCGGTAGATTTCTGAATATAGCGGTAGCAGTCGGAGACAACCTCATCCTCCACCACCTGCAGCCTGTCCTCCCGATACTGCTCAATATCCCGATCAACCTGCTCAATCTGCTGCTTTAGCTCGCGCTGAATAGATTTATTCAGCTCCAGCAGCTTTTCCTGATTGGAAAGCAAGTGCGTTTGCCTCCTTTAAAACAGGGCCGTTAGCCCCTCGATAGCTTCAAATGGTAATACCAATCGCCTGCTTGACATATTGTCCGATGCTTTCCCCGATGTTGCCGGAGCCATGCCGGTCAGGGATTTCGACGATCAGCGGGCTTTTGCGTTCCAGCTTATACTGGTAAACCGTTTCGCGGCAGAGGGAGAGGGTCTTTGAGGTCATCAGAATGATGCCGGTTTCCGGATCCTGCATCGCCAGATCCAGAGCCTTCAGGACCTCCTGCGCCTCATGCACCACCGTGCCGGGCATGCCGCACAGGCGCATGCCCATATAGGTATCAATATTATCGCTGATCACATAGAATTTCACGGAAGATGCCCGCCCTTTCCTGAATTTGTGCGCCGCCCGGCAGACGGTGCTCAGATTTTGTTGAGGATCAAAATGGAAATCAGCAGCCCATAGATGGCAACGCCTTCACCGAGCGCAACGAAGATCAGCGATTTGCCGAATGCCTTGGGGTCTTCACTGAAGGCACCGATAGCGGCCGGAGCAGCGGCGGCAACAGCGATACCGGCGCCCAGCGAGGAAAGGCCAGTGGCCAGGGCGGCGGCGATATACCCGAGGCCGCTGCCGCTTGCGGCGGCGGTGCTGGCAGCCTCGCCGGGTGCGGCGGCGGCAACGGTCGGCAGCAGCAGGGCGATGCAGCAGACAGCCGCAAACGAGCAGAGATTTAAAACAACGCGGCGCTTGGCGCCTTTGCGGTCCACCCTTCCCTTATAGATGGAGAAGAGAGGAAAAATGATAACAGCAACAAGGATTGCAGGAAGAATAAACATCAGCATGGGTTCATGTTCCTTTCTCAGATAAAGTTTTTATTTCAGGCCGAATGGGCATCGGTTCAGTTTTCCAGAGCCATATCTATGCTGATCGGCTCGAAGGGCTCGCCTTCGCCGCTGAAGAAGCGGGAGAACATTTCATAAAACTGCAGGCGCAGCACCTGAATACCGACAATCAGCCCCTCGAGGCACATAACAAACAGGTTACCGAGAACGACAACCACTGGGCTCGCTCCGGCGGAAACCATGGAGGAGATGGTGAAAACCACTGCCATCATGCCGGCATGGCTGAGGATAAAGCCGCCTACACGCAAAAAGGACATTGTGTTGGCCACAAAGCTCAAAACCACCTCAAACAGCTCAAAGAAATTCTGGGCGATGAACGAGCCGACCCCATCTTCCAGATGAAACCCCTTGCGGCCCCTGGAGAGTGCATCAAGCGGTTCGTGAAAGAAGATCAGAAGAATGGGCAGTACAATCCCGATGAGGACGGTGACAGGGTTTAGGAAAGAGAAGCCGCCGAACATTCCCAGCACGCTCAGCAGAACGGTGCCATAGAAGAGAAGACCTGCCAGCCCGTTTTGTGAGAAAACGGCCCGCTCCATGTTGCGCTGCTTGAAGCCAAGGATGATGTTGATGAGGATGGACACCATGATAATCACGGCTCCAAGCCCTACTGCGCCGATGAGCAGTAGGTTGATGGTGGAGCCATTCATCACCTCTACCGGCTTTTCTGCAAAGCCTAGGAGATGGAAAAAACCGTCGAGCGCATGCTCAAAGCCGAACACCGAGCCATAGATGAGCCCGAAGAAGGCGGAGGAAAGGCCGATGCGCTCCATCACCCGGCCAAGCTCCATCCCCTTAAAGCGGTAGAGGAGAAAACCAATGAGCGAAACAGCCAGCCCCTGCCCCAGGTCACCGAACATAATCCCGAAGAGCAGTGAATAAACGATGGCGACATAGGGCGTCGGATCGATATCCTTGCGGGAAGGGAGGCCATACATTTTTACAAACATTTCAAACGGGCGGACAATCCAGTTGTTTTTAAGCTTGGTTGGCGCCTGAAAGCGGTTGTCGGTATCTTCCGGCAGCAGGTCAAAGCTCACCTCGGCGATGGAGCTCAGCTTCTCGGAAAAACGCTTTTCATCCGATTTCGGGATAAAGCCGACCATATAAAAGTTCTGGCCGCTGACTCCTACATAGCGCCTCAAATCGAAGGTGCCGGAGAGAAAACGGATGTGAGAGCGATATTCGGACAGGGCCGGTCCTTTTTCCTGAACCAGGGCGGCAATCTGCCCTTTGACGCTTTCCAGCTCCCGCTGCTCTGCCTGATACTGCTCCTCCAGCTGGCCGATGGCGTTTTGGGGAGTATCATGGATATAATCCGGGATGCGAACCCGCTCAAAGAAGAGGGCGGAGAAAATATCGTCTACCTCGCGGATATATTCGTTGGTGGTGAAATAAACGCTCCAGATATAGTTTTCGTCCTCATCAAAGGGGTAGAAGAGGAAGAGCTTGCTGCCATAATAGTCCAGCTTTGGGCGGCTGTCGCGCGGAAGGCGGCCGAAACGCACCTTGAGGTATTTGCTGGAAAAAATCTGATCGAAGGAAAAGTCCATTCCTGCCAGATGGCGCAGGTGGATCAGGGCATTCTGGTGCTGCTCAATATTTTCCTGCAGCAGCTGCTGCCTCTGGTACAGCGAAGAAAAGCGCTCGGAAAAATCATCGACAAACGCTTGAATCTGCTGGCGGTCTGCCGTGATATTCCGGGCCGGGGAAGAACACAGCGGGATACCGGCGTTATTCGCCAGCGTGGTGATCTGCTGCAAAAGCTCCTGATAGGGGTTTCGGTAGGAGAGGATTTCAAAGCCGGAGCCGGTATTACCGGCGGGAGCGATGCTTTCAGGATGGAAGCATCCCAAATCGCTGCACTCTAAAATCGTATCGTCCAGCTTGGAAAGCGGCCCTTTGATATTGACAAGCATCATTTTTTCAATGGCCATGGTGTAGTGATAAGCACCTCCAGTTCTCTCATTTTCCGGCCCTTGGCGGCAGGCCGGCGGCCGCTCCTGCGGGGCGGCTTTATCCAAAGGGAGCGCCGCTTCAGGCGCCGCCCCGGATCAGCAGCGGGCGGAGTTTGGAAGGCGGCAGCTGGTAGCGCGCACCCTCGATAATCGCCATCAGGTTTTCAATCTCGATTTCCCGCAGGACGATGAAGGCCGCAAAGGCGGTCGCCGGGTTCTGCGAAAAGGTGAGATAGCGCCGGGCCAGATTGTGGCGGATAGCGCCGGTGCTGTTTTCAATGTAAATAAAATGCGCCTCGTCGAAATACCGGCCGTAGCGGCTGGCGGCCAGCAGGGAGATGACCTCATCGCCATTTGGCGCATCCAGAATGGCGCGCATCAGCCGCCGGGGAAGAGGCCCCTCAATATTCAGCAGCAGCTGCCGGATTTCCTCTTTGCTGCTGCCAAAAAAGCTCTTGAGCCGGAAAACGGCCCCGATATCCTGCAGCTGGGCCTGAATGGTGAAGATATTCAGCAGTTCCTTTTTGGTGGAACTATGAAACTGCCTTTCGATCAGCTGGCAGACATAGCGGTAATAATAGCTGTAAAGCGCATGCTCCAAAAGGGGCAGAGGGGCGTTCTCGCCATTTTTCGGGTAAAAGGGCTCAAGCACCCGGTAATAGGGGGTGCGCCGGAGCGCTTCGAGCAGCGACCGGTAGTCGCGCGCGCTGCTGAGCGCAGAGATATCCAATGTTAGATAAGGGAGAATATAGCCGGGAATCGTTCGGATGAACTCTTCAGGGCTACCGCTGTTTAAAAGCCGGATGCAGACGCTGATGCAGCGGATTTCCAGCCTCGCAACATAGCTGTCGCGGAAAAAGCGGTTGTTTTTGCCTGCATAGCGCTGCAGCCGGACAAACTGCTCAAAGAGCGTTTTCTGCAGCAGCGCTTCCAGTGTGCCGCGGTGAATCTGGGTTTCCTGAACATCCTGCAGCACCTGGGCATAGCTCGTTTGGCTTTTCAGGTAGGCGGCGCAGGCCGCAACGCTGTCGCGATGCATGAGCTGCTCATAGTCCTCATTGGTGAGCATATGGCCGCTCATCGCCTTCACCTTGGTGAGAATGGCTGTGCTTGAAAGGCTTTCCAGCATTGCAAAGCCCTCCTTCATTCTTAAAGTAAGCGGTACAGGGCAGGATTACTCCAGACAGCGCCGCATGATGGTTTCCACCCACTGCGCCTGGTGGGACTGATAGGCCTCATCCAGCTCCTGCAGCGCTGCCTTATAGGAGGCGTGCAGCCGGCAGAGCTCCTGCTCATAGGCCTCTTTATTCTGCTGGCGGATCCGGTCGACCTGCTGCTGCGCATTGTCAAACTTTTCCCGCTGCATCTCTTCCTGTATGCGGGTTATCTCATCGGCCATCTGCTGGCGTCGCTGCTGGTTTTCCCGCAGAAAAGCCTGTGCCTGCTGGTCCTGCGTAAGCAGATAACGGATATCCTTCTCCATGTTTTTGAGCCGTTCCATATCCGTGAAGTCCTCCTTTCCTCGTGAGGGGATTGTAAAAAGCGCCTGCGGTTTTTATTGCTTCATAATTTTCCTTATTTTCCTTTAAGAAAGCGGCCGGTATAAAGCCGGACGGGCGGTTCTGCCCCGGCGCAGCCTTTGGGGGCGTTCATGAAAAAAGCGGGCGGCCTGCCGTTCTTCCGCCTCTTTAACTCCGGCATACTGCGGCCTCCGTCCGATCCCGCATATTTTACCTACTTTTAAATATGTAGAAACCCGCCTGGAAAACAAAGCATATTGTATACCTATTTTGTGACAAGGTCAACAGTAAAATTTCGGCCGGTATGAGGCAAATTTCATAAATCAGAAGCGGGGAATACGGCATATTGACGGAAGATCTCCTGATTATCTATTTTTTGAAGCGAAAATCCGGCATTTTTCATGGAAAAGGCTCATCCGGCATACCGCCGGCTAAAAGGAGCCAGAGAATACGCTTTTCTCTGAGGCCCTCATCGAAGTATAAATTTCTTGCTATTTGCCAAATATATCCACTTGAAGGAGGACGGAAAAAGAGGCCGGGAATCGCTCTTCCCAGCCTCCTGCAAGCAAAAATTTCAAATAATTTGGTTTTTAACGACAAGCGAGGGCTTGACAATCTATACAAAATGTAATATAATAGTAAACTGTATCAAAATGACCAGATTGATTTTTATTTGATAAGTAAATCATAGCATATTGATTTCAAAATTTCAATACCCTTTTTGCTTTTTGAGAGCATGCTTTAGGTTAAACTGCTGGAATTTACAGCTCAGGCATTTATTATTTGAATGGAGTGAGGGAGCCTATGGTGAATGTCAAGCCGGTGCAGCTCGGGAAAAATGTCAAGCGGATGAGTTTCTCCCGGATCGACGAAGTCTTGGACATGCCGAACCTGATTGAAGTCCAGAAAAATTCCTATCAGTGGTTTCTGGATGAGGGCCTCAAAGAGGTCTTCCGGGATGTTTCGGCAATCACGGATTATCAGGAAAATCTGGTGCTGGATTTCATCGATTATCGGCTGGACGATAAGCCTAAATACACCATCCCCGAGTGCAAGGAGCGGGATGCGACCTATGCCGCTCCGCTGCGGGTGCGCGCCAGCCTTTTAAACAAGGAGACGGGGGAGGTCAAGGAGCAGGATATCTTCATGGGGGATTTCCCGCTCATGACCGACAGCGGCACCTTTATTATTAACGGTGCTGAACGGGTAATCGTTTCCCAGCTGGTGCGCTCCCCGGGCGTTTACTATTCCTCCTCGCGCGACAAAACCGGGCGGGAGCTGTTTGCCTGCACGGTTATCCCCAACCGCGGCGCCTGGCTGGAATATGAGACCGATTCCTCCAATATTTTCTATGTGCGCATCGATAAAAACCGCAAGCTGCCCATTACCACCTTCCTGCGCGCGCTGGGCCTTTCTTCGACTGCGGAGATTCTTGACTGCTTCGGAGAGGATGAGCGCATTGTCGCCACTCTTGAGAAGGATTCTACCCAGAACAAGGAAGAGGCGCTGCTCGAATGCTACCGCAAGCTGCGCCCCGGTGAGCCGCCGACGGTGGATTCCGCCCAGACCCATATCGACAACCTCTTTTTTGACCCCCGCCGCTATGATCTGAGCCGTGTCGGACGCTACAAGTATAACAAAAAGCTCTCGCTCGCCACCCGCATTGCCGGCCGCAAGCTCACCCAGCCGGTCGCCGACCCGCTGACCGGCGAGCTGATTGCCGAGCCCGGCGAGGTGCTCACCCGCGAAAAGGCGCACGAAATTGACCGCCGCGGCGTGCAGACTGTTTTCATCGAAGCGCAGGAGAAGGAGGTCAAGTGCTTCTCTAACGGCATGGTGGATATCTGCGATTTCCTCCCGGTTGATGCCGAGGCGCTCGGCATCAACGAAAAGGTGTGCTTTGCAGTTGTCCGGGAAATCCTTGAGGAGAACCTCTCCGGCGAGGCGCTTTCCGAACGGGTCGTCGCCCGGCGGGATGATCTTATTCCCAAGCACATTACGCTGGACGATATCTTTGCTACCATCAACTATATGACTGGGCTGGCCTGCGGCATCGGCACGGTGGACGATATCGACCATCTGGGCAACCGCCGCATCCGTTCGGTGGGCGAATTGCTGCAGAACCAGTTCCGCATCGGCTTCTCGCGCATGGAGCGAGTCATCCGCGAGCGGATGACCACCCAGGCGCAGGATATGGACGTTATCACCCCGCAGGCACTTATCAATATCCGCCCGGTGGTGGCGGCCATCAAGGAGTTTTTCGGCTCCTCGCCGCTCTCTCAGTTCATGGACCAGACAAACCCCCTCGCTGAGCTTACCCACAAGCGCCGCCTTTCGGCCCTCGGCCCCGGCGGCCTCTCCCGCGACCGCGCCGGGTTTGAGGTGCGCGACGTACACTACAGCCACTATGGCCGCATGTGCCCGATTGAGACGCCGGAAGGCCCGAACATCGGCCTTATCTCCTATCTGGCCACCTTCGCGAAGATTAACGAATATGGCTTTATCGAAGCGCCCTACCGCCGGGTGGACAAAACGACCGGCCAGGTGCTCGATGAGGTTGTGTATATGACAGCCGACGTGGAGGATGAATACATCGTCGCCCAGGCCAACGAGCCGCTCGATGAGAGCGGCAGCTTTGCCAACCAAATGGTCAACGTGCGCTTTCGCGACAGCATTCAGGAGGTGCCGCGCGACCGGGTGGACTTCATGGATGTTTCGCCGAAGATGGTCGTTTCGGTGGCGACGGCGATGATCCCCTTCCTGGAAAACGATGACGCCAACCGCGCGCTGATGGGCTCAAACATGCAGCGGCAGGCGGTGCCGCTCTTAAAGCCGCAGGCGCCGATTGTCGGCACCGGCATGGAATATAAGGCGGCGGTCGATTCGGGCGTCGCGGTGGTCAGCGCCTATAACGGCGTCGTGCAGAAGGTGAGTGCCAACCGGATTGTTATCCGCACCGACGAGGGCGAAACCGAGACCTATCAGCTCATTAAGTTTATGCGCTCCAACCAGGGTACCTGCATCAACCAGCGCCCGGTGGTCTCGGTTGGCGACCGGGTCAACAAGGGCCAGGTGATTGCAGACGGGCCGGCGACCGACAACGGCGAAATCTCGCTGGGCAAGAATGTGCTCATCGGCTTCACCACCTGGGAAGGCTATAACTATGAGGATGCCGTGCTCATCAATGAAAAGATGGTTCGCGACGACGTCTTTACCTCCATTCACATTGAGGAATATGAGATTGAATCCCGCGATACCAAGCTCGGGCCGGAGGAGATTACCCGCGATATCCCGAATGTCGGCGAGGATGCGCTGCGCGAGCTGGACGAGCGGGGGATTATCCGCGTGGGCGCCGAGGTGCGCTCGGGCGATATTCTGGTCGGTAAGGTGACGCCCAAGGGCGAAACCGAGCTCAACGCCGAGGAGCGGCTGCTGCGCGCCATCTTCGGCGAAAAGGCGCGCGAGGTGCGCGACACCTCGCTGCGCGTTCCGCATGGCGAATACGGCATCATCGTCGATGTCAAGGTCTTTACCCGCGAAAACTGCGATGATCTCTCCCCTGGCGTCAACATGGTGGTGCGCTGCTATATCGCCCAGAAGCGCAAGATTTCTGTCGGCGACAAGATGGCCGGCCGCCACGGCAACAAGGGCGTTGTTTCCCGCATCCTCCCGCAGGAGGATATGCCGTTTCTGCCGGACGGCACCCCGCTCGATATCGTTTTAAACCCCCTCGGCGTTCCGAGCCGGATGAATATCGGACAGGTGCTCGAGGTGCATCTCGGCCGCGCGGCGGCCGCTCTCGGCTGGAAGGTCATGACCCCTGTTTTTGACGGGGCGAATGAATATGATATTCAGGACGTTCTGGAGGAAGCGGGCCTCAGCCGCGACGGCAAGACCATCCTCTATGACGGACGTACCGGCGAAGCTTTCGACCGCCCGGTAACGGTGGGCTACATGTACTTCTTAAAGCTGCACCACCTGGTGGATGATAAGATTCACGCCCGTTCCACCGGTCCCTACTCGCTGGTTACCCAGCAGCCGCTCGGCGGCAAGGCGCAGTTCGGCGGCCAGCGCTTCGGCGAAATGGAGGTCTGGGCGCTGGAGGCTTATGGCGCCGCCTATACCCTGCAGGAAATCCTCACCGTCAAGTCGGATGACGTGGTCGGCCGCGTGAAGACCTTTGAAGCGATTGTCAAGGGCAAGAACGTGCCGAAGCCGGGCATTCCGGAGGCCTTTAAGGTGCTTGTCAAGGAGCTGCAGAGCCTTGCGCTCGATGTCAAGGTGCTGGATAAGGACGGGGAGGAAATCGATCTGCGCCAGTCGATGGATGATGATGACAGCATGGGCATGACGCCGATTATCGACGAGCCGGAGGAGAAGCCCGAGCTGGTGGCCATCGATTCCGAAATTGAGGATTCCTTCGGAATCGAAACGCCGGACCCCGAAGAGGAGGATGAGGACCTGTTTGCCCAGTTCGCCGATTTCGGCCTGGACGACGGGGATACGACTGACGGTACGGACGACGAGAGCTTATAAAGGAAGAGGGGTTGCAATTTGGAATTCAATACCTTTGAATCGATAAAGATCGGGCTGGCTTCTCCGGAAAAAATCCGGGAATGGTCCTATGGAGAGGTTAAAAAACCCGAGACCATCAACTACCGCACCCTCAAGCCGGAGCGCGACGGCCTTTTCTGCGAGCGCATCTTTGGGCCGCAGAAGGACTGGGAGTGTTACTGCGGAAAATATAAGCGGCTGCGCTACAAGGGAAAAATCTGCGAGCGCTGCGGCGTTGAAGTCACCCGCTCGAAGGTGCGCCGCGAGCGGATGGGCCACATTGAGCTGGCCGCGCCCGTTTCGCACATCTGGTATTTTAAGGGCACCTCCTCCCGCATGGGGCTGCTGCTGAACATGTCCCCCCGCCTTCTCGAAAAGGTGCTCTATTTCGCTTCCTATGTGGTAATCGACCCGGGAATTACCAATCTGAAAAAATATACCCTGCTCTCCGAAAAGGAATACCGCGACCTCAAGGAGGCCTATGAGGATGAGTTTCGCGCCGGGATGGGCGCGCAGGCGATTAAGGAGCTGCTCGAGGAGATTAACCTCGAGGAGCTCAGTCAGGAGATTAAGGATGAGCTGGAAACGGCGACCGGCCAGAAGCGCGCCAGACTCTTAAAGCGCCTGGAGGTTGTGGAGGCCTTCCGGCTCTCCGGCAACCGCCCTGAATGGATGATTCTCGATGCGGTGCCGGTTATCCCGCCGGATATCCGACCGATGGTCCAGCTCGACGGCGGACGCTTTGCCACGAGCGACTTAAACGACCTCTACCGCCGCGTTATCAACCGCAATAACCGCCTTAAGAAGCTGCTCGAGCTCGGCGCTCCGGATATTATTGTGCGCAACGAGAAGCGCATGCTGCAGGAGGCGGTGGATGCCCTTATCGATAATGGCCGCCGCGGCCGCCCGGTGACCGGGCCGAACAACCGCCCGCTCAAATCCCTTTCGGATATGCTCAAGGGCAAGCAGGGGCGTTTCCGTCAGAACCTTCTCGGCAAGCGCGTTGACTACTCCGGCCGTTCGGTTATTGTCGTCGGTCCGGAGCTCAAGATGTATCAGTGCGGCCTGCCCAAGGAAATGGCGCTTGAGCTGTTTAAGCCGTTTGTCATGAAGCGGCTGGTCGACCAGAAGGTGGCCACCAACATCAAAAATGCCCGCAAGCTGGTCGAGCGCGCCGCTGCCAAGGAGGTCTGGGACTCGCTCGAGGTGGTCATCAAGGACCATCCGGTGCTCCTGAACCGCGCGCCGACGCTGCATCGCCTGGGTATTCAGGCGTTCGAGCCGGTGCTCGTCGAGGGCCGCGCCTTAAAGCTGCATCCGCTCGTCTGCACCGCCTACAACGCCGACTTTGACGGCGACCAGATGGCCGTTCACGTTCCGCTCTCAGCCGAGGCGCAGGCGGAGGCCCGCTTTTTGATGCTCGCCGCCGGGAACCTCTTAAAGCCTTCGGACGGAAAGCCGGTTGTCGTCCCCACGCAGGATATGATTCTCGGCTCCTACTATCTGACGATGGTACGCGAAAACGAGAAGGGGGCCGGGCACGCCTACCGCGACTACAGCGAAGCGCTCATGGCCTATCAGGCGGGCGAGGTGACGCTGCATGCGCCGATTAAGGTGCGCATTACCCGGGAATATCAGGGAGAGATGCGCACGGTAATGCTGGAGACCACCGTTGGCCGGCTGATTTTCAACGACCCCATTCCGCAGGACCTCGGCTTTGTCGATCGCACCGATCCGGAGCACATGTTTGATCTCGAGGTCTCCTTTTTGGTGCGCAAGAAGGAGCTCGGCCAGATTATCGACCACTGCATCCGGGTGCACGGCACCTCCAAAACGGCCGACATGCTCGACCGCATCAAGAGCCAGGGCTTTAAATACTCCACCAAGAGCGGCATCACCGTCGCTGTCTGCGACGCGGTTATCCCGGAGGAGAAGGCCGCTTACCTCAAGGAGGCAGAGGACAAGGTTGCCCAGATCCGCCGCCAGTATGACCGCGGCCTCATCTCGGAGGATGTGCGCTATGAGCGGATTATCAACACCTGGAACAAGACGACCGACGACGTAAAGAAGGCGCTGCAACGCTGCTTTACCGAGGATAACCCCATCTTCATGATGGCGGATTCGGGCGCCCGCGGCTCGATGGAGCAGATTCGCCAGCTCGCCGGCATGCGCGGACTTATCGCCAACACCTCCGGACGGGCGATTGAAATCCCGATTAAATCGAACTACCGCGAGGGGCTCAACATCCTCGAATACTTCAACTCCTCCCGAGGCGCGCGCAAGGGCCTGGCCGATACGGCGCTGCGCACCGCCGACTCGGGCTACCTTACCCGCCGCCTGGTCGACGTTTCGCAGGATGTCATCATCCGCCAGCACGACTGCGGCACCCACGACGGCATTATCGTGGAAAAAATTGTGGATTCCGGGCGGGTTATTGAGGATCTGGAGGAGCGCCTCATCGGTCGCTTTGTCGCGGAGGATATTCTGGATCCGGCCACCGGCGAAGTCATTGTTTCACGCGAGAAGATGATGGATAAGAGCGATGCGAAGGCCATCACCGCCGCGGGTATAGAAAAAGTAAAAATACGCACAATATTTAACTGCGAGGCGAAAAATGGTGTCTGTGCCCGCTGCTATGGCGCAAACCTTGCCAGCGGAAAGATTGTTTCCATCGGCGATGCGGTCGGCATTATCGCCGCCCAGTCGATCGGCGAGCCGGGCACCCAGCTGACCATGCGCACCTTCCACACGGGCGGTGTTGCCTCAGCCAGCGATATTACCCAGGGTCTTCCCCGCGTTGAGGAGCTTTTCGAGGCGAGAAAGCCGAAGAGCGTTGCGATTATCTCCCACCTGAGCGGCGTTGTAAACTTTGAAACGGATGCGAAGGGCGCGAAGATTGCCGTTGTGACCGACACCGAGACGGGCGAGCGGTTTGAAAAGCTCGTTCCCTTTGATTCCAAGGTCTGCGTGGCGGCCGGAGATGTTATTAAGAAGGGCGATCTCATCACCGAGGGGCCGAGCGACCCGAAGGAGATTCTGCAGGTTTCGGGCGAGCTGGCCGTTCAGGAATATCTGATTAACGAGGTGCAGCGCGTTTACCGTACCCAGGGCGTGGATATCAACGATAAGCATATTGAGGTCATCGTCCGCCAGATGATGCGCAAGGTGCGCATTGACCAGCCCGGTGCGACCGGCATGATTTCGGGCGCAAGCTCGGATAAGGCAGAGGTCAAGGCGCAGAACCGTCTCATCCGCGAGCGGATAGCCGCAGGCGAAACGGGGCTCGAGGAGGCCACCTACATTCCCGAGCTGCTGGGCATTACCAAGGCTTCAATTGCCACTGAATCCTTCATGTCGGCCGCCTCCTTCCAGGAGACGACCCGCGTGCTGACCGAGGTGGCCATCAAGGGCAAGACCGATCCGCTGATGGGCCTCAAGGAGAATGTCATCATCGGCAAGCTCATTCCGGCCGGCACCGGCATCATTGGCGATGTCGAGCTTGTTCATGCTGAGCAGCCGGCGGAAGCCCATGCGCCGGAGGAACTGCCCAACCCCTACAGCAATGCGCTGGGTACCGAGGAAGCGCTGATTGGCTGAGAATTCCCTTTTCGTTCCTTCATCTCGTGGCAAATGCCGCTGCGAACGGGGGGAAGAATTGTGCAACCTCCTGAAAGGTGCGGTAAAGGGAAAAATCTATTGACAAATCCGGGATATAGGTGATAAAATCTATATTCGGTATGGAAAATGCTGCATTTTGCCGGTTTTAAGGGGAATGCGGTCTTTCCTGCCGAAAGTCCGGTTTCTGCTTTCAGAGAAGGGGATTCCGGAAAAACATTCTGCTTTATCGCCCGGCGCTGCCGGACATAAAGAAATAAATATTTTTTATTTAAGGAGGTGCAATATGCCAACCTTTAACCAGCTGGTTCGCAAGGGCAGAGAAGAGATCGAGAAAAAGTCTACCGCTCCGGCGCTGCTGCGCGGATGGAATTCCCAGAAGCGTGAGGCGATCGATCAGAATTCTCCGCAGAAGAGAGGCGTGTGCACGGCTATCCGTACGCAGACCCCCAAGAAGCCGAACTCGGCGCTGCGCAAGGTCGCGAGAGTCAGGCTTTCCAATGGAATCGAGGCTACCGCCTACATCCCCGGAATCGGACACAACCTGCAGGAGCACAGCGTTGTGCTCATCCGCGGCGGACGTGTCAAGGACCTGCCCGGTGTGCGTTATCACATCATCCGTGGCACTCTGGATACCCAGGGCGTAAGCGGGAGAAACCAGGCGCGCTCCAAGTATGGCGCGAAGCGTCCGAAGGCTGGTGCCAAGAAGTAATAAAATTCCCATTGGAAATGATGTTGCACCTGTTTTTGACAGGCGCAATTCGCACTCGGTGCGGTTATAGATAGATGGGCGATTCGTCCCGGCTATGTAACCGAAACGGGCGCAAACGGGAGTTTTGTCACTTTCGAGTACCGATGAATTCATTTATGTGAAGGAGGGAAGCGAAGTGCCAAGAAGAGGTAACGTAGCAAAGCGCGACGTTTTGCCGGATCCGCTTTATAATTCCAAGCTGGTCACCCGGCTCATCAACAGCATTATGCTCGACGGTAAGAAGGGCGTTGCCCAGAAGATCGTTTATGGCGCGTTTGAAATCGTGCAGCAGAAGACGGGCAAGGATCCGCTGGAGGTCTTCGAGCAGGCGCTGGAGAACATTATGCCGCTTCTGGAGGTCAAGGCCCGCCGCGTTGGCGGTGCAACCTACCAGGTGCCGATGGAGGTTCGTCCGGAGCGCCGTCAGACTCTGGGGCTGCGCTGGCTGACAACCTATGCCAGAAACCGCTCGGAGAAAACAATGCGCGAGCGCCTCGCGGGTGAAATTGCCGATGCCGTCAACAACATGGGCGGCGCGGTCAAGAAGCGCGAGGATACCCACAAGATGGCCGAGGCCAACAAGGCATTCGCTCATTACAGATTCTAAAGACCAACACCAGTTGGTTTTTACCCATGGCGCGCATGCGCATGGCTGATTCTTAATTAAAGCAGGAGGTCAATATGCCAAGAGACGTTTCGCTGGAACTTACCCGTAATATAGGCATAATGGCTCATATCGACGCTGGCAAAACCACGACTACCGAGCGTATCCTTTTCTATACGGGTATCAACCATAAAATTGGCGAGACCCATGAGGGTACTGCGACGATGGACTGGATGGAGCAGGAGCAGGAGAGAGGCATTACCATTACCTCTGCCGCAACGACCTGCTATTGGAAGAACCATCGGATCAATATCATCGACACCCCTGGACACGTTGACTTCACTGTTGAGGTTGAGCGCAGCCTGCGCGTTCTCGATGGCTCGGTTACCGTTATGTGTGCCAAAGGCGGCGTTGAGCCGCAGTCTGAAACCGTTTGGCGTCAGGCTGACAAGTATAAGGTACCGCGGATGATCTATGTCAACAAGATGGATATCCTCGGCGCCAACTTCTACAATGTGCTTGACATGATTCATGACCGCCTTAAGTGCAATGCGGTCCCGGTGCAGCTCCCGATTGGCGAGGAGCAGTTCTTTAAGGGAATTATCGACCTTCTTGAGATGAAGGCGTATATGTATCATGACGACCTTGGAAAGGATATCCGCGTTGAGGAGATTCCTGAGGAGATGCAGGAGAAGGCAGAGGAATACCGCCAGAAGCTGCTTGAGGCTGTTGCTGAGCATGATGACGCCATCATGGAGAAATATCTTGAAGGCGAAGAGATTCCGATTGATGACATGAAGAAGGTCATCCGCAAGGCGACGATTGCCAATGATATGGTTCCGGTCACCTGCGGCACCTCCTACAAAAACAAGGGCGTGCAGAAGCTGCTCGATGCCATTATCGACTACATGCCCGCCCCGACTGATATCGACCATATCACCGGTACCAACCCCGATACCGGAGAAACTGAAACCCGCCCGACCGATGACAACGAGCCGATGGCCGCGCTGGCCTTCAAGATTGCTACCGACCCCTATGTCGGCAAGCTCTGCTTCTTCCGCGTCTATTCCGGTATGATGAATACCGGCAGCACCATTCTCAACGCTTCGAAGGGCAATTCGGAGCGCGTCGGCCGCATTCTGCAGATGCACGCCAATCACCGCAAGGATATTGAAACCTGCTATGCAGGTGATATTGCGGCGGCGGTTGGCATCAAGCAGGTTACCACCGGCGATACTCTCTGCGACCCGAAGCACCCGATTATCCTCGAGTCGATGGAGTTCCCGGAGCCGGTTATCCGCGTTGCCATCGAGCCGAAGACCAAGGCCGGCCAGGAGAAGATGGGCATTGGCCTCGCCAAGCTCGCTGAGGAGGACCCGACCTTTAAGGCCTATACCGATGAGGAAACCGGGCAGACGATTATCGCCGGCATGGGCGAACTGCATCTGGAAATCATCGTTGACCGTCTGCTGCGCGAATTCCGCGTGGAAGCGAACGTCGGCAAGCCGCAGGTGGCCTACAAGGAAACGGTGCGCAAGAATTCGGATGTCGACATGAAATACGCTCGCCAGTCGGGCGGCCGCGGTCAGTATGGCCACTGCAAAATCCGCCTCTTCCCGAACGAGAGCGGCAAAGGCTACCTGTTCGAGAACAAGATTGTCGGCGGCGCCATCCCGAAGGAGTATATCCCGGCGGTGGATGCCGGTATCCAGGGTGCGATGCAGTCCGGCGTACTCGCGGGCTATCCGGTGGTCGATGTGCGCGTAGAGCTGTATGACGGCTCTTACCACGAGGTCGACTCCTCGGAAATGGCCTTTAAGATTGCCGGTTCGATGGCCTTTAAGGAGGCCATGCGCAAGGCGGACCCGGTTATCCTCGAGCCTATCATGAAGGTTTCGGTCATTGTGCCGGAGGACTACATGGGCGATGTGATGGGCGACCTCAACGGCCGCCGCGGTCAGATTCAGGGCATGGAGGCCCGCAACGGCACACAGCAGATTAACGCATTCGTTCCGCTCTCTCAGATGTTCGGCTATGCTACTGATTTGCGCTCCCGTACCCAGGGCCGCGGTCAGTATACGATGGAGCCCTCGCACTACACCGAGGTTCCGAAATCGATTGCCGAGCAGATTATGAATGAGCGCGGCAAGAAGGACTAAAAGCCTTTTTCGGTTTCCCTGTCCTTTAAAAGGGCGGGGGAACCGATAAAAAAGCGCATAAACACTTGCATTTTCCGTGGTTTATTGCTACAATACCAATTGTAGTGCGTACCTTCGGAAAGTGTACTCAAATACCATCCACAAAAGGGAGGAAAAATCGCAATGGGAAAGGCTAAATTCGAAAGAAACAAGCCCCACGTAAACATCGGCACCATTGGTCACGTTGACCACGGCAAGACCACGCTGACCGCCGCCATCACCAAGGTTCTGGGCATGAAGGGCGACGCGGAGTATATGGCATACGACATGATCGACAAGGCTCCTGAGGAGCGCGAGCGCGGCATCACCATCAATACCGCTCACGTTGAGTATCAGACTGACGCGCGCCACTATGCGCACGTTGACTGCCCCGGCCATGCTGACTATGTTAAGAACATGATTACCGGTGCTGCGCAGATGGACGGCGCTATCCTCGTTGTTTCCGCTGCAGATGGTCCGATGCCCCAGACCCGCGAGCATATCCTGCTTGCCCGTCAGGTTGGCGTTCCCTATATCGTTGTTTTCATGAACAAGGTTGACCAGGTGGACGATCCTGAGCTGCTCGAGCTCGTTGAGATGGAAATCCGTGAGCTGCTCTCCAGCTATGAGTTCCCGGGCGACGACATTCCGATCATTAAGGGTTCCGCTCTGCAGGCTCTGGAGTGCGCTTCCAAGGATCCGAGCGATCCGACCTATGCGCCCATTCTCGAGCTGATGAAGGCGGTTGATGAGTTTATCCCGACTCCTGAGAGAAAGGCTGACCTGCCCTTCCTGATGCCGGTTGAGGATGTATTCACCATCACCGGCCGCGGCACCGTTGCCACCGGCAGAGTGGAGCGCGGTATGCTCAAGACTTCGGACGAAGTTGAGATCGTCGGCCTGCAGGATGAGAAGATGAAGACGGTTGTTACCGGTATCGAGATGTTCCGCAAGATTCTCGATTACGCTGAGGCGGGCGACAACATCGGTGCTCTGCTGCGCGGTGTTCAGAGAACCGACATTCAGCGCGGCCAGGTTCTCTGCAAGCCCGGTTCCATCCATCCGCACACCAAGTTCCATGGCCAGGTTTACATCCTGAAGAAGGATGAAGGCGGCCGTCATACCCCGTTCTTCAATAACTACCGTCCGCAGTTCTATTTCCGCACCACCGACGTGACCGGCATCGTCAAGCTGCCGGAGGGTGTTGAGATGTGCATGCCTGGCGATAACGTTGAGATGGACGTTGAGCTCATCACCCCCATCGCTATTGAGCAGGGCCTTCGTTTCGCTATCCGCGAGGGTGGCCGCACGGTCGGTTCGGGCGTTGTTACCGGTATTAATGAGTAATTGCCTCCTTTGGCAGGATGAAAGCCACGCCGCCTTTGAGCGGCGTGGCTTTTTATATGGCTCTCTCTTTCGCTTGTGCGATGTTCGGCATAATCCATACGCTGAAACCTGCCCGCCGCTTTTTTAAGCGCGGCTTTCCTTTGCAGCAGCCCTGTCTTTCCCGGCCGTTCCCTAAAAGGGAGGCTTTTGGAAAAAGCAGCAGGCAGATTTTTTTCATCGATGTCTTTTCGCTTGAAAGGTGGTCGTCACTTTGGTAAAGACAGCGTCGCCCAAAGTTCAGGATGAATTTTATAAACAGATTTTCCGACTGACCCTCCCCATCGTGCTGCAGAATTTGCTGAGTGCGGCGGTCAATTCGGCCGATGTACTCATGCTCAACTATGTGGGCCAGTCCGCCATTGCGGCAGTCTCGCTCGCCTCTCAGTATGCTTCGGTTCTTCATATGGTGTACTATGGGCTTGGGACCGGTGCCACCATCCTCTGCGCCCAGTATTACGGCAAGGGAGATATGCGGGCCATTGAAACAGTAGAAGGGATTGCACTGCGTTTTTCCATGCTCATTTCTTTCGGATTTGCCGTCTTTGCCCTGTTCGCACCGCAATGGATGATGAAGCTCTTTACCAATGATGCCGAGCTGATTGCAATCGGCGCCAGCTATCTGCGCATTCTCAGCGTCAGCTATCTCTGCTGCGGGGTGGCGGAGGTGCATCTCTCCATTCTGCGCAGTGTTGAGCGAGTGGTTGTCAGCACCAGCCTGAATACGATGACCTTTCTGCTGAATGTGGCGCTGAATGCGGTATTCATCTTCGGGCTCTTCGGCGCGCCGAAGCTGGGAGTTATTGGGGTTGCCATTGCCACCTCCATCTCCCGTATGGTTGAGCTCATTGCCTGCTTTATTGTTTCGGCTGTGAGCCGGGATGTTAAGCTGAAGCTTTCTGCCGTTTTTTGCAGGAACAGGCTGCTCCTGCAGGATTTTATCCGCCTGGCAGTACCGGCCCTTGGAAATGATATTGTCTGGGGCGTCGGCTTTTCGATGTATTCGGTCATCATCGGCCACATGGGGTCCGACGCAGTTGCGGCAAACTCGTTTGTGAGCGTTGTGCGCAATCTGGGTACCGTTCTTTGCTACGGGGTCGCGAGCGGCGGCGGCATTCTGGTGGGGAAAATTATCGGCAAAAACTGTTTGCAGGAGGCCCGGGAGGGCGCCAAAAAGGTGGTAAAGCTGACGGTGCTCAGCGGTATTGTCGGCGGGCTGATCGTCCTGGCCGTCATGCCCTTCGCGCTCAAATATGCTTCGCTCACCGATACCGCCATGCATTACCTCAAATATATGATGCTGATTAACGCCTATTATATTATGGGTACGGCGCTGAATACCACTCTCATAGCAGGCATCTTCCGCGCAGGCGGGGACAGCAAATTCGGTTTTTACTGCGATATCTTTGATATGTGGTGCTATGCTGTCCCGCTCGGGTTTATTGCCGCTTTTGTGCTGAAGCTTCCCGTTCTGTGGGTCTATTTCCTGATCTGTACCGATGAATTTGCGAAACTGCCCTTTGTTATCAAGCGCTATAAAAGTGAAGAGTGGCTCTGCAATATTACGAGGGATGACCTGTTTTCCGAGGAAGCAGCATGAACAGGCGCTCTGGCGTTTGAAGAACCCGGATAAAGCCCGGCAAAAAGCCGGGCGAGAAGATGAGATATCCGAAATCTTATTTCTCCAATTTAAATGCCGCCCGCAAAGAGAAAGCTCTCTTTGCGGGCGGCATTTACCTGCCGGAAATCTAATACACCAGAATATAGCTGTCCACACCGGCTTCCCGGAGCGCGCGGATCTGTTCGCTGACCTCCTCTTCGGTGTAGGTCCGGTTAAAATCACCACTGAGATTCTGCGCCGTATAACCCTGAATCCAGGGGAGCAGCTGTGTTCCCTCTGAAAGGGTGGCGAGTGCTCTGCCGGCTACTGCCTGCGTCGTTTCATAGGGGGTGGTGGCGGGCGCCTGGAGGCGAAAGCCCTCTGCTTCGAAAACCTCGCCGAAGAGAGCGGGCATCATCTGCACAGAGAGGGCGGAGGTCGTGAAAATAGCTGCGGGATTGGTAGCGTCATAGGGGAGCGAGAGGTTCTGACCGAGCAGATGAATGCCGGAAACACAGGGAATAGCAGCGGCCCCCTGCGGGAGCAGACGCGCCTGCAGCTTCTCCGCAAAATCCTGCAGAACATCCGCCTTGCTTTGAGAGGCAGCCCATTCGCCGAAGGTGGCCCGGTCGAGGCCCAACCCTTCCGGGAACTGGAGGTTATCAATTAAGATAAGCGGGATGCCCATCCCAACCGCCTCGTTGGCCAGGTCGCCGATATAATCCTGCGCAACCGGCGAATAGGGATTCAGCCAGGGACGGCCGCCTGCCTCCTGCGAATTGTCCAGCCAGGTCCACTCGGTGTTTTCATATTTAACGGCAGCGGTCTCATGTGCATAGGGGGCAATGGGGTCGCGGAAGGCGCAGATGCGGCCGGCTGTCTGATAGCCGGCGGCCTGCAGGGCTGCAACCACCTCAGGCAGGTCAATCGCCTGCGCATGCTGGCTGCCGGCTTCTGCAACAAATTCCACATGGCTTTGATAAAGAACCTGCCCAGCCGAATTTTTCAGATCGACAAGCACCGTGTTGATATCAGGCAGTGAATGATTCTGCAGATAAGGGAGGATTTCGCCGCTGAGCAGAACCTCCTCGGGGATATAGAGGGCATGTATCCCGCTGAGCGGGGCCATTTCCGGTTCACTGGCCTGCGGCAGGCTTTCCGCCTGCTGGGAGGAGGGCTCCGGTTGTTCCTCCGGCGCACTGGAGGAAGACTCCATGCGCTGCAAAAGCTTCCCGCTCCAAAAGTCGTGTACCGGCTCATAGAGGCTGAAGCCGACAAAGGCGAGCACCGCCAGCAGCAGAAGAAGAAGGCCTGCTTTTATGGGGGAAAACCGTCTTTTCCGATAGATATGACGGTAACGTTTAATTTTATAGGATTTTGCCATGATGCTCCTCCTTCCGGTTCGCTGGCGGCGGGCGGTCAGGTGGGAAGCTGGTGGCCAATCATGCCATAGACAGCGAGCGATATCAGGCCGATATATAAAAGCAGAATAGGCAGTCCCTTAAAGGCGCGCGGCAGGGCGATAAGCTCCAGCCTGCGCCGGCCGAAATAGATGAGCAGCAGCGCTAGCATATAGCCAATGCCCGTTCCTATGCCGTAACCGAGTGTGGAGCTGAGGGAATTCTGCAGATTGGCTGCCAGAATCATCGAGCCCAGAACGGCACAGTTGAAGGCGGAGACTGAAAGCGTCTGCTTTACGGCCCGCAGCCGAATGGGAAGCAGCTGGTCACATCCCAGATAAAAAAGCAGATAAAGCAGGGCAATCCCGATTAGATAGCAGAAAGCGCGTTCAGTGGTGGAAACGGTGTAATCATAAAGCAGCCTGTTGATGAAAAAGCTGATGAACGAGCAGAGGGTAGTGAAAAGGGTAAGCAGACAGCTATGCAGCAGAATGTTTTTCAGCGAGCCAAAAAAGGCAATCTGCCCGCTTCCCAGAATGCGCGTAAAAATAGCGTTTTCCATCAGAATGGCGGTTAACGCATAGAGAAAGAAGAGGACGATGGAATCCATATTTTCCTATTCTCCTTTCTTTGGCCCGTTTGGACCGGGCTGCTTCTGAAGGCCTGCGGGGTTCACCGCGGTAGGGAGGCCGGCCAGCAGGTCCTCCTCCGGCAGCTGTTCATTGGCTTCGAAGAGTGTCTGCGTATATTTCTTTAAATCGCTGCGGTAGAGGGAGATGCGCAGCAGCCGCCCCAGATATCGGGCTGCTGCGGCCAGCATCGCGGCCACGATACATCCTCCAAAGGGGATAAGCAGACCGCCCAGCCGGTAGCTCAAAAAGGGCAGAGAAATGCCCCAGAGGCTGCCGTTGCCAAATGCTTCGCGAATGGCTCCGCACAAAAGCAGGACCACGGCCAGCCCGCTCAGCTGCAGCAGCGCATGCAGCAGCGCCTGCAGAGGCCTGCCGCGCTCTGCTTCCTTTTCGCAGTGGAAAAGCAGCAGCGTGTTGACGGCGATGATGGGAAAATAGAGGCCGATTGAATTGAGAACCACCGGGAACAGGCCGGTTAAAAAGCTTTCCAGCGGAATCAGCAGCCCGGCGGCGCAAAGAGAGAAGAGAGGAAAACGAAGCCATGCGGGCAAAAAACGTCCGGCAAGGGCGCTGAGCAGCATCATCGGCAGCGTTACGGCAGCAATGCCGACAAAGATGCAGAAAGCGGCCTGCAGAGAAACGGTGGATGCAATGGCGAAGGGAAGCGCAAGCCCCAGGGAGAGAACCGGATTTCCGGTCAGCAGGCCGGAGAAGCGATGCACGCGCCGGCTGTGTTGGCGGATTTTATTCAGATACATATTTTTGTGACCATCCCTTTCTTCAAAGCCTGCCGCCCGGGGAACGGCTTTTCCGCGGACGGCAGCGGCGCAGAGCAGCAGGAGCAAAAATTAAATTTTGGCCCGCTGCCTTCTTCGAATCTGGTGGCGGATCCTTTCTTCGAGATAGTCAAAGACCGGAGCGACAGCGTTGCAGAGCAGCAGCGAAAAGGCGAAGGATTCTTCAAAGCCGCCGAACTGCCGGAAAAGCATGGTAACGCCGCCGGCAAAAACGGCATACAGCGCGGTCGCAATCGCGCGCTTCGGGCTGGTTACAGGGTCGGTCAGCATGAAGATGGCGCCGAGAATCAGATAGCCGGAGAAAAGCTCATACATGACCGAGAGCCAGCTGCTGATGGCCACACGCGGGAACAGATAAGCATACAGCGCACAGGTCAGCAGAAAGCAGACAGGCGCCTGCCAGTGCACCGTGCGCCGGACGATCAGATAAAGAAGGCAGGCGCAGACGACCAGCGCATTGGTGGCGCCCATCGGTCCGGCCACATTGCCGAGCAGCATTTCCATAAAATCGCCGCCGGTGGGGATGCCGCCGGCCTTGAGCGTATAAGCAGCAGAATAGAGAAGGCGGCCTTCAAATTTGCCGAAAATCTCAATCGGTTCGAGCGGCGTCGGATAGCCGAAGACCTCCCGCGGAAAGCAGATGCAGACGAATGCGATTCCGCCCGCTGCCGGATTAAAGAGGTTGTTTCCCACCCCGCCGAACGGGTATTTGACAACCACCAGCGCAAATACCACAGCAGTGGCAACGGTCGTATAGCTGACAGATGCGGGCAGAAGCAGCGGGATGAGCAGCGCCGTAACGGCGGAGGAATGGTCGCGCAGGCTCAGCTGCTCGCCCATCAGCAGCTTGCAGACGATATCGCAGAGGATGGCCACTAAGAGCGAAAACAGTCCCAGAACGGCAGCGCGTGCCCCATAGTAGTAGCAGGCCATCAGATAGATGGCGGCCAGCACAATCAGCACATCATCCATCATCGTTTTATTGGAGTCCCTTCCCCGGATATGGGGCGGGTTATAGGTTTTGAGCATATTGCGCCTCCTCATTGGCTGCTTCCGGCTGCGGACTGCCGGAGGGGTCATCAAGCGCCGCAATCAGGCTGCCGGCGCGCCGGATCTGATAGGAGAGGTCCAGCTTGGCCGGGCAGACATAGCTGCAGGTTCCGCAGGAGAGGCAGAGGTCCGCATCAAACCGGCGCAGAACAGAGACATTTCCTGTAACGGCGGCCTTGTAGAGATAGACCGGCATCAGCCCCTGCGGGCAGACCCGCACGCAGTGTCCGCAGCCGATACAGTGATAGTTTCGGTCACGCCGGTCATTTTTAAACGCCAGAACGGCACGCGTGGTTGCTCCCACCGTTTCTTCATCCGGATCAGTTATGCAGATGCCGGTCATCGGCCCGCCGGAGATAATGCGGGAAGGGTCCTCAATCAGCCCGCAGCGCTCTAAAACCTGGGAGAAGGAGGCGCCAATCTGCACCTCCAGATTGGCTGGGTTGGCGATGCAGTTGCCAGCCACCGTTACAAAGCAGGTGGTTTGGCGGACGGCATAGTGAATGGCGCGGTAGAGATGGATAAGCGCGCCGGTGCCGATAAGTAGCGTCTGCTCCGGCCCTTCCGTCAGCTTGGCACGGGTTTCTACCGGGTATTTTCCGGTAATCCTCTGAATACGCACATCATATAGTGTATTCGGAATATGCAGCTGCAGGTCAGCAAGATTCTTATAAACGGCGATTCTGATTTTTGGCTCCCCAACAGCCTGGGCGGCATAGCGAAGGCCGCCGACCGCCTGCTGAGAGAGCTTGAAGAGGGGGTTCAGCTGACTGGATACATAGGGCTCATCATCAATCGCATCCGCCACGACCAGAGTCGCCTGGCGAAGACGCGCTGCCCGCAGCTTTTCTTCGAGCGGCAGGCCGTCCCGCTCATCGATAATCTGCGCTTCGGCGGCATAGGCGATGATGGTATCCGCATTGAGGGAAGAGGGATCCTCCACCGGCGGCAGGCCGATGGAGCGCACAGCTGATGGCGAGGTAAAGGCACGCAGATCCCGCGAAAGGGCGGGCTCCTTATACTGCTCGAGAATCAGCCCCCTGGAAAATAGGAAAGCCATTCGGCGATAACCTCCTTCATGAGGGAGAATTTGAAAAGGAAGCAAAGGGCGAAAGCCTCAGCCGGGCGCGCAGCGCCGCCGGCTGTTCCCTGAGCCCGGCCGGCGGCCGGCATTGGAAGAAAGGGAGGAGACAACGGGTGAAAATAGAAGCAGCCGGTGTGCGCCGCATACGCATAACGCTCACCAGGCAGGATATGCGGTCATTTGGCCTCACTGAGAAGACACTGCTGCAGGGGGAAGGCGAAACGGCCAATGCACTTTTCTCGCTGCTGCAGGCCGGGGAACGCTTCGGCTTTCCCTGCGAAACGGAAAAGCTGCTCGCCGAGGTATATCCGCTTTCTGAGGAAGGATGTGTCCTCTATTTTACCGGCCTGCAGGCACCCGCTCGCTACCGCATTAAGGAAAAGGCTATCGAACCGCGGCTCTTTCTGTTTCGGGATGTGGATGCCCTCTGCAGCGCATGCAGGGCCCTTCGCCAGGGAAAGCCTCAGCGAATAGGAAGCAGTACCCTCTACCGGCTGGGACCGGAAAAATATATACTGGCAGTTTGTGCGCTGGGCGGGGATAAAGCCCATTTTTTCTGCCTGCTTCAGGAGTTTGGGGAATATATGGGACGGGGACGGCTGCTGGAAGGGATTATACGGGAGCATGCGCTGCCGCTGCGGGAGAAGGATGCAATTGAGGCGCTCTCCTATTTTTGAGCGGCCCGGGCGGCTGCGCGCAGGCGGGAAACAGCTTTCGCATAGTCCCTTTCGCCGAAAAGAGCGCTTCCGGCAACCAGCAGATTGGCGCCTGCCGCTGCCGCCTGCTGGGCGGTATGGCAGTCGATGCCGCCATCCACCTCGATATCCGGTGAAAGGCCCTGCCGGAGGGCTTCGCGGCGCACGGCAGAGATTTTGGACAGCATATCCGGCATGAATGTCTGCCCGCCGAAACCGGGCTCAACCGTCATCACCATGACGGTTTCGCAGCGGCTGAGATAGGGGAAAACCGTTTCGGCCGGTGTTGCCGGCTTTAAAACCAGCCCGGCCCGGCAGCCCAGCGCATGAATGGCATCGAGCGTATCCGACAGGGGGCTGTCCGCTTCGGCATGAAAGGTAATGACAGCGGCGCCCGCCTTTGCGAAATCCTGCAGATAACGCAGCGGATCGCAAAGCATCAGGTGGACATCCAGCGCGAGCCCGCAGGCGCGGTGCAGCGCTGCCGTCAGAGCCGGGCCGAAGCTCAGATTGGGGACAAAATGGCCATCCATAATATCTACATGCAGCATATCCGCGCCGGCGGCCTGCATCCGCCTCCCCTCCTCGCCGAGCATGGCAAGATTGCTCGCCAGAATGGAGGGGGCGATTTTTATCTCCAAGCTTTTCACTCCTTAAACTTCTGCTGCCGTTTGCCGGGCTTCTGTTAAAAATAGGTGGGCCTGCCTCTATCGCAGAGCGCGTTCAGGCAACAGATAAGCAATTCTATTGTATAATAAAAGCCGGATGAAATCAACCTTTCCTTGTAAAATGGGGGATAAAGGAAAAATAAGCAGTACCGCGCCTCAGCCGGATAAGGGCGAAGCACGGCACTGCTTAAAAGAGGAGGGATAACAGGAAAAATCAGCGATTAAGCCCATTGTAGGCAGCTCCATCCCGCACAGGAATAATTCGTATTTCCCGGAGCTGACTACAATGAATTCCAACGATGCGGGGATTTCTCTGAAAAATAAGATATCCGTTTGTTCCTTTTAACAGTGGGAAGGAAGAAACTTTCGTTCTCCTGAATGGTGAGAACCGGCCCCAAGCTTTTTTTGGGCGGACGGCTTATCTGCAGGCATTCTTCAGCGGCATTAAATGTCCGCTCGGGCAGCCGGAAACGGTTATGCGCGGCCTAAGCGGAAAATAGGGCGCCTGTCTGAGACAAAAGAAGCAGATTTCAGCTATCCGAAGCTACACCCTTTCAGGTTTTGAATCTGCAGAATCCGTTTTCACACTTTCCCGGATGGCATAAGCCTGCGCGAAGGCCTGCAGCTTGCTTTCCAGCTGAGAAACTTTGATGGACAGCAAAAATACCTTCACCATCAGAACAAAAATGATGGTCAGAAAGATAAAATTCACCGTGCTGGCAATTCCAATTAGATTGGAGCAAAAGACTGCGATGGAGGGAAACAGGCTCAAGAAGATGAGCAGAAGGGAAAAAAGCAGCCAGAACAGTGTATCTTCGATTTTGATCTGCGCTTTGCGGATTTTTCTGGCGACCCAGAAGGCAGTCAGGACAGAGACAAGTATCAGGATAATGCGGAATGTGGGAGACAAGGCGTTTCCTCCTTTTTGCGGACAAACTGGATAAAGACGATGGAAAAGAACATATGCGCCATGTAAATCACCGAGCGGCTGAAATTCAGGTAGCTTTCCCCGGCAATGCGCTCGTTCATCTGCGTCTGCACCTCTGTCACCCTTGCGCCGCAGCGGATGAGATAGGAGACCGTGTCCGGCTCCGGACCATAGTTGACATTGTTGGCAAACAGGCGGAGCATCCGGCGGGAAAACAGGCGCATGCCGGAGGTGGGATCGGAAATTTTCGTGCCGGTGGTCAGGCGGATGGCCGCTTCTATCAGATTGCTGCCCAGCATGCGCAGGTTTTTCGGCTTTCTTTTTTCCTTAAAGCGGGAGCCAATCACGATATCCGCATCCTGCGCGGTCATGGCCTCGGCCATGGCGGCGATATATTCCGGGTTGTGCTGCCCGTCCCCATCGAGCTGGACGGCCGCGTCAAACCCCAGCTCATAGGCATAGCGCATGCCTGCCTGAAAAGCGCCGGCCAGCCCGAGATTGACCGGGAGATTAATCAGATGATATCCGCGCTTTTGGCAGATGCGGGCGGTATCATCCCGGGAGCCGTCGTTTACAACTACATAGGAATATTGTGGGTAGCAGTCAATCAGCTTGTCCACCACCCGCTCGATGTTCTCCTGCTCGTTAAAGGCAGGAATAATGATAAGGATTTTCATCATTTTGTATCTCCAATTTTTATGTGCTGTAAAGAATATAAATCCAACTTTATCTTATAATCCGTAAATCACTTTACCAATGTATTCAGCAATCCTGAAGTCCTCCTCTGTATTTATATCAATCGCTTCAAATTTATCTACAATATGAATATAAGGTTTTTTGCCTATCCGGCAGCGATATCTATTCAGTGAATTGGAGGTAATGCCATAGAGCCCTGTTGTTTCTTCTATTAATGGCATCATATCCTGACTGCGGGGCAAAATATCCGGCCGGTAATTAATGGGATTGCCGGACATCCAGTAAAAGCTATGGTTTTCAACCGCAGTAAAACAGGAATCATACGCTTCACTGCTGATGAGTTTTTCATATCATGACCGAATGGTTCCAGGCCGCATATATGGTGCAGTTGCGAATAGTTGAAAATAGAAATCATAATCCGGATATTGGGAGTAGTGCGCAACTAACAGGTCGTTTCCATTTGCTGTATTTCTGGCTAATTCGGGTTTTCTGTCAATTACATGGAATCCCATTTGTTTTGCATAGTCTGATATTTCCAAGCTGTTGGTGTCAATATAAACATCATCGAATACTGCAGCTTCCTGCACATGCTCACAAATATATTCATAAAGCTTCTTTCCGTTAAGGATGCGCAGATTTTTTCCCGGAACGCGTTCAGAGTTTGCCTTAATTGGTATAAAACAGGCAGTATTCATTTTATATTCTCCTTATCTGCTGTAAACCTCATGAAGGTGCAGCTTCTTTTATAGGACATACAGTTGCCTTTATCTAACTTTTGCAACAGAAGGCAGCATAAGGAAAATATTAAATATAAAAGATATTTTCACCACTGGATTTCAGGAATTATATGTATGATATATCTATAATTAAGCCATTCAGAGTATCTTTATTTATTCTATAGAATTGGCAACGACAGAGACAGTGTTGATATCAGTCTTATCAGAATCCGGCTGGGATTCCAAATTCAATTTTGCGCAGCTGCCGCTGCCGGGTTTATGCTGGAAATGGTTCTTTTCCAGCCAGAGCCGGGCAATTTCCAAATCCATCGTGTCGTGGATATCGATCGATTCCTCAATTTCATAGGGGAGGATGCGGTGACCCATAAAGGCCCAGGGCATCTGCCCGCCCTCCCCCTTCAGCAGGGTTTGTACATTCAGGACCCAGAAGTTGTGCGCCAGAAAATAGGTTTTGGGCAGGTCCTGTCGGTTGGTGGAGATCTTTTCGCTCACATTCTGTTCATACATTTCCAGCAGTCCCTGTTCATTCATCCGCTTTGCTCTCAGCGGATGGTGGTCATTGTCCTGATAAACCGGAACGACCGCACTCAGCTGCATGTTTTCCTGCATCAGACGGATGCAGTCATCAATCCAGCGGGTCTCGACGGTTACGTTGTTGGCCAGCAGGACAATTAAGATTTGAGGATGGTAGCCCTCCTGCTCCATAACACGCAGGGCATGAAGAATACAGTCCACATGCTGCGAATCCGGCCGGGCATATTCTTCCGGACGCACGATGGACTGAAAGCCCAGCCGCTGCGCCTCCTCCAGTATTTTTTGATCGTCGCTGCTGCAGAAGTAGCGTTCTATCAGCGAGCTTTCCGCAGCCGCTTTCCCCGGATAATACAATACAGGATGTCCCAGAATATCCAGCACATTTTTATCCTTCAGCGAGTTGTTTCCTCTGCCGGTCAGAAGCGCGCAGACACTGCTGCTTTTTTGAACCTGTCTCTTTTCTCCCATAACCTGTTTCCTCCTGAAACACCTCTGTCAGCGAGGAAGCCTGTTTAAAGGCTTTCAGGCACCGACAGTGCAATATTTTTGTGCTTTTATAGCGCTACTCAGTTGATGAAACCTACAGTTTTTTGTCCCATTAAATCATCAAAAATCAGTTGGCATAAATGAACGATTTATATCTGTAAAAATTCTAAAATTCATAGATTATAGCCAATAAATTAGCTTTCAAACAGCCGCATTTATTCTGTAGGATTGATAACAAGCGTCTGCGCTCTGGCCTCGTTCTGAGTGGCCCATTGCATCATCTGGCAGATGCCCTCCCTTAAAGAAACGGCAGGCTTCCAATGCAGGCATTCTTTTATGTGCTCATAACTGCAGTAAATACCGAACTGATCGCCGGGTGTGCTTCCCTCATACCGCACAGGAACAGGAGAAGGCAGATTTTTCTGAATTTCATTTATCAGCTCTTCCACAGTGGTTTTGATGTTGGTAGCCACATTATAAACGTTAAACGGCTCCGGCTCCTGCCCTTTTTCAGACAGGAGAAGCGCACGGACAACATCCTCAATATAGACAAAATCCCGGAAGCGTTCTTTGGGGCCCAGGACATGGATGGCATGATTGCGAATCGCCTGCGCCACAAAAATGCTGACCATGCCCTGCCGCATGTTATCCAGATTCTGTCCGGGTCCATAGACATTGTTAAAGCGCAGCGCCGTACATTTGATGCCGAATTTCGTATAGATGCGCATATAGTTTTCACTGGCCATCTTCCCGACCGCATAAAAGGACTTGGGCTTGAGAGAGGATTGCTCAGTGATAGGGCAGGGGTTTTCGTCGCCATAGACAGACATGGAACTTGCATAGATAAACCTCGGGCACCCGGTTTTTCTGGCATAGTCGAGCAGAAGCAGGGTGGAAGCGGCGTTGGAGTTAAGGTCATATATCGGGTCTTCAAAGCTGATAATGCCGCCGCTTTGGCCGGCGATATGATAAATGGCGTCAAACCGCTCGCTGTTCAGCTTTTGAAGAACAGCAGAATCAAAGGTGTTGCCGATGAGCTTATGGCACCCTTCCGGAATGTGCGCCTCTATGCCGGTTGAGAGATTATCAATCGTGGTTACGGCATGCCCCGCTCCCAGCAGCTGTCTGGCCAGAGCTGAGCCGATAAAGCCGGCAGCTCCTGTTACTAAGTAATTACCCATTTTTAACCTCCGTTTCATTTTGACTCGGTGTATAAAATTTCTTCATGCTGCCGGCATATAAAATCAGCAGAATGAGGGCAAGCAGCGCCATGGACAGGAAATATAAGAGAGCGGCCCCCCATATCCCTTCGTTTTTCACCAGAAGATTGGAAGCGGCCAGCGTCAGCGCGGTGGTGAGCAGATATCCGGAGAGGATGCGCACCTGCTGCCGGATAACGGTGAGTGTTTGGCACAAAAGATTGACCAGGGCGCATCCGCCGCCGCCGAGGATGATCAGCAGCAGCTCACCCTTGAGGTGGGAGATATCCACCCCATATACCCAGTTGAGAATGGGGATCCCCAGCAGCCAGGTCCCGGCCAGCGCAAGCAGCGTAACGCCGGTATCCATCCATACCAGCCGGCGGATTAAGCCGGAAAAGCGTTTTTTGTCGCCCGATACAAAGCAGACGGCCATCGTATTGAGCAAAGGCCGGAAAACAAAACCGCTGAACATGTTGATAAGCATGGCGGGCATAAAGATAATGGCAAATTCCGCCTGCGCCTGGTCATTCATGTTTAAGTCAATGGCGATTTTGGGCGCGTTGGTGAGATAAGCCCAGCTGGCCGCCGCAGCAAAGAGGGGAAGGCATTCCAGAAGAAGCCGGGAGACCGCCCGAATATCCGGCGACAGGGAAACGGGCTCATATTTTCTGGCCGGAAGAAAGGAAAAGAGCAGCAGGCCCGCGGCGGCAGCCAGCAGGGAAAAGAGCGAAGCGGCAGCGAGCGGCAGCCCGGCCAGAAGAGCGGCGATAAAAACGGCGATAATCAGAAGGGTGCGCAGGAAAAGTGCCTGTGAAGCGCGGTCCAGGCGGTTGTGCTGCTGCATCATCCCTTCCAGAACATCCGCCAGCGCTTCGCAGAGCTTGACGCCGCAGAACAGGAGAAATACGGCGAGCTTCTCCCCCTCAAAGCGCATGAAAAAGGCATAGAGCAGGCAGCAGGCGGCCATTAACAGCGAGGTTATCAGCCGGGAGGAGTTATAGTGGGAAAACAGAAAACGCCGGTTAATATCGGTTGCCTGAAAGTTACGCATGCCGAAAAAGGCGGCTGTCTGCAGCATCTGCGAGGTGGAAAAGGCGATGGAAAAAACGCCTCCGCGTTCGGTTCCGCAGATACGCACGACCGCCAGCAGCATCAAAAAGGACATGCTGGCATAAGTGACGGTAGAAAGCATATTCCAGAAGAAAGCTCTGCGTATCTGCGCGGATTCTTCCGTGCTTTTGTATCCTTCGGTTTTCATATCAGCTGCGGTATCCTTTCAGGCTTTCCATCTGCTCAGGCGAGGTTCTGAAATCCTCTAAAATCAGAATGTCGGCGTTTATCCGGCGAAAGGCGTTGGCAGAGGATGAAAAGAGCGTACAGACCTTCCCGAGGTGCAACTGGCTGCTCAGCATTAAAATTTCTGAGGAGATCATCTTGTCTACGACTACGCAGCCGGGAAAATGCTTTGCATAGTCCACTTTATCTCTGGGATGGGGCTTGATAAGCACACCATGAGCAGAGGAGAAATATTTTTGAATGGTATCCCGGTAAAAGCGTATCTGCGCCTGCTCGCTGGAAACAAAGGAATCACCGGCCAGCGGATTTGTCAGCAGCAGATCATAAGTACGACTGTAGTCAACGCTCATACCGAAGGAATCCTCATAAACCCGGAATATGCGCTCCTTTTCCGCCTCGCTCAAGGCGGTGATGGCCTGGTCCGCATCCCATTCTACGATTTGTGCCCATTTAGGCGGCCTGCAAGAGAGGTTTTTGTTTTCGGATACTTCGATTTTTCTGCAGGCTTTAGAATAAGCATTGATGCCGCAGCAGATATGCAGCCTTTCCAGCAGCAAAAAGGTTTTGATTTTGAGAATTTCAGAGGGTGCTTTAATCTGCCAGACGTTTTTGGCATGCTGCATGGCGGTATAGGGAATATTATTTTTGTTCAGGTAGAACATGAGGGTGGAGAGCCGGTCACTGTAGAAAACCTCGTCATAGCCGGAGACGGCGACCGGGAGGGTAAGATTTTTTGCCTTTCCCTGACAGCACATGACCACCCAGAAGGCATGCAGCAGGCTCCAAATTCCCCTGAAAAAGGAGCGGCCCTTAATCTGCTTAAAATTGTAGTACATCACCTTGCACAGTCTTGTGCGGTAGAGCTCATCGTCAAAATAGTAGACATTTTGAAAGATTCCGGAACGCCTCAGCGCTTCCAGCATCTGCCCCAGCTCCGGGAAGGAGTCGGCCAAAAGCAGATCGCTTTGGTTTTTATGGTCGGCAGAGGCTTTGATAAGCGCCTCATAAAGCGGATAGGGATAATCACAGATGTAGAGTTTTTTCATGTGGACACCTATATCCTATATAAAAAGATTTAATGGTTGTCACATCGGAATTCACCGGCTATATCGACTTTTCCAAACAATAGATGGTAATTTTCTGAATGGAAATTTCTTCATCAGCTTGGTTGATGATGCGAAATTCCAGCTCGCTTGCATACTCTTCCAGAGAGAATTCATAGATGATTTTATCTTCCTGGTGTACGAGTGTATCTGTTTCAAAGAGCTGACCATTGTAAACGTCATACTGTGCATGCTGCAGATTTTCTCCGGAAATTTCAACCCGATAACTGCCTGCCGCCATTCTTGCATAGGGCCCGTATAAAATGGCGTTTCTCTTTGTTAAGCGCATGGACTGTCCCTCTATCTGGCCTCCCTGCGCTTTCATCTCGGCTCCGTTGATGGTTATTCCGGTTTCGGCTGTAACAGGGAATAATTTTTCTCCCATTCTTGCCTCTATTTCCTTTTTAACCGCTTCACCCTTTGCATAGATGGTGATAGGACCGACAACAGAGCCGTTTCGGGTTAAAAGATAGGAATCGGGCTCAGAAGGAAAAAACAGTTCATAATAAAGAGTAAGAGCATTCTCATAGGGCTCCTGCATGTCTGCAGTGCGAAAATGATGTTCGGGAAGATTAAATTGGAAAAAGGGTGCTAAATCCCTATAGGTATGATAAATATCTATATCTGTACTGACAGAGTTTTCAATAAGCTGATAGTTTCCGTTAAAGGTGTTATGATACCAGGCCTGGCCGGATGCGATATACTTTAATGTAAATCCGAAAAGCAAAACAAAGCTGAGAGGGTAAGCAAGATATTTGACAAACGCCTTCCAGAACTGATTGAGCAGCAAAAATAAGGTAACAAAGATGCAGGCGGCAGCCGCCAGGAGCAGGATGGATTTCGGAGAAGTTTTGCTTTCTCTCAGAATTTGAAAAAACGGAATATTGGCGAAAGAGCAATCCATCTCATAAGAGCTCAGTCCTCTGAACATCGGTTTAAATATGAATATTGCAAACAGGGCGGTAAAAAAAAGCATGACAGAAAGGACACTGAAAATAGTTCGATAGGAATATTTTTTATCCATCAGAAATTTGATGCCCAGCAGGATAAAAGGTCCATAAAAATTTATGCTGTAACGGGCATGCAGGTAAAACTGCTGCCTCACAATATCGCCGGATAAAAAGGAAGCGATGGTATAAAGACTCATCATATAAGAAAAGGCTGCAGATATAAAGAGGATAAGGTTTAAAGCGTCTGCATTAGAAACAGAGGAAAAACGATTTTTAGCAGCACGCCGGATGCTTTGCAGAATGGATATGATTGCGAGAAGGCCGAGCCCAAAGGTCGACCAGAAAAGATAGGAAAACTGACCGACAAACGTATAGAAAAGATTCTGCCAGAAAAACGGCATGACAATATATTGGACGATGGCGCTGATGCCTGCGCTTAAATTGCCGGAGGCCTGCCCATATAAATGGCTAACCAGATATTGATCCACGCAGGCTATTAAAAGGAAAGAGGGAATGAGCGAGGAAAAATAGGATATCAGATGGACGGAATTTTTTCGGATAAAGGCCAGAAAGACCGCACACACTGAAAAGCCGACGACGAGCGCAATAAACCTTCCGTGTGAAGCATAGCCGAAGGATACAGCCAGTCCGAAAAGTGCGCTGTACTTTATTCGGGAAGTCCTCTCCTGCTGAATAAAGGAGATTGCACAAAGATAGATACATACCCATGTCATGAGTGCCACCAGCGCCTCATTCCAGGCGAATTTGGACATGGAAAGAAGGTCAAGACACAGTACGGCCGTGAGAGCGGCAACATAGGCCTCCCGAACCCGGCAATTCCAAAATTTCCTGCACAGTTTATAGGCGATAGGGAAAATTAAAGTAATTTCGATACTGTTAACAACCAGAAAACTCCGATAAAGAAAAAGAGGGCGGCTTTTGAATATCCAAAAGAGCGGTGTATAAATCAGTCCCTGTCCAAAGGAAGAAATGGTGCGCAGCGTATCCTGCCAGTTACCTGTTCCGGAGAAAAAGGCGGCCGTAGAAATCACATTATAAGAGTCGGGAAGATTTTGCAAAGGATAGTAGCAGTTTAGTCCGATAAGATTCATCAGAAAGTAGGCCAGAGAGCTCACTGTCAGCAGCAGCTTTTCTGAAAGCAGGGGATTAGATAGCCATTTATTTTTAACCGATAAATATAGGACGTTTTGTTTGTTCATAGGTACTACCTCATTGACAGATATGGGAGAAGCTGCTTCCAAAATGCAGCTTCAATTTTTTCATGGCTGAAATGCTGAAGCCGTTTTTTCTGAAAAGCACATATTTTTTGCTGCAGCCCTTTGTCTGATAAAATGGCTTTCATCGCCGCCGCCACGAAATCAAAGCGCTTCTCGTTAAAGATAATCCCGCTGTCCCCCAGAGTCCCGGGGATAGCTGTGCTGTTATAGGCCAGAATCGGAACATCCAGTGCCATGCACTCTAAAAGCGGCACACAGAAGCCCTCGTGCTCGCTCATGCACAAAAACAGGTCGGCCGCGTGATAGCAGGCCAGCATCTCCTCAAAGGAGGTGTGTCCGGTAAAGATGACATCTTTTGTGCCCAGACGTTCTGCCAGCGCGCGCAGCGCGTCCGCATAGCGCGTTACCCGGTCGGAGCCGACCAGAAGCAGGCGGCAGTCGGGATTCAGGTTTTTCTGATAATAGTCGAAGGCGAGCAGTGCATCCTCCTGCCGTTTGTTCGGCGCGAGGCGGCCTACAAAGAGGATGTTCTTTTTCCCATCTGAATAGCGCTGCAGCGTCTTCTCATCGGGCTGCTGCCGGTAGCTTTCAAAATCCAGCAGGATGGGCAGAACGCTCACATTCCGGTAGTTCAGCTTTTTCAGCTCCTGCGCGTTAAAGTCCGAATCGGCAAAGGCGAAATCCACCCTGCCGGCGAGTGTTTGCAGGGTACTGCGGCCATACCGCGTTTCTTCGGCAATATGGGGGTGATAATCCGCAAAATATTCGGGCGGGGTGATATTGTGGTATATAAGCCCCTTTTTGCAGGGCAGGCCGCCAAACCACTCGCTCATCTCGGTTCCGATGGAGAGATGGTATAAGACCAGATCGTCCTCCCGCAAATCGCCCGGAAGCAGATCGGCCTTGCGGATGGTTTGGGGGAGCCGCCTGTCCTTAAAATATTTTGCATAGATGGCGCTCTCCATGCCGTGCTCTTTCATCAGCCGGTCGAGAGCGAGCGCATCGCTGCTGATGGCATCGCCATAGCCCAAATCCTTGAGAAGCTGAAAAACCCTCAATGTTTCTGTTCCTCCTCCAGCTGCGCTATCCGTTTTTCCAGTATCTCCACCGTTTCTGTAAGCGCCTGATTCAGGCGGTTCTGGTCGCGGATGATGGGCTCAATATAAAAGCTAATCAGCTTGCGCACCGCCTTGCGGATAAACCAGCGCACCCGCTGCTGCGGCTCGCCATAGGGGATGACCGGGCGCACGGTGCGCACCTGCGAGAGCAGCCGCAGCTGACCGAGCTGCTCCGCTATGGTGCCTGCGGGCGCTGCCGGAGCGGTTCGCCTGTGAAACTCTTCGGAGAGGGCCGTCCAGCGGGCGGCATCCGGCAGAGGGGCGGTCTCCTGCAGCTTTTCGGACAGCAGAGTGGCGGCAGGGCTGTTTTGGAGGATAAAGTTATTCATGAATCTCAGCCTCTTGTTCTTTTGGGCGGATATATTGGCGGTAAACCTGCAGGGTATTGCGAATCATTACCTCATTGGAGAAATGCTTCTGAAAGCGCTGAAGAGCGTTTTCCCCCATCTGCCTGCGTAAGGCGGTATCCTCTATCAGCGTTTTCATCCGCTGATAGAACTCTTCTGCATTTTCCACTTCGATAGCGAAGCCGGTTTTCCCGTCCTCAATAATTTCCTGCATGCCGCCGATTCTGCAGCCGATGGCCGGCTTTCCCGCGCTCATCGCTTCAATCAGGATGATGCCGAACGATTCATACAGCGAGGGGGCGACGAAGATATCGCAGTCCCGGAATTCCTGGTCTTTGACGGTGTTGTCCGCCTGCCCCAGGAATTTGACCCGCTGCGCCCAGCTTTCCCTTCCACAGGTCCGGCGGAAGTGTTCCAGATAGGTGCAGCCGAGCGTTTCATCGCGAATATCGGCGTTGCCGATGAAGCGAAATTCCAGCTCAGGATGCTCCTGCATCAGCCGGGGCATGGCTTCAAAAATGGTGTGGATACCCTTGCGCCGTTCCAGCCGCCCCACAAACAGAACGCGGATCGTTTTATCGCCCTGCTGCCGGGTGGAGATACAGGTATTTTCATCTACGCCCAGATAGACTCTGTCCGTCTGCAGGCGGTTAAAATCCACCTGATAGAGCTCATGAATGGTCTCCCTGATATGATCGCTGATGGCGATGATGCCTGCGGCATCCAGCAGCATCTGCCGCTCAAAATCGGAGAAAAGGCGCAGGTCGTCGGTTATCTCCCAGTGCTGCGTTTCGCAGACCTTGAGCAGGGGAGTCTGCAGGCGCACGAGCAGCGGCAGCCTGCCCTTCATCGCCCGGGCGGCGACAGCGCCCTCATAGTTCCAGAGCACGCTTTCCGCGATATCCACCCCATACCGCTCATGAATTTTTTCCAGCCGCTGGTAGACCTGATAGGAATAGCTGAGGTTTTCACAGGTGGTGGGATATGCTTCCAGCTCGGGACAGGAGAGAAGCCGCTGCGGTTTGATGCTGTGAAAGCTGATGCCCTCCTGCATCCAGTCCATATCGTTTTCCCCGCCCGTGAGAATGTGGACGAGATGCCCCTGCCGGGCGAAGCCTCTGGCCAGCTCTATCGTATATTTCGCTGTTCCGCCGATGGCCGAATTCATATCATCGCGGCAGATGAGGCAGATGCTGAGCGCGCCGGTCTGCGGATTCGCCTGGTAGCGCTGAAAGGGCGTTTTCAAATCCAGGTCATATTTGAGCTGGCGCTCCAGATGGTAGCCATCCTCTGTGCCTCTGGCGAAGGCCTCTTTACAGGTTTCGGTGTAGGCGCGGCACTCCTCGCGCGTAATCTTCTTTTCCTGGCTCCAGACTTTGTAGTTTTTTAAAAAGAACTGTTTGAGCTGCTCGAGCTTTGCAGTGCGCTCGCTTTCGCTCGCCTTTCCCTCCGAGTTTTTAACAGCAAAGTAGGCCTTGTTTTTTGTTATGGGATACCAGTTGAGATGGCACCCGTCAAAGGTATCCCTGCGGATATGGCTTTTCGCATATTCATGATGGATATAGGCGCGTTTATGGTTTCGGATCTTGTAGCCGGCGCGCACGACGCGCAGGCACATATCCGCCTCATCCTGAAAATAGTCATAGTACTCATCAAACCCGCCGGTTTCAAGCAGCGCTTTGCGCAAAAAGGTGCAGTTGGTCCCGAGCATCATGTTATAGCGGTCCCCATCCGGGTCGTTAAAGTCGGCATCCAGACAGTGGACATCTGCATCGCCCCAGATATCCACATAGCCGTTTTCAAACTGAAAGTGGTCGTCTCCTGGACCGAAGACCATTCCGCCCGCGCCGCCGACGGCAGGGTCCTCATACATGGAAACGATATCGTCCAGCCACATTTTATCGGGAATGGCGTCGTCATCAATAAAGGCGATGATTTCGCCGCTGGAAAGCGCAATGCCGATGTTGCGGGAGACAGAGAGGTTCTGCCGGCTGTTTTCTCCGATTTTTATGGTGTCCCGATACATCTCCAGCACCTGCCCGGTGTGGTCGGTGGAGGGACCGTTCACCACCACCACCTCAAAGTTGCGGTAGTGCAGTTTGCGCAGGCTATGGAGGGTGCGCTGCAAAAAGGGCGCGCGGTTATAAGTACAGATGACGATGGACACCGTTTTACTCATGCTGTTTTTGCCTCCAAAGGGTAATGAGTTTTTCTAATCTTTTCTGAATGGCCGGTTTGGAAAACTCCGAAACCCATTCGTTTTGCTTGAGAAGAATCTGCCTGCGTATATTCGGCTGCGTCAAAACCACATGCGCCAGCCGGGCAAGCAGCTGCGGCTTCTTTTGAGAAACCAGAATGCCTGCGCCGCCCATCGTGGCGCCGACGGCACAGGCATCATAGCCGACGGTGGGGACGCCGCAGTACATGCTTTCGAGCAGCGGAATGCAGAAGCCCTCATGCTCGCTCATGCAGAGAAAGATATCCGCGTTTTTATAGTAGTTATAAAGCTCTTCATCGCTCACCTTGCCGGTAAAGGTGACCGCCTTCCGGCAGCAAAGAGAGGAGAGCCGGGCCTGAAGCGACGTATAGTAGGCGGTGTTGTCCGCATAATTGCCCGCAAAAATGAGCCTGCTGTTACAGTTGATCTCCCTGTAGTAGCATTCAAAGATATCGATGATATCCTCGTGCTTTTTGTTGGGGGCCACCCGGCCGACAAAAAGAAAGAGCTTCTGCTGCGGATTTTCCCGCAGCTCTCTGCGCGGCACCGTGTCTATCTTGCTGAAATCAATCACATTGGGCAAAACTCCCATTGGCCCGTCTGCTCCTAATTCCCGCAGGCATTGAAGATTAAATTCAGAGACGCCCAGAAAGTAGTTATAGCGCTCCTTAATCTCATCAATCTGCAGTTCACCCGGGTCCCTTTTGCGGCTGTTTTTATCCCAGAAGCCGGGCGGGGTGATGTTGTGGTAGACCATCACCCGAAAACAGCCGCCCGCGAGCACGGCATCCAGAATATGGCTTTCACCGGAAAAGTGGTGCAGAAGAATATCATCCGGCTGGAGCCTCAGCTTTTCGATATCGTTCCGGTAACGGGAAACCTTTTCATTTACCCATTTGCTGTAGATGGCGGTTTCATACCCCATCTCCTGCAGCAGCGTATACAGGTTTATGACGTCGTTGCTGACGCCGTCTCCAAAGTCGAGCGCATCCAGCGCCTGAATGATTCTCATTTCGCATCCCCGCTTGTGTCACACATTTTGCCGGCATCGACAAAAATGGAATTGATGCCGGTGAAGGCATATTCTTCATAACCCTTTGATTTCATAAAGGTGAGGATATCCTGCCGCTTGATTCCCAGGGCGGCATACTGCCGGAACTCGACCGTTTCCACGATAAAGGCGACAGGGCGAAAGCGCTCAAAATCCATTGCGGCCAGAGCGGGGAGCTCGTCCCCCTCAATATCAATGGAAAGAACGGCAGGGCAGTCGCTGAAATATTTTTCGATGACCTCGTTAATGGAGACAATCTGCACCGGTATCGTGGACTCGATGTAAGCATCCGGCGCATGGGCGAGGGTGGCCTCGATAAACTCTTTATTGAAGGAGCTGAGCCCGCCGCCGCTGATTCTGTAAAAGTCCATCGTTTTTCCGGCTTCGGCACCTATCCCGCAGTTTAAAACGGTATCCCGCGGCCGGAATTTTTTTAAATCCTCAATCATGTCCGGATTGGCTTCGATGAGAACGCCGGCATACCCCTTCTGATAAAAGCGAAAGGTGTTATTGAAATATTTATAGTGGTTGCATCCGATATCCAGATAGGTAATCTGCTGCGGCGGATTTTTCATATTGGAAAGGATAAAGGTGACAATGAGATCCTCTCCTGCCTGGGAATAGCTTTGATAGGTCATATCGGGGGTAATGGAAATCATCTCGTTGCAGGCATCGATTCTTTTGTTGGTGCTTTCCAGCCATTTTTCTGTGCCGGTAATGCGGCTATCCTCTGCCTGCAGCCATTTTTCCTGGCCCTCCATGCGCTGCGAAAGCAGCTTTAGCCACTCCTCGCTGCCGGCCGCCCTTTTCTGCAGCGCTTCTATTTCGCTGCTCTTTTCCAGCAGCTCGCTCGTTTTTTGCAGCTTTTGCAGATAGCTTTCCTCCAGCGCCGAGAGCTTGTTATCAAAGCGCGCCTGCAGCTCTTCAGCAAGGGCCTGCTGCGCCTGCAGCTCTGCACGAAGCTTTTCCTGCAGCTCTTCAAGCTGCAGGGCCATTTTCTGCTGATCGGCTGTCCGCTGATTTTCCAGCTCGGCCCGCAGCTGCGCGATATTCTGACAGATATGCTGCCCCATCTCCCGGGTGGCCTGCCAGCTGGCGGTAAGCTTTTCCAACAGCAGGCTGATAAGCCGGAACACAGCGCCGTTAAAGATTTCCTGATAGCGGGTGGATACGCGCATCAGCTTGTTGATAACGCGCTTTACCCAATAAAGCCTTGTCTGGCGGGGGATTTTGTTGCTGGTCAGCTGATATTCCTGCAGGGTGTTCAGATAGACCTGATAGGAGGCGGGGTCGAGGGAAAAGTTCAGAAGGGCTGCCGGTTCTTCGTCAGAAGTGCCGGATGACGGAGCAACCTTTGCGGCAAGCTTTTCCTGATTTTCCCTTTCCAGCGCTGTCCAGTCGAGCGACTGCATGCGCTGCCGGACCTCGGCGCTCAGGCCGCGGTCGTCATTTACAGAGAAGCTTTTATCCTGCTCGAGAATCTTATCTAAAATCTCGCTGGCCCTCAGTTCCAATTGCTGCACACCCTTTTAATGTTCTATTTGGAGATCGTCCGTCTGCCAGACGGTATTCAGCTTACACAGTCCGACATCCGTTTCTCTGGATATCACGCTGATTTTTACCGCTTCCTGTACATCATCCTGCGGAAAGTTATCTTCCGAATAAGCGGCAATATTGATCCAATATTCTCCGGGCATTAATGTGTTTTGAAGGATATCTACGCTAATGCTGCCCGAGGGCTGCATATGAAGATACTGATTATTCTGAATGACTGTATTGGTCCCATAGCAGTGAACCCCGTCTGTCCGGAAGATGCCAAAGCCTACGTTGGAGCGAACGGCCGGCTTGTTGCGGCGATAAAACATCCTGATCCGAAAGGGCTCGCCTGTATAGAAAAGAAGCTTTCTTTCTCCCTGCGCGTTGGTAAGCTCAATGCCGGTAAACTCTACGTCCCGGTTTCCGAAGCGCCGGTTTCCGAGGCCGCGGGTATCCTCCCCGGTCTCCGCCGGCTGGGCGGCGCTTTCAGGCGGCTCCTCCGCTGCGGGCGGTACTTCTTCCGGCGGGGCGCTGTTTTCCGAAGCCGCCTTGACGGTCCGCTCCTTTTCCGCCTGCTTTTTCTCCTCCTGCCGCTTCTCCTCCCGGATTTTAGACTGCTCGCGCTTTTCGCCCATCGCCTCCAGATAGAGCGAATGGATATGCCGGGGCGGGCCCATCTCGCGGATATGCCCGTCCGCTATCCAGATGGAGCGGTTGCAGATGCTTTCGATAGAGCCCAGCGCATGGGAGACAATGACGATGGTGGTGCCGGAGGCCTTGATTTCCCGCAGCTTTTCAAAGCACTTCGCCTGAAAGTTGGCATCCCCCACCGCGAGGATTTCATCAATCAGCAGCACATCCGCATCCACATTGATGGCGACCGAGAAGGCCAGGCGCATATACATGCCGGAGGAATAGGTGCGCACCGGGTTATCGATAAAATCCCCCAGCTCGGAGAAGGCGATGATATCCTCCAGCCGCTCCTCGACCTCCCTGGCGCTCAGCCCGAAAATGGAGGCGTTGATATAGATATTCTCCCGTCCGGTCATATCCGGATGAAAGCCCGCCCCCAGCTCGATGAGGCTGGAAACCCGTCCCTCAATAGAGATGCTGCCCCGGTCGGGATACATGATTTTCGTCATCAGCTTGAGCAGCGTGCTCTTGCCGCAGCCGTTTTCCCCTACCAGGCCGACCGCTTCGCCGCGCTCCACATTGAAGCTTATGCCGCCGAGCACCCAGTGCTCCTCATAGCGGTTGCGGTTTCGGAAGAGCACCTTTTCCTTCAGGCTCTGCCCCTTGTCGTAATAAACCCTGAATTTTTTGTGGACATCCTGCACTCGGATCACAGCTTGCACTTATAACTCCTCCGCGAAATGCTTTTTTAAGCGGGAAAATATCCATCCGCCGGCAATCAGAACGAGAATCCCCAGCAGAAAGGCGTGCGTCAGCGTAAACAGCTCGGGGAGCCTCGCATAGTAGAGAATATCCCGGTAGGCCTGGATAACCGGGGTCATGGGGTTGACAAGGAAGATGGGGTGCAGCTGCTCCGGCACCATTTCCATCGAATACATGACCGGCGTTAAAAACTGCCAGGCCATCACCAGAATGCCGAGAATATATTCAAAATCCCGCAGATACACCGTAATGGCGGAAGCCAGCAGCGCCATGCCCATGCACAAAAGAAGCTCCACCAGCATAACGGGCGGCAGACAGAGAATGGCGAGGGGATTCAGCGGTATCCGGGCAAAGAGCAGGGCGATGAAAATAACGATGAAGGTCAGCAGCATGTTGACAAAGCAGGTGAGCACATGCGCAATCGGCAGCACCTCCCGGGGAAAATAGATTTTGCTGACCAACGATTTCTGGTTTAAAATGCTGGAGGCGCCCCCCTGCAGGGAGGTGGAAAAGAATATCCAGGGCACCAGTGCGACGAAAAGAAAGATATAGTATTTGTCAATGCCCGCGCGCATGATGACCGAGAAGACCAGCGTATAAACGACCAGCTGCAGCAGCGGGTTTAAAAAGGTCCACAAAAAGCCCAAGATAGAGCCCTTATACCTGCCCCGCAAATCCCTCTTCACGAGGTTAAAAACCATGTTCCGGTAATCCCAGATTTCCTTTAATGCTTTCAAACGCTTTCCCCGCCGTTTCCTAGATAATCGCGCCAGTACTGCAGAACCTCTTCAATGGTGGACGGCAGCGGTATAACCGGCTGCCAGCCGGTATCCTGCTGCAGTTTGGAAATATCCGCTTCGATAACCGGTATATCCGCCGGCCGCATCCGTTTTTCATCGGTGCGCACCTCAATCTCTGCCCGAGAGAGGCTACAGATACAGTCCAGAATCTGACGGATGGAAACTGCATGGCCGCTGCCTACATTGTAGGTCTCCCCGCTTTTGCCATGAACAGCCAGCAGAGCATAGGCGCGCACAACATCGCGCACATCAGTAAAGTCCCGCCTGGACGAGAGGTTGCCGACCCGGAGCACCGGCTCCTGCAGGCCCCTTTCAATCCGCGCCGCCTGCCGGCAGAAGTCGGATACCACAAAGGCCGGCGCCTGACCGGGACCGATATGGTTAAAGGCCCGGATGAGCAGAATGTCCAGCTGATAGGCATCTGCATAGATTTTTCCCAGCATGTTCTGGCAGGCCTTGGTCGCGGCATAGATGTTGCCCGGACGCAGGACGGTATCCTCGCTGACGGGGATTTCCTCCGGCTTCAGGCGTCCATACTCCTCACCCGAACCAATCAGCAGCAGGCGCGGCCGGTAATTCAGCTGCCGGACGGCCTCCAGAAGATTCAGCGTGCCCTTGATATTGATATCCGCCGTCAGTGCCGGCTTTTCCCAGGAGAGGGCGACCGAGCTCTGCGCCGCCAGATGAAAGATGCAGTCCGGCCGGACCGCCTGCAGCGTTTCACAGAGCGCCTGCGGCTGCAGAATATTTAAATCCAGTATCCGGATATCCGGTATTTCCAGCGCTTCCCGGGGCAGGCGGGTGGCCGTGACGAAGGCTCGCATTTCATCGCGCAGATAATTTATCAGATAGCGCCCGACAAAGCCCGCGGCGCCGATAATCAGTACCCGCATCCCTTTTGCACCTCCCTGAAAATGATGGCATAGCGGCAGCTTGCGCTCAGCCCCGGGAGCTTTTCGCCTGCAGCAGCTCGAGATCGTTTTTCACCATTTTTTCCACCAGCTGCGAAAAAGAAATCTCCCGTTTCCAGCCAAGCACTGTTTCCGCTTTGGTGGGGTCGCCGAGCAGCAGCTCGATCTCGGCCGGCCGGAAAAATTTTTTACTGACGCGCACGAGCGTTTTCCCTGTTGCTTTGTCAGCGGCCGTCTCGTCTGTGCCCTTTCCGGAAAATACCAGCTCGATTCCTGCGGCGGCGAATGCCGTCTGCACAAATTCGCGTACCGTGCGGGTCTCGCCGGTAGCGACCACATAATCATCCGGACTCTGCTGCTGCAGCATCAGCCACATGGCCCGGACATAGTCCTTCGAGTGGCCCCAGTCGCGCCGGGCATCAAGATTGCCGAGCTCGACGCAGTCCAGCAGCCCGTTTTTGATTCTGGCAACGGCATCGGTAATCTTGCGGGTGACGAATTCCTTCCCCCGCCGTTCTGATTCATGGTTAAAGAGAATGCCCGAGCAGGCGAACATCCCGTAGCTTTCCCGGTAGTTTTTGGTTATCCAGTGGCCATAGAGCTTGGCGACGCCATAGGGGCTGCGGGGGTAGAAGGGGGTGGTCTCCTTCTGCGGCGTCTCCTGCACCAGACCGAACATTTCGGAGGTGGAGGCCTGATAGAAGCGGCAGGAGGGCTTCACCGTCCGGATGGCTTCGAGCATGTTTGTCACGCCGATGGCATCGATTTCGGCGGTTGCGAGCGGCTGCTCCCAGCTCGTTGCCACAAAGCTCTGCGCCGCCAGATTATAAACCTCATCCGCCTGTGAAATCCGCATGGCGTTGATGAGTGAGACTGTATCGGTCATATCCGCATAGATAAATTTTATCTTTTCCTTCAGATGTTCCACGTTGCCATAGTCCACAACGCTCTTGCGGCGCATGATGCCATAGACCTCATATCCCTTTTCAAGCAGAAGCTCGCTGAGGTAGGAGCCATCCTGCCCGGTAATTCCGGTGATCAGTGCATGCTTCATAAAAATAAAATCTCCTTTATATCAGTTCGTTTCGGTTGCAGATTTTCAGGTTTTCAATCACCTTTTTAATCTCCGCGGTGCTGTCCTTGGCGCAGATGAGAACGGCATCCTCGGTGTCGACCACGATGAGGTCCTCCACACCGACCGCCGCAATCAGGCGCTTTCCGCCGCGGATGATGGTATCCTTCGTATTGATGGTGACAACATCACCCGAGACAGCATTGCCGAACTCGTTGGTGCGATTAATCCGTTCGAGTGCCAGCCAGCTGCCGACGTCGTCCCAGCCGAAGCTGCCCGGGATGACATAGATATCCTGCGCCTTTTCCATAATGCCATAGTCAATCGATTCGCTCGGGAATGCGGTAAAGCAGCGCTCCAGCGTGCTTTCAAAGTCCTTTGCTTTGCAGGCCGCCCGGATTTCTTCCATGCCCTCATAGATGCGGGGAAGAAAGCGGCGGAAATTCTCCCGGATGGTCGACAGCTTCCAGACGAACATGCCGCTGTTCCAGAGATACTGCCCGCTGCTGAGATACTCCTTTGCCGCAGTCAGAGCCGGCTTCTCTACAAAGCGCTCTACCCGGTAGCTGCCGTTTTCTCCGGCGGGGGCGAAGCGGATATAGCCATACCCCGTTTCCGGATAGGTCGGCGTTATGCCGATGGTAACCAGATTTTCGCCTTTTTCTGCAACCTTTCCCGCGCGCCTCAGCACATCCAGAAACATGGCGGTGTATTTAATCAGGTGGTCGCTGGGCAATACGCACATCAGCGCGTCCTCATATTTGTTTGCGATTGCCGCCGCCGCCAGCGCGATGCAGGGGGCGGTGTTGCGCGCCATCGGCTCCGCCAGAATGTTCTCTGCGGGCAGACCCGGAAGCTGCTCTTTTACCAGCTCCCGGTAGCTCTGGTTGGTAACAATGTAGATATCCTCCAGCTCTATCAGCGGCTGCAGCCGTTCCACCGTCAGCTGAATCATCGTTTTTTCGCCGCCTGTCAGCGACAGGAACTGCTTGGGGCGCTGCTGCCGGCTCATCGGCCAGAAGCGTTCGCCGCGTCCTCCCGCCATAATGACCGCCGTCATTTTCAAGTTTCTCATCTCCCTTTAGCCGATTAAGCGGGCGGCCAGCTTCTCAAGCGCAGACAGAGCCTGCTCCGCTTCCTTTTTGCTGCTGCCCCTGACAGAGAGGTAGCATTTTATTTTAGGTTCGGTTCCCGAAGGGCGCAAAACCAGCCAGCTGCCCTCTTCAAAGAAGAACTTTAAAACGTTGGAGGCGGGTAGCTGCAGCGGGATGCGCTCCCCGGTAGAACAGACAAGGCGCGTGTGCTGCTGGTAGTCCTCTATCATCACCGGCTGTTTTCCGGCAAAAAAGCCGCCGTAATCGCGGCGAAGGGCGGCAAGCAGCCGTTCAATCTGCTCCTGCCCCTCTTTGCCGGGCAGCTCGATGGAAATCAGCTTTTCCTGATGCCAGCCATATTTCTGAAACAGGCTGTTCAGCGCCTGATAGAGCGTTTTTCCCTGCTGCTTATACCAGAGCGCCATTTCAGCAATGAGCGCTGCGGCGATGACGGCATCCTTATCGCGCACGAAGTTTCCGGCCAGATAGCCGTAGCTTTCCTCAAAGCCGAACAGAAAGACATGGTCCCCGTTTTTCTGCCAGCTTTCTGCCAGCTCGCCGATATATTTAAAGCCGGTCAGTACATCGAAAACCGGAATGCCATAGGCTGCGCAGATCTTCTCTGCCATTGAGGAGGAGACAATGGTTTTGATAACGGCCGCGTTTTTTGGCAGCGTTCCCCGCTCGCTGTGGGTATGCAGGATATATTCGGTCAGCAGCGCGCCGGTCTGGTTGCCGGTTAAAACGGCATACTCCCCCTTTTCATCCTGCGAGAGAACGCCAATGCGGTCGCAGTCCGGGTCGGTGGCAAAAATGAGGTCCGGCTGCAGGGTCTGCGCCATTTCCATCGCCAGTGTGAAGACCTCCCGGTTTTCCGGGTTAGGGCGCGGCGCGGTCGGAAAGTTCCCGTCCGGCAGCTCCTGCTGCGCGACCACCGATACCTGAGAAAAGCCCAGTTCCCGCAGCACCCGCCGCACCGGCAGGTTTCCCGTTCCATGCAGTGGAGAATAGAGGATTTTGAGTTCCTTTGCCTTTTTTTCCAGCAGCTCGCCGCGCAGGCTGAGCGAGCGCACCTGCCGGTAGTAGGGCGCATCCGTCTCTTCGCCCATATAGCGGATTTTTCCTTCCTTCAGGGCCTGCGAAAAGGGCAGAAACGGAAGATCGAAAAGCCCGAAGCGCTCGATCTGCTTTTGTATGCTGTCGGCGGCATGGTCGGTAATCTGTCCTCCGTCCGCCCCATAGACCTTGTAGCCGTTATATTCCCTGGGGTTGTGCGAGGCGGTGATGACGATGCCCGCCGCCGCTTTATGATACCGCACCGCCCAGGAGAGCATCGGCGTCGGGCGAATGCCGTCATAGAAGAGCACCTCTATGTCCGCCGCTGCCAGCACCTCTGCCGCGGCCTTCGCAAATTCCTGCGAACCGTTTCGCGTATCATAGGCGATGCAGACGCTCGGATGCTTTTCTGTTTCCTTCAGATATGCCCCCAGCCCTGCCGTTGCGCGGCGCACGGTATAGAGGTTTATCCGGTTGTTGCCCGCCCCCATCTTCCCGCGCAGGCCTCCTGTGCCAAACGAGAGAAAACGGTAAAACCTGTCTTCCTCCTCCTGCGGGGAGCAGATGGCGCTCAACTCTGCCTTTGTGCGTGCATCCACTGCGGGATTTTTCTGCCAGTCCTCTTTATTCGGAATCTTCAAGGACGATATGCCACCTTTCATTCGCTACAAAACGGGGCTTTCATTGAAGAGCCCCAGTTCGCAGAGGCGCCCATAAATGGCCTCCCCTGCTTTTTCCGGCGAAAAATTTCTGCGGATATCCCGCTGCCCGTTCTGGGCGATGGTTTCATAGTAGCTTTTGTCGGCATACAGCCGGCGCATGTATGCTGCGGCCTCCCCGATATCCGGCTCGGCCCAGCGCTGGTTTTCCTTAAACATGTAATAGTCCTGCTGCAGGCGGATGAGCTCATATCCCACCGGGCAGGAGTTTTCCTTTGTCATAAAGTCGGTCACCGAGGACCAGTTTGTCCCGATTACCGGCCGCGCTAAGAGCATTGCCTCTGCCAGAACCAGGCCGAAGCCCTCGCTGCGGTGCAGTGAGACAAACACATCGCAGGCTTTTATCAGCGAATATACCTGTGCCCTCGGCAGGATATTGGTGATGAAGTAGATGTTCGGATACCCCTCCAGCTCTCTGCGCAGAAGGGAAAGCTCCCTTTCGGTGCTGTTGTTGACTTTAATGACCAGCCCCACGCCGTTTTCCTGATGGCCGAACGCTTTTTTGAAGGCATGAATTGCTCCAAGAGGGTTTTTGCGCGCCATCATGCTGTTGACGTCATACATACAGAGAAACAGAAAAAGGTTCTCCGGCAGATGAAAGGCGGCGCGGCCTGCCGTATCGTCCGCCTCGGCGCAGATGCCATAGGGAATCACCCGCACCGGCACCGGCGATTTTCTGGCGATAGACTGCGCAGTAAAGCGGGAGGGTGCCCAGATTTCATCCACCAGCGAAAAGTATTTGCACCATTCATCCGGGAAGTCCTCCAGCTCCCACAACCAGACGGCAATGTTATACCGCCTGTCCCAGTCCTCCTTTGGACGCATCAGATGCAGAAGGTCCATCTGCCCGGCATTGATATGGATAAGATTGATACTGTAGCGGGGAGTATCTGTAAATTCTGCGCTCAGTTCGTTATCGGCATGGCGGGCGCTGTTTCCCGTTTCAAAGTTAATCAGGCAATAGGGCAGGCCGGATTCTCTGAGCGCATAGGCCGTCAGCCGGGCTCCCTGCCCGAGTCCCATTTCCGCCCGCAGATGGCCGAAGAGATTGATGCCCTGCGGATAGGCCCCCGGCTCATAGGGGAGACGCTCCCTGCCCTCCGGCACGACCACCCGGTAGAGCAGATGATTTTTCAGATAGCGCAGAACACTGCGCGGCAGCAGTTTTATCAGCAGCGGCTTCAACCGGTCTACTACAATGCACAGCTGCCGGGCGGCTGCCTTTTTCCATTGCCTCATTTTTTCACCACATTGTATCCAAACAGATTTTGAAAAACCGCTGCCGGAAAAGGATCGCACATTCCTTCGCTATGGAAAATTAAAAATAATGGCGGTTTTCTAAAGGTATAGGTTTATCTATTATCCGCAGATGGAAGAATAGAAAGGGCTCTTCCCTTTTTCTTACACTTGCACATTAAATTTAAGTGTGGTAATATAGATGTGCAAAATCTTATAAAACAAATAAAGTAATATTTTTCATGCTTTTTCGACATTTTTATTTTGTTTTTATAAAATATTTTGGAAACCAAAAAAACGGACATTTTGTTTATAAACCTATACTTTAAATATCAATTCCGGATTTTTGCGCCTGCAGATAGAAAAAGCAGGGGCTGGCCGGCTTGAAGGACGGCGGTCCCTGCTGAATTCTGCGTTCGGGACTGACCAAACTGCCTGCGGGCAGGAATATGAAACGGCAGACGGGAGAGTGTAGCAATGCGCAGCTGGTTCTTTGGAAAGTCTGCGCAGCTTAAAAATGGAGAAGCTGGATTTATCGGGAACGGCTGGAAGGTGGAGGCGTGCGGTCTATGGCGCATATAAAAGAACGCAGCATCTCCCTGCGGCAGCCACAGCCGCCCATTTTCTGTATGACCGGTTTTACCGGCTGGTGCAGCCGGAGGCGCGGCCCTGCCGCTATCGCCCGCCGGCACGCGAGAGGCTGCCGCATGCCGAGCCGCTGGGGCTTGGCGATATGCGCATCGCCGTTCTTTGCGATGAAATGACCTACCGCAGCCTTCTTCCGGAGTGTAACCTCCGTTTTGTAACGCCGCACAACTGGCTGAAGGTTTTTGAAGAGTTTTCTCCGGAGCTTTTTTTCTGTGAAGCGGCCTGGAGCGGAATCCGGCAGTATCCGGATGTCTGGCGGGGGAAAATCTACCGCAGCGATTCTATCCGCTTTGAAAACCGGCGGGATCTGCTGCGCATTCTCGATTACTGCCGGGAGCGGGAAATCCCCACCGTTTTCTGGAACAAGGAGGATCCCACCTATTTTGGCAGCCGCGACTATGATTTTATCGATACCGCCCTGCGCTTTGATACGGTGCTGACCACGGCGGCCGAGTGCGTCCCGCGCTACCGGGCGCTGGGAGCGCGGCGGGTGGGGGTGCTCCCCTTTGGCTTTTCCCCGCAGATTTATCATCCGCTGGGCAGCGGGGAGAAGGAAAATATTGCCGTTTTTGCCGGCAGCTGGTGCGCGGATCAGCCAGAGCGCTGCGCAGATATGGAGCGGATATTTGATGAGCTGCTGGGCAGCGGGATTAAGCTTTGCATCTATGACCGCTACTGCAAAACGGATAACCCGGTGCATATTTATCCGGAAAAATACCGGCCGTATCTTCACCCGGCGGTCGACTACCGGGAGCTGGGGGAGATTTACCGCCGCGCCCGCTATGCCATCAACATCAATACGGCGACCGGCTCGCAGACGATGTTTGCCAGAAGGGTTTTTGAAATCATGGCCTGCAATACGCTGGTCATCAGCAACGAGTCGCCCGGCATGCGCAGCCTGTTCCCGGAGAGCGTATGGTATGCGGGCAGCCGCCTGCCGGAAGAGAGAGAAGAAGCCTGCCGCCTTCATAACCTGCAAAAGGTGTTTTTACAGCATACCTTTCGCGGGGAACTGTATGGGGCGCTACATGGAATCGGGCTGCTGCCAGGGGAAACGCCGCCGGAAGTACTGCTCATCTATCTCTCCTCTTCCGATGGGGACCGGGAGGCATATGCCCGGCATTTTGAAGGGGTGGATTATCCTGCAAAGCGTGCGGCGCTCTGGAGGGAGGGCAATCTGCAGCCTTTGCCCGGCCTGCCCTTTGCCTCCCCGGAAAAGGCCGGATTTTTTGTTCCGCTTGTCGGAGGGGAGAGGATGGAGGGACTCCCGTTTCTTCTCAGTCAGTTTTCCTACCTGCCGGCAGATGCGGGCGCGCGCTGTGGCGCGCCGGGCTTCTACTGCGGGAAAGAGCAGCGCCTGGGAACGCTCTTTCCGGGGCGGCTGTTTAAAAAGGTGATGGACAGGCCTTCGGAATATTGGGAGAAGGTTCTTCTGGTTCCGGCAGCGAAGAAAAATGATATAGCGAAGAAAAATGATATAAGGAAAGGATAGAGATAAAAGATGAAGGTTTGTGTAGTAGGACTGGGATACATAGGGCTGCCGACATCGCTGATGCTGGCTGCGCACGGCGTGCAGACGGTGGGCGTGGACTACAATGAAAAACTGGTTCAGACGCTGCGCGAGGGAAAGACCACCTTTGAGGAAAAGGGGCTGGATGAGCTGTTTTCATCCGCACTCGAAAAGGGAATCGTTTTCTCGAGCGAATATATCAGCACGGATATGTATATCGTGGCCGTCCCCACCCCCTACGACAAATTCAGCAAAAAGATTGACGCTACCTATGTCGTCAACGCGGTGAAGGATGTCATGCGCGTCTGCCCGAAGGGGGCGACGCTGGTGATTGAATCGACCGTTTCGCCGGGAACGATTGACCGCTTTGTCCGCCCGGCAGTGGAGGAGAACGGTTTTCGGCTGGGAGAGGATATTCATCTGGTACATGCGCCGGAGCGGATTATCCCGGGCAATATGGTCTATGAGCTGCTGCATAATTCCCGCACCATCGGCGCGGACGATCCCGCCATCGGCGAGAAGGTGAAGAGGGTCTATTCCTCCTTCTGCCAAGGGAATATTGTGGTAACCGATATCCGCACCGCCGAGATGACCAAGGTGGTGGAGAATACCTTCCGCGATATCAACATTGCCTATGCCAATGAGCTGGCCAAAATCTGCCGGCAGGATGGGATGGACGTCTATGAAATCATCCGGATTGCCAACATGCATCCGCGCGTCAACATCCTGCAGCCGGGCCCCGGCGTCGGCGGGCACTGCATTTCGGTCGACCCGTGGTTTCTGGTAGGCGACTATCCGGGGCTGGCGAACCTCATCCATCAGGCGCGCAAAATTAATGATTCGATGCCGGAATTTGTTCTCGGGCGGGTTTCGGAGATTATGGAAGAGCGCGGGATTGCCGATACCGGCCGGGTGGGCCTCTATGGGCTGACCTATAAGGAGGATGTGGACGACATTCGCGAGAGCCCCACGCTGCAGATGCTCGAGAGTATGAAAAAACATCTGGCATCGGGCATAAAGGTCTATGACCCGATGGTGACGCGCGATGTGCTCCCGAACCAGTATCATGATTTTGACGCCTTCCTGGAGGCGGTCGACCTGGTGGTCATTCTGGTGGGACACAGCCATATCCGGGAGAATATGGACCGGCTGCAGGGCAAGGCCATACTGGATACCCGCCATATCTGCACGCTGGACGGCGTTTATACCCTTTAACGGATGAAAAGAGACTAAAACACGGAGTTAGGGGATTTAGGACATGAAAAAGGTAATGCTCGTTTTCGGAACCCGGCCGGAGGCCATCAAGATGTGTCCGCTGGTCAAGGAGCTGCAGTCCCGCCCGGAGCTTGAAACACTGGTCTGCGTCACCGGCCAGCACCGGCAGATGCTTGATCAGGTGCTCGAGTGCTTCGGGGTTGTGCCGGATTATGACCTCTCCATCATGAAGGACAAGCAGACGCTTTTTGATATTACGGCGAACATTCTGCTGCGCATTCGGGAGGTGCTTGAAAAGGAGCGGCCGGAGGTTGTTCTGGTGCATGGCGACACCTCGACCACCTTCGTCACCGCGCTGGCCTGCTTCTATCTGCAGATCCCGGTCGGACATGTGGAGGCGGGGTTGCGTACCTATAATCTCTATTCCCCCTATCCGGAGGAGTTTAACCGCCAGGCGGTGAGCATCATTTCCCGCTATAACTTTGCGCCGACCGAGCTTTCCCGCCAGAACCTGTTAAAGGAGGGGAAGGACCCGGAAACGATTTATGTCACCGGCAATACGGCCATTGACGCGCTGAAGACCACCGTGCGGGAGAGCTACGCCCATCCGCAGCTCGAGTGGGCGGCGGACAGCCGGCTGATTATGCTGACTGCCCACCGCCGGGAGAATCTCGGCGAGCCGCTGCACCAGATGTTCCGGGCCATCCGGCGGATTGTGGAGGAAACGCCGGACTTAAAGGTTATCTATCCGATTCACATGAACCCGGTGGTGCGCCAGGCGGCGGATGAGATTTTGGGGAACCATCCGCGCATCCGCATGATTGAGCCGCTGGAGGTGCTTGATTTTCATAACTTCCTCGCCCGCTCCTTTTTGATTTTAACCGACAGCGGCGGCATTCAGGAGGAGGCCCCCTCGCTCGGCAAGCCGGTGCTCGTCATGCGCGACACGACCGAGCGCCCGGAGGGGATTAAGGCGGGCACCTTAAAGCTGGTCGGCACGAAGGAAGAGACAATTTACGAAGCCTTTCACACGCTTATTACTAACCCGGAGGAATACCGGAAGATGAGCCACGCCTCCAATCCCTACGGCGACGGCCACGCCTGCGAGCGCATTGCAGATGTGCTGTGCGGGGAGTGACAGGAACATGGATGTTCGAAAGCATACTTTTAGCAACAAACAAATAGGCAAAAGACTGTCAGGAAAAAAAGAGATATTTTTGGGGATTATTAACTATAGTTTACAAGTAAAGTGAATTTTTTAATTTATTCAGACAAAATTTGAGAGGGTTGCTAAAAGTATGGATTTGGCCTTGATTGGCAATGAACATGAAGTCCCGGAAAGCGGGACATATCGTGTTTATGATTTGCAACTGCTCCGGCGACTGAATGAGGAATATCGGGAAAAGCCTCTCATGTCCTCCTTCACGCAGTATGACGATGCTTCACAGCTGCGGCAGGCAAAGAGAAGAATCGAAAGCCTCGGGAAAAAGGCTGCGCTGGAAGGCAAGCGTATTTTGGAGGTTGGCTGTGGCGGGGGATATGTGGCGTATGAGCTGGCAAAGGAGTATGGCTGCCAGGTTACCGGTATTGATATCTACCAGAGTGAGGTTTGGGAAAGGCTCTCCGCGCCGTCGCTGCAGTACCGCTGTATAGACCTGAGCAGGGAGAACCCGTTTGAGGCGGAGAGCTTCGATTTAATTGTTTCTTATGTAGCCTGGGAGCATATGCGGCATCCCTTTGAGGTTTTGCAGCAATGCGTCAAGCTGATGAAAAGGGGCGGACTGTTTTATCTTTATGCAAACCTTTACCGTTCTGCGCTGGCCTCCCATCTGTACCGCCATATTTTCTTTCCCTATCCGCAGCTTTTGTTTGATGATTCCGTTTTGCTGCCCTATGTGCGTTCCCTTGGCGTCGAGCAGTGGTGGATAGATGCTTTTTACTATGTAAACAAGCTTACCTATGCAGAGTATAAGCAGTATTTTGAGCTGCTTCATCTGAAGATATTAAAAGAAGAAAAAGCATTGCGAAATCTGGACTGGGATTTTTATGAGCGCTTTGAAGATAAGCTGGGCTTATATCCGGTCAGCGATCTGGAGCTGGACTTTTTCGGCGTACTTCTGCAGAGAGAGGATGTCGATTTTGTAGAAAGGCAAAGGATTATGATGCAGCCTCCCGCACTGGAAGGGCAGGGTCCTTATTTTGTAGGGACAGCCGTCCGTGCGGCCGCCCGGGCAAGAGGGCGGGATTTAAAATTTGCGTGGTATGTCTTTCATGAGGGAAAGCGTATTTATACGCAGTGGTACACGCAGGCGGCGGAGTTTGAATTTGTGCCGCAGGCCGGCGGGAAATATCAGCTGCTATGCTTTGCGATGGACAGTGCTCAGAATAAAAAGTCTGTCTATTCCCCCTTTTTTGAGGTTTTGACGTCCGAAGGACAAGTTGAGTGATAAATTCTGATAAATGGAGAGCGATTTATGTTTCAAGCGATTAAAACGGTGATGGGGGAGCTTTTTCAGAACCGCTACCGGCTGCTGCCCTGCTTCTATCTGCAGATTCCGGTCGGACACATGGAGACGGGGCTGTGCACCTATAATCTCTATTTCTCCCTATCCGGAGGAGTTTAACTACCGGTGACGGCCACGCCTGCGAGCGCATTGCAGATGTGCTGTGCGGGAAATGATAGATGTGGGGGTGGTTGAAAACCATAATTTTTAGCAACGAACAGATAGCAAAGGATTCTATAGAAAAAAGAGAATATTCAATGCGATTATCAACTAAAATTCATAAATTAAACGTTGCTTTTTATCTATTGAGACAAAAACGAAAGAGGCGCTAAAAGTATGATTTCAGTCAGTATTTTTGGCAGCTGTGTGAGCAGAGATGTATTGGAGTATCAGCAAGCTGCCCCATCCCTGCAATTATCCACCTATATCGCCAGGCAGTCTGTTTTTTCTGCGACCTCTTCTCCCATTATGTATG
>JAAWAN010000043.1 GCA_022792175.1 Provencibacterium sp.
ATCATGTCTTTGATCTCACTGTGGGTCCCGTTGGCGGAGGCTTCATAGCCATCGTTCAGCATCCCCAACTGGTTCTGGTAGAGGAATCCGGCCCACTGGGTCTTGAAGGTGTCCAGCCCCAGCTTCTGCATCAGGGCGTCCTGCCCGATGTCGTAAATATCTATATGAATCCGATAGAGGGGATCGCTCTCCTCCTCATCGCTGTCTTCGTAGTAAGTTTTCACCCAATAGGTGTACTCGATGTTCTGCCGGACCAGGTCCCGGACGCTCTCCTCAGTAATGCGTTCCAGGTCCTGCTCGTGCCAGACCGAGGAAATGGAGATAAATCAATACTGGTCGGTGCTGCCAAAGTCCTCGGTGACGACAACATCATCATAGCCCGCCGAAAGACGGGCTATGATCGTGTCGGCCTCCTGCCGTGTAAGGTCGGGGTAGCTGTCGTAAAGGGAGCCCACATAGGCCGCCTTTGCGTTCATCGTCCTCCCCCTCGAAGCCCAAGCCGGCGGCCATCGAGCGCATGGCCTGGAATACCAGATTGCCGATGAGCAGGGCCCAGCCCACGGCGATGACGATGTTTTGTATCTCTCTCACCACCGGGGCATAGGTCTCAAAATAAGCCAAATCGAGGGAGAAGATGTTCAGCAGGGAGTCCGCCATGTATTCCACTCCCTCTAAGATCAGTCCGTAGAGCCAGAGGACCAGCCCTTTGAGAATATTGTCCAGAAACAAACGACCACCTGCCTTTCTTTGAAATGGTAAGGGCTGTTACGGCTCCAGCGTTGCCAGCCCGTCAAACTTGGGAACGATGTAGGCGATAAAGGCCCCGATGCCGTTGATAATGGCCCAGGCGATCCAGATGCGCTTCAGCCAGTCCCAGCTCTGGTCTACCTTGTGCTGGTTGCTGGACATCTTGGCCCCGATGACCGCCACCGCGGACATGAGGCCCGCCAAAACGGTGCTGATCCCCGCGATGCCGTTGTAAACATCAATGATAATGCTGCGGGCCACCGCAAAAATGTCGGTGGCGGCGTAGGCTGGGACAGTACAGACCGCCGCCATCAGGTACACCACCATCGCCGCCGTGTAGTACCGGCCCAGCTTGGGGCCAATGTTCATAAAGCCGATGGAAATTTTGCAGGAAATTTGCCGAAGAAATTTGCACATAGATTACCTCCATAAAAAATAGCCGCCCCTGCCCCCGTTTTTAGGAGCAGGGATGGCTTTTGGACTGGTAGGAAAAAGTTTAGAAACCGGTCTTGGGCAGCTTGCCCCTGGGCTTTGCGTAGACAATGGTGGTCCACTGATCTTTTGCGATGACCCACTCGTCACCCCGCTGGCCGCCTACATCGGTCTTGTTGGTGAAGCGGTACTCGTTGGGCAGGTCCCCATTCACCTGACAGAGAATGTAGGGGGCCTCCACCTGGTGGAATCCGGCCTGCACCGTGCCAAATTCAAACTTGATCTCGGTGATGACTTCATCCGCCCCCAGGCACAGGGCCTCCTGGCTGCAATCCAGGGTATCGGCGGCGTTGCTGTACTGCTTGTCCAGCGTGCGCCAGCCCTTCTTGTTGGTCTTGTACAGCACCTCGTAGTGGAGATGCTCGCTCCAGGCGCCGGTGTAGATCTTCTCGATCCGCACCGCGTCGGTGGGGATAGTGTCTCTCCAGTAGAAGTTGTCCAGAGGAACCGTAGAGGTGTTGCCGATTTTCTCAAAGTCGTACCGGATAACATCTCCCGGCATGGCTTCGATGTTGCCGTACTTCTGCATGCTCACCGAAATTTCCTCGTTGGCGTCCAGAATTTCAAAGCGGATGAGGTCGTCCGGCTTCTTCACCTCGGCATACAGCACCTGTATGCCTGCACTTTATAAAGGGGGTGCCTCCCGCCTCTTCAATGCCTCCAGCAGCACTTCCGCCGCAGGAGAAAATACCTGATATTTTTTCCAGATAAAATACAGCCTGGTCTCCAATTCAGGTGTCAGAGGGCGGAAGCACAGCTCACTTTGTCCGCTGGTATTCACCAGCTTATCAAAGGTCAGCAGATACCCAATTCCCTCTCGGACAAGAAGCGTGCCATTATAGGTCAGATTAATGGTTGCGGCCACATTCAGCTGGTCTGCCTTTTCTTCAAATAAGCGCGGAATGTCGCTGCGTAATCCCTGGCGGGAAACGATCAAGGGGTGACCCAACAGATCTCTGATGCCAATCTTCTCCTTTTCTGACAGAGGGTCGCCCTTTCGCATAACGACTCCCCAGGTATCTACCCAGGGCAGTTCCAGGTAGTTGTATTTGGAAAAATCCACCTCCTGGGCGATCACTGCAAAGTCCAACAATCCCTGCTCCAGCCGTCCGGCCAGGTCGTTGGTATCTCCGCTGTACAGGTGGACTCGAATCCCCGGATACTGCTTCTGAATCTCCTTGATCCGCCGGGCAAGATGCTTAATCCCCTCCGATTCCGCGCAGCCGATATGAATGTCTCCGCCGGTGATTTCCCCCAGGGCCCTGAATTCCTCCCTGGTCTTATCCACCATTCCTAAAATCTCCTCTGCCCGCTTGCGAAGAAGCATTCCCTCATCGGTGAGACGAACGCTGAAGCTGCTGCGGACAAAGAGCTTTTTTCCCAACTCGGTCTCCAGGTCCTTGAGCTGCTTCGATAGGGTAGGCTGCGAGATATGAAGCCGCTGGGCTGCATGGGTAACACTGCCCTCCCGCGCTACCTCCAAAAAATAGCGAAGAATCCGTATTTCCATGGAAACACCTCCAGGGGGAAGTATATCACCAAATGTTATTCTTTAAAAGAATAACATGATATAGAAACAAAGTATTTGCGATTTCATGTGTTCTGATTTATCATGGAGGCACAGGGAGGTGAGGCTATGGCAGAAGCGTCGGACAGCGAGAGCATCCTCCGTCAAAACCTGGTGGACGCCGGGTGCGGGCCGGAGGTGGTGAACCGGTGCATGGAGCTTGCCCGGAGAAAGGAGACCGCCGAATTGATGCGGGCCCTATCCCTCCACAGACAACTGCTGTTGGACACCTTTCACCAGAGCGAAAAGCAGATCGATTGCCTGGATTATCTGATTTACAGGCTTAAAAAACAAAAAAATCCGGAGGTGTTTTAAGATGGAGGAAAAGCTGGTTTTGACACAGGAATGGGATAAGACTTTTCCTAAGAGCGAGAAAGTGGATCACAGCAAGGTAACTTTCCATAACCGCTACGGCATCACCCTGGCCGCTGATCTCTATATTCCCAAGGCTGCGGCAGGAAGGCTCCCTGCTATCGCTGTCTGCGGCCCCTTCGGCGCAGTGAAGGAGCAGGCTGCTGGCTTGTATGCACAGTCTATGGCGGAACATGGTTTTCTGACATTGGCCTTCGATCCCTCCTTTACCGGCGAGAGCGGCGGCACTCCCCGCTATATGGCCTCCCCGGACATCAACACCGAGGACTTCCAGGCGGCGGTAGACTTTCTCTCCCTGCGGGATGATGTAGACCCGGAAAAAATCGGTATCATCGGTATCTGCGGCTGGGGCGGTCTGGCGCTGAACGCGGCGGCGCTGGACACCCGAATCAAAGCCACCGTTACCTCTACCATGTACGACATGAGCCGGGTGAATTCCAATGGTTATTTTGACGCCGAGGACAGCGAGGAAGCGCGGTATGCCAAACGCAGGGCTCTCAACGCCCAGCGGCTCATCGACTACAAAAGCGGCGAATACGCTTTGGGAGGCGGCGTGGCCGATCCTATGCCGGAGGATGCCCCCTTCTACTTTCAGGACTATCACAGCTACTACAAGACCCGGCGGGGCTATCATCCTCGTTCTCTCAATTCTAACGGCGGCTGGAATGTCGTCGGCTGTATGTCTTTTTTCAATCAGCCAATTCTGGCCTATGCCGGGGAGATACGCAGCGCCGTTCTGGTAATGCACGGCGAGAAGGCCCACTCCTGCTATTTCAGCCGGGACGCCTTTGCCAAGCTGAACGGGGACAACAAGGAGCTGCTCCTCATCCCCGACGCCGTCCACACCGACCTCTATGACCGGATGGACATCATCCCCTTTGACAAGCTGGCGGACTTTTTTCAGAAGAATCTGAAATAACACATCCTGTGACAGGCGCGGCGTTAAAAGCGCCACGCCTGTTTTCAGCCTCATGAGGAGGAGCATATGAGAATTCTTGTATTAAACGGCAGACCCCGTCCTAACGGAAACACAAAGGGGATGGTTGAAGCATTTCGGGAAGGCGCCGTGTCAGCAGGCCATCAGGTAGATGTGGTGGATGTGTGCCATATGAAAATCAGCGGCTGCCTTGGCTGCGAATACTGCCACACCAGGGGCTCCGGAACCTGTGCCCAGAAGGACGATATGCAGAAAATCCATGCGCTGTTGAAGGAAGCGGAGATGCTGGTGCTGGCCTCTCCCATCTATTACCATGGTATCTCAGGACAGTTGAAGTGCGTTCTGGATCGTTTTTACTCTGTAGCATACCCCGGCAAGCCGCCCAAACTGAAAAAGGCAGCGATGATTTTAAGCTCTGGGGACCCCGATATGTACGATGGCGCGGTTTTCTCCTACCAGGGTGATTTTCTGGACTACCTGGGTTTGGAGGGGATGGGGGTGTTTACAGCCCATGGAGCGGAAAACGGCTCGGCGAAAAAGCTGGCGGAGCTGCGCGCTTTTGGAGGTTCGCTGAAATGAATAACAAACGAGGCCCGTTCTTTTGGCTGGCTGTCAATATCCTCTGTCTCCTAACCGTGACCGCCTGTTCGGCAGCGGAAGGCAGTGCTCCCGGCGGCAGAACAGATTCGGACGGCGCAGGGTTCATACCGGAAGCTCCGTCCGCACCGGCTTTCCGGGATGTTCCGGCCGGCGAGAAGCTGACAGACTATAAAGAAGGTGCTGTTCTGGAGATCGTTGTAGCAGATAAGGTTTATACCGCTTCTCTGGCCGATACCGATGCCGCCCGTCAGTTTGCCCAACAGCTCCCGGTTATGGTCAGTATGGATGAACTGAATGGAAATGAGAAATACCACTATATGGATTCCAGGCTGCCTGTCAGCGCCATACAGCCCGGCGAGATCCATGCCGGGGATCTGATGCTCTATCAGGAGAATTGCCTGGTACTGTTCTATGAAAACCTGTCCAGCTCCTACTCCTATACGCCTCTGGGAAGATTGAATAATCCGGAAGGGCTTGCCCGGGCGGTAGGCAGCGGCAGTGTCACCGTTACATTCCGCAAGGCCGCAGAGGAGGCGTCCCGGAAAGCTGCTGTTTTTCACTTTGATACGAAAACCGTCACCCTTAACAGCGGCTATGAAATGCCCATCAACGGTCTGGGAACTTACGGCCTTCATGGGGACACCTGTATTACCTCCGTCAAGTCTGCTCTGCAAAACGGCATCCGGCTCATCGACACCGCCTCTGCCTACGGCAACGAGGAGGAGGTAGGCCGGGCCGTCCGGGAGTCGATGGAGGAGCTGGGGATTTCCAGAGAAGAGATTTTTGTCATCACAAAAATCTATCCGGGCAGTGAGATGACAGATCCGGAAGTCTCTATCCAGGCCAGCTTAGACCGGCTGGATTTGGGCTATGTGGATATGATGCTTCTGCACCATCCCGACCGAAACGATGTAAAAGCGTATCAGGCAATGGAAAGGTTTGTGGAGGAGGGAAAGATTCGCTCCCTTGGCCTCTCCAACTGGTATGTATCGGAGCTGACCGACTTTCTGCCCCGGGTAAGCATCACTCCCGCCCTGGTGCAGAATGAGATCCATCCCTACTACCAGGAAAACGATGTCATCCCCTTTATTCAGGAGAAGGGCATCGTTGTCCAGGGCTGGTATCCCCTGGGTGGCCGTGGGCACACGGCAGAGCTTCTGGGCGACCCGGTGATTTCCGGGATAGCCGCAGCCCACGGGAAATCCTCTGCTCAGGTGATTTTACGCTGGAACCTGCAAAAAGAGGTGGTGGTTATCCCCGGCTCCAGTAATCCCGACCATATCCGGGAAAATACCGAGCTGTTTGACTTTGAACTTACCGCGGAAGAGATGTCGCGCATCAATGCTCTTGATAGAAACGAAAAGCACGATTGGTATTAAGAAAAAGGGAGAAAGGGCGATGAAGGTTTTAGGGATTAATGGCAGCGCCAGAAAAGACGGAAATACCGCAATCATGATAAAAAAGGCATTTGAAGAATTGGAAGCCACCGGAATCGAGACCGAGCTGATCCAGCTTTCCGGCGAGTTCATCCAGCCCTGCAAAGCCTGCTGGGCCTGTGGCGGCAAGGGAAACTGTGTTCACCAGAAGGACCCTTTCCAGAATATTTTCGAGAAAATGAAAAGCGCGGATGGGGTTATTCTTGGCTCGCCGGTTTATTCCGCAAACATCTCCGCCAATATGCAGGCCTTTCTGGAGCGGGCGGCGGCAGTTTCAGATATGAACCGGGGAATGTTCCGGCATAAGGTCGGAGCGGCAGTGGCAGCTGCCCGGAGGGCGGCGCTCTCAATACCATCGACGCGATGAATCATTTCTTCTTCAGGAAATGTTTGTGGTCGGTTCCTCCTACTGGACCATAGCCTATGGCCGGATGCCGGGAGAAGCCGCGGGGGATGAAGAGGGAATGGAAACGATGGCGAACCTGGGAAAAAACATGGCCGGGCTTTTGAACATCATGGCGGAAAGGCGGGATTAAAATGAAAAAAATCGCCTGCTTCCTGCTAATGGTGACGATGGCTGTCACCTTGGCAGCCTGCAAAACTCCCCCATCTTCGGGAAGTTCTTCTCTGTCTCAGAATACGGTCCCGGAGAGCAGTTCCTTATCACAAGGTCAAGGTGTAGCTTCTGAGGGCTCCTCTGCATCTCAGAGCCAGAAAATGGCTCCGCCAAACAGCGGGGAATCCTTCTGGGCCACAGAAGGAATACCTTCCGCTATGGAATCGGAAACGCCCTTCGTTTCTTCTTCGGCGGAAGAGATCTCTGACAACACAGAAGCGACGGAGAAGGACGAAAAAACGATGGATCAAAAAGTTTTGGTGGCTTACTTTTCGGCCACAGGGACAACCAGGCCATTGGCAGAGTATGCTGCGGATATTCTGAATGCCGATCTGTATGAAATCATTGCGGCAGAGCCCTATACTGATGCTGACCTGGCCTATTATACAGGCGGTCGAGCCGACCAGGAGCAGAACGACCCCTCCGCCCGGCCCGGTATCTCTGGCAGCGTAGAAAATCTCGCTCAGTATGATACGATTCTTTTGGGCTACCCGATCTGGCATGGGCAGGCCCCCCGGATTATCCGTACATTTTTGGAAAGCCATGATTTTTCGGGGAAAACCATCATCCCCTTCTGCACCTCCCACAGCAGCGGGGCCGGTTCCAGCGCGGACAACCTGCACAGTTTGTGTTCCGATACGGCAGAGTGGATGGGCGCAACGCGTTTTGCCGGCGGCACCTCAAAATCGGAAATTGCGGCATGGCTTGATTCCATGCTGCCCGATAGATAAAGCGGTTCTTTGAAACGGCAGAGAAAAACGGCGCAAACTACATTCCCGGCTAAGGAGCGTTCCGGCCGGGAATCGGTGCTTTGCTTCACCAGAGAGCTCTCTTCTGAGGGACTGTGTGGAGTTTGCTCCCGTGTTCGTGGTAGGGGAAGGATATACACTTGCACTTTTTGTCAGTACGGTCTATGATAATGATACGCTTTTTTCTTTTATCATGGGTATAGCCCTAAAATATTTGCTTTTCCTGTCACAAACCTCGTTTCTCTCTCTCTAACCTTACAGGAGGTGTTTTATGGACGAAAAAGCAAATCAGAAGATTCCCGCTTCGATCGGAGGGACCGCCGCCGGGGATAAGGCGACGCTAAAGGTCAGGGTGCAGGCTTTGGTGTTCAGCCTGTTCCTGCGAAAGCCTGGCAGCTTCTGCGGTTATGATGCGGAGGATGCCTTCCAGAATATTCTTCTGAAGGTAATGACCCGTCTGTTCTCCTTCAAGGGGGAGCGTCTTTACCATCCGGGCATACCAGTCTGACGAACGGCTGAAGCAGATGCTCCGGGACCTCCCGGGCGGCCCGGCCTTTACCACTTTCACAAAAGCACAGGAGGATGAAAAGTATGGATATACAGATCATTTTGGACTATCTGAGCAGCTTGAGCGCCAACAATAACCGGGAATGGTACCATTCCCATAAGGCTGAGTATCAGGCGGCCAACACCCGGTTTGAGGAGCTGGTGCAGGCTCTGATTCTTCATATTGGGGAGTTTGACAGCAGCATCCTCGGGCGCGCTCCCGGAGAGCTGACCTTCAAGCTGGTACGGGACACCCGCTTCAGTCATGACAAGTCCCCTTACAATCCCGCCTTTCGGGCACATATTTCGTCCATGGGCAAGCTGCCCATTCCAGTTGGTTATTACCTGATGATCAAGCCCGGAGGCCGCTCCTTCCTGGGGGGCGGGCTGTTTGCGGATATGTTTAAGGACGCCACCCGAATGGTGCGGGATTACATCTCGGCCCATGGTGAGGAGTGGGAGTCCATTATCACCGCTCCCTCTTTCCGGGAACATTTCACCGTAGGTGGGTCCGCGCTGAAAAATGTCCCGTCGGGATATGAAAAAGAACATCCTCAGGCGGAATATCTGAAGAATAAGAGCTGGTATCTGGAGTACCCGGTGCCGGATGAAGCGCTTATGGACGGCGAGCAGTTCCTGTCCATGGCTGCAGATATTTTTCGACGGATGAAGCCGTTTAACGATTACCTGAATCTGGCCCTTACAGGATTCAAAATGCCGGAGAGATAAGCGGCAGCAGAACCCGTCTCAGTCTATGGCATGCCTGCGCGGCTTATCGGTGCGTTTATCAGAAGGGTTAAAAAATAAACCTTCCCGCTTTAAAAAAGCGCAGCTTTCCCCTGGTAGAGAAGCTGCGCTTTTTTGTCACCGAAAATTGATTGCTGTAACATTTCCCGGACATTTTCCCGCTATACTGTTCTCAGTATCCAAAGGAGGACCGAGCATGAAACGGATTCTGATTGTGGAAGATGATGCCCTTTTGAATAAAACCCTGGCTTACAACCTGACCTCCGATGGCTGGGAGGTCACCCCTGCTCTGAACGTCCGAACCGCCAGGCGTCTGCTCATCCAAAAGGAATATGATCTGGTTTTGCTGGATATCAGCCTGCCGGATGGCAGTGGCTATGACCTGTGCAGACTCATCAAGCCGGAGCGGCCTGACACGGTAGTGATCTTTCTCACCGCCAACGATCAGGAGAGCGACCAGATTCGGGGGTATGAGGCCGGTGCGGTGGACTACATCACCAAGCCTTTTTCCATTGGTGCCTTGCAGCGAAAGATCCGCGCCATGTTCGCTATGCTGGAGCACCGAGGGCCAGTCAGTGACTTTTATGAGGATGGCAGACTGTTCCTGAATTTTTCGGAACAGGCCGCCTCCCTGAACGGGAAACCCCTTGCTCTCTCCCCCATGGAGTACAAAATGCTGTACCTGTTCTGTAAAAATCCCAGGCAGGTCCTGACCCGGCAGCGCCTTTTGGAGCGGCTGTGGGATGCGGATGAACGGTTTGTGGACGAGCACACCCTGACCACCTCCATCAGCCGCATTCGGGGCAAGATCGAGGCGCAGGGCGATAGCTACATCAAAACCATCTATGGAATAGGCTACCAGTGGACAGGGGGAGAAAGAAAATGAAGCTGGAACAAAGCCCGGTGAAAACGCTGTTCTGGCTGGCAGAGACCGGTGCGGCAATCTCAATGCTGGCCATCTCCTTCCTTCTCTTTGCCATAACCGGCCAAGGATGGGTGCTGCTGGCCGGCGTGCCGCTGACCGTCTGCACCCTTTTCTGGCTGTTCCTGCTGACGCTGCTTTTTGCCAAACGGCTCTCCCGTTTCACCAGCGGCCTGTGCCAGACTATGGACAGTATGATAAGCGGCGGGGAACCGGCCAGAGCCAGCGACAGGGAAACCATCTTCGCCCGCATCGATCACCGCCTCTTCCGGTTGTATGGCATTCTGGAGGAGAACCGGCGCAAGGTGAACAGCGAGCGGCAGGAGCTGCAAATGCTGGTGTCGGATATCTCCCACCAGGTGAAAACGCCAGTGAGCAACCTGAAGATGGTGACTGATACGCTTTTATCAAAGCCCGTCACCGAGGAGGAGCGGCAGGACTTTTTGCAGGGGATCCGAAGCCAGACGGAAAAACTGGAATTTCTTTTCCAATCCCTTGTAAAAACCTCCCGGCTGGAGACCGGGGCTATTCAGCTGGAAAAGAAGGAAAGTCCCCTGATCGATACTCTGGCGATGGCCTGTTCCGGTGTTGTCTACGGGGCGGAGAAAAAGGGTATCTCTGTAACTGTGCAGTGCCCGGAGGATCTGAGCCTGTCCCATGACAGCAGATGGACGGCGGAAGCTCTGTTCAATCTGCTGGACAACGCGGTGAAATATACCCCGGCGGGCGGGGCTATTTGCGTATCGGCGGAGCAGTGGGAAATGTATGTCAAGCTGGATGTGAGCGATACCGGCAAGGGCATCCCGGAGAGCCTGCAGGCCACCATCTTCCGGCGCTTCTACCGGGAGGAGGAGGTCCATGACCAGCCGGGAGTGGGCATTGGCCTGTATCTGGCCCGCGAGATTGTCACCCGGCAGGGGGGCTATATCAAGGTGACCTCGGAGCCTGGAAGGGGCTCTACCTTTTCGGTGTTCCTGCCCAGAAGATAAGCTGTTCACAAAAAATTCACAAGCAAACTCCCTGTTCGGACATTTCTGTGACATTTGGATTTTACCATAGCTCTGCAACAGGCGAACAGCCGTGAAAGGAGCAGACGAAGATGCATATATTACAGAGCATTGACCTGAAAAAGTATTATGGCAGCGGGCTCAACATCACCCGCGCTCTGGATGGCGTCAATCTCTCGGTGGAGCAGGGGGAATTTGTGGCGGTGGTTGGGACCTCCGGCAGCGGTAAGTCCACCCTTCTCAATATGATGGGCGGATTGGATACCCCTACCGCTGGCAGCGTTCTTGTCCGGGGGGAGGACCTGGCAAAAAAGAACGATGAGGAACTGACCATCTTCCGCCGCCGCAATATCGGCTTCATCTTCCAGAACTACAATCTGGTCCCCATTTTGAATGTTTATGAAAATATCGTCCTGCCCGTAGAGTTGGACGGAGACACGGCAGACCAGAGTTTTATGGACGAAATCGTGAACATGCTGGCTCTGGAGAACAGACTGCAAAATATGCCGGGCAACCTCTCTGGCGGACAGCAGCAGCGGGTGGCAATCTCCCGGGCCCTGATCACCAAGCCGGCCATCATTCTGGCTGACTAGCCGTCCGGGTTTCTGTAGTGATTTACGTGG
>JAAWAN010000036.1 GCA_022792175.1 Provencibacterium sp.
GATTCTGCAATCTCAACAGATTTTGCATATTGGTATGCCTTTATTCTTTCAACATAGTAATCATGTTTTTCTCCGGCATCCTGTCCAAACACCGACAACATTATTTCATCAATTGAAAGAATCACTGCTTTGTGTGTTGAGCTGATTTTATTGGCATAAGTACTTTTTCCGCTACAAAGTTTGCCACACATAATAAAAACCTTAGACATTAGTCCCTCCATAAATATCGATTTGTACTTGGGAAAATTATACCATACCCAATTACGAAAAACAATCCCCGTTCTACGTCAGTTCCGCCTATCCAGACGGTCAAGGGACGAGTAGTATTTTTTCGCAAAGGGCGCGAAAAAATCTCCACTTTTAACCCCTTGACCGTCTGGATTTTTGCCGTTGCCATTTCGCCGACGAAAACGGGGAACAGGATTTTACAACTCTGCCCCCGCACCCTCGACCTCTTCCAAAGAACAGAATGGAGTGTACGCAATAGGGCTTGAAAAGGCCTGGTTTTTAAGGCGTTGCAGACACGAAATTTTTATACTACCTACCCACGAAAACGGCTTTTAACCGTCCACAGGTGCGTTTTGCGCCCCTTTTCCCACCCGTTTCCCGCCGCGCTGAAAAGTTTTGTGTCAATAACTCAAAAAAGCACTTGACAAAACGCTTCATGCTGGCCGTTTCCCTGCTGGTCGCGCTGGTGTTTCGCACTGCTGCGCGTCTCTTGCTGGGGCTGTTTGGCCCCGATGAGGCTATCGGCTCGAACGCGGCGGCCTACCTGCGCTTGATAGCGCTCGGCTTCCCATTCCAGGCGGTGATGCTGTGCGTTACCGGCTTTCTGCAGGGGCAGGGCAATGTCAAAACGCTCGCGCTGGTGATGAACACGGTAAACATCCTCGTGAGCGGAACGCTCATCTTCGGTCTTCTGGGGGCGCCGGCGCTGGGGCTGCGCGGGGCGGCGATCGGCCTCGTCTGCGCCCAGGGGACAGCCGCGGGCTGCGGGCTGTTCATCCTGCTGCGGCGCGGCGGCATGCTGCATGACATGCTGCGCGAGCGCTTTCGCCTGCAGCAGGACATCCTGGGCGATGTCCTGCGCATCGGCATCCCCTCGAGGCTGGAAACAATTTTCTGGCAGGCGGCCTCCATCGTTTTGAGCAGGGGCATCCTCTCCTCTGGCGATGTTGCCTTTGCCGCCAACCAGCTGGGCCTGCAGGCGGAATCGCTCTCGGAGATGCCGGTGCTGGGATTCGGCGTGGCGGCGACAACCTTTACCGGCCAGGCCCTGGGTGCCTGCGACAGGCGCCTGGGGCGGGAGTATATCCGGCAGATCCAGCGGGGGGCCATCGCGGTGATTGTATTCGGCTCCTGCATCCTGTTCCCCCGGCAGGCCATGCGGCTGCTGACCAACGCCCCCGAGGTTATTGCGCTCGGCGCCATCTACCTGCGGCTAATGGGGCTCGTGCAGATACCGCAAAACCTGCAACGGGTCTATACGGGCGCGCTCAAGGGCGCTGGATTTTCCCGGCTGCCCATGCTGATCGGGGGGATCCGCATCCCGTTCGCGCTTTGCCTGACGACCTTTTTCCATACGAGCATCGTCGGCATATGGGCGGTGGTCTGCGCCGATCAGAGCGTGCGCTTTTTGCTCAGTTACCTGTTCTACCGCAAGAAAAACTATGGGAAGACCTGCGAGGCCGTAAAGCTTCGCAAGCTCTTCATTTGGCGTATCCGTGGGAATGTCAAACGATACCCGGATGGCTGGGGCGAAAAGGCACCGCTGACGGGCCTGATATGCTGTGCTGACTGCGGCGGCAAGATGTACGTTTACCGTATCTATAACGGCAAGAGGAATCCCTGGCACACTTGCTTCCGATATAGAAAAATGCCTGTGGGAACACTCCGCCCACCCAGTACCGTATATATGAGAAGGCCGCAACCCGGGTAAGCTGCCTGATGCCAGATATGCCGCCCTAGATAAGCAGTATACCAAGGAGCGGGACGAATTTGCCGCAGAGATCGCAGACTTGAACAAGGCCGTCAGGGGATACGGGCAGGGAAAGAAATCAGCTGAGAAATGCAGCGCCTTGATTGACAGGTACCAGGGATTTGGCACCATGACTACCACAATGCTGAATGAGTTTGTGGGGAGAGGATTTGCCTCCACAAACGTGACCAGAAGGGGAGCGGGCCGCGATTTTATGGCGATAAATGGTGCGTTTTTATATTAACTGAAAAGAAATTTTAAAAGCCATCTATAAATAACGCCTATATGTTGTATTTTCAGATTGTCATTTTTATAAGCAGCACAAAGCGGTCAAAGATTCTAAATATCTTTGACCGCTTTGTGCTTTCATTTTTTCTTTCTATCATTGTTCAAATGAAGCACTTGCCCAGCGTGTGTGGTTTTCTCCATACAAAAAGAGCTGCCAGCCGGAAATCCCTTTGGCAGCTCTTTTCTGTTTTTTGATATTTTTCGTCTTACTTTGCACTGCACCCGGCAAATAGACGCAACAGCTCTGCCAAAAGGAGCTAGGCTGCAGACAGCCGGCCTCGGTGCATGCTTACCTGTCCAGGGCTCTTTCCGGCATCAGCTCGCTGATTTGCACCTGACGCCCTTCCTTCATCGAGCGGTTGGCCGCAATGCCAATCATAATCGACATTGCCCCGGCGCGCGAATCGGCTATCTGTTCCAGCGGGTCCTCGTTGTAGCCGCGCAGCAGCATCTCCAACAGTCGGATATCGCCTCCGTTGTGCCCCGGAGCATTCACAAAGGTGCCTGGCTGTCCGTAGTCCACCCGCTCGCCGCGGCGGTTATAAACGGCGAGGTGATAGGTTTCCTGGCCCTGATAGTAGCCAATGCCGGTTTGATGTTCGGCAATCAACCGGCCCTTTGCACCATTTAAAACCAGTCGGTAACCCTCATAAGGGGAGTGGGCGGTCAACGAATAGCTCATAACTGTGCCGCCGCTGTATTGCACATTGAGCGCAACCGAATCTTCGATATCGATTTCATCCGAAAAGACACACCGGTCGCGGAAATAGCCGTCTGTATCCTCCGTTTCATAATAGAGCTTTCGCAGTTGGTCGTTCGCCGTAATATCCAGGTAAAACTCGCAGCTGCCCTTATCCGGGCAGTTCAGACAGCGCTGTGAGCGCCGCTCGGGCTTTGACCCATAAAATCGGCGGCTTCCGAAGGCGTTGACCGCCTGCGGCTCCTGCGCCAGCAGCCAGTTGGCAATATCAAAATGATGGGTAGATTTATGAACCAGCAGGCTGCCGGAATTTTCGCGGCGGCGATGCCAGCGGCGGAAATAGTCCGCACCGTGCGAGGTATCCAGATACCATTCATAATGGACACTCAGGATATCGCCTACCGCGTCGGAAGAAACCAGCTCCTTGACCCGAGCGAAGAAGGGCATGAAGCGACAGTTAAAGGTCACCGTTACCTTGCGCCCGGTGCGCTTCTCAGCCTCGGCAATCTGCGCATATTTTTCGGCATCGACCGTCAGAGGCTTTTCCGAAATCACATCGCACCCGGCCTCCAGTGCACGGATGATGTAGGTATGATGGGTACAGTCCATCGAAACGACCAAAACGGTATCTGGCTTTTCGGCGGCAAGCATGGCGTCAAAGTCCCGGTAAACGGTACAGCCCTCCAGTCCGGCGATTTCTATCATCGCCGCAGCGCGCTTTTCGTTGGGGTCATACACCCCCGTTAGCCGGGCGCAGTCCTGAAAATGCTGCCGGATGTTGGCGGCATACATTGAGGTTGCGCGGCTGCCCGCTCCGACCATCACATATTTTTTCATCGCTTTTTTCCTCCTGCTTACCTTTTCAGCAGCGCAGCCGATTCCTCATCCAGATACAAAAACCAGGCAGCGTGCTCGCGCAGTTTGGTGGCGGGAACCAGGTTGGTCACCTCGGGGGCCTCCAGCGTATCGCGCACCGCTTTGGCCTTTACCGCATGTGGAACAACCGAAACAACCGAATGACAGGAAAACAGCTGATGTACGGTTGCGCTGATCGCTTTCTTTGGCACCTCTTCCACCGAAGGGAACCAGCCTTCCCCCACCTGCTGCGCACGGCACTTGGGGTCGAGCGTAACGACATGGTAGGCGGCAGTCGTTTCAAAATCGGCGGGCGGGTCGTTAAAGGCGATATGCCCGTTTTCCCCGATGCCGATGACCCCGATATCGATCGGCCTCTCGCGGATGGAGGCGCTGATCTCGGCAATGGTTTTTTCTACATCTCCCTCGCCGCTGATATAGTGCATGCGCCGGCTGCCGACTCTGTCAATAAAGCGCTCCCTGAGGTATTTGCGAAAGCTCGCCTTGTGGGTAATCGGAAGGCCGACATATTCATCCAGATGGTAGATTTCCACCTTGTCCCAGGGAATATCCAGCTTTACCAGCGCCTCAAAAAACTCGAATTGCGATTGCCCGGTCGATACCATCATGCGCGCTTCGCCCCGCTTGGAAACCGCCTCATCGATCAACTCCCTGACCTTTTCAGCCGCCAGTGCGCCCATCTCCTCCGGAGTCCTGGAAATACTCAAATTCATTTTCAACGTTCCTTTCCTCAAAATATATTTTAGTGGGCCTGCCTGCCCGCCCCCTCCTGCCATCCGGTTTCATCCGCATAAACGGTGTGCCCTTTTACCAGGGTGCGGGTAACGTTTACCTGCTCGTCAAACAGGATCACATCCGCATCATACCCCGGGGCAAGGATGCCCTTGTCCACCGCACCGATCAGCTTTGCGGGATTGGCAGTACCCATGCGCACCGCCTCGCACAGCGGCACGCCGGCCAGCATATGCATATTGCGCACCTGCCGGGAGATGGTGGCGATACTGCCGGCAAAGGAAAGCCGGTCCATCAGTTTCATTACGCCATCCTCCAGGATGGCCGGCACCCCGTTTTTCTGGATGTAGATTTCCCCCTCCTTTGCTTCGGTCGCCGAAGCGCCCAGCCCATCGGTAATCAGCACGATGCGCGCACAGCCTTTACAGTGGACAATGAAGCGCAGCAGCTCGGGCGGCAGATGCTTGCCATCTGCAATCACCTGAACGGTAAGTGCATCGCTGCAAAGTCCCGCCTCTACAACGCCCGCCACCCGGTAGGCGCCCACCCGGTGGGTCAGCGAGCAGCCGGAGTAAATGTGGGTCACATCACTGTATCCATATTCCATAGCCTGCTCCACCTCGGCAAAGGTGGCATCCGAGTGGGCAATTGAAGCGGTAATTCCCCGCCGGGTGATCTCCCGGCCGAGCGCGAAACCGCCGGGGATTTCCGGGGCGGCGCCCATCATGCGCACCCCGTCCCACCGGTCAAGCAGCGCCGATACGTTTTCGGCATCCGGCTCGATGATATACTCCGGCGCCTGTGCGCCGCGCTGGCTCTGCGCCAAAAACGGTCCCTCCAGATGGGCTCCGAGAATATGCACATCCCCATTCTTTTCACACAGCGCCTGCGCCTGCCGGATACTGTCGAGCGCGGCACACAGCGCTGGGACGGGGGAAGCGAGCGTTGTCGGCAGCAGCGAGGTGGTGCCATAGCGGCAGTGCGCCCTGCAAAGCGCCGAGATCTCCTCCGCAGGCGCGCCCATGACTTCATAGCCGCCCCCACCGTGGACGTGGACATCAATAAAGCCGGGTGCGATATAGCACCCCCTGGCTTCGATGATCTCCATCTCCCCGTCAGGCGGCGCCTCCCCGGGAGCAAGCAGACCGAGTATCTTTCCATTCTCAATCAGCAGACTGCTCTGCGGGAGCGAACGGTAGGGCGTCAGCAGCGTGCCGCCCCTGATCCATGTTTTCAATCCTTATCCTCCTTTTCCTGCGTTTGTCCGATACGAATAACGACTGTCGTTCCCAGCGTTTCCCGGCTGTAAATGCGCACCTCAGTCGCGCCGGAGAAAAGAAGCGACAGACGCTTCGCAATGTTGTAAAGCCCGATCCGATTGGTCATGTCGCTAGCATGCAGACTTTCCCGCACCTGGTGCAGCCGCTCGCGCGTCATCCCAGCGCCGTTGTTATATACCCGCAGGATCAGCACACTGCCACGCTGATGGATGCGTATGCGTATCCGGCAGAAGCCGGGCTTTTCCTTAATGCCGTGGTATACGCTGTTCTCGATAAGCGGCTGCAGCAAAAGCTTGGGCACCTGCTGGCTGCTGAGCACCGGGTCAACACGCCAGTCGACATCGAACTTATTCACATAGCGGTTCTGCAAAATCTGGATATAGCTTTTGGAGACCTCCATTTCCTTCTGCAGGGAAACCATCTCATGCGGGTCAGAAAGGGAGTAGCGCATGATGTCTGCCAGGCTTTCCAGCATTTCGGAAACGGTGTTTTCCCCGTGGGTAAGACCGATGCTCTCCCATTTGATGACCTCCAGCGTGTTAAACAAAAAGTGGGGATTAATCTGCGACTGCAGCGCCAGGATTTCCATAATGCGCAGCTGATACTGCTGAGAAGCAATTGTCAGCTCCAGGTTGGTCTTTTCGATATATTCCCGCAGAATGCTCTCGAGGAAATAGTCATATTCATCCGGACGCTTTTCAGAGTAGACAAAGCCCTCCGGGCTACGGCTGTTAATCACCCGGATAACCATGAGCGCCCGCGCATATTTGTGCCGGGTCACGATCAGGGCCATGCCCAGTGAAAGGACAAAACACACCGCAAGCACGATGAGCTGTATCTGAAGCAGCGGCATGATGGCCTGGAAAAGCATGGCATAGGGGATCTTGGAGACAAACGTCCAGCCGAAGCGGCGGGAGGAGATTTCAGCGCGCATGCACAGAGACTCCTGCGTGCTTTTTTCCCCGTTCTGCCGGTAGGTCAGCAGCGTCTGGCCGCGGTCATCCAAAATGGAAATTTCCTGGCCTGGCAGCAGCCGGAGCGAATCGAGCAGCGCACGGATTTTTCGCTTCTCCACGTTTTCTACGATGACGCCCATCTCCCGCATCCCGCGGGGAACCAGCATGCGGCAGCGCGAGATAATTTCAGTCGGTTTTTCAAAGCTGTAGCGCTGAATGAAGCGCGACTCGGTCCAGACCTGGTCACTCTCCCGGTGCTGCAGATAGCTCTCATACCAGGCAGTGTCGAAATACTCCTCGAGAGAAACGATCTGGCTCACATCGGTCGCGATAAAGCGCTCATAATCGTTTTTGACATAGACATAGACAGATTGTATATAAGGGATGGAATTGGCCGTACTGGAAACAAAGCGGCGAAACCGCTCCGTTTCCAGCCGGGCCTCGCGGTCATCATAGTTTTCTCCATTGAAGATCTCCTGTATCCGGTCGAAGGAGCCGGTATCCTGGCAGACGGCCAATGCAACGGTATCCACGCTCCCGAAGAGTATCTCAATCGTCTGCATCGCCTGCGCGAGCATATTGTTGCTCTGCCGAATGGCCGACTCTATCTCCCGGTGTATGAGCAGCGCCCCACTGACGGCACTAAGCAGAAAGGCGACCAACAGCATCGGCAAAAAAATGGAGGAGAATTTCTGCAGGAACAGCCCCCTGCGGCTGGGCAATGTGCGCGGCGTCACAATATGTGCTCCCGGCGGTAGTCGGTGGGATTCATTCCATAAAAGCGCTTAAAAATCTTCAGAAAGCTTTTGGGGTTTTTATAGCCCACCATTTCGCTGATCTCATAGATTCGGTGGTCGCTGCCAGTCAGCAGCTCTGCGGCGGCATCCATTCGCACCTTAAGCAGCAGCTCATAGAAATTCTGGCCGGTTTTCTGCTTGAAAAGCCGGGAAAGATAATAGGGATTCATGTGGACAATATCGGCCGCCTGCTGCAGGGAAAGCGTGCGGTATTGCTCATAGATCAGGCTTTTCAGCTGGTTGATGACGCCCGTATCCATCGCCGGCACTTCCGGGGCCAGCGGCTGGGCAAGACGGGCCTCCTCATCGAGATCCTGCTTAAGCTTAGAAAAGGTGGCATACAGCTCCTTGTATTTGGTGGGCTTAAGCAGATAATCCCGAACGCCGAAGCGAATCGCCTTATGCGCATATTCAAATTCCCGATATCCGCTCAGGAGAACCACCTTCACACCGGACATCCCGCTTTCCTCCATCATTTCCAACAGCTCCATGCCGTTCACAACCGGCATCATGATATCGCACAAAATGACATCCACCCGCTCGTCACCGAGCATAAAATCAAAAGCCTCCTGCCCGTCCGCCGCAAGTTTTATCACGCTGAAGCCCAGCTCATCCCATGGAAAATAGCTGGAAATTCCCGCGCGGATCTTCTCCTCGTCATCCACAATCATCAGGTTGTACAGGAGACCACCTCCAAGCCGTTACGGATCTTCCGCTTTAGGATACAGCGTCCTGCCCCTTTTAGCAAGCAGGTTGTTTTGCCAGGACCCATACCCTACATCCATTGGTGCCGGATGGCCTGCCGCTCCAGCTCCAGCGCCTGCCGGGTCGTATAGAGGATATCTTCACCGGTTATGCAGCTTTTTTTCTCTTGAATGCGCTGCAGGAAATCCTCCGTTTCATCCATCCCGGCCGGCGGGAGCGGGCGGCTTTCAGTCTCCCCGCAGGGGGAATAGACGATGAGCTCCGGCCGGCGGGTGAGCGGATCGCCACTCGCACGCACCTCGGCGCATCCCTTCGTGCAGGTACAGAAGATGCGGATATCCCCCCAGTTCCAGTGTCCTTCGGCCATGTGCCAGTCAACGCGAAGATAACCTCCTACCCGCCCGGTACAGAGCGAAGCGGTCGCCAGGTCATAAAAACCCGGGTACTGCGGCAGGATGGTTTTAAAGATATCCGCGCTTTCTATCCGGGCCGGCTCCCGTCCGCCCAGCCAGTAAAAGAGGTCAAGGCTGTGGGTAAACAGATCTGCCGCCACGCCGCCGCCGCGCTGGGGGTCAAAATGCCAGTCCGGGCGCTTTTCAGGCGTCAGCTTATGGGGGTTAAAAATTTCCATCTGGATCAGCTCACCGATTTCTCCGCTTTTCAGCAGCGCGCGAAGCCCCTGTACCGCAGGCAAAAAGCGGACGGTGAACATCGCCCCCACCTGCACATGGCCGGCCCGGATGATACGCTCAAGTTTCTCCAGCCCGGCCTCATCCACAGCGAGCGGTTTGTCGCTCATCACATGCACGCCCTGTTTTTCGCACAGGCGGATCATCTGTATGCGCTGGTTGCTCGGGGCAAAGGTGCCCGCCAGATGGATATCCCGGCTAAAAAGCGCATCGGGGGTGGAAAGCAGCGGTGCCTGAAACTTTTCGGCGAGCGCCGCGGCGTTTTCGGTCCCATCCTGCAGAATGCCGGCCAGCATGCCGCCGGCACGCTGCATGCTCTCGCAAAAACCGAAAACATGTCCATGCGCACAGCCCAAAAGACCATAACGAAGCATCTGTCTGTCCTCCTTTAATCAGCCGATCAACACTTCTTTGCCCGTGCGGTGGGATTCATAGAGCGCCAGAATGGTATCCACCGAGCGCCGCCCTTCATGAATGGGGATAAAGACCTCCTCTTCCCCGCGGATGGCATGTGCAAGATTTTCTACCAGCCGGGCATGGCCGACGGCGCCGATATCAAGCGGGCCGCCGCCCATTTCCTGAAAGTCTCCGGCGGCGGGGTCATCGCCGAGCGGCCTGCCCTGCGGTTCCTTTTGCGTATAGAGGGTAACGCCAGGCGGGTCGAAAACAAGCCGCCCTTTTTCGCAAAAAAGCTCCGCCATGATGCACACCGGGGGGTCGGCGAGCGTCGTTGCCTGATAGGTGCCGATGGCGCCGCTGTGAAAGCTCATGATGGCACAGGAAACATCCTCAACGGCGATATCGCGCGCAAGGGTGGGCGCCTTGGCCAGTATCGAACGGGCACCCCCCGTCAGATAGCAGAGAATATCCATGATATGGATGCCCTGGTTCATCGTGCTGCCGCCGCCATCAATCTCCCAGGTGCCGCGCCAGCCGGCGCTGCGGTAATATTCCGGGCTGCGGTACTGCTGGTAACGGGCGTTTGCTACCAATATGCGCCCGAGCGCCCCGCTGTCGATCAGGCGCTTCGCCTCCTGAACACCGGGATAGGTGCGGTACTGGAAAACAGCCGCCGCCTTGAGGGAGGTGCCTTCAAAGGCTTCGATCATCCGGGACATTTTTTCTTTGCTGATATCCAGCGGCTTTTCGCAGAGGATATGCTTTCCCGCATGCGCACAGGCGATGGCATGCTCGGCATGGTAGCCGCTTGGCGTGCAGATATGCACGATATCAACCTGTGGGTCAGCGAGCAGCTCCTGTAGATCCATATAGATATGCTCCGCGCCATATTTTTCCTGGTACTCCTGCGCGCGCTCGGGGATCAGGTCACAAACCCCATAAAGTCCGACCAACGCAGGGTTGGCAAGAATAGCCCGGGCATGGAGGTTGCCGATCGTCCCGCAGCCGAGGATAGCGGCCTGGAGCTTGCCGTTTTTCATTTTTTAAAACCTGCCTTTCACAAGATTCGCCCCGCCCGGCCGGGCGGGGCGAAAACATCCGGAATCTGAATCAGTTAAATTTTCCAATGGTCTGGTTGGCAAAGCTCTCGAGGCTGTTCATCATCTCTTCCGGGGTGGATTGGCCATACATCACAGCTTCCTGCAGGCGTTCAAACTCGCTGTGCACATCTAAATACCCGGGAGGGAAGGGCATGGGTACGCCATCGCCCGTAAATTCGGCGGCCCCATCGACAAGTTCCAGTTCCTTCTTTTCAATCTCGCTCTTACCCTCAACGGAGGCAGCACGGATATCCTCATTCACAGGAATACCGCGCTCATAGGCAAGAATCTTGCCGGCCGCTTCATCATTGAGCATATAATCGATCACTTTTGCAGCGGCCTCGGGATTCGCCGACTGCTTGGTGATGACAAATATCTGGGAAGCCTGATACCAGGTCACCTTTTTATTATTCCCAAAGGGGGCAAGCTCCATGCCAAGGGTGAAGTCAGCCGTCTCGGCCAGGCCCGCGGCGGAAGTGGCATTGTCAATAAACATCCCTACGCGCCCAAGTGCAAAATCGGTCACACCCGCCGGGTTGGAAGCGCTGATTTCCGGAGGAGGGCAAAAGCCTTCATCCAGCGGCTTTTTGACATATTCTATTGCCTGGATCCCTTCCGGAGAGTTGAATGCAGCGGCAGTCAGGTCATCATTCCAGAGCTGGCCGCCGAAATCGATCAGCACTCGCTGGAAGTTCACATCAAGCGCATTGGTATAGGCTGACATTCCCCAGATATCCTCGCGCCCAGCGGCACGGGCGGCATCATTGAGCTCCTTGGCCTTAGCATAATACTCATCAAAGGTCATGCCGGAAGTGGGATAGGAGATACCAAATTCATCAAACATCGTCTGATTATAATAGAGCAGCTGCACGTTGACGCCGGAAGGAACGGCATAGTAGCTGCCGTCGATCTTATAGGTATCGAGCAGCGTTTGGTTGAGCTTGTCGGTGCGCAGCAGGCCGCTCTCGATATAGGAGTCAAGCGGGGCGAGCTGGTCGCGCACAACATATTCACTGGCATTGGTGTAGGAGAGCTGAACGATGTCCGGTGCATTGTTGCCGGCCAGCTGTGTGAGCAGCTTGTCAAAATAGCCGTCCCAGCCGCCATATTCGTATTCGATGCGTACGCCGGGATTCTGCTCCGTATAGAGGTCGAGCGCCTCTACCGTTGCTTTGTGGCGGGTCTCGCCGCCCCACCACATGAAGCGCAGGCTGATGTTTTCACCGCTTTCAGCCGGCGCCGAGGATACCGCTGAGGAAGCGGCTGCCGATGAGGCCGGTGCGGAGGATGCGCTCTGCCCGGAGCTGCAGCCCGCCAGGGCCGAAAGCGCCAGGGCACCGCACAGCGCAGTGGACAGGAACTTCTTATTCATTCTTTTACCTCGCTTTTCTCAAATATTTGCATCATACACCGGGGTGTTGAGCTCGCCTCGGCGATGCTTACGACATTTTCCCTGTTCTTTTATCCTTTTAAACCCGAGGTAGCAATGCCCTCTACAAAATACTTCTGCATCAGGAAATAGAGCAGCACGCAGGGCAGGATGCTAATCAGTGTCAGCGCCATCAGTGAACCCCAGCTGGATTTGGAGGTCGCATCCACTAGGCTGTTCAGAATCAGCGAAACGGTGTAGGTACGCACCTCGCTGAGATAGATCAGCTGAGAAAGGAAGTCGTTCCAGGTCCAGATGAAGGAGAAGATCGCCACCGAACACAGGCTCGGCTTGGAGAGCGGGAGAATGATGCTCGCATAGATACGAAAGCTCGAGCAGCCGTCTATGCGGGCGGATTCATCCAGCTCTCCCGGGATGCCGCGCATGAACTGCACCATCATATAGATAAAGAAAGCCTGTGTCCCCATAAAGGCAGGGACGATGAAAGGCAGATAGGTGCTTAGCCACCCGAGGTTTGAAAAAATCAGATATTTCGGAATCAGCGTCACCTGGCCGGGCAGCATCAGGGTTAGGATAATGATGGAAAAAACCAGCTTTTTTCCTGGAAAATTGAGCCGGGAAATGGCAAAGGCAGTCAGTGAGCAGGAGACGATGTTTCCAACAGCCACGCCTCCGACCAGGCATAACGTATTGCAAAAGAAGTGAAAAAACGAGTATTGAGGATTTGAGTTCCACCCTTTGCGGAAATTATCGAACGTGAAAGTGCGGGGGATGAACGAAAAATCCCTGGAAAAAATTTCATTATCGAGCTTAAAGGAGCTGCTGATAAGCCAAAGCAGCGGGAAAATCATCAGCAGTGCTCCTGCGATGAGCAGCAGATGGCTCAGTGCAAAACGTATGCCCCTTTTCACATCCTGCTTTCGTTTGCGCTTGCGGCGCGCCTCGGCAAGCTGTCCGGAAACATTCGGCATTGACTGCATAGTCCTGATCCTTCCTCTCTTTCTTGGCATGGATGCTGTTTACAGGCGGCGGGAATCAATTTTCGTAGTAAACATAGTGGTCGGAAATCTTAAAGGTGATGGCTGTTACGATGACAATAATGATTGTCAGCAGCCAGGCAAGGGCAGAAGCATAGCCCATGCGGAAGTTTTCAAAGGCCGTCCGATAGAGATGCAGAACATAGAAATAAGTGGAATCGACCGGACCGCCGCGCGTCATGACAAACGCCTCGGTGAAGACCTGAAAAGAACCTATCATATTCATAATAAAGTTGAAAAGGATAGTGGGGCTGAGCATCGGCAGCGTAATATGGATGAAGCGTTTCCACCAGCGTGCGCCATCCACCTCCGCAGCCTCATAGAGCTCCTGCGGCACATTTTTAAGCCCGGAGAGAAAGATGAGCATGGCCGAGCCGAACTGCCAGGCGGAGATCATCGCCAGTGTTGGCAGTGAGAGGCTGGGATTGGCCAAAAAGTTCACCGGTCCCAGCCCGAACAGGCCCAGAAAATAGTTCACAAACCCATCATATCCCAGCACCATTTTCCAGGTAACTGACATGGCCACGCTCGCACCCAGAATAGAAGGAAGATAATAGATCGTGCGGTAAATCCCAATCCCGCGCAGTTTCTGGCTGAGGATCATCGCGATGAACAGCGCCATGCACAGCTTGAGCGGTACCGACATAAGCACATATTTCAGTGTTACCCAGAGCGCTTTTTTAAAGATGCGGTCGGATGTGAACATTTCCACGAAGTTCTGAAGGCCGATAAATTTTGGGGGGGTGAAAATATCATAGGAGGTGAAAGAAAGCAGGAAAGACTGGATAATTGGCCAGATGGTGAACAGCAAAAAGCCGCATAGCCACGGAAGGAGGAAAAGGTACCCTTCAATATAGGATTTCATCTTGCCCCGCGAGGGCTTCTGCGCTTGCATGCGATCCACTCCTTCTTTTTGGTTTTCCGGCTTTTCAGCGGGAAAGACTGTATGAAATATATAAAACCGATAATTAGATTATAAAATCTCTGTTATCTTCTTACAATACACCTCTTTTAAGAAAATTAGGTACCAATTTTAAGATTTCCCCCTTAAACAGGTGAATTTTTGTCGAAATCGCCTATCCCGTAACCTTCTGGATCTTATCCGGAAATCCGGTTCCTTTCCGGGCGGCTATGAATGGCCTGATTTTCTTGATTATACTAACGGCGCGCTGCAGCTCTCCATTCTGCAACGCGCCCACTTGATAGAAGGGCAAAGCCCATCGATGCTGGCCGTGTTGATACGGCCTTCCAATTGCCAGACACTATCATATTTTTCCATTAAATAGGATAAAGGCCTGCTATCCGTAAACGGGCTTAAAGGTTATTGCCCGATATCCATCTGCCGGGGGATACGATGTCAGGCACCGCATTCTGTGTCGGGCCGGTTCTTTTCTGTGCACTTTGAAGTCAACTCGGCTGGCACTGTAGTTGGTTGAATGGTTTTTCTACAGCTTTGGGTTGCCTTTTGATATACTCCTGTATCTTCTGGGCATTTTTCCCCGCCGTGTCGACATAGTATCCCCGGCACCAGAACTCCCGGTTCCGGTATTTGTATTTCAGCTCCGGATACTTTTCGTAAATCATCAGACTGCTCGTTCTATTGAGATATCCCATGTAACTTGATACCGCCTAAAGGCGTTCTTCTGTCTGCATCATGGTTTTCAGCCTTCTTTGGAATCACCGGCTTAGCTGGTGGTCCTCTGCCAACAAGCGAATGGGGATATCCAAAAGGATATCCCCATTCGCTTGTTGAGGCGTTTTGCCTGTCGGATCGGTCGGCGCTCAGCGGCCCAATCTCCGGGCTGTCCGCTCCTGGTCCGGTCGAAGCGCCTTTCAGCGCAGCTTTTAACCCGGGCTGCGCCTGAGTTTGTTTTCATGCTGTCACTCATCCTGTTTATCCCCACGCACGATCCGGGCTGTAGAGATTTGTCTATGACAATCATCGGCTTTCTTCCACATAAATAGGGCTGGTCAGTCCAAGCAGACCGCTCTGGACTTCCGCATAGCTTCCCCATAGTTCAACCCTCAGCCAGCCTTGCGTGAGTATGGAGGAAAATATTTCGGCGTCTCCTTGATAAGGTCGCTCATCGAGCACTTGTCCATTGCACACCAAACGGATTTGTTCCACATGGATGCGGTGTCTTCCCCAAATATCCCGCCGCTGCGTCTCTCCAACGGAAACGGAAATCACCGCAGAACCTGGCATCGCTGTTTCCCCCAGCCCCAGCTTTTGGCTATTCTGCTGTAGAGACACCGCTATGGTTGGACCCATGCTCACATAAGTCCGGCCCGCCCGGATAGAATCCAGTGCGCTCTCTACTGTAATAGAACCCTCTATACCAAGATAGGTGGCTGTCAGCAGCGGAACCTTTCCCGGCTGATCCGGACCGTGCCAGTCCCGCCCGGCAGAAACGGCCAGGTGATATCCTTGATTCAGCAGCGCGTCATACCAGGGTAATGCCAATGCGTTTTTGGAATGTGAATGGGGGTTATCATTAGACCAGAGCTCTATATAATCTACCAGATCCCAGCGTGTTACATGAAATTCCCATTTGCAGCCGCACATCAGCGGCGCGCCGATTTCCCAAGGGTGCGCGATACCTGTTGCACCGCCAGCCTCCTTTATCTCTGCCAGAGCCTGATCAATGGTATCCGGTTCCACAAATCTCCAATCCACAAACCGATGGCATCCAAGAACCAACAGATGTCCATAGAAAGTGGTCCATTCAATTCCCGGAATAACCGCGCAGGTCTGTCTCTCTAATGCAGGGGTTACTTCAAGAAGTGCTGATGTCGTATTGTGATCCGTTAAAGCGATGCCTTCATAGCCATAATCCGCTGCGCTCTCCATCAATCCTTTAACGGTAAATTGCCCATCACTGTGCCGCGTATGGCAGTGAAGTTCAAAAGGCCGGTATCGTATCATCGCTTTCTCCTCCTTCCAGGCCGTAGACCGCCACCTGATAGTCCACTGTTCCCACTACGACCGCATGGATATGCAGCACCAGCCGCCAGTCCCCGGCGGACGCAGCAACCGGGAGAAAACCATAGCTGGATCCGCCTTCTGACAGAAAGATGATCTGCTCCGGAGAATGACGATGTGCACATCCAATATATTCCCCGTTTTTGTCTACAGATAAGGTGACGAAGTTCATCAGATGATGATATTTTTTTATTTCTTCCTGTGTCAGCCTGTACTCGGGAGGGCGGTAGGATTCCATACATTTTTCAATTTGGGGAAGCAGAATCTCCGGATCGGAGATGATTTTTGGGCTGTATTTTAGGTGGACCGCCAACCGGCTGAGGTCCCGGTCAACCCGAAAATCGAGCGGGACATTTGTTCGAACATGCTTTTGGGTAAAGGTAAATCTCCGGTATAAAAACTGTTTGATACAAATTCCTTCTTTCTTAGGCAGAACAAACGTAAACGTCTGGAACCATAAAGGCATGGAATTGCGCTGATCAGGAATGATAACGCCGCAATCCCATGCCTCCAAACGTTTTTCTGTATTCAGAACATGGCTTTAAGTCAGTCCGCTTGTCTCATCATACGGCAGAATGCCGCACGGAAAGCCTGTATTGTTCCCGGCGTTCCAGAGCGGAGCGAACCGCCACCGTTGTGATATTATCCACTCCCAAACGAAGGCAGCGCTCCTGATCGTCTGCCTCATTGACTGTCCAGACCGAACAGGCGATTCCCTGCGATTGGAAGGCCTTTGCCAGGTCTTCTGTTAAAACGATGTGGTACATGTTCAGGGCATGTACATGCAGGGACTTTATCAATCTGATTAATGACGCCACACAGTTCTGCTCTTTCAACATGCCTAAAGTAAATGCATTTGCGTTGTTCATCAGCTCCGGGAACTGTGCCTCGTTCTTTTCGGCGGACAATTTGCCCATATATAGAAATTTCAGTGCCTGTTCAATATTTAAATACACACTGGCCTGTTCCATGATCTCGGGTTCCAGGGCCAACATCTCAGGTGACACCGAACCCGTCAAGATAAGCCGATCCGGCCCGAAGTGAAACCGTTTCGCCATTTCCAGGGTACCATACAGCGCGGAAGGCTCCTTGATGTCACAATTGAACCGCAGCGCCGTATGCTGAATACGGCGGAATACAGATTCCAGAGTTTCTTTTTCATTCACAGCCGATCCCTGCTGCCGGTCATGAGAAATGTAAAGCAGTCCGTGCTCCGCGCGGCGTATGTCCATTTCGATCGCGTCCGCTCCCAAGGCAATCGCACAGTCAATGGAATCCATGGAATCCCGCGGTGTATGTTCGCAGCCGGAGTGCGCGGTAATTAATGGCAATTTCAGGTTCATCTCCCCCTTAAAAATACGATCGTTTATGGTTTCAAATCAATGGTGCCCCGGCGTCGTTGAAAATAATATCATGCAAACGCATAAATGGCAATGGCTGCAGGGCGCACGGTTGATGAAACTCTTTTCTGAAAAGTGAGGTGCCTCCTTACAGGCTCTCATCTGTTCAGGATGCTCTTTCCCCCCATTCCGGCTCAGGCTCCAATCCTGATATTATTAAAAAATATGTATGCTTCAGAAATAAAAGCATCTTAACGTTCAGAAGGGCACGCCTGATCCGGTGCCAAAACAATACCGGGCGCGACAGCCGGTATGCCCGGGGAAGGAGCTGTAAAATAATTTAACACATTTTGCAGTACAATTGCAACTGCGGGAGTATTCAGATGCATAGTGTATACAAAGTCTCCCATGCGCTTCCAGGTAGTCTGCCTGTCAGGGGAGAGATGGCTGTAAGTCCTGGATACGCTCCTGACGCGACGCATACGCCGGGAAGCGGATCCGGCCGCACACGAGTCAGAAATAGAAGCGGATGAGGAATGAAACCCCTGCTCCCTTCGCTCAATGATATATCCCTCCGCCTGCAGGGGGCAGATGTCGGACATCAGCGCCTCCCGGCGCCCTGATTCTTTGAGAAAGCGCTCCCACTCGAGCGCCGCTCGCTGCAAAATGCTCATTTTCAAAAATATCCTTTCTTCCCCGCATGCGCAGGAATCATCATACGGCCCGATGGGCGCTTACTGCGGATGGATATCCTCCAGCGGCGGGGAATGGCAGGTATACTGCGGCTTCGGCCCGAAGGAGGGCTTTGCCCAGTGCACCGCGTTTGTAATCACCTTTTGAATCTCCGGCTGGTGATAGATGGGGTATTCCTCATGGCCGGTGCTGAAATAGAAAATTTTCCCTGCCCCGCGGCGGTAGCAGCAGCCGCTGCGCAGCACCTCGCCGCCCGCGTACCAGCTGATAAACACCAGCTCATCCGGAGCGGGAATGTCGAAGGGCTCGCTGTATATCTCGGTGTGCGGCACATCGAGATATTCCTTCTCCAGCCCCACCGCAATCGGGTGGCCGGTATCAATCACCCACAGCCGTTCGTTTTCGGCAATCTCGCGCCACTTGGTGTGGCAGCTGGTGCCCATCAGGCGGCGGAAAACCTTGCTGCCCATGCTGGAATGCAGCGCGATAAAGCCCATGCCCTCCAAAATGCGCCGGCAGATGCGCTCGGCCATCTCGTCGGTCACCTCATCGTGGTAAAGGTGGCCCCACCAGACCAGCACATCCGTTTTAGCGAGCGCCTCCTCGGAGAAATCCTGCTCCATCGTTTTGAGGCCCCCCTCGCGCACGATCAGCTGCGCATCGCGGGAGAGAAATTCGGTCAGTACGGTGCCGATGCCCTGCGGATAGGTTTTGGCCGCCAGCGGCTGGCGCTCGGCATAAATGCCCTCTGTCCACACCAGAACGCGAAGTTTTTCACTGTTCATCTCTTCATCTCCTCTGAAATTTTTTCCGGCCCTCTGCCGAGCAGCAGGGCTCCTCGCCGCCCTCCAGCCAGTCGGCAAACTGACGCAGCAGCAGCTGGTGGCTCCAGCCCTTAGCGCTTTCCAGCATCGGCAGCCTTTCCACCTTCGGATGCGGGAAGCCGAGGTCGCAGCGCGCCTCCAGCTGACGCTTATCCAGCAGCACGGTAGCCTTATCGCACTCGGCGCGGATATAGTCCTGCCCCCACTCGTTGAGCACCGCCGCATTAACAAACGACTGCTCGCAGTGGGCCTGCACGCCGTTTTCCATCTCCACATCCACAAAGCAGCTGTCATGAAATCCGCTTTCTCCCGGGTGCCAGCTGGGACGCCAGCAGCGCGCATAGACCGTTTTGGCGTTGGAATCGCTCATCGCGCGCAGAATATCCAGCTGGTGGATGGCAGCCTCGCTGAGAATGCCGCAGGCGCCCTCGTTGTGCCCGGGGGTGAGCCGTTCTATGCGGGTGCGGCGGCGGGTCATGCACAGGCGGGCGACCAGATAGTTGAGATCCCCGTATTTCCCGGAGCGCAGCAGCTTTTCCAGCGACTGCTTATCCTGCGACATGCGGTGGCTCATGGTAACGATCATTTTGCGGCCCGCCGCCTTCACCTTCTGGTAAATCCTGCAGCAGGAGTCGATGCTTTCGCCCACCGGCTTTTCGCAGACGATATCGCAGGAAAATTCCAGCGCAAGCTCAATCGCCTGCTCATGAAAGGCGGGCGGCGTAACGATGGTGATAAAGTCGGCCCTGTTTTCCGCCAGCGCCCGGCGCAGGTCGGTATAGCACCGCTCGCGGGGCACGCCCGCATACCGGACCGCATTTTCAAAGGTTTCGGGATTGATATCCACCGCCGCCACCGGCCGGGCAAAGGAAGCGATTTCCGGGATAACGCCGGTGCACCAGGTCTTGCCAAAGCCCCCCAATCCCACCTGAATAAAGCTCCATATTTTGCTCATTTTCCTTCTCCTTTCCTTCTGCCGGCAGGAAAAGGATGCCTGCGCCTCCTTTTCCCTCCGTCACCTTCTTCATAACGCCGCCTGATAGATTTTCAGCACATCCTCTTTTTCGAGCGGTAAAAAGCTGCCCAGCGGCCCCTCTTCGGCGGCCTTATAATATTCGAGGTAGAGGTGCTGGTCATAGTCTCCCAAATCGCTGTGGTGCAGCTCGTGCATCAGCGTCAGGGCGTTGATGCCCATCGAAGCGGCGTGGTGCAAAAACCTCTGCATCTCCGGCTGGTTTTCCGGGTCTTCCATCAGCTCCGGCCGCAGCATGGAGGGATAGTTCCAATAGGGCGAGTGGCGGTAGGTGGATTCTATCCGGCTCCAGCTCCAGAGCATGCGCATTGAAAAGCGCGCGTGCTCCTCGACCGGCGCCTCGGGCGCCTGCCCGAGGCGGCAGAGCCGGATGAGCTCCATCACCCCATGCAGCGCCTCCTGGCCGCTGCCGGCCAGGATTTCATACCCCTCCTCCTGCGGCGTTATGTGCAGACCGTCTCCCAAAGAGGCATCCACCAAAAGGGTGAGCGGCTTTTCGCAAAAGAGCTCCCAGGCAGTGCGTGCGCGTTCCAAAACATTCATCTGCTTTCCCTCCTAGCCCTTTAGCCCGGTGGTGGCAATTCCCTCGATAAAATAGCGCTGGCAGAAGAAAAACAGCAGAATGCAGGGCAGCGTGGAGAGAAAGGACATCGCCATCACCTGATTCCAGCTCACTGCGCTCTGTGCATCGATGGCGATGCGCAGCCCGAGCATCAGCGTATATTTCTTGACGCTGTTGAGATAGATAAGGGGATTGAAAAAATCGTTCCAGGTCCAGATAAACTGAAAGATGCCAATCGAGAAGATGGAGGGCTTGCACAGCGGTACGATAATCTGCACCAGCGTGCGAAAGGTGCCGCAGCCGTCAATCATGGCCGATTCATCCAGCTCCCTGGGTACGCCGCGCAGAAACTGCACCATGGCGAAAATGAAAAAAGGGGAGGTGGCAAACAGGCTCGGAACGACAAAGGGCAGGTAGCTGTCCAGCCAGTGCATCTGCCGGAAGAGGATATATTTCGGGATAATCAGAATCGCGTTGGGCAGCATCAGGGTAGAGAGCATAATCAAAAAGAGGATGCGGTTGCCCTTAAAGCGAAAGCGGGCAAACCCATAGGCCACCAGTACGGAGGAGACGATGGTAAAGGCCACCACCGGAATAACCACCTTAAAGGTGTTGGCGAAGAAGATGCCGAAGTTATACTGCCCGACCCCCTTCCAGCCCTCGACATAGGCATTCAGCGAAAAGCTCGAGGGGATAAGGGAGTTGGAGGCCAGAATCTCCTCATTGGTTTTAAAGGTGGCAGAAATGAGAAACAAAAACGGATAGATAAACACAAACCCCAACAGAGTCAGCAGCAGGTAGGCTGTCGCCCTCCCGCAGCGTTTTCTGGTTTTTCTGGATATCGCGCCGGTCATTATGATTTCCCCCATCGCTGTAGAAGGTCCAGTAAGCCGAGGATTTGAAGATAAGCATCGTAAAGGCCAGGATGATGATAAACAGCACCCAGGAAAGGGCGGAGGCATAACCCATCTTCATATAGGCGAAGCCGTTTTGATAGAGAAGCAGGCCATACATATAGGTGGATTTGAGCGGGCCGCCGTTTGTAACGATAAAGGAGGCGGTAAACTCCTGAAAGGCGTTGATCGTCTGCATAACCAGGTTGAAAAAGACGATCGGCGTCAGAAGAGGCAGGGTAATTTTAAAGAAGGAGCGGACCTTTCCTGCGCCGTCAATCGCGGCTGCCTCATAGAGCTCCTGGGAAATCTGCTTGAGCCCGGCGAGGAAGAAGACCATTGAAGACCCGAACTGCCAGACGGAGAGCAGGCTCAGGGTCGTCAGCGCAATTTTGGGGCTGGTGAGCCAGGCGATCGGCTTAATGCCGAGGTTTGCCAGAAAGTGGTTGATAACGCTGTTCGTTTCAAACAGGTTGCGCCAGAGGATGGATACCGCCACGCTGCCGTCCAGAATGGAGGGCAGGTAATAGATGGTGCGGTAAAAATTCATCCCCCGCAGATTCATATTCAAAATCAGGGCGATAATCAGGGCAAAGGTAATTTTGAGCGGAATCGAGATAAAAACATATTTAAAGGTGACCTTTAAAGAATTCAATACATCCGGGTCGGTGGTAAACATCTTTTTGGAAGCGAGCAGCTCTCTGGCCGGGGCGGATGCCGGAACGCTGCGCACATCCCCCAGAGTTTCGATCCCTTCCGGGTCGTTGAGGATATAGTCGACAAAGCGAATAGCTTCCGCCTGGTTATCGTTGTTGGCAACGCTCCAGACCTGCGCAGGGGTGGCGGAGAAGCCGGAAATTCTGGCATCTGCGAGTATGGGCGGGTTGTGCGGCTCCATGTCCACATGCTCGTTTTCAAACTGGCCGTAGGAGGAGGCGGTAAAATACATGCAGCCCACCTGGCCGTTAATCCAGAGCTTGTTTTCCGCCTGGCCGGAGTTATAGACATAGGAGGTCTCTACCGGCTCGACTACCTTTTCATCATACATGCGGCGGATCAGGCTGTAGCCGTCGGCCAGCGCCTCCTCGTCGAGCTCCATGACAAGTCCATCATCGAATCCGCGCAGAAGGGGGGAGGCGCTGCCGCCGCTGCCCTCCCGTGTGCGGGACGAATACGGCTATATTCAGCAGAACATTCTGAAAACCTTTTTAGAGCAGAGCTATTTAAAGATGCAGCTCTCTGAAAAACGCTACCGGATGCAGTCGATGGAGTTGCTGGCGCTGCAGTCCCAGATAAACCCCCACTTTCTTTATAACACGCTTGACACGCTCAACTGGATATCCATCCGCTTAAACGGCCATCCCAATCAGATCAGCACCCTTTTAGAGAGCCTTTCCAGCATTCTGCGCTATTCGCTGGGACATCCCAACGAAACCGCTACCCTGGCGGAGGAGATTGCCAACACCCGCTGCTATGTCACCATTCAGAAGGTGCGCTATGCCAATAAGTTTGACCTCTTCTGGGAGTATGATGAGGATGCCGGCGGGCTGCAGCTGATGAAGCTGCTGCTTCAGCCGCTGGTGGAAAACAGCCTCTATCATGGCATCAAGGTCAAAAAGGAGGGCGGGCTGATTAAAATCCGTATCCATCGCTGCCGGGATACGCTGCATATCGCCGTTATCGACAACGGGGTGGGGATACAGCCGGAACGTCTGGCAGAGCTGCGGCAGGAGATGAGCGAAGAAGGAGAATACAGCGCCAAAATAGGCCTTTGCAGCACTGCCAAACGCCTTTCCCTTTTTTATGGCGGCCGGGCAGGATTGCGCATACTCAGCCGCCCGGGCCTTGGCACCGCCGTTAAGATGGAGCTGCCGCTGCATCCGCCGCAGGATATGCAGCTGCCGCAGCAGGGCGGCTAAAAGCGGGAGTGGGCGCGCTTTCGGTAAAGTCGGCAGCAGAGCGCAGGCCTGCCGCGCTGAACTAAAAAGAAGTTGCGGCGTTCTTTTTATCCACATGGACTGTAAAAAAGGCATTGTCTCTCCTGCATAGGAGGGACAGTGCCTTGTATCTGTAACCGGGTCCGGCTGGAACGCGCCGAAAATATTGTGGGGTAACGGATGAAAGTCGGGGAAAAATCTGGCATTTTGGAGAATTTTATGGTATACTATTTTTGTATCGCTTGAAAATTCTGACTTATAAAGCCATTTGAGATGAGGGAGGAGTAACACCCATGAAACGACTTCTATCAGCCCTTCTGGGGGCGGCGCTGCTTCTTGCTCACCTTCCGCTGCCGGTTTTTGCCGCCGGGGAACAGGATTCGGGAGCGCTTCATATCGTTTTGCAGACCGACTACCAGGAACCGCTTGAAACACTGCAGCAGCGCGGCCTTTCGCTGACGCTCAGTGGGGAGGACGGCGCTGTCTTCACTCTGCCCATCGGTGGCGGGAGTACGCAGGAGCTGGCTTTTGGCGGGGAGAAGGCCGCCGTTTATCAGGAGGTGTTGAACCCGCAGAATGCGCCGCTGGCGGCAAACGATAAGGTGGGCTACTGGAGTATTGAAATCTCCGGCCTGCCGCTTCGGCAGAAATATCAGGTGAGCCTGCAGGCAGAGGGCTATGGCAGCCTTACCACCCAGCCGGTCGCCATTGATGAATATCTGCCGCAGCTTTTCATCAGCGCGCAGAGCGGCGGCTTTGCGCTCGGCGATGCCACCGGCGACCGCAAGATCGATGAAAGCGATCTGCAGCTGGTCGCGGATTCTCTGAAAAAGGCGGCCTCCGGGGCTGACCTCAACCGGGATGGGAAGGTGAACATTGCCGATATCGCGCTGGTTCACCACCATATGGGACAGGCGCGCCCGGAGGAGATCTATGAGGGGGCGCTGGTCACTGCCGGTGTGCTGGATATGAATGCGCTGGACGAGGCGCTCAAAAACAGCGGCATCCGCCTCGAGGGGAAGCTGCAGAGCCTGTTTTCTGATGACGGGCAGACGGTGGCTCTCTATAACGAGGGAGATGGGGACATCACCCTGCCCATCACCTTCAAAACGCCGAAGCTTATTAGCGAAATGGATATCCTCTCCCCGGCTGCCGACGGCGCACCCGAGCGCGGGCAGGTGCTGGTGGAATATGAGGATGGCTCCACCGAGCAGCTCAGCTATGACAGTTCGCTCCCCGAGGGCTTTCACGCTACCGAACGGGTACCCGGGCAGGGGACGGTTGTTATCCGCCTCGGCAAGCGGGTACCGGTAAAGAAGATTACCATCACCGTCGAAAAGGTGTTCGGCGAGGATGGCCGGGCCAGCTTTGCACTGATTGAAAAGATTGAATTTCTCAAGGACATCATTCCGGATAACCTGGATCTGGGCGCATCCATTCCGAAGGATCTGCAGGCGCAGGCGGGGGCTGGGCTGGTCTCCCTCTCCTGGCGCGCAGTGGATAATGTGGACGGCTATATCGTAAAATATGGCACGTCGGCCGGGGCGCTCAACCTGCAGCTGCGGGTGGGCGGTACCGAGGCGGTCGTTTCGGGGCTCAAGAATCTTACGCCCTACTATTTTGCCGTCTGCGCCTACAGCGGCGACTGGACGGGGAAGCCCTCGGGCGTGCTTTGCTGCATCCCGCAGCCGGATAAGGCGCCGCTGCCGCCGGATAACCTCGCGCTCTCCCCGCAGGATAGCGCGATTACCCTCAGCTGGAAGAAAACCGAGAATGCCGAATTTTACAATGTTTATATGAAGCCCTCGGCAGAGGATAGCTTCCAGATGCTCTCGGAGAAGCAGGAGGGAACCTCTTTTACCGCCTTCGGACTTACGAACGGTGTTTCCTATGATTTTTATGTCACGGCGGGCAACGCCATCGGCATGAGCGCTCCCTCGCTGACGGCGAGCGGCAGCCCGGAGCCGGAGGAGCTGGTCATCCCCACTCTTCCCACCCGCAACCGGATAGACAGCGCCCATATCATCGGCGCGAGCATGCAGGATGCAGGAAACCTTTCTTCTGAAATTGCCGGCAGCTTCTCGGTCGAGCAGGTGTATGACGGGGACTTTTCCACCTATTGGAGAGGCCAGCGCTGGGGACGCAGCACCCGCTTTACCTTCGAGTTTGATGAGGAGCAGAGTATGGACTACCTCATCTATGTGCCGCGGCTCAGTAAGGGCTATCCGGAGTCGATCGGCAAATACTCGGTCACTGCCTATGATAAGGACGGAAACGCCACCCATCTGACTGCCGATAACGGCCAGCTCTTTAACAACAATGCCGGGGATATTGAGGCCCCCTGGGTACGCAACAACCCGAAGGAAACCGGCTATGCCATTTTGCCCTTTACGAAAAACGACCATATTAAAAAGCTTTCGGTGCTGGTGCGTCAGGTAAACGGCTCGCCGCACCCTGAGGGCTCGCTCGCCGAAATTGCTTTTTACAGCTATGACGATATTGATGAGCGCATCGCCGCCCTTTTCACCGGCCCTTCTTATACAGAGCTCGCCCCCGGCGCGACCCAGCAGCAGATAGAGGAGCTGCGCGCCTATGTCCAGGGGGCGGATGGCTACTATGTCAACCAGAGCATTCTGCTGGATGAGCTGGCGCTCGCCGAGAGCCTGCTTAAGGGGGAGCGCTCCGCCCTCGGCGCGGTGGCAGACAGGATACAGTCGCGCGACAGCTCAGGCGATAAAAAATCAATCAGCACCCTGCAGCCGCTGGGCGTTACCGCCGAGGCGGGAAAGCAGATAGTGGTTTATGCCGATATCCCGCAGGGCGAGTCGCTCAGCCTCATCCCGACTCAGCACTTTGCTGAGGCCGCGCGGTGGAGTGGCCCGGCCGTTTTGCTCGAAAGAGGGCGCAACATTATCACTATTCCGCGCATCAACGACGTTTCCCCCCAGAAGGGCGGCCCGCTCTACCTGCAGTACAGCGGCAGCCGGGCGGACGAAATCAGGCTGCAGGTGCGCGGGGGAACGAAGATTCCCGTTTTGGAGCTCTCCGACTGGCATGAACTTGGCGAAGGGGAGATAAAGGCGCGCATGTCAGCCTATATCGAGGAGCTTTCGAGCTATTGCGGCAGCAGGCTTTCGGGACTGAATAACAGCGCTCTTACGACCAGCATTCTCAACGCGACGGAAATTTCCCTCCCGCATGTACTCCTTTCGCTGCCGGCCAGCCAGGTGAAGGCGGGCATCGGCAGCGGCGGAACCGAGGCGCTTTATAACGATGCGCTCGCCTGGGAGGAGCTGATGCAGCTGATGTACCGCACCCACGGCATCGACGAAACGCAGCTTGAGGCCTCCCGCTCGCGCCACAACATCCGCTATATGCGCATGTTCGGCAACGCCTTTATGTATGCGGGCGGAAACCATATCGGTATCGGCTTTGGCTCCTGCTCGGGCATGCTCGGCGGGCGGCCCACCTCGGTGACCGGGCAGGGAAATGCAAACGGCCTGTTCGGCTGGGGCATTCAGCATGAGATCGGCCATGTCATGGATTCGCTCGGCAAGGCGGAAATTACCAACAACATCTATTCGCTCTTCGCCCAGACCTATGACGGCGGGGACAACGCCCTGCCCTCCCGGCTGGAAAAATCCAATAAATATGAGCGCATCTTCGAGAAGGTGACCTCCGGGCAGCAGGGGATGGCAAACGACGTCTTTGTCAGCCTCGGCATGTACTGGCAGCTGCATCTGGCCTATGACGGGGCGGATGACAACTTCTACAGCCGCCTTAACCAGCTTCCTGGCGCGAAGAACAGTGACGCCGCCTTTATGGCTGCCGCCAGCCAGGTGGCCGGCAGAGACCTTTCCGATTTCTTTAAGAGCTGGGGCTTTACCCCGAGCGGGCAGAGCGGGGAGAGGGAGGAGCGCAAAATTCAGTATCTCACCGATGAATCCCGCCGTGCGCGCATGGCGGGCACCGGGCGGCAGTCTGGAACGGTAGGCGTTTCCGCGAGCTATGATCAGAATAAAAAGCAGGCTGCCGTTACGATTGTTCCTACCGGCGGCGCACAGATGCTCGGGTATGAAATCAACCGGACATTAAACGGTAAAACCGAGGCGGTCGCCTTTTTGTCAGCTGCCTCCGGACAGACGGTCTGGACAGATACCCTCGGCTCAGTGAACAACAAGGCCGTCACCTATTCGGTGAAGGCGGTAGATATCCTCGGCTATGTTATTGCCGAGGCCAGCGCGGAGCAGCTGCAGATATCTCATGACAACCTGGTTTCCCGCTCCGCCTACAGCTGGAGCGGGCAGGATGGGGTATATACCGCCAGCTTCACCGATGTAACGCCGGTGGCGGGCATCCGCTTCAGTGCAGCTGAAGCTGCCGGGCAATCCGGCGCTTTGGGGCAGCCTGTCCAGTCTGAAGCTGCCGGACAGGCCGGGGAGAAAGCCGGGCAGGGGGAGATGACCCTCGGCGCCAGCGGCGCGGCGGCAGGGGAAGGGAACATCCTCATTGAAGCCAGCGCGGACGGCGAACAGTTTACCCCCGTTCTTACGCTGACGGCAGAACAACTCTCTGCCGGCGCCCTTCGCTTCTTCACCCGCGAAGGGGCGGATGGAAGCATCTGCTCCTTCGAGGCGAAGGCTGTCCGTATCACCGGATTGCCTGCGGAGATCGCAACTGGGCAGCTTGACTTTGCCGCCTATCCCGGCGACTATATCGAGTTTGGCGAAAACGGCATCGGCATCCTCGCCGAGGATTATGGGGAAATCAAAGCGGGAACGCTCATCATTACCGGCGCCTTCCGGGGTAATCCGGTTTATAATACCATCCGGGTCTATGGCAGAGGCCAGACGGGTGACATGGCGGATGGAGAGCTCAGCGAAACGCAGGAGGTTCCGCTTGAGGGCACCGTCTATCTCTTCGCCGCTCTGCCGGAACAGGGAGATATGGCGGAAATCGACAACGGCTTCTGGGTGTTTGTGCCGGATCTGCAAAGCGATGCTTCGGCCGGCAGCGAGAGCTGCGAAGTGAGCCTGCTGCCCACCCAGATTATGGCGCAGCTGCTGCGCACCGACATTCCGCAGGAGGGGGCCGGACGCATTGCCAGCTACACCAAATGGATCCCGGCGCCCACCTATGAATCGATGCCCAAGATTAAACTGGAGGAATAAGCGCAGATGAAGAGGCTAAGAAAGTTTACCGCCGCCCTTCTGGCGGCAGCAGCGGCTCTCTGCAGCGCGGCGGCCGCGTTTGCGGCGGAGGAGTCGCCCCGGATTATCCTCAATGCCAGCGGCATTGAAGGACAGTATATTCTGCGGCTCGAGCAGCTCGGCAGCCGGTTTGAATCGGTGCAGTTCGATGTTCTGATTGAGGGCGATGTTGCTGCCCCGCAGGTTGACTGGCAGGATGATTCCCCCGCCCATTTCCAGCAGATTATCGACCGCCGGGAAAACGGGAAAACGGTGCTCACCGTTTATATCGACCGGCTTCGCCCTATTGCGAACAGCGGCAGCGTCAACCTTGCCGCCCTCACCTTTTCGCAGAATATTCCGGCTGCCGCCTTTTCGGCGGGCAGCGAGCTTATAGCGCTCGATGAACACCAGGAAGAAACGCTCTTCTCTTCCCCGGCCTTCTCCGTTACCGGCGCCGCCTCTGAAGGCGGCGGCTCTTCGGGCAGCAGTTCTTCCTCCGGAAACAGCTCTTCCGAAAATGGCAGCTCCTCCGGAGGAGGAAGCGGCTCAGCAGGCAGCAGCTTCTCCGGGGAGGGTTCTGCGGACAGCTCCCGGCACTCCTTCAGTGAGAAAACGGTTCTGCAGTGGGAGGATGTTTCCGGGGAAAAGGCCGGCGAGATTCAGGGAAGAAAGACCCTTTCCCTTCGCGTTTTGGAGGGACAGGTGATTTCCTCCGATATTTTCCGGCAGGCGCAGCAGCAGGGGCTCTGGCTTTTGCTGGATTATGGTAGCTATACCTGGCTGTTTGATACTTCAAAGGGATTGGAGATTCCGGCCGGCCGGGTGTTCTATGATTTATCGGTGCAGCCGCTTCAATTTCGCAATCTCTCCGCCGCGGTAGAGGGCAGCGACCTTTTGCAGTTTGAGGTTGCCTACAGCGGTGCGCTCCCCTGTCCGGCCTCCCTCTCCTGCCGGGTGGGAGGCGGCTACGCGGGAAAAACAGTCTATCTCTCCCGCTATAACGAAAACGCAGCCACCCTTGACTTTCAGGCGAGCGCGCAGGTAGAGGAAAACGGGATGGCATCGTTTTCTCTCGCCGATGGAGCCCGCTATGTCATCTCAGAAAAGAATTTCTGGGAGGCGCCCGCGCAGCAGGCGGCCGGTACGGCCGCATCGGCCATGGCGGCCTCGAAGGTAATCGTCCCGCCGGAGGATGAGCTGAAAGAGGATGAAGCGGCCTCAGAGTCGGCGCCGGAGGAACAGCCGCAGTCCTCCTCTGCACCTGAGGAGCCGCAGGAGGAAGAGGGGGAGAGGGAGGAGCCCCCTTCCGGCGGGAACCGGTGGTGGGAGGCCAACATCTTCCCGCTGCTGCTTCTGTTTTTGTCCGCGGTGGCCGTCGTCATCCTTCTGCTGGAAAGGTGCACCGGCAAAAAGCGGCGCTATCGCCGATAAATGTTCCGCTATTTAAAGAACTTAAGGGCGCGTTGCAAAATAAAAATTTTGCAACGCGCCCTTCTGAAAAATGGCTTTTGACTCTACCAGAGTCAAATTTCGCCCGTCTATCGCGGGCGAAACCGCCCTTTTTCCGGTTCCTGCAAGCCGGAATAAAAATTTTGCAACGCGCCCTTCTATTTATGCCGAGGACTCCAGACCACCCTCCCAGGTGCTTTTTCCTGCCCTACCGGCTATTCGCAGGCTGCAGGCGTGCTATTTATCTGCAGCAGCCCGGCTTCTGCCGCCTTCTGCAGGCAGCCGCAGGGCGATGGGCCAGTGCAGTAGAAATACAGCCGGTGCAGCGCGCGGGTAGCGGCCACATAGAGAAGCCTGCGGCCGAACGGCTCGGAATACCTTTCGGGACTGCAGCCGGGAATTAAAACGCAGTCGAACTCCAGCCCCTTTGCAGCCGGACAGGTGGTAACGACATGCCCCTGCAGATAGCCCTCATCCGGACTGAGCAGCAGGCGGATATCGGCCCGCGGCTGCAGACAGGCATATAGCCCGGCAGCCTCCTGCGCCGTTTTACAAATAACGGCCACCGAACTGTAACCCTCCCTTTGCAGAACGAGCAGATCCTCTAAGAGAAGCTGCTGCTCTTCCCCGGTGCACAGCGTCAGCACCGGTTTAGGGCCATGCCGGCCGGCAGCGGAGAAATCGGCGCCTCCCAGAATGCTTTTGGCCGTTTCGGTAATCTCCCAGGTGGAGCGGTAGCTGGTTTTCAGCGTGAGGCAGATGCCCTTGTTCTGATAGATATTCTGCAGGGCTTCCAGCGAGCCGGCAGAGGAGAGCGGATCTATCACCTGCTCGAGGTCTCCCAGAATCGTTTTGGGGCAGTCAAAAAGCAGGTTGAGGATTTCATACTGCGCCGGCGTGTAGTCCTGCATCTCATCCACCAGAAGATGCCGGACAAAGCGATAGTCCGGCTTTCCGAAAAAGCAGAGCTTAAAGAGAAGCAGCGGGAAGACATCCTCAAACAAAACCGGGCCGCAGACCTCCTCCCCGGTGGGATAACCCTGCAGGGAGAGCGCATGAAGAAAGCGGTTATATTCTTCGATGAGCTCTCCGGCCTGCTGCCAGCTGTCAAGCGCTGCCTCTATCTGCTCGCGCTCCGCCTTTTTAACCGGCTTTCCCGCTGCGCAGTCTGTCACCCGCTCCCAAACAAATTCCCGGACTTTCTGCATGCGCTCGATGGGGGCGAAGCGGGCATACTGCTCCCGGTAAAGGAAATTAAGCTTTTCCCGGGAAATTTCGGCTTCTCTAAAAGAAAAGTCCTGCGGGCAGAAGACCTCATCTGCCCGCTCTGCGATATACTCTTCGAGCAGCCGGACAAAGCCGGCGGACGCCTTAAAGCGGATGCTCTCTGCCGCTTCGGGAGAGACGCTCTCCCATTCCCCCAGAAGATGGTCCAGATACGCAAAGCGGGGCTGCAGCGAAAGGGCGGGCCCCAGCAGCTTTTTTGCCAGCTCCATCAGGCTCATTTCCAGAATGTTTTCTTCGCCCAGCTCGGGCAAAATGCCCGCGATATAGCCGGAAAAAAGCCTGCCGGGGGAGATGATCAGAATGTTGCTGGATTTTAAACTGTCCCGGTACCGGTAGAGCAGAAAGGCCACCCGGTGCAGGGCAATCGAGCTTTTCCCGGAGCCTGCCGCCCCCTGAACGATAAGCGTTTTATCCCCACCCGCGCGGATAATCCGGTTCTGCTCCCGCTGTATGGTGGCGATGATGCTTTTCGTCCGCTCAGAGGCGTTTGCGCTGAGCTCCCGCTGCAGAATCTCATCCTGAATGGTGATGTGGCTGTCAAACATATACTGCAGGCAGCCCCCGGTGATTTTATACTGGTATTTTCCGGTGATTTCCCCGTGAACCTCCCCGGCAGGGGCGGAAAAATGCGCCGGGCCCAGCTCAAAATTATAGTAAAGGCTGGAGATGGGCGCGCGCCAGTCATAAACGAGAATATCAGAGGAATCGGGGTCGGTCAGGCTGTGGATGCCGATATAGCAGACCTCCGTGTCCCTCTCGATGGTAAAATCAATCCGGCCGAAGTAGGGGGAATCCTTCTGGCGATAGAGGGCACGCAGCGTTCTGCTCTCATCCGCATAGCGCGAAAGGTTTCCCTCAATGCTCTCCCGGATGGCGTAGGCCTCCCAGGACTTGAGCTCCGGCAGTGACTGCCAGAGGGTGCGTTTATCGTCTATGATATCGGCCTTATTCTTCCCGAGGCTTCTTTCCAGCCCGGCAATTCTGCGGTCAATGACCTCTTCGGTGTGCTCTAAATAGGCAAGCTCTTTTTCCCTGTCCATTGGATGCCTCCGTTTTCAGGAACCTGTGGGTGGATATGGCTGCGCCCTGCCGTCCCAACGCCAAATTTTATGCGCGCAGCACGCCGCTTGAGAGCATCGACTGTGCCGCCAGCAGCACGCCGGTTTTCCCGGAAGGGTAGGTCAGCCCGCCCTGCATCCAGCAGGCGTAGGGCTCGCGCATCGGCGCATCGGCGCTCAGCTCGATGGAGGAGCCCATGTTGAATGCACCCGCCGCCATGATAACCGGATCGTCGTAGCCGGGCATGTCCCAGGCCTCGGGAGTGACGAAGGAATCGACCGGCGCGCCCGCCTGAATCCCGCGGCAGAAAGCGGAAAGCCGCTCGGGAGAGCCTAAAATCAGCGACTGAATGATATCTGCGCGCGGCTCATCAAAGCGCGGGGAGACGGTGTAGCCCAGCTTTTCAAAGAGGGCGGAGGCAAAAACGGCCGTTTTCAGCGCGCTGCAGACGACGGTGGGGGCAAAAAACAGCCCCATAAACAGGCTGCGCAGTTCGCCTAACGTGCAGCCGATCTCCTTGCCGGTGCTCGGCGAGGTGAGCCGGCAGGCACACAGCTCCACCAGCTCCTTTTTTCCCGCGATATAGCCGCCGGTGCGGGCGATGCCGCCGCCCGGGTTTTTGATGAGGCTGCCGACGATAAGGTCGGCCCCCACATCGGTCGGCTCCTCCCGCTCTACAAATTCGCCATAGCAGTTATCCACCAGAATAAGCGCCTCGGGATTTGCCCGCCGCACCTCGGCGGCGGCACGCGCAATATCCGCGCAGCCAAGGCTTCTGCGCAGCGAATAGCCGCGCGAGCGCTGCAGATAGGCCACCTTCGCCCCGCGCACCGCCTCGCCGATGCCTGCAAAATCTATCTCCCCGTTTACAAGCTCCAGCTGCTCATAGCGGATACCGAAATCGCATAGCGTCCCCCGCCCGGCATGCTCCGGCCGCAGGCCGATGACCCCATGCAGCGTATCATAGGGCAGGCCGGTCAGTGAAACCATTCGATCGCCCGGGCGCAGCACGCCGAAAAGCGCCGTTGTAATAGCGGCAGTGCCCGAAACAAAATTGTGGCGGTAGAGGCTGTCCTCTGCACCGGTGATGAGCGCGAAGGCGCGCTCGAGCGTTTCGCGCCCCCGGTCGTCATAGCCATAGCCGCTCGTGCCGGCGAAGTGGCTTTCGCTGACCCGGCATTCGGCAAAGGCGTGCATCACCTTCTGGGTATTGTAGGCGGCTGTCTCATCCAGCGCCGACAGCTGGGGGGCGATCTGCGCATCCGTCTGCTCGCAGAGCTTTTTCAGCTCGCTATCAAAATGAAAAAAGTCCCTCATTTTCGGTTAAAAGCTCCTTCTTCTGTTTGTGCGGCCTCGGGCGTTTTTGGCGGCACTTCCCTTTGTTCGGCGGCGGCCCAGCGGTCATAAGCGGTGAAGCCCAGGCGCTGGTAGTAGCCCTGCAGGCGCTCATTCGCGCAGCCGAGAACGGGGAGGCGACCGCTTTTTTCCAGCTGTCTGCAGAGAAAATCAATCAGCCGGGCGGCATACCCCCGTCCCCGGCAATCCTTCCGGGTGACGACGGTGCCGATATCCGCGCATCTTTCGCTGGCAGACATAATGGAGGCGGTAGAAACAAGCTCTCCATTTATGTAGAGCCCCCATACCCCGCAGACCCCGTCGCGCTCCCGCAGCCGCATGCCGGAGAGCCAGCGGTCATATCCCGGTCCGCCGCCATAGTTGTCAAAGCCCTCATAGTGCCGGTCGATGAGCTCATAGACAGGGCGGCGGTTTTCTGTCTCCCGGCGGATGGCGATATTTTCTTCCCTTTCGGGAAAGGACAGCGAAAAGCCGCCCCGCCGCACCATGGCGGGGGCATGCTCAAAGGAGGTGAGCGAAAGCGGGGCGGCGAGCTTCTCGAGTACCGGCAGCCGGGCGCAGAGGCAGCGGCAGCCGATAAAGCGCAGAAACTCTCTTAGCTCGGCAAAGTCAGGCTTTTCTCCGCTGCAGAAGATGAAGCCGCTGTCGGTGCGCATGAGCGCGCCGTAGGGCGCGCCGTTTTCACAGAGCCAGAAGTCTGCGCCGGGTGCCCGGGCGTTTTTATAGGTGGCGAGAAAGCAGGCATGCAGCAGGTCCTCTCCGAGCAGCAGCTGAGAGAGCCGCTCGGAGAGTGCCGGAGAGTCGACATAGCGAATCATAGCGCGGGAAGCTCCTTTGCCAGCGCGCACAGCAGCTTTCTGGCGTTTTCCAGATCGCTTTCACAGAGAACGGGCAGAGAGGTATGGGCATAGCGGCAGGGGATGAGCACCGGCAGCACGCCTATTCCCTTTCCTGCGCTCTGCAGCGCGCCGGGAACGGCCGAGCTGAGATGTCCCTCCTGCTGCTGCAGCGGGATACCGAGCGTTTGCGCCGTTTGTCCGGCGAGCCGGCAGAGCGCCTGCGGATAGAAGGTGCGCCCCTCGCTGAAGGGGACGACCGGCCCCTTTCTCAGCGCGCAGGCGCGCTCCTTTTTGGGAACGTTCGGGAAATCGCCCGCTGCAGCCGCGCCGGCGAAGATGGCAAAGTCAGGCGCGCAGGCATAGGCAGCCGTCTGCGCGCCGGCGCCGCCCGATTCGCCGAGAACGGTAAAGGCAAAGGTGCAGTCAAACGGCAGCGGCTCCCGGATGAGCGCACAGAGCAGGGCGCAGCCGGCGCGCGCATCAAGCGCCCGGCCGCGCAGCAGCCCTTCGCCAAAGGGGGAAAAGCTGCCGAAAAGAGCGGCGCGCTCTCCGGGATGCACCAGAGAAAGCGCCTGCGCCTCATCCTTTGCGCCGATATCAATAGTGAGGCTTTCCATTTTGGGGAAGCGCTCGCGCTCCTCATCCTCCAGCAGATGGACCGGTTTGACGCCGATGACGCCGGGGATGCCGGCCTCTCCGACGCGCACCGCTTTTCCCGCCAAGGCAGCGGCGTCGATTTTTCCGATGGTATCAAAGCGCAGGTTTCCCAGCTCGTCCGCTCCACGGATGACCAGCCCCATTTCGTCCATCTGGGCGCAGAAGAGCAGCTTCTTTTCAGGGCGCTGCTGCCCCTTTTTTTCGATAATCAGGTTTCCCAGCGCATCGGTGCGGCAGGGGGCGAGGTCCTGCAGCTGCTGTATCAGCCACTGGCGGACCCGGCCCTCATCTCCCGAAACACCGGAGATTTCCGAAAGAGCCCGAAGAGTTCCCAACATGTTTATTCTCCATTCCTTTATTTTTTATCAGGTGGTGGTTCCGCCGGTCCATTCGCGGATATAGGAGGCAATCAGCCGGGCAAGCGCTTCCACATCGGCGGCGCAGACCACCTCGACGGGGGTATGCATATTGCGCTGCGGAATTGAGAGGAGCGCGGTGCGCACCCCGCCGCGGCTGGAGGCGATATCGTCCGCATTGGTGCCGGTGCGTCCGCCCATCACATCAAAGGAAAAGGGGATGCCGTTTTTGCCTGCGCAGTCAGCCAGCTCGCGCGCCATGCGGGTGGAGAGGCAGGGGGCCATACCGATCATCGGGCCGCTGCCGAGCGCGGCGGTCTTGTGGCGGGGTACCCCTTCGCAGTGGCCAAAGGAGACATCCACCACAAAGGCGTGGCTGGGGGCAATCTGATAGGCGGCCGTCTGCGCGCCGACGCCGCCCACCTCCTCCATACTGGTGAGGGCAGCAACGATGGTGCAGTCCGGCCCCTCTTCGGAAAGCAGCTGTGCCGCGCGGATGATGGCGGCGCAGCCTGCGCGGTTATCGAGCGCCTTACCGGTAAAAAGTCCGTTTTGAAGCGCGCAGAAGGGGACGTCAGCCGTCACCCGGTCACCGGGAGCAATCAGCTCCTTCACGCGGGCGGCACCAAGGCCGGTATCGAGCGTGTAGCTGTCGATTTTGCCGGGCTTTTTGCTCTCCTTCTCTGCCAGGGCCTCCGGCAGGGCGCAGACCGAAGCCGAAACCGGCTCCCGCCCATGGATGATGACGGCTGAGGCGGGCAGCAGGCGCCGGTCGATGCCGCCACAGTTTACGACCTTGATAAAGCCCTCCTCATCGATAGCGCTTACCATCAGACCGATTTCATCCAGATGAGCGTCGAGCATGATGCGCGGCGCGCCCTCGCTGCCGGTGCGCACGGTGCAGAGCAGCGAGCCGAGGGGGGTCTCTTCGCAGCAGCCGGCCTGCTCAAGCAGCTGCCTGGCGGCTGCCCGCGCGCCGCTTTCCTCTCCCGCTGCGCCGGGCGCTTCGCAGAGGCGGCGCAGAATTTCTTTCATTTCCATTTTGTGCGTCCTTTCTCTCTGAAGGTGTTTCTATTGAAGCGACAGCCTGAAAAGGGCAGGTCCGCTTTTTGGCTTGCCTATTTTTTGCCCGAAGCCGCCCGGCCTTCGGGCAGCGCCTGCACCAGCTGCTTAAAATGCCGGCCGCGCGCCTCAAAGTTCGGGTAGCAGTCAAAACTCGCGCAGGCTGGAGAGAGCGAAACAATATCGCCCGGCCCTGCCGCCTGGTCGGCCAGCCGCACCGCCTCCTCCAGGTCCTTCGCATGTAAAATGGTGAGGGCTGCCGGATCATAGGTCGGGTGGGTGGTAACGGCCTGCTCGATTTTTTCGGCGGTCGCGCCGGTCAGAATGAGCGTTTTCACATGGCGGTTGATTTCGGGAGCGAGCGGAAGGAAGGGGATTTTCTTATCATATCCGCCCGCGATGATGATGAGCTTCTGCTCAAAGGAACGAAGCCCCGCAATGGTGCGGGTGGGGGAGGTGGCAATCGAATCGTTGTACCAGTGCACCCCGTCCTTCTCGCGCACAAATTCAATCCGGTGCTCCACCCCTTTAAAGGAGCGGGCAACCTGCTGCGCCGCCTCGGGCGAAACAAAGCCGCTTGTTGCTGCGAGGGCGGCGAGGTAGTTTTCCACATTGTGGTCGCCGGGCAGCAGAATCTCCTCCCGCGCCATCAGGCGCACGGTGCCTGCCCGGGTGGTGAGATAGAGGGCGTTATCCTCCGCCAGATAGGTGCCGAACTTTGGGCGGGCTCGCCGGGAGAACTGGAAAAGCTGTCCGCGCACCTGCGCGGCGAAATCGCGGGTTATTTCGTTATCCAGATTCAAAACGGTTCTGGAAAAGGCATGCTGGTGCAGGAAGATATTTTTTTTGGCATCGATATATTCCGCCATATCCCTGTGCACGTCGAGATGGTTGGGCGTCACGTTGGTCACAACGCTGACATCCGGCGCGCAGCGCATCGAAAGCAGCTGAAAGCTGGAAAGCTCAACGACCGCCATATCCTCCGGGCGGATCTGTTCGATAACTGGCAGCAGCGCCCGGCCGATGTTGCCGCCGAGATGCACAGTATAGCCGGCCTTTTGCAGCAGCTCGCAGATGAGCGTAGTCGTGGTGGTTTTCCCGTCCGACCCGGTGACGGCGAAGGTGGGGCAGGGACAGAGCGCGAAAAAGACCTCCATCTCGCTGGTGACAATGACCCCCTCCCGGCGCAGCTGCTGCAGCTCTTCCTTGAGAAAATAGACGCCTGGTGCGCGAAAGAGAATATCGCAATCGGGCTGCCGGAGATAATCCTCCCCCAAAACCAGCTTGGCCCCCGCGGCCGAAAGCTCCTTGGCTACGGCGCCGAGCTGCTCGGCGCTGCGGCGGTCACGCACGGTAACGATGGCTCCCTTTTGGCAAAGAAGCTTTGCCAAATCGGTGTTGGATACGCCGACGCCGACGACCGAAACCCGCTTGCCACGGATATACTGAAAAAAACGCTCTGCTTTCTCGTTCAAAAAAATGCCCCCTGTTTCTCTCTGCCGCCCTGCAGCGGGCCTCTGCCTCTGCCGCCGGCTTCTGCTGTTTTCCTATCACAATGTGTGTACCCAATAATATGTTTCCAATTTAATGAGATGGTTTCTTCAAAGTGCCGGGAATCTGCCTCTTTGAAGAAACGGCGGGCTGTGAGCCCGGCTTCTACTATTATAGTAGGCCGGGGAGGAAATATCAATCAATTCCTGGAAAATTTCGGCCCGTCTCCCTCTTGACGAGCGGGCAGGTTTAGTGCTAAATTATCATCAGCTGTTGTAACAAGCGTTTCATTGATGTGGTTATGATAACGGGATAATGAGGAGCTGAAAGCCGTATGCCTGCTTTGAACCTGGTTCTGGTAGAGCCGCAGATTCCCCAGAACACCGGAAACATCGCGCGCACCTGCGCGGCGACCGGCGCGCGGCTGCATCTGATTGAACCGATGGGCTTTTCGGTGGATGACCGCAAGCTGAAGCGCGCAGGGCTCGATTACTGGCACTATCTGGATATTACCCGTTATTCCTCGCTGGAGGATTTTTTTGCCCGCAACAGCGGAGAATATTATTATTTTTCCACCAAAGCGCAGCGGACCTACTCGGATATCCGCTATCCGGACAGTGCCTATCTGTTTTTCGGCCGGGAGGATGCCGGGCTGCCCGAGTGGCTGCTCTTTCGAAATCGGGAGCGCTGCCTGCGCATTCCCATGCTGCCGGGGCTGCGCAGCCTCAACCTTTCCAACTCCGCCGCGATTGCCGTCTATGAGGTGCTGCGGCAGTGGAACTTTCCGGCGCTTGAAAATCAGGGGCGGCTCAGGGAATATGACTGGGAAAACAGCCAATAAACCAATACTTTATCATTTTATCCGCCGGGAAGGATACCGGCAGGAAAGGGAGGTTTTTTTATGCAGAAAATCAGACTGCTGACCGATACTACCAGCGATATTCCCGCTGAAATTGCGCAGGAGCTGGGGATAGAGCTGCAGAGCATCCCGCTCGCCATAAACGGGAAGGGGTATCTCGAGGGGAAGGATTTTACCAATCAGGAGTTTTATGAGCTGCTCATGCAGAGTAAAGAGATACCGGCCACATCGCGCATCAATGCCATTAATTTTCTGGATAGCTACTGCCGCGCCGCGCGCGAGGGGGTGCAGGAGCTGGTGCATGTCACCATCTGCGGCTCGGGCTCCGGCACCTATGAATCGGCTCAGACCGCCATTCAGATGTTTAAAAGCCAGCAGCCGGAGCTTTCCGGAAAAATGAACATTCACCTGATCGATTCTCGCTCCTACTCGTTTGGCTATGGCCATGCGGTTATCGAGGGGGCGCTGCTCGCAAACGGCGGGGCTTCCATCAGGGAAGTACTTGATGCGGTGAATCTCTGGCTGGATTCGACGGAGATTTTCCTTGCCTGCTACAGTCTGGATTTTGCGAAGAAGAGCGGGCGGATTAACTCTACCGCCGCCTTTGTCGGCGAGCTGCTCGGGCTGCGGCCGGTTATCCATATGGTGGAGGGCGGCAACCGGGTGCTGGAAAAGGTGCGGGGGGATAAGAACGTGGTCCCCGCCGTCTGCCGGCTGACCAAAGCGGCGCTGACAGAAAACGGGAAATATTATGTCATGAAGGGGATGCTCGATGAGCCGGCCGAAGAGCTCAGCGCCCTTCTGACAAAGGAAATCGGCTATCCGCCCGCCGGCATTTATAACCTTGGCGCCTCCGTTTCGATTAACGCCGGCCCCCGGGTGGTGGCCACCGTTGTACAGGGAAAGCGCCGGGTAAAATAGTGCTTTCTGCATTGCTGAAGTTTTTTGCCGCTTGGCCGGCGGGCTGCAGCCGGAAGGGCAGGGCGCAGCGGAGAAGTTTCTCTTTTAGCAGATGGCTTTTGTGCCTGCAGCGGAAAGGTGTTTTGCGTTTGGCAGACCCTGTTGACTTCATTTTGACGATTTGCTATACTATATAGGTCTTTTTATCCCCTTTTTGGTATACCGAGGGGGGAGAGCGGTTATTTCACAATCTTCCTTACGGGGGCGGCAATATGTCAGGACATTCCAAATGGAGCACGATTAAGAGAAAAAAAGAGAAGACGGATGGCGCGCGCGCCAAGGTCTTCACCAAAATCAGCCGTGAAATCGTAGTAGCGGTCAAAGAGGGCGGCGGAGATCCGAACAACAATGCGAAGCTTCGCGACCTCATCTCCAAGGCGAAGGCCAGCAACATTCCGAATGACAATATCGACCGGCTGATTAAAAAGGCGGCCGGCTCAGGCGAGAAGGACAACTATGAGGCCATTACCTATGAGGGATACGGCCCCTGCGGCGTTGCCGTTATGGTGGATGCGCTCACCGACAACCGCAACCGCACGGCGGGCGATCTGCGCCACTATTTTGACAAGTTCGGCGGCAACCTCGGGCAGAATGGCTGCGTGGCCTTCCTCTTCGAGCGCAAGGGCCTTATCATTGTTGCTAATGAAGAAGAAAATATCAGCGAGGACCAGTTCATGGAGGACCTCATGGAGACGAGCGCGGGGGACTATGAGTTCGATGAGGATGTGATCGAGGTATATACCGCGCCCGACGAGCTGCAGACGGTGCGGGATGCGCTCGAAAAGAAGGGCTATCATTTTGAGTCGGCGGAGGTGGCTTACCTGCCGGTGACCGAAACGAAAATCGATAACCCGGAAGACCTCGAGAAGATGGAAAAGCTGCTCGATATGCTCGATGATAATGATGATGTGCAGAATGTCTGGCACACCTGCGCAAATCTGGATTAAAAATGGCGACTGCCGGGCGGCCCTGTTTGAAAAAACGGGCCGCCCCACTTTTTTATCGTCTCTGTACTGTCCGGCAGCTAAAGCCCATAGAGGGAGAGAGCGCGGGCTGCGTTGACGATATCCGCGGGGAATTTTGCAGAAGGAGGGAACGTTTTGGAGCTGTCGCTGCCGCTGCCTGTGGCCTATGTGCTCGGGCGGCTGGAGGAAAAAGGATATGCGGCCTACGCGGTGGGCGGCTGCATCCGCGACCGGCTGCTGAATAGGGAGCCGAACGACTGGGATATTGCCTGCAGCGCGCTCCCGCAGGAGATATCTGCCGTCTTCAGCGGGAAGGCGCGCATTCTCCCGACCGGCCTGCAGCATGGAACGGTGACGCTGCTGCTGGAGGGCTGGCAGATAGAGGCGACCACCTTTCGGATAGACGGGCCCTATACCGGCCACCGCCGGCCGGAGCAGGTATCCTTTACGGACGATATCGAAAAGGACCTCGCCCGGCGGGATTTTACCATCAACGCGATGGCCTACAGCCCGCTGCGCGGCTTTGCCGACCCCTTCGGCGGGCAGGAGGATCTGAAGAGGGGAAGGCTGCGCTGTGTCGGCGCGCCCGTTCAGCGTTTTACCGAGGATGCCCTGCGGATTCTGCGCGCAGTCCGTTTTCTTGCCCAGCTGGGCTTTTCGCCGGAGGAGAGAACGCGCCGGGCGATCTTTTCCGAAAGGGAGCTGCTGCGGGCGGTCTCTGCCGAGCGGCTGACGGCCGAGACCGGAAAGCTCCTCTGCGCTTTGAATGCCGAAAAGGTGCTGCGGGAATACCGGGAGGTGCTGGCTGTCTTTCTGCCGGAAATAGAGCGGGCGGAGGGGGAAAGCTGGGAGTGCATTCTCCGGGCGATCGGAAGGCTTCCCGCCTGCCTGCCTCTTCGTCTGGCGGCGCTCATTAGCTTCGCTGCAGGAGGGGAGGATATGAAAGAAAATGCCCGTTGTGCGGACAGCGCGCTTCGGCGGCTGCACTATGATAACCGCACGCGGGAGACGGTGGACTTTCTGATTGAAAACCGGGAGGCGCCTGTTTTGGAAACGGCGCTGTCCGTCCGCCGCTGGCTCTGCCGGGCGGGCGAGGAGCGGTTTTTCTCCCTTCTCAGCCTGCGGCGCGCCTTCTCTTTGGAGGATATGGCGGCCCTTGAGGCGCTGGATGAAGCAGAGCGGCTGGCGAGGGACGCCATCCGGCAGGGGATGCCCCTTTCGCCGGGAGAGCTGGCTGTTGGCGGAAGCGACCTGCTCTGTCTGGGCGTTTTGGCCGGGCCGCAGGTCGGGCAGCTGCTTCGGCTGCTGCATGAGCGGGTAATAGAGGGCAGCTGCGAAAACAGCCGGGAGGCGCTGCTGCACCTGCTGGAGCGGGAGGGATGGCTGCAGAGCGATTAGCGTTCAAAAGCAGAAAAGGGGACAGGCCATTTCATCAGGCAAAGAGACCTGCCCAACCAGCAAAATGCGGCAGAACCAGGTCGGTTCTGCCGCATTTTGCATAAAATAGACAGGAGCTCTGTTTTCAGAAGAAGGAGGAATGCGGAATGCATCCGGTGTGTGCAGATGGCATGGGCGGCAGGAGCCTCCTGCTGGCGGCGACTGCCGTTGCCGCAGGGCTGGCCGAAGGAAAATCGGCAGAGGATATAGCCGTTCTGGCCGCTTTTCTGGATGTGGTTGCCGATCAGCTTTCTCTGCTGGCAGCCCTGCAGGCGGCATGCGGGAGCTCTTGCTCTCCTGCGCCGGGGGATATCAGCTAAGCCCCATCGTGCTGACCGGATCAGCCCACTTGCCATCCTGCTTCATGCCGAAGTGCAGGTGGCTCTGCAGGCTGATTTCGCAGGGGATTTTATCCACCTGGCCGATAGTATCTTTCACCTTGACTTCGTCCCCTTCCTTCACCGGGAGGGAATTTTTATCCAGCCCGCAGTAGACTGAAACGATGCCGCCGGTATGCTCGATTTCCATGCAGCAGCCCCAGAGTGCATCCTCATAGATGCGGGAGATGACGCCGTCGGCGCAGGCCATGACCTCCGTCCCCTTCTCTGCCTTGATATCGATGCCGTCATGGGTACGCCAGTCGTTGAGCGTCTGGTTTTTCACCAGTTCGCCGCCCGAATAGGGATTAAAGACCTCGGAGATGACGGGCAGCGAGAAGGCCAGCGGCTGCTGCACTGCAGGCTGCTTTTCCGAGGCGGAGGGAGCGGCGGACGGTTTCCAGACATCCTCTGCAGGCTCTGAAGATATGGCAGAGGACGAGGGCGCGGACGAGGAGGCGGCAGAGGAAGAGGAGCTCTCGCTCTTTTCGGCGGGCTTTTTGCTCTTCTCTACCTCGATGCCCTCCAGCTTGTTTTCGGCATTTTCGGCCTGCTGCAGCTGGGAGAAGCCCCAGTCGGCCGCGCTGCTGCTTCCGGCCTCGCTCGAGACGATGGGGGCGAGGCTCTCGGTGTTTTTTTCTTCCGGCGTGGTGAAGGAATTCATTGTCGCATCGACCGCTACCCATGCGGCGGCGCCTGCGCCGACAATGCAGACTGCCAGGGCGATGTAGAATCCCTTTGAGGAAAGGAATTTACCAAACTTTGATTGATTCAGGTTGCTCATTTTTACTTTTGCACCTCCGCCCTTAGTTTGTACCCGCCGGTTGGGGTTTATGCAGAGCGCTTTACCGGGAGAGGACGTTATTTTTCTCTTTTCCCCGCAGCGTTCTCCCGGGGCTCGCGGAAGGCGCGAAAGGCGGACCAGAGCTCTTTGAGGCCAATCAGCAGCAAAAAGGCGGCAAACAGCCTGCGCAGAAGCGTTTCCGGCAGCGAACCGGCCAGCAAAACGCCCAGATAGGCTCCCGCCAGCCCGGCCGGGATGAGCAGCGCGCAGAGCTTAAAATCGACCAGCCGGTTTTTGATATGGAAGATGAGCGAAACGGCGGCGACCGGAAGAAAAAAGGCGAGGTTTATCCCCTGCGCCTGCATCTGCTCCATCTGCCGGAAAACGCTCAGGTAGATGAGCAGTACGCCGCCCCCGCCCATCCCCAGCGCACCGAGCACCGCGCTGAGAAAGGCGGGGAGCAGCGCTGAAAGCCATTGCATGAAAATTGCCCCTTTCTTTATCGAAGAAACAGACGGATGGAGGAATAAAGAATCAGCAGGCTGAAAATCAGCCGGATCCATTTGACCGGCAGGCGCTGCAGCAGCCAGGCGCCTGCCGCCGCGCCCATGATGCCGCCCGGAAGAAAGGGGAGCGCATTTTTCAGCTGAACCTCCCCTCTGTACAGATAGACCCCCAGCGTGAACAGCGAAAGCGAGCCGATAATGCAGATAGAGGTGGCGTGCGACCGGCGGTCCTCCACCCCCGCTGCCTTTAAAAGAGGGACGGCAGCCATCCCGCCTCCCGAGCCAAACAGGCCATTTAAAAAGCCGACCAGTATGCCGGCAGCGCCAATCAGCACTTTTTTGAACAATCCTTCATCCCCCTGCGGCTGAAAATAGAGATAATAAGGGCAGGCCAAAAGCAGCCCCGTGTCAGCTTTCATAGTCGGTGCATGGTTCTGCCTACAGCGAAGCAGCCACTGTGGGCAGGGCCTGCTGCAAAATCAAAATTTTGCAGCGAGCCCTTTGGGTGCGCTGACGATATCAGCGAGGCGGTTTTGATACCCCGCCCCCCTCTGATAAAAGGGGAAGAGAGAGCAGAAAAAACCGCACCCCGGTTTAGTGTTCCGGAGTGCGGCAAAAATATGCGGATTTATTCGCTGCCGGCGGGGGAGGAAAGCAGCAGGCGGACGGCCTCTCCCGCCAGAAGATAACCGGCCACTGGCGGGACAAACGAGATGCTCCCCGGCGGGTGGCGGCCTCCCGGTTCTCCGGCTGTCGTGCAGGAGAGCGGCTTCTCCCGGGAGAAGACGACGCGCAGCCGCCTTACTCCCCGCTTTTTCAGCTCGCGGCGCATCACGCGGGCCAGCGGACAGCCGCAGCCGGCCGTCTCAGCAATATCGCCGAGAGTCAGCTCCTGCGGAGACAGCCGGTTGCCCGTTCCCAGGCAGCTGATAAGAGGGATGCCGCGTTTATCACATTCCTGCGCCAGATGCAGCTTGGCCGTTACGGTATCGATAGCGTCGATGACGATATCCGGATGAAAGGCATAGAGAAAGTCCGAATTTTCCGGCAGATAAAACTGTTCGCAGAGGGTGAGGGAGAGGGAGGGGCAGATGCTGAGAAGCCGCTGCGCCATCACCTGCACCTTTGGCCGGCCGATGGTTTCACAGGTGGCCGCCAGCTGGCGGTTGAGATTGGTGCGGCTGACGGTATCGTTATCGCACAGCAGCAGCTGTCCGATGCCTGCGCGGCAGAGCGCCTCGGCGCAGGCGCCGCCGACGCCGCCGAGTCCGAGCAGAGCAACGCGCGCGGTATGAAGGCGCGAAATCCCCTCTTCGCCGATGAGCAGAGCGGTTCTGGAGAGCCAGTTTTCTTCCATTTTCCCTTTCCTTTCCGGGTAGGACTGCCGCACAATGAAAAACAGCTGCTCAACAGGGGCTTCCCGCTTTATCGAAAGGGGAGGAAGGCGGACTGCCAAAAGCCCGGCAGAACCATTAATCCTTTCCCGCGGAAAGCCGCTTTGCGGCCCTGCCGGCAGACTGAAGGGCTGCTGCCCCCTGTGAAGAGACGGGGCATTTTTGACAGACAATAAAAAAACCCCGCGTTGCCGGTGATAAGCCTTAATGAAACCCGTACGAAGACAGGTGGGTGCCCTCCGGATGGTTTCGCGCTCCCTTCGTCCGGCGGGAAAACGCCGGGAGGTCTGCAGTCCGCCGCCCGAGGTCCGGGCTCCCAAATCAATAAGTGTTGGATTAAATAACTGCTTATCTGCCGCACAAAGCAGGGATTTTTTCTTTTTCAGAGGAAGGGGCGCCTATTCCTCTTCGGCCTGCTCCTCATCCGGATAGAGAATGTCATAATCCTCCTGCAGGCGCTCGGTAAAGATGGCGGAAATATGGTTAAATTCCGCTTCATCCTCAATGGCCTCGAGATATTCCCCTTCCTCATCGGTGAGCACCTTCATGATGACGAGCTCATCATCGCTCTCCAGCTGCTCCTGGGGGTCCTCATAGCGGGGAACCATGGCCAGATAACGGGCATCATCCGTTTCAACGGCATCCAGAACATCGAACATGTGCTCGTTTCCTTCATCATCAACAAGGGTCATAAAGTCGGTGGAAGCATCCAGCTCATCGCGTTCATCTGCCATGGTCATCATCCTTTATCCGTTAGTGTATCCATAGTATACTCCAAAAATTCCGGCCTGTAAAGAGAAAAGAAGGGAGTTTTTTTGTGTGTATAAAATAAATAATTTTTTTCAATATTTTAAAAATAAACTATTGACAAGAGGCTGACAGTGCGCTATAATAAAGATGCAAAAGGAAGAGAAGAAGAAAGAAAAATCTGAAAGGGGTGGTGCCAATGTACTTCTCAGAAGAAGCTTCACAGCAGGATGAAAAGGCCAGGGTTCCATCCGAAACCGCCTGTCTTCCGGCATAGTATATAGAGAGGATATGCGGAAACGGTCTGGCAAAATCTGAATCCCCTGCCGGTAACAGGATAAAAGAAAGCAGCTATAAGCAGCAGACAGGTTTTTGACTAACTGCCGGAGAGGTTATTGCAGACAGCTTCATCGTCCTTTGGATTCGGGTGAATGGATCACCTTGAGGAAGGGAAAATAGCGGAAGGATGGAACCCGGGCAGATCACAGAGAAGATTTTTCCAGGTTGCGGAAAGATTTTCTGCAGTAAAAAATGTGCAGCCGCCGCGCTTTTTTATCAGATGGTGAAAGCATCCGGTAAAAAAGGATAACGATAGAATTCCCGTTGGAAGAGAAGAAACAGACCTGTGTATGATATCCGGTTTGCCTGTCAGCAGAGAGGCATTGTCGCTATGGAGAGAAGAGACGCCGGGAATTTGCAGACGGGTGGACTCTTTCGAAAGGAAATAATTCGTTTGGCTTTGCAATCCAGTGAATCAGGATGGGTGAGTCCAATGAAATAGCTGAAGGGCTATTCGCACAGAAGAACAATTGAATATATAAATACTTGAAGAGCCGTTGCAGCAAACTGCAGCGGCTCTTTTCATCCTTTATTTGCCGAAAGAGAAAGGCAGTTAAGCTTTCGGCGTGTTGCCGGGTGTTATAGGATGCTTTCGAAAGCCCTCTTAACAGTGGCAAAGTTTCAATGTGACTTTTGATTAGCGGCGGGGCGGTAAAGGTCCTTTCAACAACGGGTTTATGTCTGCCAGAAAAGCCGGAAGAGAAGGGAGCGGCCGAAAGGGCTAAAAAATAAACTGTACCAGCAGCATATAGCAAAGGGTACCGCCGGCGATGGAGAGCAGCATCTGCCGCTTCCAGAGGTGCAGGCCGATAACGACGGCAATCGAGAGCAGTTCAGGAACCGCGTGGCTGCCGGAAAACAGGCTGACATCCTTCAGGCAATAGACCACCAGCAGGCCGAAAACAGCGCTGGGAAGCACCGTCCCCAGATAGCGGATATATTGCGGCGTGGGCTTTCCCGCGGGAAAAAGCAGGAACGGCAGAAAGCGGGTCAGCATCGTTCCGAAAATCACCATGCCGATGGTGATGAGCTGCTGTGTCCATGTCATAAGCTGTTCTCCCCCTTCTGCAGCCGTTCCTGAAGCCCGGTGAGGGCGGCAAGAATGGCGAGCATGGCCGGAATCATAAAGCTTTCGGCCCCAAAGACCAGCAGGCAGCAGAGCGAAAGGAGAAGGCCGGCCAGCTCGTTTTTGTGCTCTTTTTTCTTCAGCCACTGCTCCATGAAGATGACCACAAACATGGCGGTCATCACGAATTCCAGCCCTTCGGTGTTAAAATGGATAAGCGAACCGAAGATGCCGCCCAGCGTCGCCCCCAGAAACCAGTAAAAATGGTTGAGCAGCGTTACGAAGAACATGAACCAGCCCCGGTCCACCCCCTGCGGCAGCTCTGCGGTGCAGTTGATGGAAAAGCTTTCATCGCACATGCCGAAAATCAGGTAGAATTTTTTCCAGCCGCTTCCCCGGTATTTGTCCAGCATGGAAATTCCATAAAAAAGGTGGCGGGCATTGATCATCAGCGTCATCGCCAGCGCCTGCAGGGGGTTAAAGGCACCCTGCAGCAGGTTCACCGCCACAAACTCCATCGAGCCGGCAAAAATAGTCAGGCTCATCAGGCAGGGATACCAGAAGCTGAATCCGGATACGTTCATATAAATCCCATAGGTGATTCCCAGAAACAGGAAGCCGGCCAGGATGGGGAGAGTATGGGGAAAGGCGCAGCGCAGCGCCCGGATGAGCAGCTGTTTTTTGTCCTTCAAACCGCTCACCTCACAGGAAAAGCCGGGAGGCTGCCCGCTGGGAGAGCATTCGCCTATAGATGGAGAGAAGCCTTTTTGTCCGCAGCTGTTCTTTCATAGCCCTGACCTCCGGGGGATAAGATTTCTATCCCCCATAATACCACCGCTTTTTCTTATAATCAAGCGGGTAAGGGCTGCTTTGTGCCTGACGGGACAACGGGATGAGGCGCCTTCGCAGACAGGCCTCCTTCATCAGCTTTCAATTTCGAAGCATTTGTCTACCGTTTTGGAGATAACGGACAGAGGGGCGCTGAGCGCATACCAGAGGGTGGTATAAACCAGACTGACCTGCCCGAACAGGTTAAGAGGCAGGCGGGTATAGTCCCAGACCTCCAGCCCCAGCCAGAGATTAACGATGCAGCCGACCATAAACTCAATCGTGGTGATGACCATGGCTCCGGCCGCGCATTTGCTCCAGATGGTTTTTCCGGAAAGGATGGTCCGGTTCAGCCGCTCGATGAGGTAAAAGCACAGGCCGCCGGCCAGATACATGCTCCAGTGGGTCCTTCCGCGCCACATCAGCTCGATGAGGCAGTAGCCGGTGCCTCCAAAAGAAAATATCAGCATTTTTTTTATGGATTTTTGAAGCAACTTCTGAGCCTCCGTGCAGTTATTTGAAAAGATGGGGTATCCCCTCATCAATGATTTGCATTTTTTTTGAAATTATGCCCGCCGGCCGGACGGGAGAAGGGGCTAATTTTTAAGATTCATTCATAATTTATTCAATCACCGGCCGCCGGAATGCAGTATACTATCCTTGTATTTTTGGACCTTTCGGGCGGCCGGACAGAGCAGGGCCGCAGAATTCAAGGAGGCATCTATCGTATGCGCTGGCAGGGGGTGTTGGCGGTATGCTCGATTTTGGTGGGATCGCTGAGCGGCTGCATATCGGCGGAAGAATTCCAGCCGTTCGATTCGTCCAGGGTCATTCTGCTGCAGATGGCGCCGCTGGCGGCCGGAGAGGATATCGCCGTTTTGAAGACAGACTATGGGGAAATCCGCATGCGCTTTTTTCCCAGCGAGGCCCCCGAGGCCGTCTCCAATTTTAAGGCACTGGCGCAGCAGGGCTTTTATAATGAAAAGCCGTTTCTTTATGCCTCAAAGTTTTTGAAGAACGGGGAGCGCTGCCTGCTTTCCGGAAGCAGCTCGGCGGATGGCAGGAAGGGAATCAGCGCGGTCAACGGCGGAAAGCCGTTTAAAAAGGAGGTTTCAGGGAATCTTTGGCATTTTACCGGGGCCGTTTCGGTGCTGGGTGACCGCAGCGAGCGGGGAGACAGCCGCTTTTTTATTACCGGCAGCAGGGAGGTCCCGAAGGATACACTGGAGGAAATCAGGAAGGCGAGCTATCCCTCCAAGGTAATAGAGGCCTTTGAAGAGCAGGGCGGCATGCCGGAGTTTGCATTGGAATATACCGTTTTCGCGCAGGTCTATGCCGGCCAGGAAACGGTTGACCGGATTCTTTCCGAGATAGGAGAAGGGGAGGAGCTGGTGATACGGACAGTCGAAATAACCGAGTATGACGAACAGGCGAACAAACCGTAAAAAAAGGCGGGAAGCAGCCGGTTAAAATAGGCAGGATTCGACAAGAAGACGTTATTTTTTTGAAAAGTACTTTGAATTGAGAGCGGTTTATGCTAGAATAGGAAGTACGTTAAAAATGCAAATCATTTTCTGAGGTGACGATTCGTGAAAAAGATATTGGTTTTACTGTGCGCGGCCTCTCTTTGTGCAGCGGCTGTGCTGTCCGGCTGTAATTCCCGGGGTGGGGAAAGCTCTGAGCCTTCGGAGGGGGCGGCGTCTGCTCCGGCCCCTGAAACGGAGGAGATGGAGCTGGTCCAGTTTAATGAGGTGGACCCGGATTCGCTGATTGCAACCATTAAAACGAGCATGGGTGAGTTTAAAGCGGTTCTTTATCCTCAGTATGCCCCTAAAGCGGTGGAAAATTTCTATACCCATGCGGTGGATGGCTATTATAACGGTTTGAATTTTCACCGGGTTATCAGCAACTACATGGTGCAGACCGGTGACCCGAATAACGACGGTACCGGCGGGGAGAGCATCTGGGGCGAGCCGTTTGAGGATGAATTTACTGATGACCTCTGGAACTTCCGAGGCGCTTTGTCGATGGCGAACGGCGGCAGGGATACCAATGGCAGCCAGTTCTTTATCGTTCAGGCAACCGAGGTTCCGAATGTAACGGTGGAGGAGATGGAGAAGAACAGCGATGTCTTCCCGCAGGAGGTTATCGACCGCTATAAGGAGGTCGGCGGCACCCCGTGGATGGATCATGTCAGCACCGTTTTCGGCTATGTCTATTCCGGTATGGATACGGTAGATAAGATTGCCGGCGCTGAAGTAGAGGATGACGAGAGCTATCGTCCGAAGGACAAGATTATTATCGAATCCATCACCTTTAATCAGGAGCTGGATGAGATTTATAAAGCGTAGGCCCGGCCTGTCTAGGCGTCGGATTCCAGTTAGAGCGGAATCCGGCGCTTTGTTATGGGAGCGGATAGGTCTGCTTTTCAATGGTGGCGGTTAATGCGGCTTGTAAAAGCGGGGGATATTTTGTATAATAAAAGGTGTTTTTTTCTTTTAGGTGCAGGTGAGCGGTTCGGCCCGCAGGCGGCGGTTGAAAAAGCCCGCGGGCCTTTGAAGCAGAGGGGGATTATGGAAAATGAAGGAGACAGGGTTTGATAACGAGCAGTATCTCCGAATGCAGTCTGAAAAGATTCTGGAGCGCATTTCACAGTTTGACAACAAGCTCTATCTGGAATTTGGCGGCAAGCTGTTTGATGATTTCCATGCGGCGCGGGTGCTGCCCGGCTTTAAGCCGGACAGCAAGGTGAATATGCTGCTTGAGCTGCGGGACCAGGCAGAAATCGTGATTGTTATCAATGCTTCCGATATTGAGAAAAACAAGGTGCGCGGCGACCTGGGGATCACCTATGATGTAGAGGTGCTGCGACTGATAGATGCCTTTCGCGGCATAGGGCTGTATGTGGGGAGCGTTGTGATTTCGCAGTACAGCGCGCAGCCTGCGGCAGACGCCTTTAAAAAGAGGATGCAGAACCTGGGGGTGGATGTTTACTGCCACTATCCGATAACCGGTTATCCCTCCAACATCCCGCTGATTGTCAGCGACGATGGCTATGGCCGCAATGAATATATCAAAACCACCCGCCCGCTGGTAGTCGTTACGGCGCCCGGCCCCGGCAGCGGGAAGATGGCAACCTGCCTTTCCCAGCTCTATCATGAGTATAAGAGAGGCCGGAAAGCCGGTTATGCGAAATTTGAAACCTTCCCGATATGGAACCTTCCCCTCAAGCATCCGGTCAACCTGGCCTATGAGGCGGCGACGGTGGATTTAAACGATGTCAATATGATAGATCCTTTTCATCTGGAAGCCTATGGGGAAACAGCAGTCAACTATAACCGCGATGTAGAGATTTTCCCGGTTCTCAATGCCATTCTGGAGAAGATTGTGGGCATATCCCCCTATCGTTCCCCCACCGATATGGGGGTCAACATGGCCGGGAAATGCATTGTGAACGATGAAGCAGTGCGCGCTGCCTCCTGCCAGGAAATGATCCGCCGCTACTGCAGTGTACGCTGTGAACAGCGCAAGGGCTTTATCGATGCAGATACCGTTTATAAATGTGAGCTGCTGATGAACAAGGCAGGAGTTTCGCTTGCTGACCGCCGGGTGGTTGCACCGGCACTTGAGCGCGCGCAGCAGACCGGTATGCCCGCCGCGGCCATCGAGCTGCCGGATGGGCGGATTATAACCGGCAAAACCTCTTCCCTGCTGGGCGCTTCGGCGGCTGTTCTGCTCAATGCGCTCAAGGCGCTGGGGGGGATTCATCATGATATCCACCTGATTTCGCCGATTGTTATTGAGCCGATTCAGAATCTGAAAACCCGACATCTCGGCAACCACAATCCCCGGCTGCATACCGATGAAATTCTGGTGGCGCTTTCGATCAGCGCGGCCACCAACCCGACGGCCGAGCTGGCGATGCGCCAGCTGCAGAAGCTGCGCGGGTGCGAAGCGCATTCGACCGTTATTCTCTCGCATGTAGATGATTCCACCTTCCATAAGCTCGGCATGAACCTGACCTGTGAGCCGCAGTATCAGACGAAAAAGCTGTATCACAAATAAGAGAAAGGCGGCGCTTAATAATAAATGGGAGCGGGCGCGGCTGAGACGCAGAACAGAACGAAGAAAAGGAGAGCCTTCCCCGGCTTTATAAAGAGAAGTCCGCTCCGGAACTGACGCCGGAGCGGACTTCTCTTTTTTTCCTATCGATTCAGATTCTTTCCCCCCTGCTCCAGCTGCAGGAGAGGGTGAGAGGGCAAACAAACGGCAGCCCGGCGGCTTCAGAGATGGGTATTTACCGGCCTTCTTCGAATTTAACCTTTGAGGGATATCTGCGTTCATTCATTTCCGATTTGACCTTAATGACATGCTCCATATCAATCCCATATATATGGCAATCGCTAAAGCGTAGTAGATGACATCCCAGCACTCCTCGTCGATAGTGGCCTTAATATCCTCGCTGTTTTCGGCTTTCAGCCCTTTTCGCATGGCGCGGGAGAGTTCTCCAACCTCTTCTGACAGCTTCAGAAAATAATCCTTTAATAATTCGGGATGATAGTCCTTCTCCTTTATGAACGTTTGCAGATATTTGATGGTTGTCCTTCCGTCCATTTTGCACCTCCGCGGATGTTAAAAAAGGATATATGGGCTATAAATTGTTTTTAATTTACCATATGTATTAAATTTCTGTTCTCAACAGGCGACTATTCCGAGAGAAAACTTTTTTGCCGCTGCACTGGCTGTTTCGTGCTTTATGCGGGCAGCTCGCTTAAAAATTCCCGGATATCCTCTTCGCGCGTTGCCCAGGAGGTAATAAAGCGTACCGCCTGGTGACTTTCGTCCGTTCGCTGCTGGATGATGAAATCATATCGCTGCTGCAGCTGCCCGATGAGCGCATCCGGCAAAATGGGGAAAAGCTGGTTGGTGGGGGACTCGACCAAAAACGGGCAGCCTGCTTCGCGCAGCCCCTCCCGCAAAATAGCGGCCATTTGATTGGCCTTTTCGCCCAGCTTTTGGTAGGTGTCCCCCTGCATCAGCACTTCAAACTGAATCCCCAGCATCCGCCCCTTGGCCAGCCGAGCGCCGCGCTGTTTGAGGGTATAGAGAAACCCCTCGGCGAGCCGGCGGTTGGGGATGACCAGCGCCTCCCCGAAGAGAGCGCCGCACTTCGTTCCGCCAATATAAAAGGCATCGCACAGCTGCGCCAGATCGGGAAGAAACAGGTCGTTTTCTTCGGCGGCAAGGGCGCTTGCGAGGCGCGCGCCATCCAGATAGAGCAGCAGATGATAGCGGCTGCAGACTTCGCGGATTGCCTTTAGCTCTGCCTTTTTATAGAGGGTGCCCAGCTCGCTCGGGTGGGAGAGGTAGACGAGCTTCGGCTCTACCATATGGTGGTTCGGATGGGCGAGCACCGCCTCCTCGATGAGCGAGGCAGTCAGCTTTCCATCCACTCCCGGCATGGCAATAGCTTTGTGGCCGGTGGCCTCAATGGCGCCGGTCTCATGGGTGCAGATATGGCCGGTATCGGCTGCGATAGCAGCCTGATAGGGCAAAAGGGCATGGGCGATAAGGCAGAGGTTTGTCTGCGTTCCGCCGGAGAGAAAATGCACTGCCGCCTCCGGACAGGCGCACTGCGCGCGGATGAGCGCACGGGCATGCTTGGAATGCGGGTCCTCGCCATAGCCATCGGTCGATTCCAGGTTGGTGCGGGCGAGTGCCTCAAGAATGGGCGGATAAGCACCCTCGGCATAGTCGTTTTTCAGATAGAGCATCTTTTATATTCCTTTCGGCATGAATAGATGGCAGCGCAAAAGTGGCTTTATCCTGATGAAAAGCCTCTTTTGCGCTGCGTGAAGTTCTGAGGTTTAAAGTCGGTCAGTCCACCTTCGGCAGTCCGTCAAAACCGCGCTGCAGGTCGGCATCGGTCGGGATATAGTCGCTCATTCTGCCCTCGATATAAGAGGAATAGGCGGTCATATCGAAATAGCCGGTGCCGGTCAGGCCGAAAAGAATCGTTTTGCTTTCGCCCGATTCGCGGCAGCGGATGGCTTCATCCATCGCCGCCCGGATGGCATGGGCGCTTTCAGGGGCTGGCAGAATCGTTTCCCGCTTGGCAAACTCAACGGCCGCTTCGAAAACGCGGGTTTGCTCGACGGTGACCGCTTCCATCTGTTTGTCATGATAGAGCTTGGAGAGGATGGGGGACATGCCATGATAGCGCAGGCCGCCCGCATGGTTGGAAGAGGGGATGAAGCCGCAGCCGAGAGTATACATCCGGGCCATGGGGGTGATGCGGCCGGTGTCGCAGAAATCATAGGCATAGCGTCCGCGGGTGAGGCTGGGACAGGAGGCAGGCTCAACGGCAATAATACGGGGATTGTGCCTGCCGCTGAGCTTGTCGCGCATAAACGGCGCTATCAGGCCGCCCAGGTTGGAACCGCCGCCGGCGCAGCCGATGATGATATCGGGATATTCGCCAAGCATTTCCATCGCGGTTTCGCACTCGAGGCCGATGACCGACTGATGCAGCAACACCTGGTTGAGCACCGAGCCGAGCACATAGCGGTAGCCCTCGGTAGAAACCGCCTTCTCAACTGCTTCGGAGATAGCGCAGCCCAGACTGCCGCCCGTTTCAGGATTTTCGGCCAGAATGCGCCGTCCGGCTTCGGTGGTATCGCTGGGGCTGGCAATGACCTCGGCGCCGAAAGTCTGCATCACCGACTTGCGGAAGGGCTTTTGCTGGTAGCTGACCTTGACCATATAAACGGTCAGAGGGAGGCCGAAGTAGGAGCAGGCCTCAGAGAGGGCGGTGCCCCACTGCCCGGCACCTGTCTCGGTCGTCAGCCCTTTCAGCCCCTGCTCTTTGGCGTAGTAGGCCTGCGCAATGGCGGAATTGAGCTTGTGGCTGCCGGAGGTATTGTTTCCCTCAAATTTATAATAGATTTTTGCGGGGGTCTGCAGCGCCTTTTCAAGATTGTAAGCGCGGCAGAGCGGGGAAGGGCGGTAGATTTTATACATCTCCCGGATGCCCTCCGGAATATCGATATAGCGGGTGGTGGAATCCATCTCCTGCCTGGCGAGCTCCTTGCAGAAAACGGGGTAGAGGTCCTCCACCGTTGCCGGTTTCATAGTTGCCGGATTAATCATCGGGTCAGGCTGCTCGGGCATATCGGCGCGCAGGTTGTACCACTGCTTCGGAATCTGGTCTTCGGATAAATATAATCTGTGCGGAATTTTGCTCATGGCTGACAACTCCTTTTATTATGGTATTCTTAAAAAACAGAAAATAAAAAGGCTTTTGTCCCAACAATTCTGTCGGGACAAAAGCCTGGAAAAGCTTCTGCGGTACCACCCTGATTGACGCTAACGCGCCCACTCGCTCCATATACCATCATATATGCTCCCTGGATAACGGGTGGAGATCCCGTCAGGCACTACTGAGCGCATTGCGCCGTTCGTCCTGCCCTCATAAGGCCATTCAGCCGGATACGCCTGCCGCTTTACACCTGCCGCGGCTCTCTGGAAAGGCGGGGAAACCAGCTTACTCTTCTTATTCAGCGGTTTGCTGTGTAAACTTTTCTAAAGTATAGCGCAGCCGACTCAATTTGTCAAGGAAAATATTTTCAAAGAGAAGCGCGGGACATCTGGAGGAGATGAAGCTGCATGAAGAAGAGGTCTCTTCTGCAAAGGAGCCGTTTCTGCAAAGAGAAGGGAAACGCTGTTAATTCCTATCAATTATGTGGGATAGGAGCCCCAGCTGCACCGGCCTTGGAAACGAGGTATATAAGCCAATAGAAAGCATCCTCAGCCATATTGAGAGACCAGTCAGGATAGAGAAGATTATCCGGCCTATCTACAGTTTCAAAGCCAGTGTGCATCCCGGAAGGAGGCAGAAGGAAAAAATAACCCGCCCCTATTTGTCAGATAGCATACGCTGCTCTCCTTATCCAACAAATGGGGCGGTTCAGGCTTTGCCAGATTTATAAGGCCATTTTATAAATGGAGGCTCGAATGATCTTGGATAGGTCTTTAGCGTTCTGTCCTGAGGTATTATAAAAAATTGACAAATCCTTGGGACTATCAAGACTTTTTCCCAAGAATTTGTCAACTTATTGTGGTGATCCATCGGAGATTCGAACTCCGGACAACTTGATTAAAAGTCAAGTGCTCTACCACCTGAGCTAATGGACCAGCTATAATTTTTAGAGTGCTTTGTTATTATAGCAAAAAAGCGGAAGCTTGTCAACTTTTATTTTCCAGTGCGGCCGGGCCGGTATTTTCCGGCTGATCTCACCTTTTTTCTGCTTTATGGCGGCACAACGAACAATTTTTGAACAAATTTTGCAGCTTATTGACTTTAATGGCTGCACGCAATATGATATAACCAATAAAAGCTATAGGCTATAATTATTTCCAAAACCGGAGAGGAGGCACGCTGTGGAGGGAGATATGCTGAAAAATGAAATCTGGCTGCTGGTGCGCAACATTTCTGAAGGGTTCAACAGCGCGCTTCTTCCGGTGGTGGCCAGCAGCGGGCTGACGCTGACGCAGTTTCGCCTACTGATGCTCTGCTCTCTGCAGCCGGAGGAGACGGTGAGCGGTCTGTCGCATCTTTCCGGCGTTGCGGCGGCCAATGTTTCTGCCATCTGCAAGCGCCTGGAGGGGATGGGCCTTCTGCGGCGCACACGGGACCGGGAGGATGAGCGGGTGGTCCATGTCCGGCTGACCGAAGAGGGTGTGCGTACCATCCACTCGGTGGATGAGGCGGTGCATGTGCGCTATGGGCCGCTCTTTCGCCAGGAGTCCCCGCAGGCAATTGAGCGGATGCTGGAGGGGCTGCAAAGCCTGAATACGTTTTTGAAGCGGCTGGCGGAGGTTCCTTGTCCGCCGAGGGAGAACTGATTGGAGGAAAAGAGAATGGAAGAGAAAAAGACCCCCAAAAAGCCACTAATATTTTATTATTTTGTCGTGATGATGGTGCTCATGCTGTTCAATGCGCTGGTGTTTCCTTATCTGATGCGCGGCCGGATTACCGAGGTGGATTATGGCACCTTCCTCTCCCAGGTGGACAGCGGAAACGTTTCCCGCGTAGAAGTGGAGGAAAGCCAGATAGCCTTCATTGCCAAAAACGAAGAGGGCAAGGATGCGGTCTATATCACCGGGCGAATGGATGATCCCGGCCTGGTGGATCGGCTGCATAAAAAGGGTGGCATTATTTTTTCCGAGGTTATCCCCAAGCAGAATTCGCCGCTGCTCAATTTCCTTCTGACCTGGATACTGCCGGTGGTCTTCTTCGTATTGCTCGGACAGCTGCTGATGCGCTTTATGCAAAAGCGCATGGGCGGGATGAACGCCATGCAGTTCGGCAAGAGCAACGCCAAAGTCTATGTACAGGCGCAGACGGGTAAAACCTTTGACGATGTAGCCGGCGAGGACGAGGCAAAGGAGGCGCTCAAGGAGATTGTAGATTTTCTTCACAATCCGCAGAAATATGCCGATATCGGCGCCTCGATGCCCAAGGGCGCGCTGCTTGTCGGCCCTCCCGGAACCGGTAAAACACTGCTGGCGCAGGCGGTAGCCGGAGAGGCGAAGGTGCCCTTTTTCTCCATTTCCGGCTCGGAATTTGTGGAGATGTTTGTTGGCATGGGCGCGGCCAAGGTGCGCGATCTCTTTAAGCAGGCGCAGGAAAAGGCCCCTTGCATCGTCTTCATCGATGAGATTGATACCATCGGCAAAAAGCGGGATACCGGCATGCCCGGCGGCAACGACGAGCGCGAGCAGACGCTCAACCAGCTGCTTACCGAGATGGACGGTTTCGACGGCAAGAAGGGGGTCGTCATCCTCGCGGCGACCAACCGGCCGGATTCGCTTGATCCCGCCCTGCTTCGTCCCGGAAGATTTGACCGCCGTGTGCCGGTCGAGCTGCCTGATCTCAAGGGACGGGAGGCGATTTTGCGGGTACATGCCCGGAAGGTAAAAACCGAGGAGGGCATCGACTACAATGCCATTGCCCGGGCAACCTCGGGCGCTTCCGGCGCGGAGCTGGCCAATATCGTCAACGAGGCGGCGCTGCGCGCCGTAAAGCTCGGCCGCTCGCTGGTCAGCCAGAATGATCTGGAGGAATCGGTGGAGGTGGTCATTGCCGGCTATCAGCGCAAGGGGGCGGTTATCTCACAGAAGGAGAAAAAGATTATCGCCTACCATGAAATCGGCCATGCGCTGGTCGCCGCCCGGCAGACCGAGTCCGCCCCGGTGCATAAGATTACCATCGTCCCGCGAACCTCGGGTGCGCTGGGATACACCATGCAGGTGGATGAGGGCGAGCGGGTGCTCATGACCCGTGAGGAAGCCTTTAACAAGATTGCAACGCTGACTGGCGGACGCGCCGCTGAGGAGCTGGTTTTCGGTTCCTTCACCTCGGGAGCCTCCAACGATATTGAGCAGGCAACCAAAATGGCCCGGTCGATGGTGACCCGTTACGGGATGAGCAGGGAATTTGATATGATGGCCCTGGAAACGGTGCAGAACCAGTATCTGGGCGGCGATACCTCGCTCACCTGCGCGGCGGGCACTGCCGAAAAGATCGATGAGGAGGTGCTCTCGCTCATCCGCGAGGCCCATGATAAGGCGCGCCGGATTCTGCAGGAAAATGAACAGAAGCTGCATGAGCTGGCCGACTATCTGCTGGGGAAGGAAACGATTACCGGCGAGGAGTTTATGGAGATTTTAAACCGCCCGCAGTAGATGCTGCCGGTCTTCTGAAAGGGCCTCGCTGGGAGAGACTGCAGCAGGCAAAGCGCTTCCGGCCGTTTGCCGGGCAGCCAGCAGGCCTCCTTTAACAAGAGGGCAGCCCGCGGCAGGAGGCGGCCTTACCCATTTGCACGGGCTTTGCAACAGGAGGATGGAAGATGAACAGGTTTCGTAATTTTATGGCGAGGCGCTATGGGATGGATGCTCTTTCCGGGGCGCTGCTGATTCTTTATCTGCTGATTGCCATGGTTGGGCAGGCGGTGCGGTTTCGTCCGATCCTCTGGCTTTCGCTTCTGCCGCTGGCATTTGCCGCCTATCGTGTTTTTTCGGCCGATACCCAGCGCCGCCGCCAGGAAAATGAAGCGTTTATGCGCTTTAGTATGCCGCTTGTGCATGCGGCTCGTGGGAGGCTGTCGCGCATGCGCGACAGAACCCACCGGTATTTTCGCTGTCCGCAGTGCGGGCGTTCGCTGCGGGTACCGCGCGGCAGGGGAAAGATTGAAATCACCTGCCCGCAGTGCCGGCACCGCTTTCAGAAGCGGACCTGAGCGGCCGCCTGAAGGAGAGGTTGGAGGGAGCTTTGGTGCAATCAGAACATCGGCGCTTTGCGGCCGCTTTGAATCTGGCGATGAAGCTTTGCCCGCTGGCGATGGCCGCTATTCTGGGGCTGATTATCGGAAAATATGCCCGAAAGCTGACAGTGGAGGATATTTTGAGCTTTACGCCGGATAACCTCCTTTTCGCTGCGGGAGTGATGCTCGGCATTTATGCAGTAAAGTCGCTCTCCGTCTTTTTCCCGCTGTTGCTGCTTTATTTCAGTGCCGGCGCGCTCTTTCCGCCTTTCTGGGCGGTAGCGGTGAATCTGTGCGGACTGTTTATCACCATTAATATCCCTTACTGGCTGGGACACTTTGCAGGCCGGGAATGGATGGAGCAGTTTCTTTGCCGCTATAAAAAGGCGGCGCGGCTGGCCCGGCTGCAAAGCAGAAACGAGTGGTTTGTCTCCTATATCCTGCGGGTGGTGAATCTTCTTCCCGGAGATGTCGTCAGTCTCTTTCTGGGCGCGATGGATACTAGCTATCTTCCCTATGTGACCGGCTCGCTGGCGGGTCTTGCCCCCACCATGCTGGCCGCCACTCTGATGGGGGTCAACATCACCGACCCGCTCTCCTGGGAGTTTCTGCTCTCTGCGGGAACGACGGTGCTGCTTTCGGTTGTTTCCTTTATCGTTTACCGACGAATGGCGATGAAAAAGGAGCAGTAAAGTGGGTTGCCCGAACAGACGCCAAAGAGGAAAATACCTTTGACCTCACCAAATCCGCATGGCTGCTCTCTGCTGCCGATAAAAAAGGACTGCGCAAAATGGAATCATATAACCACTGCGGGATACCTCGAATACAAGGCACATGGCAGCTATGCTGTATTTGTCGCGAAACCGTTCCATGACTCGATACTTCAGCTTCACCTCCTTCCAGCTTCGGACAGAAAATTACGCAGCAGCTCCACCTGCATACGCAGTTCCGCCAGCTCGTTGCTGCGCTGTGTTTCTTCGTTTGCCGGGTTCTGGCGGGGGTGTCCCTTCGCTCGGGGAACATGACCGTCTGCTATCCTTTGGGCTTTGTTATTCTGCCGTGTGATGAGCTTTTTGATCTGCTTGAGCGTCAGGCCATAGCTTTCCGCTCTTTCCCGGTCCGTTTCTCCCGCCGCTTTCCGTCGGAATACTTCCCCGCTTAACGGCTCCACTTTTGTATAATGTTCTGCGCATATAGATGGCCTCCTGCCGTAGCTTTTATTCTACAACAGGAGGCCTCTTTTTTCACTGTCCGTTTTTCGGGTTATTGTCCAGCTTTGCAACCAGCCCCTTCTGATATGCGGGAAGTCTTTATCCCGGCAGGAATATCATCGCCAGAACGGCCGCTCCGGCAGCGGCATAAAGCCCGTTTACCAGCAGACTTGCCTTCATCGGCAGCGTCTGCAGCCGCAGGCGCAGATAGCAGAGAAGGGTGTAGACGCCGCCTGCAATCATCAGGGCGGCATAGGCAGAAATGATGATTTCCGCCGCTGGCGATTCGAGCGCCCAGTCGTGCCTGCGCAGCGGAAGAATCGTCCAGGGAAGGAAAACGAATAAAATGCTGACTGCGGCAAGAAGCCTGTCTTTCATTTTCGGGACCTCTTTTCTCTGACAGATTTATTTTTGTCTCAGTTTGTCTCGCTTTTCCCAAACCGCAAACAGCTTATCGTTAGGCAGGCGGCGGAAAACAGGATGGCAACAGGCAGCAGTGGGAAAGGGCTTACCTGCCAGGTGCTGATGCCGTCCGCCAGCCGGCCATATTCTGCGGTCATGATATAAAATGGATAGCACATCGGGTAGAGATACCAGATTTTGGTGTTCATGGCCAAAACGGCGGGGACGATGGAAAAAAGCCCGATCCCGGCCGAAAAGAGAGGGGATGGGATGCAGACGCTCAGCAGCCAGAAGAAGGTGAGCATGGGCAGCGCCGCCAGCAGCAGGATGCCCGCCCGAGAGAGCACATAGGAAAGCGGCAGGACAAACGGGTATTGCCGGTTTGCACCGATGAGGGCGGCGCTGGCGCAATAGGCGGCAGCCGAAAAAAGGAGCATAAAGACCGCCAGCGCCAGCAGGATAAAAAATTTTGCCAGACACAGCTTTGCGGCGTTTACCGGCAGAGAGAGCATTTTGAATAGCCCCCGTTCCCCGCGTTCGAGCTGCATGAGCAAAACGGTGCAGATGACCATACTGGCGGGGAACATAAACCAGGAGAGTCCCAAAAATCCCTGAATGAAAAAGTTCTGCTCGGGCGGGATGCCCAGTTCGGTCCGGTCAAAATAAATTTGAACGTTGAAAGTGGCGGGCAGCCAGAGGAAAAATGCAGCCGCCAGCAGAATAAATCCTATTTTTGAACGGCGCAGCTTTAAAAGCTCGATATGCAGAAGCGATAAAAAGCTCATAGAAACCACCTCCTGATTTTCAGCAGCAAAAGCTCTGCTGCGGCCAGCAGGCCGCTTTCCACCGCTGCCGCCTCCAGAAGGCAGCGGGCGGATTCGGCGGAAAGCTGCGTCCATATCCGCAGAGGCAGGGAGAAGGGGAAGAGCGAAAAGAGCAGCCCCTTTTCCGGCAGCATGCCCGCCATAAAGATGCAGATGACCCCGACTCCCAGCGCGGTCCAGATGTTTTTAAAGATTTCGGCCGCCAGCAGCGAGCAGAGAAGGGAGGGCAGCAGCATCACAAAGGAAAACCCGAAGCTTTGCAGCAGAGAAAGAAGGTCCGTGTGCCCGAACCAGTGCGCCGAGCAGAAGGCCACTGCCGCCGCTTCCACGGCAAGCGCTGGCAGGCAGAGAAAGGCTATCAGCGACAGCTTGCCGAAAAACAGCCCGCCCTCCCAAAGGGGCAGCGCACGCATATGCCCGATGGCCCCGTCGGCATATTCGAGGTGATAGAGCGCGCAGGCGCCGGCCAGCACCAAAAAGAGATTGAACATTGCCATCACCGGCCAGTTGGCCAGGAGAAGAACCGACAGGGGAGAGGACTCCTGTCCGACATAGTTTTCCCAGCGAAAGGCCATGTTGATGACCGGGACAGCGGCCGCCAGCAGGCTGCCGCCGATAAAGGCGGGCCAAATGCCGGTGCGCCGGATTTTTCTCCATTCCAGAGCGAGGGCCATTTTATCTGCCTCCCCTCTGGTTATCCTGATTAATCAGCGCAAGAAAGGTATCTTCCAGATTATCGGTCGGGTATCCCTGCGCCGCCGCATCCTCCCGCAGCTGTTCGAGCGTACCCTCAAAGAGCAGGCGTCCGTGGTTGAGAATGCCCACCCAGCCGGCCATTCGCTCTACCTCGGCGAGCAGATGGGAGCAGACGAGCACCGTGCAGGCATACCGCTGCGGCAGCGAGCGGATGAGCTCCCGGATCTCATGAATGCCCGCCGGATCAAGCCCGTTTGTGGGCTCATCCAGCAGCAGGATGGGGGGCTTTCCGATCAGCGCCTGCGCGAGCCCCAGCCGCTGCTTCATGCCCAGCGAGTATTTTTTTACCGTCCGGCCTTTGTAGGGGGAGAGTCCGGTTATTTCGAGCGCCTCTGAAACAGCAGACCTCGGCAGATCCAGTATCCGGCGGATAATTTCCAGATTTTCCTCGCCGGTCAGGTTCCCATAAAAGGCAGGCGCCTCAATCAGTGAGGCGACCTTTTTCAGAATAGGCAGCCGCTCCTTCGGGTACTGCATGCCGTCAATCGTAAAAGAACCGGAGGTGGGCCTTGTCAGCCCCAGAAGCATCTTCATCGTGGTGGATTTCCCCGCGCCGTTCGGCCCGAGAAAGCCATAGACCACCCCCTGAGGGATATGAAGATTCAAATCGGAGACGGCGAAAAACCCGTCATAGCTTTTAGTGAGCTCGGTGGTTTCGATGATAGGAGTCATTGCAGGCAAACATCCTTTCCGGAAGGGTAGGCCGGATAAGCCCGGTCCTCTGCCTTCCCTTTTTCTTTTTTCTTTGCTGACTCTATTTTACCTCCTGCACCTTGCGCCTGCCTTTTCATCAGCTTACATTTACCTTACATTTTTTCTTCATCCGGGAAAAGAAGAAAGGTTATGCTATAATAGCCGCAGGCGGCTATTATAGGCTGATTTATTCGGGCATGGCCGATTATGCCCATAGCCACTTTGTGTCTATGGTATAATAACAGTAGAAAGGCCGTGGCGGGCGGGCCCTTTCGCCTGTGTCCGCCTTTTTGCCTTTAGGTAGGGCAGCCGAAAACAGAAGGAAACGGGGGAAAAGCTTTGGCTGAGGATTATCTGAAAACGAAACGCATTCTGTTGGTGGATGATGAAAGAGAGCTGCTGCAGCTGCTGGAAACCATTCTGCGGGAGGATGGCTTTACCAGTATTTGTACGGCGCAGAGCGCTGCAGAGGCTTTGAGAGCCGCAGAGGACCGGCCTCCGGCGCTGGCGGTTCTGGATGTCATGCTTCCGGACGGGGACGGCTTTTCTCTGCTTCGGCGGCTGCGGGAAGAGGGCGATTACCCGGTTTTATTTCTGAGCGCCCGCGGGGAGGAGGAGGACAGGCTGCAGGGCTTCGGGCTGGGGGCGGATGACTATATCGTTAAGCCCTTTTTGCCGCGGGAGCTGCTTTTCCGCATTGCGGCCGTTCTGCGCAGAAGCTATCGGGAGGAAAACCCGTGCATCTGCCTTCAGGGGAGCGAGATTGACTTTTCCCGCGCCGAGGTGATAAAAAACGGGGAAACACTCCCGCTCACCGCCAAGGAGCATGCGCTGCTTTCGGCGCTCTATCAGGCCGATGGGCGGATTGTCACTATCGATGCGCTCTGCGCGGCGGCCTGGGGGGATAATCCGTTTGGCTATGAAAACTCGCTGATGGCGCATATACGCCGTATTCGGGAAAAAATTGAGGAGAACCCCTCTCAGCCTCTTTCGCTGATTACGGTAAAGGGTCTGGGCTACCGGCTGCTTGTAAAAAGAAAATGAGGGGAGAGTGGCACAGATGAAGAATCTTTTTAAGCTCATTCGCCGCTTTGTCGGCATGCTGCTTTTAAGCTCTCCTCTTATCCTGCTGCTGAATCTTCTGCTGCTGGGCCTTCTTACCTCCCGGCAGGCCCCCAACGCCGATCCCTGGACGATGGCCCAGCAGGCAGCCGAGGCGCTGCAGCTCTCCCCGGAGGGCTGCAGCCTGCCAGAGCCGCTAGAGCAGTCGCTGGAAAACGAGGGAATATGGGCGGTCTATATCGATAACCATACGCTGCGCGCAGCATGGCAGACGAAAAACCTGCCAGACTGCATTCCAGCCAGCTACACGGCGGCGGATATCGCCCGGCTGACCCGCGGCTATATGGAGGATTATCCCACCTTTACCGGGGTGGGACAGTCGGGGCTGATGGTGCTTGGATACCCGAAGCAGAGCTACTGGAAAAACCTCTGGCCGAGCTGGGATTATCAGCTGATTGCAGGGCTGCCGGCCCTTCTGCTGCTTTTCGTGCTTATGAATCTGCTGATGCTGGTCCTGATTTATCTGATGGCCATCTCCAAACTGTTAAAATCCATTCAACCGATTACAGATGGTATACAGGATCTGGGGGCATGCCGGCCGGTATATATCCGCCAGGAGGGGCCGCTCTCTGAGATTGCGCTGCATATCAATCGGGCAAGTGAGCGGCTGCAGTTTCAGAATTTTCAGCTGCGCCGCCGGGAAACGGCCCGGGTGAACTGGATTGCGGGCGTTTCGCACGACATCCGCACCCCGCTTTCGATGGTGATGGGATATGCCGCCCAGCTGCAGAAGGATGTGCGGCTGCCGCAGGAGGCGCGCGGCAGGGCAGAGGTCATTTTAAAGCAGAGCGAGCGGATGAAAAACCTGATTGGCGATTTAAACCTTGCCTCCCGGCTGGAATATAACATGCAGCCGATCGAGAAACGGCCGGAGAATATGCTTATGCTGGTGCGGCAGGCGGCGGTTGACTTTATCAACCTGCAGCAGGAGGAGCGCTATCCTGTTCAGTGGGAGGAGGAGCGGCCGCCTGCCGGCTGCACCGTCTGCGCAGATGGGAGGCTGATACAGAGGGCGGTCACTAATCTTCTCCAAAACTGTGTAAACCATAATGAGCAGGGCTGCACCATCTATCTCTCCCTTTTGGAGGAAGGGGGAAACTGCATCGTCAGCGTGGAGGATGACGGGGCAGGTGTTTCAGACAGCCAGCTGAAGCGGCTGAAGGGCCCTTTGCAGGATGGGAGCGGCGGCGCTTTCTGGCAGCAGCATGGATTGGGGCTGTCCATCGTCCGGCAGATTGCAGCGTCACATGGCGGCAGGCTGGAGCTTTTTCGCAGCGCGCACGGCGGCTTTGCCGCCCGGCTGATTCTGCCGGTGAAAAAGGGAAGCGAATAGGAGAGCGGCCTTTTCTGCCGGCCCTGTAGAAAAAAGAAAAGCTTCCGGCTGCCCGAAGGGGCTGCAGGAAGCGAACGAGCATATCCGGCAAAAGGGGAGCCCGAAGGGTTGAGGTAGGCGCCCTTTTATGGCAGGCTCAGGCATGGGAGAGAAGCGGGAACATCAGCGAGCGGCAGGAGAAGAGATTTTCTTTTCCCGCAAGCAGGAAAAGGGTTTCATCCTCCTCTTTTCGTGTCGAGAAAGCGGCGCTTGCCGTTTCGATGGGAGTAAAGCCCAGATGAGCCAGACGGGCGGAGGGTCCGGCCGCCGCATTTAAAATTTCCTGCAGGCGAAAGCCGCTGCCGCCATAGATATCGAGACAGTGCAGCGTTTCTCCCTCCTGCTCCAGAATAACGGCGGCATTCTGCTGCGGCAGAAAGAAGACGTTTTCACGCAGGTCAAAGGCACAGTAGAACATCAGCAGTTCAAAGTTATCGGTAAACGGAAAGGCGGAGTGGGGGTTCCCCTGCCGGTAGCATGCGCGCAGCAGCGCGCGGTCGGTTTCCTTTTTCATATCGAGCCTTCTTCTGCCGCAGGGCTGCGGCGAGAGGGGCAGGCTGCAGAAGGCCTCTTTCACCGGGATAAATCCGAACTTTGGATAAAAGTTTAGAACGCTGTCGTTGGCGAAGAGGTAGAGCGCATCGCACCGGCTTTCCCATTCCCTCAGCACCGTTTCCATCAGCCGGCGCGCCAGCCCCTGCCCCCGGTATTCGGGGTCGGTCATAACGGTGCCCAGCTGAATATACTGCCGGGGACACCCCTGCCAGAGAAACTGCATGCGGTTGACCGAAAGGTTGGCAACCGCCCGTCCGCCGTCGGTCAGCGTGTAGGGGAGATAGTTTTCCGACCAGAAGCCCTGTTCATACCAATCCCGAAAGGAAAGGCCGAATACCCTGTTTGCCAGTTCAAAAAAGCTTTCCCGAATGGGCGGGCAGTCTCTGACCTGCCAGCAGATTTCCATGATTCTTTTTTTACCCCCTGTCCTCGGCCGCTCGCGGGCGGCTCAGTCCTCCCAGTCGCAGACGGCACGTTCGGTGATAACCGTATGGATAAACTCGCGCATTTTCAGGTGCTCGGGATGATTCTGATAGCCCTCAAGCGCCTCTTTGGAATCCAGCTCGGTATAAAGGCCCAGGTCATAGCCCTGAGGATTGAAGTTTTTCCCCACCTGCGCATAGCGCAGTCCCGGAACAACTCCCACCAGCGCCTCAAGCCCGGTCTTTATCCGCTTTTCCGCCGCCTCGCGCTCCTCGGGCGAGGCGAAAGCGCGCAGCTTCCACAAAACGATATGCTTGATCATTTTTGTCATCCTTTCCTTTAAAGCGGCGGCGCTCCCCTAAAGCGGGGAACGCCGCCTGCGGGCGTTTTTTCCATTGTAACTGCTGGACCAAAAAAATGCAAGGCTATTCTCCGCCGCCCCAATATTTGCGGTCCAGCCCGCGGTACTGTACCGCCTCGGCAATCTGCCGGCGGCCGATGAGCTCTGCGCCCTCCAGATCGGCGATGGTGCGCGCCACCTTCAGCACCCGGTCATAGGCGCGCGCCGAGAGGCCGAGCGAATGAAAGGCGCGCTCTAAAAATGCGCCCGCCGGGGCATCCAGCCGGCAAACGGCGCGAACGGCTGCGGGGGAGAGGCGGGCATTGCAGTCCGCTCCTGTTTGTGCCTGGCGCTCCAGCTGGCGTTTTCGGGCGGCGAGCACCCGAAGGCGGATATCCGCAGAGGATTCCCCTTCTTCCTCGCCGGAGAGCTGGTTAAACTGGACCGGCATTGCCTCCGCGATGAGATCCACCCGGTCGAGCAGCGGGCCGGATACCCGGCCGATATAGCGCAGCCGCTGGCTCTGCGAGCAGCTGCAGGCATGGGTAGGGTGGCCGAAATAGCCGCAGGGACAGGGGTTCATCGCCGCAACGAGCATGCAGCTGCTGGGAAAGCGCAGCCGGTAGCCGGCGCGCACAATGGAGACCTCGCCATTTTCCAGCGGCTGGCGCAGCCCCTCCATCGCCTGACGGCTGAACTCGGGGAGCTCATCGAGAAAGAGCACGCCATTGTGGGCGAGCGAGATTTCACCCGGCCCCGGGGGAGAACCGCCCCCGCAGAGCCCTACGCCGGAAACCGAGTGGTGCGGCGCGCGAAAGGGGCGCTGCGCCTGCAGCGGCTGCCCGGGGGAGAGCAGCCCCGCCACCGAATAGATGCGCGCGGTATCCATCGCTTCCTCAAAGCTCAATGGCGGCAGGATGGAAGGAAGGCGCTTGGCAATCATGCTTTTTCCGGAGCCGGGCGGGCCGATGAGAAGAAAATTATGATTGCCGGCCGCGGCGATTTCTGCGGCCCGGCGGGCCAGCAGCTGGCCGCGCACCTCCCGGAAATCCGGCGTGGCTTTTGCATATTCCTGCGAAAAGAGGGCAGAGGCGGTGGGGGAGATGGCTTTCTCTCCCGTCAGCTCCTGAATCAACTCCTGCACATGGGCAACCGGACAGATTTCCAGCTTTTTTACTGCTGCGCCCTCTGCGGCATTCAGGGCGGGCAGATAGAAGCGGCGCAACCCCCGCCGGCTGCTTTCCAGCGCCATTGGGAGGATGCCGCTGCAGGGGCGCACCTCGCCCGAGAGGGATAATTCCCCCACCAGCGCGCAGTCCTCCGGGAAAGGGGCAAGCTGGCCGGTGGCAACCAGCAGGCCGATGAGGATGGGCAGGTCATACAGCGCGCCGATTTTGCGCACATCGGCCGGCGCGAGATTGACCACCACCCGGCCGGGCGGCAGCTCCAGCCCGCAGTTGCCCATTGCCGCCTTAACGCGGTCGCGCGCTTCCTTGACAGAGGCATCCGGCAGGCCGACGATTTCAAAAACCGGCAGCCCGCGATGAAAATCCACTTCAACACTGACCGGGAATGCATCCACCCCCGCCAGCCCGAGGCTGGTGATCTTCGCAAACATCCTCTCTGCCTCCTGTCCCTGATTTTCGTCCTCTGCAGTTTTCCCGTCATGGGATAACGGGCCATGTCCGATAGGGCGGCCAAATAAATGGGGGTATAATAGCCGCTTTGCGGCTATTATACCATGCAGACTGTTGCAGAACAAGATAAAGAGACCAAAATTCTGAACAGACATTCTCAAAAGCGGCCCCGGCAGAATTTTTCTGCCGGGGCTGTTTTTCGGTAGGAGCGGGATTAATCCATTTTTTTGAGCTGCACTTCAATAACGGTATCCACCGGATCGGGAAGCAGCGGGCTTTCTCCGAAAGAGACAAAGGTAACATCCGGATAATTCTCCGTAATCCAGTTGTCTGCAATTTTCAGCTCGCTGCCATCGCACAGGAGACGGATCTGCTCAATGTCCTGCGTCCGAACGCCTGTCAGCGGTACAAAGCCGACCAGCGGCTCCATTACATGGAAATAGAGCCTGCCCGGCGCTGCGGTAATCCGGCCATAGTCCGGCTTTGGCAGCTCGCTGCCGCCGCAGCCATAGATGGAGGCGCTGCTGTGGTGCATCCATTCGCCGATGCGCCGGAGGATATCCAGCGATTGCCGCGGGATGTTTCCCCGGGCATCCGGTCCGACATTTAAGAGCAGATTGCCGTTTTTGCTGACGCACTCCACCAGCTTTTTGATGAGCATATCCGCCGGCTTGTAATGCTTATCAGCCGCGCAGTAGCCCCAGTGGTTGTTCATTGTGATACAGGACTCCCAGGCAACCGGATTGCCGCCGACATCCCGAATCCCTTCAGGCGGGATAATCTGCTCGGGACTGACAAAGTCGCCGGAATATTCCGCCGGATCGCCGGAGAGCAGCGAGCCGGTCCCTTCCTGCTTCTGGTCCATCCGGTTGACGGTCATCCGGTTGTCGATGAGCACATCCGGCAGATAGCTGCGGATCATACGCACCAGCTCGGTGGCCTTCCACTTTTCCCCGCTCATATCATCATAGGAGAAATCAAACCAGAAGAGATCGATTTTGCCGTAGTTTGTGCACAGCTCCTTTACCTGTCCGTGCATATAGGAGAGGTAGCGGTCGAAATCATAAGTGTGGTTTTTAAAGGCCTCATTTTCGCGCATGGGATGGTGCCGGTCGCCATAGTGCGGATAGTCCGGATGATGCCAGTCGAGCAGCGAGTAATAGAGCCCGACCTTGAGCCCCTCTGCGCGGAAGGCATCAAGATATTCCCGCACCAGGTCGCGCCCGCAGGGGGTGTTGGTGGACTTATAGTCGGTGAGAGCGCTGTCAAACAGACAGAAGCCGTCGTGGTGCTTGGCAGTGAGCACGGCATAGTTCATGCCGGCCTCCTTTGCCGCCCTGGCCCACTTGTGAGGGTCGAAGTCTACCGGGTTGAATTCCTTAAAAAACGCCTCATACTCCTCTACCGGTATCTGCTCCTGGCTTCTTACCCACTCCCCGCGGGCAGGGATGGCATACAGCCCCCAATGGATAAACATACCGAACCGGTCGTGCAGATACCACTGCATCCGCCGGTTATAGGCTTCGCGGTCAAACATGGAAAATCCCTTCCTTTCTTAAGATGGCTGCCAGCCCGGCGGGAATGCAGAGGATCGGCAAAAAGTGCCCGACCGGACAATAAAAAATTTTTGGATGTTCCCCATTATAGTCCATTTGCGGTATAATACAATGGAAAAAATTAAGGTCTGCTTATCCGTTTTTAAGAGGAGGCCGTAGCTTGGAATATATCTATCAGTTTCTTTCGGAGTGCTCGCCCGTTTTGGAGGATGCCAATCTGACCCGCTGCTGGCCGGATTGGGGAGCGCGCCTGCACCGCCCCGCCTATAACCGGCTCTATTATATTCTGGAGGGGGAGGGAGAGGTACTGCTGGATGGCGATGTTTACCGCCCGAAGCCGGGTCAGCTCTGCCTGCTGCCGGCCGGACGCGCAGTAGAGCTGCGTTCTGCCGGCAAAAACTGCTATACGAAATATTGGTGTCACTTCCGGGCAGAGGCGCGCCATATCCGCCTGTTCGACCTTTTGGATGCGCCAGTCCTTCTGGAAATCGGCATGCAGGCGCAGCTCCTTTCCCAATTTTCTGAAATGGTGCAGGCTTTTCAGCAGCCGGGAATGGGGAACATTTTGCGCGCTCGCGCTGCCTTGCTGGAGATTCTCTCCTTCTATCTTTCGCAGGCGCAGGAGCAGGGGCAGCTGCATCCGGCCGCTCAAAATGCGCCGACTGAAAATCTGCAGCAGCTTACCGGCTACATAGAGGAGCACCTCTGCGATGAGATGACGCTGGAAAGCCTGGCTCGCCAGCTTCACTTTCATCCAAACTATTTCAGCGCCTTTTTTAAAAAGCATTATGGGGTTTCCCCCCTCAAATATGTAGCCGGCCTCCGGCTGCAGCGGGCAAAGGAGCTGCTGCGCGATACCTCTCTTCCGGTGGCGGAGGTGGCGGCCCGCACAGGCTTTCATGACCTTTTTCATTTCTCCCGCCGTTTTAAGGAGCAGACCGGCTACTCTCCGAGCGATTTCAGAAAGCTGTGAGCAGAAGAGGAGAAGTGTAAGCTGCCTGTTTCGGGCTTGCTGTGCCGGTGCTTTTGCGCAATGTGCCTTCGCTTTCAGTTTTGGGGAAAAAAGAACGCACTGCAAAAACTTTATTCCGGCCTGCAGGAACCGGAAAAAATAGCGGCTTCGCGCCAAAAGGCGAGAAATTCGGGGTGAAAGCTTCCCCGAAAGCGTTTTTTCACAAGGGCGCGTTGCAAAACGAAAGTTTTGCAACGCGCCCTTGTCATGTGATTTCGTTTTTGGCCGCCAAACGGCCTTATCAACTGCCCGATAGGCAGCGGCTTACTTTTTTTCGCGGATTTCCTCAAGCAGCAGCTGAAGGAATTCCTCCTTTTTCATGACCCGGTTTTCGCCGGTGTCGCGCGAACGCACCGAGAGGGTCCCTTCCTCTGTCTCCTTATCGCCGATGACCAGCATATAGGGTATCCGCTCGAGCTGCGCCTCGCGGATTTTAAAGCCGGTTTTCTCCTGGCGCTTATCCGTTTTGCAGCGGATGCCGTTCTTTTTGAGCAGACGCTCCACCTCATCGGTATAGTCGTTGCTGCGGTCGGTAATCGGCAGCAGCTTCACCTGCACCGGCGCGAGCCAGGCAGGGAATTTGCCGGCAAAGTGCTCAATCAGAATGCCGATAAAGCGCTCAATCGAGCCGAAGACAACCCGGTGCAGCATAATCGGGCGGTGCTTCTGTCCATCTGCGCCGGTGTATTCAATGTCGAAGCGCATCGGCATCTGGAAATCGAGCTGGATGGTGCCGCACTGCCAGGTGCGCCCGATCGAATCCTCCAGATGAAAATCAATCTTCGGCCCATAGAAGGCGCCGTCCCCTTCGTTGATGACATAGGGGAGCTGCAGCTCGGAGAGCGCTTTTTTGAGCCCCTCGGTCGCCATCTCCCACTCCTCCTCGGTACCGATGCTGTTTTCCGGCCGGGTGGAGAGCTCGACATGGTATTTAAAGCCAAAGAGGCTGTATACCTCGTCAATCAGGCGTACGACCCCTTTGATTTCCTCGGTGACCTGCTCGGGGGTGGCGAAGATGTGCGCATCATCCTGCGTGAAGCAGCGCACCCGCATCAGCCCGTGCAGCGCACCGGATTTTTCATGGCGGTGGACGATTCCCAGCTCGCCGACGCGCAGCGGCAGGTCGCGGTAGGAGCGCGGCTCGAGCTTATAAACCAGCATGCCGCCCGGGCAGTTCATCGGCTTGACGCAGTAGGTCGTCTCATCAATTTCGGTGGAATAAATATTCTCCTTGTAGTGGTCCCAGTGGCCGGAGGTCTCCCAGAGGTGGCGGTTGAGCATGAGTGGGGTGGAAATTTCCACATAGCCCTCGCGCTCATGAATCTGCCGCCAGTAGTCAATCAGCGTATTTTTGAGAACCATGCCGTTCGGCAGGAAGAAGGGGAATCCGGGCCCCTCCTCCATCAGCGCGAAGATGCCCAGCTCCCGGCCGAGCCTGCGGTGGTCGCGTTTTTTGGCCTCCTCCATTCGGTTGAGGTATTCTTCGAGCTCTGTCTTGCTGGCAAAGGCAGTGCCATAGATGCGGGTAAGCATCTTGTTCTTTTCGTTGCCCCGCCAGTAGGCGCCTGCAACCGAGGTCAGCTTAAAGGCCTTGACCGCCGAAGTGTAGGTCACATGCGGGCCGGCGCACAGGTCGACATATTCCCCCTGCTTAAAGAAGCTGAGCTCCTCATCCTCCGGCAGATCCTCAATAAGCTCCACCTTGTAGGGCTCGCCCTGCTTTTCCATCAGCGCAATTGCCTCCGGGCGCGGCAGGGTGAAGCGCTCGAGCTTGAGATTTTCCTTGACGATTTTTTTCATCTCCGCCTCAAGCTGCTCGAGTTCTTCATCGGTGAAGGGCTCGGGACGGTCGAAATCATAGTAAAACCCATCCTTGATAGAGGGGCCAATCGCAAGCCGGGTTTCGGGGAAAAGGCGTTTAACCGCCTGCGCGAGGATGTGCGAAGCGGTATGACGCAGGGCGTTTCTGCCCAGCTCATCCTCAAAGGACTGCTCAACGACCGAGCCATCGTGCGTAATAACCTTCATTTGTCTGTTTCCTCCCTTTCTGAAATACAAAAAGACACCCCTTTGGTGCCTGCCTGCGGCAGGACCCTCAAGGGTGCCTCATCTTACCGGATAAAGCACGGTTCCACCTTGATTTTTTACTCAGGCTCACTTTGAAGCCTTATTCCTTAACGCAGAAATACGGCAACGCTCTTCGCGCGCAGCTCCGGAGTGGTCTTCACCGGCTATCCATACAAAGGGGCTTGCAGCCAAGGCCTCTTCTCTCTGGGTATGTCCTTTGGCCGGTTACTGGTTCCGTCATCGCCTTTGTAGTGATTAAACCACAAATGGGGAGGCTTTGTCAACCCCTTTCTTAAAATATCCCCTTTCAGAAAATGCAGAGCGCTTCAAAAAAAAGCTGCGGGAGAAACAGGAAAGAGTCCGCGATTCAGCGGAACAGACAGGCGGGGCTGTTTACCAGAAGCGGCGGGGTATAAAAAGGCGCTCTCGGTATCGGTGGCGGTTGCCGCTGGTGGGCGCGCAAAGGCTATCAACAAGTAAAGATTCAGATGGGAATCCGTTCCCTGTCAGCATAGGAGGGGAGGAAGAGCGGCCTGTTTTTTCCGGCAGCGGCGCGGCCCTGCATGCCGGCGCGGGGGAACCCCCTCTGGCCGGGAAGATTCGCTGTCAATATCTGAGCAGCGGCTCCGCATGGTACGAAGGGGGAATTCATAGTAGATTTACAGCTGAGTATCTTATATGCACCAATTGTTAGCGCATCGTTAATTTTTCTGTGGTATCCTTACTCACAGCGGCGGCCAAAAGAGTTTTATGGCAGGCGAAAGGCTGAAAAGGAGCTTTTAGCGGATGAAGAGAAGAAGCACTAAGCTTTTGGCAGCCCGCATAAGGAGGAATAGTTTCGCAATGAAAAAGCCCAGGAAGAAAACGGTTATCATCCTGTGTGCATTGGCGGCTGTCGCCGGTGCAGCGGTATTTTCGCTGCGCGGCCGGGGAGAAACGGCCCTGCCGGTTTCGGCCATGCCGCTTGCGCGCACCGAGCTCAGCAACCGGGTCAGCGCGACCGGCACCATAGAGAGCGCCTCGTTTATGGATGTTTACAGCACGTCGGGCAGCACCATCCGGGAGGTTTATGTGCAGGTCGGCGACCGGGTAAAGGCGGGAGACCTTTTGATGGAGCTGGATACCGAGCGATTGGAGCTGGATATTGAGGAGCGCACAGCCGCTATCGGCAAGCAGCGCGCTGCCGCCCAGCTCAGCCTTTCTTCCAGCGAACGCAGGCTCGAGCAGGCGCAGGGAGACTTAAAAAGCGAGCGCACGGCCGGTATTGTAAATGCGGAGAATGCCTTAAAGCTCGCCAAACTCCAGATGGAGAACGCGAACGACGCCTACAGCCGCGCCAAAAAGCAGTATGATGAACAGCGGGATGACGATGAGGATCACGGCTGGTGGGATGAGGATGATTTTACATACGGCGCCTCGGGGATGACTCTCAGCCAGCTGCGCGAAGCGCGCGACAATGCCCTTTCCGCCTACAACACCGCCCGCCTCAACTACCGCAGCGCGCTCGACCAGGTCGATCTGGCGGGAACGGAGGCGGAGCGATCGCTCGAATCGCTGGAGGATTCGGTCAGGCAGGGGCAGCTGGAGGCCAACCTCTATGCCGATGAGGTGGCTCTCAAAAAGCTGCAGCTTGAGCTGGAGGAGGCCACCGTTACCGCGCCGGTTTCCGGCACGGTAACGGCAGTCTATGCCAAAGAGGGCGCCGCCGGAAACGGGCTGATGTTCGTGATTGAGGATACGGAAAACCTGATTGTCAAGACCAGCCTGAAGGAATATGATATCGGCTCGGTCAAGGAGGGAATGCCTGCCGTTATCAAGTCGGATGCCACCGGGGAGGAGGAGTTTGCAGGCCGGGTGAGTAAAATCTATCCGACCGCCCGCAAAGGGGAAAACGGCCATACCGCCTCCGGAAGCATCGAATTTCCGACCGATGTTTCGCTGAGCTCAAAGGGAAACGGGCTGCGCATCGGCATGAACGTGCGGCTGAATATCATTACCGAAAGTAAGCAAAACGTCTGGGCTATTCCCTATGATGCCGTTACCACCGATGCTGCCGGCAGGCAGGTGGTCTATCTACTGCGCACTGATGACGAGGGCAGGCAGACGGCCTCAGCTGTGGAGGTAACGACCGGCATGGAGACGGATTTTTATATTGAAATCACCTCGGATGAGCTGCAGGAGGGCGACCAGATTATCTCTACACCCGGTGTCGTCAGCGATGGCATGCCGGTATCGGTCCTCTCTTCGGGCGGCACGGCAGAGCTGGGCGAAGCGCTGGCGGTACAGGCGCAGCCGCAGGAGAGCAGTGAAGAGGACTCCTCCGCTTCAGACTCTCAGCCGGAGCAGGAGGGGGCAGACGCCTCTGAAGACAGTGGGAATGCTTCCGGGCAAAGCGAGGGCTGAGAGAATGCTGAAAAGGGAAAAAAAGGCGCCCTCCGCCCCTGAGCAGGCGCCAAAGGCGGAGGAGCAGGCCATTATTGAAATGCACGGCATCCATAAGCGCTTTTATATCGGCCAGCCCAACGAGCTGGAGATTCTCAAGGGGATCGATCTGCGGGTGAAAAAAGGGGCGTTTCTCTCCATTGTGGGCGCCTCCGGCTCGGGCAAGTCGACGCTGATGAATATCATCGGCGCGCTCGACCGGCCCACTGAGGGGACCTATACGCTGGACGGGCTGCAGATGCACGACGTGCCTGACCGGGGGCTTTCGGAGATTCGCTGCCGCAAAATCGGCTTTGTCTTCCAGACCTTTAACCTCATTCCGCGCACAACGGCGCTCTCCAACGTGGAGCTGCCGATGCTCTATGCGGGCATTCCGCTGCGCGAAAGAAGCCGGCGGGCGAAGGAGCTTTTGGAGCTGGTGGGGATGGGGGAGCGCATGAAGCACCTGCCGAATGAGCTTTCCGGCGGCCAGAAGCAGCGGGTGGCCATCGCCCGCGCAATGGCCAACGACCCGGCCATTATTCTGGCGGATGAGCCGACTGGCGCGCTCGATTCTCAGACCGGCCGGCTGGTGATGGATTTGTTTCATACGCTGCACCGGAAAAAGGGCAAAACGATTGTGCTCATCACCCATAACCCCGAGCTGGCCGCGGAAACGCAGGAGATTATCACCATCAGCGATGGAAGGGTAACCGGCCAGGAGAAAGGGGGCGGGCAGCTTGCAGCTGATTGAAAACATTCTTCTGGCCGTCAGCGGACTTCGCTCGAATAAGATGCGCGCACTGCTGACCATGCTCGGCATCATCATCGGTATCGGCTCGGTGCTCACCATCGTCACAGTCGGCGACTCGATGACCGCCTCGGTCACCGATGTTATGAACGATATGGGGGCCAACAGCATCCAGCTGGGGCTGGTGGAGCGTCCGGATGAAAACGGCGAATACCGGGGCCATGTCAGCGGGGCGAGCAGCGGCCCGCCGGAAGAGGACCTGATTACCGATGAGATGATTCTGCGCTACCGGGAGGCATTTGCCGGGCAGATTCAGGCGCTTGCCCTCTCGGATTACACCGGCTCCGGCCAGGCAAAAAACGGGCGCAACCGCGCAAGCTGCGATGTGCAGGGGCTGAATGCGGATGCGTTTGGCACGGTCAATGTTGATATCATTGCCGGACATTTTCTCAGCGACCGGGAGGTGGACGGGGGCAAAAACGTCGCCGTTATTTCCGACAAGTTCATTGAAAAGCTCTTCCCGGGCCTCAGCCCGCAGGATGCGCTCGGCCGGGAAATCAAGGTGCAGATGGGCGATGAGGTACAGACCTTCTCGGTCACCGGCGTATACCGTTATGAAATCAGCGGGATGATGCAGGTGATGACCGGCGATGTTTCCACCACCGTCTATATCCCGCTGACCGTTTCCCGAAAGATCACCGGCAACTCTCCGGGGTATTCCTACATGCAGATTAAGGCGGCAAACGGGGTAGATCTTGAGCAGTTTCGCCAGCGCTCGAAGGAGTTTTTTGCCCGCTTCTACCGCGGCAATCTCCTTTATGATATCGAGGCCTATTCGATGGACAGCATGATTGGCCAGATGACCGGGCTGCTGGGGACGATGAGCATCGCCATCGGCATCATCGCGGGGATTTCGCTTCTGGTCGGCGGCATCGGGGTGATGAATATCATGCTCGTTTCGGTGACCGAGCGCACCCGCGAAATCGGTACGCGCAAGGCACTGGGTGCCAAAAACAGCGCCATCCGGGTGCAGTTTATCGTGGAATCGATGATTATCTGCCTCATCGGCGGGGCAATCGGTGTTCTCTTAGGCACCGGCCTCGGCCGGATGGGTTCCACCCTGCTCGGTTTCCCCGGCTGGCCGTCGGCCAGTATCGTTATCATAGCGGTCTGCTTTTCCATGGCCATTGGTATTTTTTTCGGATACTATCCGGCCAACAAAGCCGCCAAGCTGGACCCCATCGAAGCGCTGCGCTATGAATAAAAAAGAGACAGAAGGGTGCGCTGCAAAACGAAAGTTTGGCAGCGCACCCTTCTGTCGTTTAAACGGATTTTCAAAATCTGCAGGGGAGGAGTCTTTGGCTCGCCCCTTTTAAAATGGGGGAATCCCTGAAAAGTCTGCGCTTACGGTTTTTTATCGGTTTTCAAAACCAGGTTCATCGTTTCCAGCAGCGCGGAAATATTGAAGGGCTTTGCCAGATGGGCATTCATCCCGCTTTCCAGAGAGGTCTGCCGATCGCTTTCAAAGGCATTGGCGGACAGGGCGATAATGGGGATAGCAGCCAGATCCGGATTTTTCAGCTCCCGGATAGCCCTGGCTGCCTGCCAACCGTTCATCACCGGCATCTGGATATCCATCAAAATCAGGTCATAATCCCCCGGCTCTGCATTTTCTATCTTTTGGACGGCGATGCTGCCATCCGCAGCGGTATCTACCTGAAATCCCAGCTCCTCCAGCAGCTCGGTTTCAATTTCCAGGTTAATTTCGTTGTCCTCCACCAGCAGAAGCCGCAGCGATGCGGGCAGCCCGCCGGTATCTTCAGCGGCCGCGGGTTGGGGGGGATTCTCCGGGATACGAAAGCACAGCATAACGGTGAAGGTGCTGCCTTTGCCGGGTTCGCTTTCGGCGGCGATATGGCCGTTCATTCTGTCCACGATGTTTTTGGCGATAGTCAGTCCCAGGCCGACGCCGTGGATACCGCTGAGCGTGGTGTTCTTCTCCCGCTCAAACGGCTCGAAAATGTACTGCAGAAAGTCCTTGCTGATGCCAACGCCAGTATCTTTTACTGAGAACTGATAGCTGGCATATTGCCAGGAGGAGTCCTTCAGCTCGATGACGGATATATCCACCTGTCCGCCGGTCGGCGTATAGGTTACGGCATTGTTGGCCAGATACATCAGAAGCTGCTTGAAGCCATCCGGATCGCCGCAGACATGGTTATGCTGCAGCGCCGAGCAATTGAGGGAAAAGGCAATGCTTTTTTCCTCCGCCTGTGGGAGCAGAAAATGGTAGATTTCCTCCATCGTTTCGCGGATATCAAATTCTGTTTCCGGAGGCTTATCCCGGGACTCCACCCAGGAAAGCTCGAGCACCTTATCAATCAGGTTGAGCAGCTGCCTGCTGGAGGCCTCCACCCGGCTGAGATAGTCCAAAGCGGTCTCCGTCTCTCCCAGGTGCTTTCTGATCAGAGCGGTAAAGCCGAAAATGGCATTGAGAGGGGTGCGCATATCGTGGGACATGTTGGAGAGGAAGGTGTTTTTGGCAGCTATGGCCAGCTTTGCCTTCTCCAGCGCCTCTTCGAGCATCTGTTTCTGGTCCATCTCCCGGCGAAATTCCTCATCAATGCGCCGGTAACCCAAAACAATCTGGGAGATGTGCTGTTTTTCCTGCGAATGGCTGCTGACATCCACAATGCGCAGCTGAATATACTGGGGCTCTCCCTCATAAACAGCCCGGTAGTTGACATAATAGGTTTTGCTGCAGGAGAGCTGGCTGCGGATATAATCCGGGGTGGTTGCTTGCAGGAGCATCTCCTGATCCTCGGAAAGCACCCAGCTTTTTACATAATCCTGCCGGTACCAGAGGAAGCTGCGCGTCTGAAACTTTTCGTCAAACTGCTTTCGGGTGCGCAGGCTCAGGCGGTAGGGGGAAATGCGGTCGGTATCCAGATCGGCATAAAGGATGGAGTCATAGTTGACGCCCAAACCCTCTATGACCTCCAGCTGGCGAAGCTGTTCCTGCTGAATCAGGTTTTTTTCCCGGTTATATTCTTCAAACAGGTTTTTCAGCTGCTGGTTCTTTTCATCAAGCAGCGCGGCCTTTTCGGTAAAATACCGTTTCCTTTTTTCGGTTGCATCTCCGATAAAAACATAGAAAAATTCCCCTGCCTTCCGGCTTCGGATAAAATGCCCGTAATCATCCACCCAGCGGATCTCACCATCCCTGCAGAGGATACGGTATTCCACATAATCAAGGTCATACTGGCTGCTGGCAATCTGCTCCGCAATGCTTTGCTCGATTGCCGCGAGGTCCTCCGGATGCACCATCCCCTGAAAGGAGCCGCCGGTCAGCTGCAGAAACTGTGCCATATTTTCGCATTTGAAAATCCGCAGCAGGGCCTTGTTGGCATAAAGAATTTTTTCATCGCCGCCGGCGCGGTAGATGAAAAAGCCTCCCGGCATCTCATCCATAAACCAGATGATTTCACGGGCAGTCTGAAGTTCGGCGCAGCCGGGAAGCTGCTGAAGCCTGTCAGCCCCGTCAGCATCCGGCTCTGTGCGGCTCAGCAGGGTGAGCACAGTTTCAATCAGGCGGTGTTCTTCTGTTTGTCCGTTCATAAATCATCACTCTTCTGTCTAAAGGATAGGGGATGCGGCCGTTTGGCAGTGAATGGGCAAACGGGTAACTATCAGGCGAACAGCGCTTCTATGGCCTCCAGAAGCCCGAAGGACATCAGCCCCATGATAATGCCGGCAATCAAAACGCCCGCAAAGATAACGAGAAAGGCAGGCAGTGGCTTTAAACGCAGGATGGTGGCAATCAGCGAGCCGGTCCAGGCACCGGAGCCGGGGAGCGGAACAGCGACAAAGATGAGCAGGCCCAGAAGCTCCCACTTCCCGATTTTTTTGGCTTTTTCTTCCGCCTTATCCCAGATTCTCTGGAACCATCCGCCGATTTTTGGGAGCCTGCAGCACCAGCCCAGCACCACCCGCACAAACAGCAGCAGAAACGGCACCGGCAGAATGTTGCCCGCTACGCAGACAAGGTAGGAGGGAAGCAGAGGCAGGCCCAGCACGGTAACAGCGGTGATCATCCCGCCCCGCAGCTCGATGACCGGCACCATGGACATGATAAAGACACTCAGATATTTTTCCAGCATGGCATATACTATTTCCTTCCTGTGATTTTTGACTTGTTTTCCGGCGTCTTCCGCGGCCGGTGTCTGGCAATGTAATCGCGCGGTGAGCAGCCGGTCACCCTTTTAAAGACCCTCGAAAAATAGAGCGGGTCCTCATAGCCCACCGAGCTTGCAACCGAGCTGATGGGCAGTGCGCTGCCGCTGAGCAGTGCACAGGCCTGGGAAATACGGTAGCGGGTCAGATATTCATTGGGCGTAACGCCCATCGCCTTGACGAAGACCCGGTAAAGATGGCTGCGGCTGACGCCGATATTCTGGGCAATGGAGGAAACATCGATAGGTGCGGCATAGTTGTAGGCAATAAAGGTGGCAGCACTGCCGACATAGTCGAAGCCGCCGTCCGTCCCGCTGCCGGAGGAGAGCTCAATAAGCAGGGCGAGAAATTCATACAGCCGCCCGATCATGCGCGTTTGATGGCAGAGGGTGCTGCCATGCGCCTCTACGATCGACTGCAGGCAGGGGCGCAGACGAGCATCTGTCAGATGGAGAACCGGCAGGCGGCGGGAGAAATCGGTTCTTTTCAGCAGATAGTTGGCCTCACTTCCGTTAAAGCCGACCCAGATGTATTCCCAGGGCTCCTTTTCATCCGCCCAATAATGGATGGGCTCGCCGGGATAGACGATGAACAGATCACCCTCTCCCAGCGTATAGAGCTTTTCGCCGGTGCGGTAGTAGCCGCGGCCGGACTTGATAAGGTGGATGAGGTAATGGTCGCGCACTCCCTCGCCCCAGGAGTCGCCCGGCCCGCATTTCTGGGCGCCGCAGCTGTAGACCCCCAGCGTCATGCTTTCGCGGGTACGGTCCTTGTAGGAAAACTTAAAGGTATCTGCCACCTGTCATTCCTCCGTTTCCTGCCGCAGCGCGCTTTCATGGGCGCAGTCAAAAAAGAAACGCCCCGGTGCGCCTGCCCGGATTCCTGCAAATGGCGCCGTCGGGGAAACGGACAGCCGCCCTGCGGTTATTATACTACACAATTTCCCGGTTTTGCAACAAAAATCCATGATTGCGCACCAATTTCCAGTTGCAACATTGTCTTTGGTGCGGTAGGATAGATATACATAGAAGGAAAAAGATGGGCATCTTTTCTTCCGGCCCTGTACACTCCATGCAGCTGCGGCAGAGAAGGGCCCTTCACAGAAAAAATGGAAAGATGGAGGGAAATCGGTGGATAAGCTACGGAATTTGTCCGAAAAAATCGGAGCGGGTGCTTTTGACAGTACCTTTGCCTGGCTTTATGGGGAGAACCGCGCACAGCAGCAGCGCGCGCGCTATACAGAGGCCATCGGTGAATTTGAGGCGCTTTTCGGAGAAGGACGTGAGGGCAGGATTTTTTCCGCCCCCGGGCGTACGGAGGTCGGCGGCAATCATACCGACCATCAGCGCGGGCGGGTACTGGCGGCCAGCGTTAATCTGGATGTTATCGGCATCGTCTCCCCCAATGAGGAGGGGGTTATCCGCATTCAGTCGAAGGGCTATCCGCGCGATGAGGTGAGGGTAGATGATCTGAAGGCGCGAAAAGAGGAGCAGGGAAGGGCCAGCGCGCTTATTCGGGGAGTTGCTGCCCGTTTTGAGGAGCTCGGCTACCGGATAGGCGGGTTTGATGCCTACACCACTTCGGATGTGCTCGGCGGCTCGGGGCTTTCCTCCTCCGCAGCCTTTGAGGTTCTGGTCTGTTCGATTTTGAGCGGCCTGTTTAATGATGGCGGCGTTTCCCCGATAGAGGCGGCGCAGATTTCGCAGTATGCGGAAAACGTTTATTTCGGCAAGCCCAGCGGGCTGATGGATCAGATGGCCTCCGCCGTCGGCAACTTCGTGACGATTGATTTTGAGGACCTGAAGAAGCCCGATGTGCGCCGGGTGGACTTTGACCTGCAGAAGAGCGGATATAAGCTCTGCATTGTAGATACCGGCGGCAACCATGCGGATCTGACCGCTGACTATGCCGCCATTCCGCAGGAGATGCGGGAGGTGGCCGCCTGCTTTGGCAAACAGGTGCTGCGCGAGGTGCCGAAGGAGGAGTTTTACAGCCGGATTGGCGAAATCTATCCGCAGGTTTCCAACCGGGCGGTAGCGCGCGCCATCCATTTTTATGAGGATAACGACCGGGTGCCGCAGCAGGTCGCCGCGCTCACGGCGGGGGATTTTCCGCGCTTTCTCGATCTGGTGATTGCTTCGGGCCGCTCCTCGGCCGCTTACCTGCAGAATCTTTTCCCAGTGAGCGATCCCGCCCACCAGGGGCTGACGGTGGCGCTTGCCCTCTCAGAAAAGCTGCTTTTTGGCCATGGCGCATGGCGGGTGCATGGGGGCGGCATCGCCGGAACGATTCAGGCCTATGTGCCGGAAGATCTGCTGGAAAATTACTGCGAAACGCTGGAAAAGGTATATGGGCAGGGCAGCTGCCATATTCTGCAGATCCGGCCGACCGGCATGTGTGAAGTAACCGAGCAGCTGGGACGGTAGGGCATCCGCTGCTTTTTGCAGAAAGCCCCGCAGGGGCACAGGCAGATAAAACGAAATGGAGGTAAATGTGAAATGGCAGAACTCAGATGGCATCCTCTCATCGGCGATTGGGTAATGATCGCTTCCAACCGGCAGGCGCGCCCGCAGATGCCCAAGGACTGGTGCCCCTTCTGTCCGGGTTCGGGCAAGGTGCCGCAGGATTATGAGGTCTATAAGTATGACAACGATTTCCCGGCACTTTCCCAGAATCCCCCGGTGCCGGACGACGTGGCCAACGATTTTTTCAAGGTGCGCGAGGCCTATGGCAAATGCGAGGTGATTCTCTATTCCCCCGGGCACACCACGACGCTGCCCGAGCTTTCGGATGCGCACATGGGGAAACTGGTGGATCTCTGGTGCGAGCGCTTTGAGGCGATAAAGGCAGACCCGAAGATTAAATATGTCTTCATCTTTGAAAACCGCGGCGATGTGGTCGGCGTAACCATGCCCCACCCGCACGGGCAGATTTATGGCTATTCGTTCATCCCCAAAAAGCTCGAGCTCGAGCTGCGCAACGCCCGGCAGTATCATGAGGACCACTCGGGTGCTTGCCTGTTCGGCGACCTGCTGGAAAATGAGAAAAAATTCGGTAAGCGGATTATCTTCCAGAACGAGCATTTCACCGTTTTCCTGCCGTTTTTTACCGAATACCCCTACGGCGTTTATATCTTTGCCAACCGGCATGTACAGTATATTACCGAGTTTACCCCCGAGGAGCGCGCCGCGCTGGGAACGACCATCCGCGATACGGTGGGCATGCTCGACCACCTTTTCGATTACCGCTTCCCTTACATGATGTGCATGCACAACGGCCCGGTTAACAGCGGCGATACGGCGGACTACTACCATTTCCATATTGAATTTTTCCCGCCGATGCGCGCGGCGGATAAGCAGAAGTTTAACGCTTCGAGCGAGACCGGCGCCTGGGCGCACTGCAATCCCACCAGCCCTGAGGAGAAGGCGCAGGAGCTGCGCGAGGCCTATGAAAGATATCAGTCTGAGAAAAAGTAAAAGCCGGCTGCAATAAACGGGTGCGGCTGCTCCGCCTGCTTTCTTTCCGGCAGGCGGAGCAGTTGCATCTGTTTTTTAAAAGGGCCGCAGGGCATAATAGAAGGCGTAGAGCGCAAAAATATCTCGTTTTTTCATTCATCGGGCGGCATTTTGCTCGCTGAAAATAAAAGATTGACTTTTTCTGCTATATTTACTATAATCTACCGTATGAGTGCCGAATAAAAGCGCGGAGAAAAGAAGCGCCGGCTTCCCGCGCCCGGCAGGGCGGAAATCCGCTTTAAAAGCGTATTTCCGCTTTGTTCTGTCCCACCGGGAGGAAACTCTCCGGCCGGATGGGTTGTGCGCTTTACCACTACATGGGAGGCTTTCAGATGAAAAAAGTTGGCAAACCGGTGTTTTTCATAGTTGCTTTGCTGATTGTGTTTCTGACGGTGACCTCACTGACCGGTATCACTACCCAATATGGCGATGTGTCCAAAACATGGCTCAAGGGCGCGGACAGCATCCGTTGGGGAATTGATATCCGCGGCGGCGTGGATGTGACCTTCACTCCGCCGGCAGGCGTTGACGCGACAGAGGATGAGCTCGCCGCAGCGCAGGCTGTTATTGAGACGCGCCTTATCAATCAGAATATTACCGACTATGAGGTCTATAAGGACACTGCTAAAGACAGGATTATCGTGCGTTTCCCCTGGAAGGCGGATGAAACCGACTTTGACCCGGAGGCAGCTATCCGGGAGCTGGGCGAAACGGCGCTGCTCACCTTCCGCGAAGGAATTGAGCTGGATGCCGACGGGTTGCCTACCGGCGTTACCAAGGATACGGTTATCCTGAGCGGGCGCATGGTGAAAAGCGCGGCTGCCGTAGTGGACAGCCAGACGAATGCGCCGATGGTCTCGCTCGAACTCGACGATGAAGGAGCAGAGGCTTTCTCCGAGGCGACTGCCCGCCTGGCAGGCAGTGGCGTTATCAGCATCTGGATGGATGATGTTCTTATCAGCTATCCGACTGTTCAGTCTCATATTCCGGATGGAAAGGCGGTTATCAGCAATATCGGTTCGGTGGATGAGGCGAAGGACCTGGCGAACAAGATTAACGCCGGCGCGCTGCCCTTTAAGCTGGAAACCGAAAACTATAATTCCATCTCCCCGACCCTCGGCATGGGCGCTAAGGATGCCATGCTTTCAGCGGCGGTCATCGCCTTTATTCTGATTGCGATTTTCATGATTGCTGTTTACCGCTTAAACGGCGCCATTGCCGTTATTGCTCTGGCGGGTCAGGCGGCCGGCATCATCATCAGCATCACCGGCTACCTGCCGGGCATTCCCTCCTTTACGCTGACGCTGCCGGGCCTTGCGGGTATGATTCTTTCCATTGGCATGGGCGTGGATGCCAACGTTATTCTGGCAGAGCGGGTGAAGGAGGAGCTGCGCGCCGGGAAAACGCTGGATGGCGCGATTGAAAACGGCTTTACCCGCGGCTTTACCGCTATTTTCGACAGCAATATTACGATGATTATCGTCGCCGTTATCCTGATGGGCTCCTTCGGGCCGACGGACAGCCTGTTTGCCCGGCTTTTAAGCCCGATATTCAGCGTGTTCGGCCCGGCGACGGCGGGGACGATTTATTCCTTCGGCTATACGCTGCTCGTCGGCGTTATCCTCAACTTCCTGATGGGCGTTACCGCAACCAAGCTGATGCTCAAATCACTGTCCCGCTTTAAGGCGTTTCGCAAACTCTGGCTGTATGGGGGGGTTGATGAATGAAACTCGCAACGTTTGATTTTATCAAAAATAAAAAGACCTATTTCATGATTTCCATCTGCCTGCTGGTATTGACGCTGCTTTCATCGCTGATTTTTGGCGTGAACTTGGATATTCAGTTTAAAGGCGGCGCGATAATCACCTACTCCCACGAGGGAGAGCTTGCCGCCGCTGATTTTCAGCGGACGGTGGAGGATCATCTGGGGCAGAGCGTGAATCTGCAGGAGCAGACGAATGTCGCGACGGGCGAGATGAATTATGTCGTTTCGCTCACGAGCACCGACGGGCTCACTCTGGATGAACAGGGTGCGCTGAACGCAGCGATTGAGGCCGCCTATCCAAACAACGGGATAGAGATGGTGTCGGTCAACAACGTAAATCCGACCATCGGTTCGGAGTTCTTCCGCAAATGTCTGATGGCAGTCACGCTGGCTGCGCTGCTGATGGTCATTTATATCGCCTTTCGTTTCCGCCGCATCGGCGGCTGGAGCGCGGGGGTCATGTGTGTGGTTGCGCTGCTGCATGATACAATGATCGTTTTTTTGACCTTCATCCTCTGCCGGTTTCCGATTAACGATAACTTTATCGCGGTGGTGCTGACCATTTTGGGCTATTCGATCAATGCGACTATTGTTATCTATGACCGTATCCGCGAGAATGAGCGCCGCTTTGGGCGCAAGGCGGATTTGGGAGAGGTAGTCAATACCTCCATCAACCAGTCGATGACCCGCGCGCTCAATACCACCATCACGACGGCTACGGCGATGCTGGTCATCTGCATTGTCGCTTTAATGCGGGGCGTTTCCTCGATTCTTTCGTTTGCTTTCCCGCTGCTTATCGGCATTCTGGCCGGTTTCTATTCCTCCATCTGTCTTTCGGGGCCGCTGTGGGTAAGCTGGCAGCGCTATTCTGCCGCGCGCAAAAAGGCGGCGCAGAGCTGAGGCTTTCGCTGCAGATAAATCAGGGGCTGTTCGGTATGGTGTCTTCCATCCGGGCAGCCCCTATCCTGCACAGTGCCGTTTTTTAAAGAGAAGGCCGAAAGGCATTCCGTAGCAGCCGTCTAAAGCCCGCCGGCGGGAAAAGGCGCTGGATTTGAGGATATAACCCGGCCCTTTGGCGGATAGACTGTTCTCCCCAAGGACCGGATGAAGGCTGCGCCGTTTGTCCGGCGAAACGGAGAAGCTTTTTTGAGGCGCGGTATTTTTTCGCCGGCAGACGAAAGGGAAGAGGCAAAAATTTTTGGAGGCGAGGGCATGTTTACCAAACGGGATCTTTACAGGCTGGTGATCCCTTTAGTGATCGAGCAGGTGCTCGCGATGACTATTGGCATGGCGGATACCATGATGGTCGCTTCGGTGGGCGAGTCGGCAGTTTCGGGGATATCGCTGGTGGATACCATCAATATGCTGCTGATTAACATATTTTCGGCGCTGGCCACCGGCGGGGCAGTGGTTTCCTCCCAGTACCTGGGGGCAGGGGACAGGAGAAATGCCTGCTCGGCCGCCAAACAGCTGGTCTATGCGATTATCGCTCTCTCCGGCGGGATCATGCTGCTTTCCATTTTCGGGCGCGGGCCGGTGCTGCGGGTTATTTTCGGCCAGATTGAGCCGCTGGTCATGGAAAACGCACAGATTTATTTTCTGCTTTCGGCCATCTCCTATCCCTTTCTGGGGATATTTAATGCGGGTGCAGCTCTTTACCGGGCGATGGGCAATTCCCGGGTACCGATGCTGGTCTCTGTTTTGATGAACCTTTTGAACATATCCGGAAACGCCGTCTTTATCTTTGGGCTCGGGCTGGGCGTGCGGGGGGCGGCGCTGGCGACGCTGATTTCGCGCATACTCGGCGCGGTTATCATGCTGGCCCTTATGCGCCACACCTCCAATCCCATTCATATTGAAAATCTGCTGCATTTCGAGCTGAACTGGGGAATGGTTAAAAGCATCCTCTATATCGGCGTTCCCAACGGGCTGGAGACCGGCCTCTTCCAGGCGGGCAAGCTGATGGTGCAGAGCCTGATTGCCACGCTGGGCACGGCGGCCATCGCTGCCAACGCAATTGCCAACAACATTGCAGGCATACAGGTTATCCCCGGAAACGCCATCGGCCTGGCGCTGATAACGGTGGTCGGCCAGTGTGTCGGCGCGAAGGATTATGAAGCGGCCAAGCGCTATACCCTGCGGCTGATGGCGGTCGCCTATCTTACCATGGGCGCTTGGGACCTGCTGATTGTTTTCTGTTCCCCGGCGATTGCCGGATTTTATAACCTTTCCCCGGAAGTGACCGAGGTGGCTACCCAGCTGATGATTATCCACGGGGTCTGCGGAATTGTTTTCTGGCCCGCCTCTTTTGCTCTTCCCAATGCCCTGCGGGCGGCCAGCGATGTGCGCTTTACCATGGCGGTCGCCGTCTTCTCGGTCATCGCCTTTCGCGTCACCCTCAGCTATCTGCTCGTCTGGCTGGGCTGGGGAGTGCAGGGAGTCTGGATTGCGATGGTCTGCGACTGGGTTTTCCGGGTGATTATGTTTGTGACCCGCTTCTTTAACGGGAAATGGCGCGGTAAGCAGCGGATATAAGGGGGAAATGGAAAATGAATCGACAGGGCCGTTTGCTGAGATACCCGTTCGCTGTGGCCTCCCGGCTTCGGTGCATTGAGTGGAAAGCCTATAACTGGAAAAAGCGGTGCAGGTTAAAGAACACCGACTTCAGCATTATATCCTCCAACTGCAACGGGACCTTTATCTACTGAGACATGGGGTTCAAGTATCTTTCTCCTACGATTAATCTGGCGATACCTATGACCGACTTTGTAAAAATGTGGTCAAAACCTTTCCGGGTTTATGCAGCAGGAGCTGGTGGAGTATAAAGAAAATGCCTCCTGCCAGGCAGGGATGATAGGCGACGTTCAGGTGAATTTTGTACATTATTCGTCGTTTGATGAAGCGCGCGAAAAGTAGGAAAGAAGAAAACGGCGCATCAACTGGGAGAAGCTGTTTATCATCGGCTCGGAGAGGGGCGCCTGTACCTATGAAACGCTCAGGGAATTTGACCGGCTGCCCTATAAAAACAAGGTGGTTTTTACCCATATCGAATATCCGGAAATCCAGTCGGCCTATTGCCTCAGAGGCTTTGAGGACAGGGAAGAGCTGGGCGATACTACCGCTTTTAAAAAACAGCTGCGGCGGCATCTGGATGACTTTGACGTTGTCTCCTTTTTAAACGGGGAAGGCTTTCAATAGCGGCAGAAGGGTCTGTTGCGAAATGCCTGCATTTTGCAACAGACCCTTCTAAAAAACGGATTTTGGCTCCACCGGAGTCAAGTTTCGCCCGCATATCGCGGGCGAAACTGCCCTTTTTCCGGTTTCTGCAAGCCGGAAAAAGGCTTGCAGCGTGCCCTTTTTGCTGTTATTCTTCCCGCGGGCAATAGCGCCGCAGGTTTTTGAAGGTAATGGTAAAACTGCCGTCCGAATGGTTTTCCAGCACAACCGTATCAGGGTCTTGGAAAAGCTCGGCGGGGCAGCTGATTTCAATGCCGTTTTCCGTCTTCAGCCGCTGCATTTTAAAGGCACGCCGGGCGAAGGAGCGGTCAATGGGGAGCTCCCGCGGGAGTCCCTGTTCCTCGGCCATGGCGATAAACTCCTCCCGCAGCCCCTCCTCTTCCGGCTCTGAGAAAACCCGCCGGGCAACCCGGTCGATCTGCAGTACCTCCTGCTGCTGCGCCGTCTCATTTTCCTCTGCCTCCTCGATAACGGCGCACTTGACCCGCGCCTCGAGCGCAGCATCTCCGCCGAAGTGCTGGTCGTTCAGCTCCCCGGTAATCTGCAGGAGGATTTCGGCGGCATCCTTTTTGGAGATTTCCGTTTCGCATTCGAGAAACCGCTCGGAGAAATAGCAGATTTCCTCCCCGCCTATCCGGTGGGGCTTTTCGAAAACGCGCAGCAGCATCGGCTCATAGGGGATAAGACAGGCCTCCTCTACCTTTCCGGCGCTCAGCGGCAGTACCATCGGGTTTTTGATGAGCTGGGTGCCGAGGCCGTTCTCCGTCTGCAAAACGCGATGGGTATAGCATTCGATAAAGTTGAGCTTTAAAATGGCGATGTAGGACTGGCCCGCGTTGTCAAAAGCAGCTATTAAAATGGCGGCAGGGGGGATATCCTCATTGCCCTGCATGATTTCGGCCAGCCGTTCGCAGAGAAGCCGGCTCATCTGCCCGAAACGGATTTCGCTTTTCTGAAAGGAGCGAATGAGTCCATAAACCTGCGACTCCGCTTTGAAAGTGGCTTCCTTTGCGCCGGGGTTATGCAGCAGGCGGCGAACATGCCTGCCTACGAAGTCGCTGCAGGTTTCGCTGTCCACATCCAGCTCGGTCTCGGAAAACACCGAGGCGCTGCCATCGTTTGAAATGGTATGTAAAATGGCATGGTTGATTAAGAGCGGCATTTTTACTCTCTCCTTGTTTGGAATGCTTTGACTATACCACCGGTTGACGAAATTTTCAAGCGGTTTTTAGCTGCCCGATTTTAAAAATCAGGGAAGATGCGGCAGCAAAAGGGTCTGTTGCAAAATGCCTGATTTTGCAACAGACCCTTTAGAAAAACGGCTTTTGACTCCACCAGAGTCAAATTTCGCCCGCAGTTCGCGGGCGAAACCGCCGTTTTTCCGGTTTCTACAAGCCGGAGGGGCGCTTTTTGAATAGTCTCTTCTATTTTGCAACGCGCCCCTCCGGAAAAGATAGCTTTGGGCTTTGTTCATTTGCTCCCGACTGAAAAGGCAGGGCAAGGCTTTTTTGGCTTCTGAAAGCCGGAATCAGTTTTTTGGCTGCGGAAAAAGCAGATTTACCGGATATAGTACACCCAGTTTTCCTTGCGCTTGGCCGCCTTTGGATATTCCCCATCGATATAGCCCAGCGCACAGTGGCCGATGCCTTCATATTCTTCCTTTATGCCCAGCTCCTTTAAAAGCGCTTTTCCCTCCTCTGATTCGAACTCCTGCTTTGCCCGGTGGATCCAGCAGCTGCCGATTCCCAGCGCATGGGCGGCCAGCATGAGGTTGCCCATCACGAGGCTTCCGTCATAAACATGGTTCGGCAGATCTTTTCTGGCCAGAACAATCAGAATGACCGGAGCGCCGTAAAAGGGGTCGAAGCCCTGCTCCCATCCGCCGATTTGGCGGTTTGCCTCGGCGATTTTATCGCGCATTTCCCGGCCAGTGACCGCAATAATGATGGCGGACTGCTTGCCCATACCGCTGGCCGCATAGGTTCCGGCCTCGATAATCTGCTCTAAAATTTCTTCCGGAATCCCGTCCGGCTTAAACCTGCGGATGCTTCTTCTGGATTTGATCTGGTTTAACAGCTCGCTCATGTTATCTGCCTCCTGCTGATTAAAAGGTTAAAGGGTGTCTGCCGTCGCGGCCATCTGCTCTTTCGGTTTTTAACCGCTTTTTCCGGGCTTCAGCTTCTTTTGGAGATAATACCGGCAGTGGTTTTCGGGGCAGTCCTCCAGCGTTCCAAACAGCTCATAGCCCTGCCGGAGATAAAAATCCCTGGCCTGAAAATCAAACGTGTCCAGATGGATAAGAGAGCAACCCTCCTGGGCAGCGATGTTTTCTATCTCCCTCAGCAGTCTGGAGCCCCACCCCATTTTCCGGTATTTTTCATCGACCTACAGGATTTCCAGATAGGCGATATACTAATAGTAAATTTTTGCGAGGCACCCTGCAATGAGGACATGGTTTTCATCCGTTACCTTTTTATGGATGGGGATATAGCCTGTCCACTGCGTTTGCGGAACCTGCTGCAGGTTGTATGCGACCAGCTGGCTGCATATAAAACCGGTCTCCTCGCCGGCGCAGTCTGCGATCTCAAAGCCTAATATAAAGCCCCCTTTTGCTTATATCGTCCGTTTTTTGTTCCCTATGCGGGTATACAGGTTGCTGTCATTATAGCATGCGACGATGACTGCTGGCAAGCGGCGCGCCGCAGCTGCAGCTTTCAGCAGCCGGGAAAAGGAGAGAAAAGGAAAATGAAAAAAAGTCTGTCTGAAATGAGCCTGCAGGAGCTGTGGGAGCTGTTCCCCATTCGGCTGACGGCCTATCAGCAATGCTGGAAGGGCTGGTTTGAGCAGGAGCGGGAGGCGCTCACCGGCAGCCTGCAGGAAACCGGCCTCGTGCGGCTCAGCCACATCGGCAGCACGGCTGTTGCCGGCATCTGGGCGAAGCCGATTATCGATATTCTGGCGGAGTTTAATGCCGCCGGGGAGACAGAGAGGATACAGGCGGCCCTGAAGGCTAACGGCTACCGCTGCATGAGCCGGGGCAGCGGCCGGGCCTCCTTTAATAAGGGATATACCGAGGAGGGGTTTGCCGAAAGGGTGTTTCATCTGCATGTGCGGCCCGCGGGCGACTGCGATGAGCTCTATTTTCGGGATTATCTGCAGGCGCATCCGGCGGCAGCAAAGGAGTATGAACGGCTCAAGCTGAGCCTGTGGAGGGATTTCGAGCATGACCGCGATGGGTATACCGATGCGAAGGCGGATTTTGTGCGGGAATATACGGAAAAGGCAAAGCTGGCCTATCCGGGCCGGTATGCATACAAAGCGGATTAAAAGGCAGATAAGAGAGCGCCCGCAAAGGCGGGAAACCGGCGGTTTCCTGCGATTCTTTGCGGGCGCTTCCGACTTTTTATTCTTCCAGGGCGGTGCTCAGCTCGAGCCATTCGTTCATCCGCTCTTCATGCTGCCCACGCAGCTCCTCGAGCAGGTGGCAGCGCTCCTCCAAAAGCTGGTAGTCAGCGGTGGCCTCGGGCGACTGCAGCGAAGCCTCCAGACTCGCTATCTCCTCCTCCAGGGCAGCAACCTCCTTTTCGAGCGCGGTAAGCCGGCTGCGCTGGCGGGCCTGCTCGCTGCGCTGCGCCTTTGAACGGTGAAAGGCATTCTGCGCCGCGCTGGGCATCTTTTCCGCTTCTTTTTTCTGCGGCTCGGGAGAAAGGCAGTGGGCGCGGTAGTAATCATAGTTTCCGTCATAGCTGACAATGCCATCCTCAAACATTTCGAGAATGCGGGTGGGAACGCGGTTGAGCAGATACCGGTCGTGCGAGACCATCAGCAGGGTGCCGCCATATTCAGTCAGCGCCTCATCGAGCACCTCCTTGGTCGTATAATCCAGGTGGTTGGTCGGCTCGTCGAGCAGCAGTACGTTTGCCCGCTCTAAAACGATGAGCGCAAAGGCCACCTTTGCCCGCTCGCCGCCCGACAGGTCGCCGATCTTTTTATAGATATCGTCCGCTGAGAGCAGCAGGCTGCCGAGCAGGGTGCGCAGCTCGGTCTGCGTTTTGCGAGGGAAGTGCTCGCGAACCTCGTCGAGCACGGTGCGGTTCCAGTTCAGCTGCCGGTTCTCCTGCTCAAAATAGGAGATGCGCACGTTGGTCCCCCAGCGGATGCGCCCGCCGTGCGGCGCCATATCCTGCAGCGCCTTTAAAAGGGTAGATTTGCCGATGCCGTTGCGCCCGATGAGCGCCACCTTCTCTCCGCGCCGGATATGCAGCGAAAGGTCACGGCAGAGCTGTTTTTTCTCCTCCCCCTCGCCGACCGAAACGGAGACATCCTCGGCAATCAGCACATCCTTCCAGGGCTCCACATCGCTGGCAAAGCGCAGGTGAACCGCCTTCAGCTCTCCGGCCGGCCGGTCGATGCGTTCGATATGCTCAAGCATATGCAGCCGGCTTTTGGCCATGTTGGAGGTAGAAGCGCGCACAATATTGCGCGCCACATAGTCCTCCAGCTTTTCGATCTGCTGCTGCTGGCGTTCATACTGCCGGCGCTGTACCTCCAGCCGCTCCTCCTTCAAACGCATAAACTGGGTATATCCGCCCTTGTAGCGGGTAAGATGGCAGCGTTCGAGCTCGCAGATATCGCTTGCCACGCTGTCCAGAAAATACCGGTCATGGGAAACCACCACCAGCGCGCCGCGATAGGAGCGAAGATACTCCTCCAGCCAGCCGAGCGTTTCAAAATCCAGGTGGTTGGTTGGCTCATCGAGCAGCAGCAGGCCGGGTCTGCGCAAAAGAAGCTTGGCAATGGCCAGCCGCGTTTTTTCCCCGCCGCTGAGCTCCCGCACCGGCTGGGCGCGGTCATAGCTTCCAAAGCCCATACCCTCCAAAACGGTGTTGATTTTAACCTCCATCTGATAGCCGTCGCGCGCTTCAAAGGCGATGTTGAGGGCATCATACTCTTTGAGCAGCCGCTCGTGCTCCTGTGGCGGCAGCTGGGCATCTGAGAGGCGGGCGCGCAGCTCATCCAGCTGCTGGCCTATTTCGCGCACATCGGAGAAGGCGGCTGCCGCCTCCTCGGCGATGGTGTTTCCGTCGTCGAGCGCGCCGTGCTGGCGCAGGTAGCCGATTTCTATCCCGCGCGCCAGCGAGCGGGAGCCGGCATCCGGCTCAAGGCTGCCGGTGATGATATTGAGCAGGGTGGATTTCCCCGCTCCGTTGACGCCGAGCAGACCGATGCGGTCTCCCGCCTCAATGGAAAGGGAGATATCTTCTAAAATCAGCTCGACGCCGAAGCTTTTGGATATGTGACTGAGTTCCAGTATCATAGATGAAAATCCCTTCGATGGTTATAGAGGTTCAGAGCGGTATGAAGGGGAAATATCCCCGGAAAATATCCTCAAAATATAGTAACCTACTTTAAGAAAAAATTCAATATCCGGAGGAAATTTGTCAGGGCAAGAGTATTTAAAAGTATACTTTTTTAAATACTCTTGTTCTGGACTTATCATAAATAAAGATTGACAAATAAATCGTCTTTTTTTATAATGATAGGGAAGTTCGTTTGGTGAATTTGTCCGAACGGGATTTTACTGAAGGAAAAAAAGGCCTTTAACGGGCAAAAGGGGACTTTAAATCATGGCTCTGCGCCTGGGATAAAAGAAAAGTGCAGAGCTCAGAAGGGGAAAGATTATGGATATGCAGATTGGGAAGCTTTGCCAAGTGAGCGCGCGAGTGGAGGAATCAATGCTCGCATCGGCAGTAGGAAGCGGCGATGTTGCAGTTTATGCTACGCCATCGATGATTGCGCTCATGGAGAGAGCCGCTCTCCAATGCGTTTCGGAATACCTGCAGGATGGGGAAACAACGGTCGGCGCACAGATGGATGTGTCACACATCTCTGCCGTCCCGGCCGGGGAAGAGATAACCGCAACGGCGGAGATTATCAAATCGCAGGGCAGAAAGGTGCTCTTTAAGGTTTTCTGTGAGGATGCCAACGGCATCATCGGCAAGGGAACCCATCTGCGGCTGGTGGTCAACCGGGAGCGCTTTGAGCAGCGGGCAAGAGATAATCACGCCCATTGAGCTTATACATAACGGCCGCGAAGGTCTGAAAGGAGGATGTCTGCAACGCTGCAGCCGCAGGGCCCGCAGCGGTTGCGGGCATTCTTTTTTGCAGTGCGCACCTTTCGGGGGAAGGCAGGCATTCGAAAGGGCCTGTCCTTTTGGGTTGACTTTTTGGCCGATAACCGGTAGGATAGAAGCAGCAGTTTATGGAGAAACAGCCCTCCTTCAAAGAAACGGAGGGCTGTTTGGCGAAGGACACAAACAGGAGGGATAAATGGTGGCCAGAAAGGGTGGATGGCTGCTGTGCGGGCTTTTGCTGCTCGCCTGCTTTTGTGTGCCGGCCTATGCGGCAGGGGAGCTGCGGGTGCAGCTTTCCGGCACCCGGCTGGATGAAAAAGGCTGCTACGCTTCGCCCGTTTCGATAACAATCAGCGGAGCGCAGCAGGGAGAACGGATTCTGATTAAGGAGGATGGGCGATGGATGTCCCTTTCTTCCGATGAGGGCGGCAGCTGCCGGCTGGATTTTGCAGAGGATGGCGATTACCGGCTGCGGTTTTGTGCCGAGGCGGCGGATGGCCAGCGCAGCGGCTTTACAGATGCTATTTTCACCATCGATCAGCAAACAGCCTCTTTTCTCGAGAGCTGCCGCCGCCTTCCCGACCCCTGGTCGGCGCAGGATGAGCAGGTAATCGCTCTGGAGGAGGAGCTGCTGGCGCTGCAGCGAAGAGAGAATGCGCTGGATGAGGCGCAGCGCGCACGCATCCCCGCTGCGGCCGCCAATGCGCTTTCTGAGCTTTACCGGCGGTTGGGGCAGCTGCGTCCGCAGCAGGATATTACCCCGCCGCAGCCGCCGCAGGTGCTCATTACTGGCGCGGCGGCAAAAAACAGCTCCGTTTACCGCGACCTGGTGCAGCTGGAAATTCTGCCGCCACAGACAGACTTTTATCGGCTCTGGATGCGCACCAGTGAAGAGTGGGAGCTGCTCGAGGCAGTGGATGGCGCTTACACGCTCGAATGCAGCGCCAGCGACATCTACCGCTATGACTTTTGCAGCGAGGATGCGGCTGGCAACCGCAGCAGCCTTACCCGCGCCGAGCTTATTATTTCCCCCGGCCTGTTTGAATTTTATGAGGAGGTTGGCCGAAGTACCGGTCTGGGGGTGGAGAAGGCGCTTCGGCTCTATCAGCTCTTTGATGGGCGCGGCTGCGCGCTGGTAGAGGAAGGGCTGATCCGGCAGCTGAAGAAGGATTATCTGCGCGCCTGCGAGCAGACGGGCTTTACTGTGCAGGCCGATCTGAATGGCAGGCAGCTGTTCGTTTTGGGGATGCTCTCCGGCTTTTACGGCAGACAGGGGATTCAGCTTAAAGCTTCTGAGAAGCCAGTGGAAGAGGAGAAAACGGCAGCCGGAAAAAAGCTGCTCTGGGAATATACCCTTTCGCTGAACGACGGGCAGGGGAACGCCGTCGAGCCAAAGGAGCAGCTGCTCGTTTCGGTGCAGCTGCCCTCCGAGCTGCTGAAAAAGAAGAATGTAGCGGTGGTGGATGCCGACGGAAAGCTGCTGGAAAGCCATCTACGCAATGAGGATGAGGGATTTGTCCTCAGCTTTTTGGTGCCGGGCAGCGGCGTTTATACTGTGGGGGCGGAGAGCTGAGGCGAAGAGACCCTTTGAGCAGCTGCCGGCCGGCTTTCTTTATTCGGCGGGCATATCCTGCTCTGGTGCATACTGATAGGCGATGCGCGGGCTTTTATCCTCCAGATAGATGATGCCGCAGCGCTCAAAGCCGCTCTTTTCCACCAGCCGCTGCATGATCCGGTTGTCCGCGTGGGTGTCGATGCGCAGGTTGGGGAGAAGCGAGCGGCAGAAATGAAAGCAGCCCTCCCAGATGCCATGGGCCTGCCCGCTGCTGGCAAGCCGGTGAACGGTGCCATAGGGACGGTTGTTTTTCCAGCTGCCTTCAATATACCGGTAGGTAGGATCCTCTCCGATAATGAAGGCGAACACCCCGACGATTTTTTCATCCTCTTCCAGCAGATAGAGATTGCCCTCCCGGATATCCTCTCTGAGTGTTTCCGGGGAGGGCTTGTTTTTTCCCCACTGGTTCGGGTTGCCGGTTTGCTGCATCTGCTGCCGGGCATGGGCATAGACAGGGAGAATAGCGGGAAAATCGCTATCGTCCGCTTTTCTGATTTTCATTGGTTTTTCGCCTCGCAATCTGGTGTAGATAAATAATTTTTGTCGCTTATGTTAATAAAGTAGAATTTAATAAATATTTTTTATACATTATAACACAAACTCCAGAATTTTGTAGGTTCCGCCCGACTTTTTTCACTTTTTTAAAATTTTCTCGTTCAAAAGCTTGACATCCTTCTTGGAGCATGCTATATTATAGATGTATTCTACTTCGACAATTGTACTCACATATTTTTGTAAGTCCATTTGCTTGATGAATGGATTACAGAATATGTGATTTTTTATTTGTCTGAGAATATAATATTTTCTAAGGAGGTACCTATAGTGAATAACGGTACTGTCAAATGGTTTAATGCGGAAAAGGGCTATGGCTTTATTGCCAACGACGAGGGCGGAGATGACGTTTTTGTTCATTTCTCTGCGATTCTGACCGAGGGATTTAAAACTCTGAACGAGGGTCAGAAGGTCACCTTTGAGACGGAGATTGATAACCGCAACGGCAAGCTGCGCGCTGTCAACGTAACGCCGGTTGTCTGAGCAAAACCTACACAGAAAAGCCGCCTTTCTTCCCGCTGCCGGGGAGAAAGGCGGCTTTTTGCGTCTCTTTTCCCTTTTCAGGTTATTTTGCGTCTGTGTCTGCATTTTGGCCGCAAAGGGGGGCATCCTGCCGGCGGCTGCGGTCTTTCACCAGCGCCTGCAGGCTCCGGTCATAAAGAGCCTCTCCCTGCTTGCTGAAAAAGCAGCCGGGAATGCCGCCCTCATGGTCCCGGTGGTGGGCAACGCAGGCGCAGCAGCGGCCATGGCGCGGACAGTCATAGGTACAGGGACAGGGGAGCCGGTTATCGCAGGCCACTGGAAAACCTCCTTCAGTGACGGGGCTGCCGGCCGCTGCAGGAGCTGTTTTTCGCAGCGGCAGCCGCTTTTTATTTACAGGCTTTTGCCCAGTGCAATGGCGCGCTTGTTGGCCTCTACCAGGTGCGCTTTGCGGGCGGGCACGCATTTATCAATCGCATGGTCAATGCTTTCGAAGCTGACAAACGAGCGCTCAGCAATCATCTTGCCGACCAGAATGATATTGGCAAGCCCCTGCAGCTCCTTTTCATTGGCGAGCCCTGTTGCAGGCAGATAAAAGACGGTGATATCGGTGCGTGCGCATTTGCGGTCAACGAGCGTGCTGTCCACAATAGCCAGGCCGCCCGGCACGACCGCATCGATGAATTTATCGTAAGAGGGGGTGTTCATTGCCACCAGAATATCCGGCGAGAGCACTAAGGGGGAGCCTATCGGCTCATCGGAGATGCAGACGCTGCAGTTGGCGGTGCCTCCGCGCATCTCCGGCCCATAGGAGGGCAGCCAGGAGACCTGTTTATCCTCCGCGAGGCCGGAATAGGCCAGTACCTTGCCGGCAAAAAGGATGCCCTGCCCGCCGAAGCCGGCGAGAAGAATATTCGTCGTCACTTTACTCGCCCTCCTTCTGCGCGCTTCTGTCCTTATAGACTCCCAGCGGGTAATAGGGAAGCATCTTTTCCTCCAGCCAGCTAAGGGCCTCTACCGGAGTCATTCCCCAGTTGGTCGGGCAGGTGGAGACTACCTCGACAAGGCTGAAGCCCCTGCCATCTATCTGATTCTGAAAGGCCTTTTTGATGGCCTTTTTCGCCTTGCGCAGGTTGGGGATATTGTTGACCGTTACCCGCTCGAGATACTCAACGCCGGTCAACGAGGAGAGCATCTCGCACACCCGCACCGGATAGCCGGCAATCTTCGGGTCGCGGCCATAGGGGGTGGTCTGGGTGACCTGGCCGGGGAGGGTGGTGGGCGCCATCTGCCCGCCGGTCATGCCATAGATGGCGTTGTTGACAAAGATGATGGTGATATTTTCCCCGCGGGTAGCGGCATGCACCGTTTCAGCAGTGCCGATGGCAGCAAGGTCGCCATCCCCCTGATAGGTGAAGATGATGTTATCCGGCAGCGCGCGCCTCAGACCGGTGGCGACGGCCGGCGCGCGGCCATGCGGAGCCTGCACCATGTCGCAGGTATAAAAATCGTAGGCGGTCACCGAGCAGCCGACCGGCGAAACACCGACCGTTCTTCCCTCAATGCCCAGCTCCTCGATCGATTCGGCAACCAGCTTCTGGATGATTCCATGCGTACAGCCGGGGCAGTAGGAGAGCGGGGCATCGGTGAGCGTGGAGGGCTTTTTATAGACAATGGCCATTTTCTATCCATCCTTCCTTTCCGAAAGGCTGAAAGCAGAGAGCTTCTTTAAAAGAGCGGCTTTCAGTCCTTTGCGAGCTTGTTGATTTCGGCGAGGACCTCCGCCGGGGTGGGGATGATGCCGCCGGTGCGTCCATAAAAATGAACGGGGCGGCTTCCCTCAAGCGTCAGGCGCACGTCATCCACCATCTGGCCCATGCTCATTTCCACGCAGAGAAACTGCTTTGCCTGCTTTGCGGATTTCTGAAGGACATCCGTCGGGAACGGCCAGAGGGTAACAGGACGGATAAGCCCTGCCTTCACGCCGTCAGCGCGCGCAGCTTTGACCGCATTCATCGCAATGCGTGCGCTCGCGCCATAGGCGACGACGATGATGTCGGCATCCTCAGTCATCGTTTCTTCGGCGAGCTGCTCGCTCTTTTTAATCTGCTCATAGCGCAAAAAGCGGCTCTTTACCCGCTCCTCCAGCTCGTCCGGTTTTAAAAACAGCGAATTGATGATATTGTGCTTTCTGGCATTCTGGTGGCCGGTGACCGCCCAGGGCTTTTCGATGGGGGCATGTGCGCCCTCTTCGGGGAAGGTGACCGGCTCCATCATCTGGCCGAGCATGCCATCTGCCAGCAAAACGGCGGGCAGGCGGTAGCGCTCGGCCGTTTCGTAGGCTTTAACGACCAGGTCCACCATCTCCTGAACGGTGGAGGGGGCGTAAACGAGCACATGCGCATCGCCATGCCCGAGCGCGCGGGTGACCTGCCAGTAATCCGCCTGGGAGGGCTGAATGCCGCCGAGGCCGGGGCCACCGCGCATAACATCCACAATCAGGCAGGGAAGGTCGCTGCCGACTATGTAGGAAATACCCTCGCACTTGAGGCTGATTCCGGGGGAGGAGGAGGAGGTCATCGCCCGCACGCCCGCGCTCGCGGCACCGAGCACCATGTTAATCGCGGCGATTTCGCTCTCCGCCTGCAAAAAGGTACCGCCGATTTTCGGCATGCGCTTGGCCATATAGGCGGCAACTTCAGTCTGGGGGGTGATCGGATAACCGAAGTAGTGGCGGCAGCCCGCACGGATGGCGGCTTCGGCCAGCGCTTCGTTGCCCTTCATCAAAACTCTTTCCTGCACCTTGCTCACTCCTTTGTAACGGTAATCGCGCTGTCCGGGCACATCATGCCGCACATGGCACATCCTATGCACTTTTCAGCGAATCTGGGAACTGCCGGGTTATATCCCTTGGCATTGAGCTTTTCCGCATCGAGAACCAGCACAGCCTTCGGGCAGATGTGTACGCACAGCCCGCAGCCTTTGCAGATGCTCTCATCAATCGTTACTTTAGGCATTCGACTGCCTCCTTTGCTCTTTTAATACGATAAAACCGCCGCAGCGCCGGATACGGTTTCGGCCCTTTTTAAGCGGCGGAAAAAGAAGCCGGGAAAGCCCTTCAGCTTTCCCAGGGCTTTTTTACATACAGGTCGATGGGGAAGACCGGCTGCCCGCAGGAAAGCTCCCCTGCAATGGCGCGCGGTGCACATACGCAGGCGACCGGCAGGCCGCTCTGTTTCGAAAGCTCTTCGCAGGCGGCGAAGGAACCCTCTACTACCTGACAGTCGGTTTCCTCGCCGAGGTTGGAGTTATTGATAATAAACTGGTGCCGCAGGCGGGAGGCGGCGGCGATTTCCTGCAGGATTTCGAGCGCATCCGCCGCCTTGCGGGTCAGATAACGGTAGCGGTTATAGATATAGAGCATTGAATATGCCCCTTTGGCTATTTCGGGGGCATAGCGCCCGAGGGCAACCGCGCCCGCATCATCTCCGCCGACGTCGACAATCACCGTCTTTTCCGGCTGCTGAATGGCGGCGGAAAGGCCAGCGCCCAGCGAGGGGGTATCCAGATTGGTGTTGGCAAAGGTGGGGGAGATGGTTTCAATTCCCCTACAGTGCATCAGCTCTTCAAAATCTGCCGAACGGAAATAGGGGTTAACGATATCCAGATCGCAGAGCACCACCCTTTTTCCGGCCTGCCTGCAGGCCAGCGCAAGGTTTACGGAAAAATTGGTTTTTCCGCTGCCATAGTGCCCGGTGACCAGAATAATCCGGTGAAGCAGATGAATCAAGGTTTTCCTCCTAAGCTTGCCGTTTTTTGTTTTTTGCACCCGGTTTTAGTTATGATGTAACAAGCGCATCCGGCGCCGCTCTGCGGCGCTGCCCGCGGATATCGCGGGCCGAGGAAAGCAAGGCTTTCCTCCCTGCGCTTATTATAACATAGCAGGAGTCTTTGCACAATGAAGGAAGAAAGGCAAATATGCAAGATATTCTTTCCATCTGGCGGTGAAAGTCTGGATAAAATGCACGCTGCGGCTGTTTATCCTGCATTTTAAGCGGCAGCTTTTTAAAGGCCGAGGAATTCAGCCATCTGGCGGGCGAGAGAAAGGGCCTGCTCATAGCGGGGCATTTCGCAGAAGATGCGCAGCAGCGGCTCGGTGCCGGAAAAGCGGGCGCTCAGCCAGCCGTTCCCTTTAAAATAGACCTTGCAGCCATCCAGATAGGAAACGCGCTCAATTTCAATGCCAAAGTCAGGCAGCTGCCGGTCCTCCATCAGCTTTTTTGTAATCTCCTGCCTGCGTTCGGCGGTGAAGCGAAAATCGGTTTCCGCCATTTCGTAGGTGCCGAATTGATCGGTAATTTCCTGATAGATTTCCGAGAGCTTGCGCCCGGTGGTGGCAATCATTTCCACCAGCAGCGCGCCGGCATAGATACCGTCCTTCCCCTGGATATGGCCGCGCACGGTGAGCCCTCCGGAGGATTCCCCGCCGATGATGGCGTTCGTCTCGGTCATTTTGGCGGAGATATATTTAAAGCCTACCGGCACCTCATAGCAGGTTTCGCCGTATTTTTCGGCAATGCGGTCCAAAAGGTGGGTGGTGGCAAGGTTGCGCACCGCCGCGCCCCGCCAGCCCTTATAGCGCAGCAGATAGTAATAGAGCAGCACCAGGATTTCATTCGGGTGCAGAAAGCTGGCGCGGTCATCCACAACGCCGAGCCGGTCGGCATCCCCGTCGGTCGCAATGCCGATATCGCAGCCATGCTCCTCTACGAAGTTCATCAGTCCCGCGAGCGTTTTGTGGTTGGGAGCGGGCAGGCGGCCGCCGAACAGCGCATCCCGTCGCTCATGGATAACGTCGACATCGCAGCGCGCAGTCAGCAGAATGGTCTGCAGCGCCGTTTTGCTGACGCCATACATCGGGTCGAGGGCCACCCTGAGGTTGCGGGAGCGAATGGCGTCCATATTGAGCGAACGGATGATGCTGTCTATATATTCGTTCATGGGATTGATAATCTGAATGACCCCGTCATGAACGCCCGTCTCATAGGGGAGAGAGAGAATGGTGTCGGGAGAAGCCGCGGCTATCTCCTTTTCCAGGCTGGCGGTGAAAATTTCATCGGCATCCCGCCCGCCGCGCACAAACACCTTGATGCCGTTATAGATGGCGGGGTTGTGGCTGGCGGTAACCGCCAGGCCATACTGCAGCGCATAGTATTTAACGGTATACATAATCAGCGGCGTCGGCGCTTCCCGGTCGATGAGGTAAACGCCGATACCCTCCCCGGCAAAAACCTCGGCGCTCCAGTGCGCCGCCTCCTGCGAAAGAAAGCGCCGGTCATAGCCGATAACGATATGATCCTGCCCCTCTGCCTTCATTCTGCGGGCGAGGGCAGCCGAGAGCAGCCGGACATTTTCCTTGGTGAAGTCATCTCCGATGACAGCGCGCCAGCCGCCGGTTCCAAAGTGAATCATAAAAAAGGCTCCTTTCGGTTTCTTTTTCTTCATCATAACAAGTGAAAGGGAAAAAATCCACCATTATTCTGAAATTTTTTTTTTGCAGCTGCCCGCAGGAAAAGGCGTTTTTTAAAGGCGGCAGCATAATTTTGCAGCCGGCCGGGATACTAGCAGGGAAGGAATACCGGCGCCCTTTGAATAAAAAAGCGGGGAGGCGGCTTTTAATGGATGCAAAACATCTGAGCGGCGACTATGGGCAGGACTGCCGCACACTGGATGAGGGCCTGCGGGTCGGCTGCAGCTTTGATGTAATCGGCCGGGATATCCGCATTGCCGAAAAGGCGGCAAGACTGTATTTTATTGACGGTTTTGTCAAGGATGAAATTCTGGAAAAGCTGATGGAATTCATGATGGGGCTGGCCGAAGGAGAGCTGCCGGAAAAGCTGAATATGGGCGGCTTCTGCAGCCGCTTTATCCCCTATGTGGAGGCGGAGCCCTGCGGAGACACCGGGCGGCTGATAAGCGCCGTTCTCTCCGGGACGGTGATTTTGCTTTTAGAGGGCTGCCGGGAGGCAGCGCTTATCGATGCGCGCACCTATCCGGTGCGCAGCGTACAGGAGCCGGATGACGACAAGGTGCTGCGCGGCTCGCGCGACGGGTTTGTGGAAACGCTGGTCTTTAACACTGCGCTCATCCGGCGCCGGCTGCGCACCCCGCAGCTGACGATGGAATACCTGCAGGCCGGCCGGCGCTCGAAGACGGATATCGTCCTCTGCTATCTCGAGGGCCAGGCGGACAGTCGGCTGGTGGAGCGCATCCGGAAAAAGATCGACTCGCTTTCGGTGGATACGCTCTCGATGGGCCAGGAGTCGTTAGCTGAGGCGCTGATCGGGCGGCAGTGGTATAACCCCTTCCCCAAGGTACGCTATACCGAACGCCCGGATGCGGCGGCGGCCAGCGCGGCGGAGGGCAGCATTCTGCTTCTGGTGGATAACTCCCCCTCGGTGATGATTCTGCCCACCTCCTTTTTCGATTTTCTGCAGGATACAAACGACTTCTATTTCCCCCCGCTGGTGGGCAGCTATCTGCGCCTTGTGCGCATCGCCGTCTTTCTTTTGACGCTGCTGCTGACACCGGTGTGGTATCTGCTTATCCGTTCTCCGGAATTTATCCCCGGCTGGCTCGCGTTTATTGAGGTGGCAAAGCCGAACGGCGTTCCGGTCATTGTGCAGCTGCTTATCATCGAGTTTGTGATTGACGGGCTGAAGCTGGCGAGCCTGAATACGCCGAGCGTTTTGAGCAACTCCTTTTCGGTGGTCGGCGCGCTGATTCTGGGGGATTTCGCGGTGCAGGCGCGCTGGTTTGTGCCGGAGGTGGTGCTGTATATGGCCTTTGTGGCCATTACAAACTTTACCCAGCCGAGCTTTGAGCTGGGCTATGCCTTTAAGCTCTTCCGGGTTCTGCTGCTCGTTCTTATCCACTTTTTCGGCATTTGGGGGCTTATCGGGGGACTGGTTTTGATGGGTGTGATGCTGGCGACGACGGCGAACATCAGCGGGCGGCAGTATCTCTACCCGCTCATCCCCTGGAACGGGCGGGCGATGAAGAGCCTGCTCATCCGCCAGTCGCTTCCCCGCCACCACTCCTGAGAGAATGGGCAGGCAAGCGGCTGTTTTAATAGAAAAGCCGTTTCTACCGGGGACTGAGTTTTTGTATCCGTTCAAAAAACCGGTTATTTATCCCTCCGTTTTACCATGCTATAATGAAATCAAACAACTGGGAGGGAGCTGCCGCCGTTATGAACACCATCAGAAAAAATATCTATATGCTGTGAAAAAAGCAGGGCCTCACGCAGGAGGAGCTGGCAAAGCTTATCGGCGTTTCGTTTCAGGCTGTTTCCAAATGGGAAACGGGAGTTTCGGCGCCGGATGTTTTCACGCTGCCGTTGCTCGCCGGTATTTTTCACTGCAATATGGATTCGCTGCTCGGCTACCCTGTACAGCAGAAAAAGATTATGGATTATGGATTATGAGGAGCGGTATAAATCGGCCGGATACTATTGGGGGACCCGACCTTCTGATATGTGCTATGAGGTGATGAAGCTCTGTCCGCCCCAGAGGCCGCTGCGGCTGCTGGATGTAGTCTGCGGAGAAGGGAAAAACGCTGTTTTTTCGCGCGCAACGGCTACCGTGTAACGGCGTTTGACGCGGTGACTTTAGGGCTGGATAAGGCTTGTGGATCAAGCGAGGGTTGAGGTGAATTTTTTTCGGGCGAATATGCTCGATTTCCGGCTGGACAGCGAATTTAACATCATTTTCTGCTCAGGGGCGCTGCACTATCTGCCGCCGGAGCTTAGAAGAGAGATACTGGAAAACTACCAAAACCACACCTCTGCAGGAGGCCTTCATGCGCTGAATGTTTTTGTGAGAAAACCGTTTTTAAAGAGCCCTTCTGATGGGAAGGAATGCAGATATAAATGGATATCAGGAGAGCTTTTCTCCTATTATGCCGACTGGCTGATTGCTTCCTGCAGTGAGGATATTTTTGACTGCATGAGCGGCGGCATTCCCCATAAGCACTGCATGGATACCCTTTATGCACGCAGACAAACAGGAGAAGATGCAAAATGAAAAAAATTCTTTCGGGTAAGGTCAGAGAGATTTATGAGGTCAGCGAAAAGGAACTCGTTATGGTTACGACCGATAGGATTTCTGCGTTTGATGTGATTTTGCCCTCTGCTATTCCGGATAAAGGGATTGCGCTGAATCTCCTCAGCTTATATTGCTTTGATTATACCGCTTCCCTCTTTCCCAATCATATTCTTTCTTCCCGGCTTTCCGACATGCCCGCCTGTTTTTCTGAAAATTTTGCGCAGTATGAGAAACGTACCGTTCTTGTAAAAAAGCTTCGGATGCTTCCTTATGAGTTTATCGTGCGGGGATATCTGTTCGGCAGCCTGTGGGAGGAATATAAAGCTTCGGGCTGTCTGTGCGGACAGAAAACGCAGCACAGCTATCAATTGGCAGAAAAACTGGCGGAGCCTATGATAACCCCCGCCGCTAAAAGCAAGGAGGGACATGATACATATATTTCTGTGGGAAAATTGAGAAGGGAAATGGGGAAAGAAGAGGCGGATAAAATTTGCCGCATCTGTTTGGAGCTTTATCAAAAATGCTGTGCGCGGGCCCTGCAGGGAGGCGTTTTAATCGCCGATACGAAATTTGAATTCGGGTATGATGAAAACGGAAGGCTCACTTTGGCAGATGAGATTTTCACGCCGGATTCCAGCAGGTTCTGGCCGCTTTCCGGTTGGCAGGCCGGTATGCCGCCCAGGTCCTATGATAAACAGTTTGTCCGGGATTGGCTGATCCAGCATAAGCTGAACGGCGTAACGCCGCCTCCTGTACTTCCCGAAGAGCTTATCAGAAAAACGGCGGAGCTTTATAAAAGAATGCTACACGAAAATAACGGGAAGAGAAGAGTATGAACTTTAAGCCGCAAAAAAAGCTGCTTTAAGGCCGCAGAAGCCGGAAAAATCGGAACTGGGAGTTCTGGTGCCGGGGATACCATGTAGATACGGCGGGGAAGAATGCACAGAAGATACAGGAGTACATCAAACGGTCAGTTAGATGAGGACAAGGCAGGGGAGGGCACGCCCATCCTGCCTATCCAGGACGGGCGTGTTGTTTTAGCCGGGAATGCCGGGGACTATGGGCTGTGCGTGCTCATTGAAGATGAAAAGGGTTACCAGTCCCGGTATGCCCATTGCAGCAGCCTGTTTGTCAGCGCCGGGCAGGAGGTTAAGCGCGGGGAAATGATCGCCGCCGTGGGCAGCACCGGCCAGAGCACGGGCGCGCACCTGCATTTAGAGGTGCTGCTGGATGGGGAATATCTCAATCCCTGGTACTTTGTGGATACCGGCGGGGACAGCTTTGCCCTTCCCGGTACGCCGGGCGGCCCGGAAATCCTGGAGAACCCCGGTGAACCCATGGCGGACGGCAGCTTTGCCGTCATGCTGGAAGAAGCAGAGCGGTATCTTGGACTTCCATATGTGTGGGGAGGGTCTACCCCCTCTACCTCGTTTGACTGCTCCGGCTATGTATCCTGGGTCATTAACCAGTCCGGGGCAGGCAGCGTCGGGCGGCAGACGGCGGCGGGGCTATATTCCCTTTCCGCCCCGGTATCGGTGGCACAGGCGCAGCCGGGCGACCTCATCTACTTCACCCGCACCTACAGCGCACCAACACCGGTTACCCATGTCGGTATCTATCTGGGCGGCGGCCGGTTTATCCATTGCGGCAGCGATGGTGTCCAATATGCCAGCCTGGACAGCAACTATTGGAACGGGCACCTTTACGGGTTTACCCGGTTAGGAGGTGAACATTAGTATCTCTCGGCCTATATATTTTCCAACCGAAGGAGGTAGATAGCGGCTGAAAAATTTGAAAATCGGGCTTATTGATGTAGACGGTCACCACTGGCCCAACCTCTGTTTGATGAAGCTCTCCGCCTATCACAAAGCACGGGGCGGACAGGTGCAGTGGTGGACGCCGGAGGGGCGGTATGATCTCGTTTACAAGAGCCGGGTGTTTACGGACACCTACTCGAAGGATACGATCACCGTCACCAACAGCGATATGCTCATCCAGGGCGGCACCGGCTATGGGCCCGGCCCCAATCTTCCGGACGCGGTAGAGCATACCCGCCCGGACTATTCCCTTTACCCGCAGTTTTCCGGCACTGCTTACGGCTTTCTGGGCCGTGGCTGCCCGCGAAGCTGCGGGTTTTGCATTGTCAGTGGCAAGGAGGGCAGGAAAAGCGTGCATACCGCTGACCTTTCCGAATTTTGGGACGGGCAGAAGGAAATAAAGCTGCTGGACGCCAACCTGCTGGCCTGCCCGGAGCATGAAAAGCTCATCTTGCAGTTAGCACAAAGCCGCGCATGGGTGGACTTCTCACAGGGATTGGATATCCGGCTGGTGACGCCGGACAATGCGGCGCTCCTCAACCGGGTGCGGACAAAAACGCTGCACTTTGCATGGGACAACCCCGCAGAAGACCTCACCCCATATTTCCGCTGCTTCCTGGAACTGACAGCTATCCGGGACAGCCGCAGGCTGCGGGTGTATGTGCTCACGAATTATGGCAGTACCCATGAGCAGGACCTCTACCGGGTGGAAACACTGCGGGGGATGGGCTACGACCCCTACGTCATGGTTTATGACCGGCCCAGCGCCCCGCCCATTACCCGCCAACTTCAGCGGTGGGTAAACAACAAGCGGATTTTCCATACGGTACGGGATTTTGCCAGATATATCCCCGGTAAGGTACAAGGAGGCTGATAGATGAACACAGAAAAGCTCAAAGCGGAGCTGGCAAAGGCACGGCAGAAGGCCGCGCTCTGGCAGGCCCGCGTGCGGGCCTATGAAAAGAAGCTGACCGCGCAGGAAAATATGGAAATCCTACAGGCGGTACGCGATGTCGCTGCAACGCCGGAGGAGCTGCGCGGGCTGCTGGATACCATCCGGGCGGCGCAGGAACCGGCCGCCAAAATAAATATGAAGGAGGAACCGGATGAAGGTTAAACTGTTGGAACGCATGGCGGGAGCCCTGTGCATACTGCTCTCCATTGGGCTTGTCATCCCCCTGGCGGGCATGGCGTTTGCCGCCGAACCGAAAACGGCGGCAAAGGAGGAAAAGCTCTCCTGTAGCTGCCCTGTCCACTGCGAACCGGGCGCTATTACACTCGGCTGCTCCGCCTGCCGGGCGGATACGGGAGCCTGTACCGGGAAGGAGGATACTGCTGCGTCAGACCTTTCGCTCAGGATTAGCCCCCCTTCCGGGTGGGCAACGAAAAGCGCCATGGCAACCGTGCGCATTACCGATCTGTCCGGGAACGGCTTCAAGAGCGCGCAGGTGCGGATAGACAAAAACGGGCACTGGCAGGATATTACGGACGAGCTGGAGGAAAAGGAGGGGCGCTACTCCTGCCGGGTTGAGCTCTCGGAAAACGGCACGCTCTACCTGAGCGCTGCCGGATACGACGGGAAGGTATATGAAAAATCCCGGTATATCGAGTGCTTTGACCGTACCGCGCCGACACTGCGCGCGAGCAGCGACGGGAAGCTGCTGCGGGCAGAGGCAGACGATGCGCTCTCCGGCGTGGCAGCCATCACGATTGATGGCAAGGCATATACCGAATTGTCAAACGGGACGCTGGACATACCGCTCAGCGAGCTGGACGGCAGCTTTGCACAGTTCTCCATACAGGCGGTGGACAATGCAGGGAACAAATCGAAAGCGGTGCTGTTCAAAAACCCGGCCTATCAGGAGCTTGCCGGCAGTCCGGCGCAGGGCAGCAAGCCGGCTTCGGCCCCTTCTTCACCGGCAGCGTCCGCCCCTGCCGTATCCGTGCCCGCAGTTTCCCCGACCATTGTGGAAACACCTAAGACGGAACCTTCCCATACCGCTGCCCCTCTTACGCCGGATGGGCAGGGGGAGGTTTTGGACTATGCGGATAAGGACGGCGGCAAGGAGTTTTACACCATCTCCACCCCCGATGAGAATGTCTTCTATCTGGTAATCGACCATGAGCGGGATACCGAAAACGTGTATTTCCTGAATGCTGTAACGGAATCGGATTTGATGGCGCTGGCGGTTAAGGAGGAGCCGCCCACAGAATCGGCAATCCCGGAGCCGGAGCCTGTCTGTAGCTGCAAGAGCCAGTGCCTGCCCGGCGCGGTAGATACCGGCTGCCCGGTCTGTATCCTCAATATGAAGGGCTGCACAGGTGAACCCGCCCCCATAGACATGCCTGAGCCGGAACCGGAGCCGAAGAAAGAGAAGGAAGGCGGTTCCGGCCTCTTTTTCCTCGTACTGCTTGCGGCATTAGCGGCAGGCGGGGCGGGATATTACTTTAAAATCTACCTGCCCAAAAAGGAGCTGGACGACGCGGAGGACTTCGACGAGCTGACCGCACCGGAGGAGGAAACGGTCAATGAGGATGAAGGCTCTCCGGAGGAATACAGCTACGAGGAGCCGGAGGAGCCCTGATGTATTTTGGTGAGCCGAAACAGGAAACTGCGCGCCCGCCGCCCATCCCGGCGGCGGGATATATGCAGGATAACCGCACATTTGAAACAGAAAGGAGACCCGCATTGAGAAAAATACGCAGCCTTATACTCTCATTTATCATCCTCTCCCTCTGCTTTGCCCTCCCGGTATTTGCAGAGGAACCTGCGGAAAACGCAGAGCTCGACCAGCAGATCATCGCGCTGCTGGGGAGCGATGAGGACGGCGGCCATATCTTCACGCTCGACGCCTGGACGCTCTACTGCAAAGAGTATCACGGCATCGAGTGGGACGGCAGCTACCTCAACGAGCGCAACAAATATACGCTCGAAAACGGCGAGGAGCTGGTGAGGCCGTTCCTTGAAAAATACGATATCGTCATCCGCTCTGCGGAGGAGCAGCAGGCGGAGTGGGAAGCGTTCCATCATATGTATTGGGGCGGCAGGCCGATGCGCATGGGCCGCGCAGCCATCCCCAAATCGGTAGTCGTCCCCTGCGAGCGCTGCGGGACGAATATCACCATCTATGAGGGCGATTGGACGCGCTCCTGCTATAGCTGTACTTGTGGTGAAACAAACTGTAACCGGCCGGGCATATTTCCGGACGATGATTATGCCGGTTACGATTGCCGGTATCATAACCATGACAAACAATACAACAAGGAGGCCAAATACTGTCAGTGGCCATATATCACGCAGCATGTCACTCTGCCGGGGCTTTGGTCGGACAATGGCAGCCCACACACCGATTGGGAGGAAAACTACTGCCCGGATCATGCCTGTAAAAATGCTTTGGCCAGAGGCGCGGGCTGTACCGGAAAAAGCGCAGACGGCATCGATTACTGCCTGGCCTGCGATGCTTTCTATGGGGACAGCGAACCACCTGCCAGTGTGACCGCCACCCCGGAGGGCGGCTGGCTGAAAAGGAACAATACCGTTACCTTCAGTGCAACCGACAAGAGCACGCCCATCGAATATAGGGTGCTGAACAGCAGCGGGACGGTGGTGCGCGATTGGAGCACCACCGCATCGGCCAGCCTCGGCAATGGGACATATTCGCTCTATGCGCGGGATTCCAAAGGTAACGTATCGGCGGCGAAGAGCTTCACGGTCAATAACGTCGATACCTCCGCGCCGAACAAACCGACTCTTGCCAAAAGCCCCACCGCCACCTGGTCTAAAACCAATGTAACGGTAACGATCACGCATGGCGCGGATAACGGGGTTTCCGGTGTTGCCCGTACTGAATACAGCACCAACGGCGGGACAAGCTGGGCCACCTATTCCAGCGCGCTCACCATCAGCAGCACCACCACCGTGTATGCAAGGACGGTCGACCGCGCCGGAAACGTTTCGGCCAATGCTTCGTTGCAGGTCAATATTGACAAAACGGCCCCGTCTGCACCGAGGCTCGCTAAGAGCCCCAATGTGAGCTGGACGAACGCTAACACCACCGTCACCATTACCGCGGGCACCGATACCGGCGGCAGCGGCGTTGCAAGAACGGAGTATTCCACCAACGGTGGGACAAGCTGGGCGACCTATTCCAGCGCAATCACGGTTAGCTCGACAACCACCGTATATGCCCGCACGATTGACAACGCAGGCAATGTTTCCGCTAATGCCTCTGTGCAGGTAAATATTGACAAGACGAAGCCTGCCGCGCCGAAGATTGCGAAAAGCCCCAATGTGAACTGGGCGAATGCGAACGTAAGTGTCACCATCACAGCAGGCACTGATACCGGCGGCAGCGGCGTTGCAAGGGCGGAGTATTCCACCAACGGCGGCTCCACCTGGACGGCATATTCCAGTGCTGTAACAATCAGCTCTACGACGACGGTACTGGCAAGGACGGTCGATAAGGCGGGCAACGTTTCCGCCAACGCTTCCTTGCAGGTCAACATCGACAAGGCCAAACCCGCCGCGCCTGCCCTCAGCAAAAATCCCAACAAGGCATGGCATAACGGGGATGTGACGGTATCCATTGCCCATGGCGCGGATACTGGCGGCAGCGGCGTGGCGCGCACCGAATATAGCCTTAACAATAGCACCTGGCAAACCTATTCCGCCGCACTTACCATCGCCTCCTCGCAGACCGTTTATGCGCGGACGGTTGACAATGCGGGGAATGTTTCGGCGACCGCACAGCTCGCCGTCAACATCGACCGTGTGCGGCCGAACGCGCCTGCTTCCGTCACCAAGTCCCCGGCTGCGAACTGGCATAACGGGAATGTGACGGTCACGGTCGCGCCGGGCGCCGATACCGGCGGGGCGGGGATTGCCCGTACCGAGTACAGCAGCGATAACCAGAACTGGTCCACCTACTCCGGGCCGGTTTCGGTCGCTTCCTCGCAAACTATCTATGCCCGCATGGTGGACAACGCAGGCAACATTTCCACCGTTAAATCTGTGGCAGTAAATATTGATAAGGATAAGCCCTCGATGCCGCAGCTTGCCAGGAGCCCCGCTGACGAATGGCATAACGGGGATGTGACGGTCACGGTTACTGGCGGCACCGATACCGGAGGTTCCGGCGTTTCCCGGACGGAATATTCCACCAACGGAACGAATTGGACAACCTACACCGAGGCCATTACCGTCGCTTCTACCCAGACGGTTTACACCCGGACTTTCGATGTGGCGGGGAATGTGTCTGATACAGCCTCTATCCCGGTAAAGATCGACCGGGTAAAGCCTGCCGCGCCGGTGCTTACCAAGTCCCCGGCTGCCGAATGGGCAAATGACGATGTGACGGTATCCATCGCTCATGGGACGGACACGGGCAGCGGCCCCGCCCGTACCGAGTACAGCCTCGATAACCGGAACTGGCAGGCTTACGATATCCCGCTCACCGTCCGGGAGGATGCAGAGATTTTTGCCCGCACCTGGGACAAAGCAGGCAACCTGTCTGAGGTGTCTTCGGTTGTTGTGAAAATCGACCGGCAGAAGCCGACAGATCCCTCCATCACGAAATCCCCCAATGTAGAGTGGAGCAAGAACGATGTCACCGTCACGGTAGTGGGCGGCACCGACGCTGTCAGCGGCGTGCTGCGCACCGAATATAGCTATGATGGGGAAACCTGGAAAACCTACACCTCCCCGCTGACGGTGGCGGAAACCAAAACCGTCTATGCCCGCACGCTCGACAAAGCACTCAACGCTTCGGAGGTGGTGCGGCTTCAGGTGAACGTGGACAAGATCGCGCCGCCTGTGCCAAGCCTTACGAAATCCCCGGCTGGCGCATGGCACAAGGATGATGTAACCGTCACCATCCGGCAGGGAGAAGATACCGGCGGCAGCGGCGGTGTGCTCACCGAGTACAGCCTCGATGGCAGGAGCTGGTCGGCATATACCGCGCCGATCACGCTCGAAGAAACCGGGACGGTCTACGCGCGGGCGACCGACGCGGCGGGCAACATCTCCGCCAGCGGCTCGATTGAGGTCAAAATCGACCGCGAAGCGCCGTCCGCTCCCCGGCTGCAAAAGTCCCCCGATACCATGTGGCACCATGACGATGTATCTGTCACTGTCGTTGACGGCAGCGACAAGGGCGGCTCTGACGTTGCCCGCAGCGAGTACAGCTTTGACAACAAAAGCTGGCTGACCGTCAGCGGGCCGGTCACGGTCGATACCTCCTGCACCTTCTATGGCAGGACGCTCGACAACGCCGGGAATATCTCGGAGGTATCCTCGGTCGAGATAAAGATCGACCGCTCGGAACCGGGCAGCCCGGTGATCCACAAAAATCCCAGCGCCGAGTGGAGCAACGGCAGCGTGCGCGTTACCGTGGAGGATTCCCCGGCTACCCCCAGCGGGACGGTGCGCACCGAGTATAGCTTTAACGGTGAAGATTGGAAGCCCTACACGGAACCACTGCTCATCAAGGAGAACGGGACGCTGCGGGTGCGTACTCTCAACGAGGCGGGCAGCTACTCACCGATCGTGACTGAGCAGATCCGCATTGATACGGGTAAGCCCTCTGCCCCTTCCTTTAGGAAGACCCCGGCAGCAGGCTGGCATAACGGCGATGTGGCGCTCACCATCCTAGATGGCGAGGACGCACTCAGCGGCGTGCTGCGCACCGAGTACACGCTGGACGGCGAGAACTGGCAGCCCTACACAGGCCCTCTCACCTTTAAAGAGAGTGCCGACGTGCAGGCGCGCACCATCGACCGGGCCAGCAATATCTCCGATATCGCCTCTATCGAGGTACGGATTGACCGGGAAGCGCCGGAGCTGCCGGTGATTACCAAAGCCCCCGGTAGCGAGTGGGCGCAGGGCAATGTGCGCGTCACCATCGCGCACGGCAAGGACGCGGACAGCGGCCCCGAAAAGACTGAATACTGCTTTGACGGCAAAAGCTGGGTACAGTACACCGGCCCGCTGACCGTTACGGAAACGAAAACCCTCTATGCAAGGACGACCGACAAGGCCGGCAATGTATCCGGCGTGGCGGAGGAAACTATCAAGATTGACAGCGTGCCGCCTACCGTTCCCACCATCACCAAGTCCCCGGATGTGGCATGGGCGGATGAGCCGGTGACGGTTACGATTACCCCCGGTACTGACGACAACAGCGGCGTGCAGGGAGCGGAGTACAGCTTCGACCGGATTACCTGGTATCCCTATGAGGAGCCGGTGGAGGTTGACCGCCCGGTTGTCATCTACGCGCGCACCATCGACGAGGCGGGCAACCGCTCGGCAACCATTTCGGTGGATGTGAATGTGGATATTACCGCGCCGGATGTACCTGAAATCATAAAGAATCCGGCAGCCGATTGGAGCAATGGCGCTGTGACCGTCAGCGTGCGCGCCCCGGAGGATACCGGCTCCGGCCTACGCTCGGTGGAGATCAAGATTGGCGACGGTGATTGGGAGCCATACACCAAACCGGTTATCCTGAAGGAAACCACCACCGTTTATGTGCGGGCGACCGACAATGTGGGCAACGTCAGCGAAACAGGCCGGTGCGAGGTCGGGATTGACAATACCCCGCCGGTATTGGAAAGCGTGACGGTCAAAGAAACTTCAGAGGGCAAGACGGTAGAGGTCAAGGCGAGTGATGAGGGCGGCAGCGGCGTCCGGGAAATCCAGATTAACGGCAGGTCGTATCCCGGTGATACCGCTGTCTACATTCCCGGCGAAAACGAGAAAACCATCCGTGTCCAGGTGTTTGACGATGCGGGCAACTGTAGCGATATCGAGACGCGGGACATTATGCCGCCCATCATCCGCTCGGTGACGGTGAACGAAAGCTGCACCGAGGTGGAAATTTTAGCAGCCGACCAGGGCGGCAGCGGCCTCAAGGGCATTTGGGCAGGCGGTAAGCTGCACCGCGACAACCCCCTCGCCTATGCAATCCCCGAAGGGACCGAATCGGTCTTTATCCAGGCGGAGGACAACGACGGCAACCGCAGCATTGCCAAAGAGTACGATGTCTGCCCGCCGGAGATCACCGGCGTTAAGCTCAGCGCGGACTACACCCAGGCTGTCATTACAGCGGCAGACAAGGGCCCAGCTGGCGTCAAGGGTATCTATGTGTCAGCGGGTGGGAAAACGCAGTTCTTCTCTGGCAGCACAATCACCTACGATATCCCGGTGCGCACCAAGTCCATCCTCGTATGGGCGGAGGATAACGACGGGAACGTTGGCAAAGACAGCGCTAAGAGCTATGATGTCACCAATCCCGACCAGACCCCGCCGGTCATTACCGGCCTGACCGTCGGCGCGAGCTACAGCAGCGTGACGGTGACGGCACAGGACGAAGGTGGCAGCGGGGTAAAAGGCATCCATGTCAATGATGTCCTTTACCTCGGCGATGAAGTCACCTACGACCTTTTGGAGCACGGCGCAAAGCGGGTCAAAGCACAGGCGGAGGACAAGGCAGGCAACCTCTCCGAAACGGTGGAGCGGGATGTCTGCCGCCCGGTGATTACCGATATCTCGATGGGAAAATATTTTGATGAGGTAACGGTCAAAGCGGCGGATGAAGGCGGTTCCGGCCTCGTTGGGATTTATCTCGACGGGGAGTTTACGGCAGGCGATACCGCCAGCTATTCCTTCACCATTGGCGCGAGCGGGCAGGAAGCCATTGAAGCCTATGCGGTGGACGGTGACGGCAACCGCTCGGAAACGGTACTTATCGACCTGAGCCGCACGGACGAAATGCCGCCTACAATCGAGCGCGCGTTCTTCTCGGCGGACGGGAAAACGCTGATTGTGCAGGCGTCCGATGAGGGCAGCGGCGTGAAGGGCATTACGGTGAACGGCAAGTTCCTGCCGGGCTCGCTGGTGCTCTATGACGTGCCGGAGGGCGAGCGGCACTTTGAAATCTTTGCGACCGATTACCAGCTGAACGATTCGGAAGTGGTCATCCGCGAGCTCCCTGAGCCGGATGAGAGCGCGCCGCGCATCGTATCCGTCATCTTCAGCGAAGACGGAAAATCGGTGACGATCAAGGCAGAAGACGACGGCAGCGGAATAAAGGGGATTGAGATTAACGGCGTATTGATTGCCGGAGATGAGGTCACCTATCCACTGAATGGCACCGAGGACAAGCTCACGATCGTCGCGGTGGACAACGCGGGGAACCGCTCAGAGCCGATCATCAAAGAGGTGCCGGTCATTGACGGCTCTGGTGACGGTGACGGTTCCGGCGACGGTGACGGTTCCGGCGACGGTGACGGCTCCGGTGATGGGGATGGTTCCGGCGACGGCAACGGCTCTGGGGACGGCAACGGCTCCGGAGATAACGGCTCCGGAGATGGCAACGGTTCCGGAGATGGCAACGGCTCCGGCGACGGTAACGGCTCTGGCGACGGTAACGGCTCTGGCGACGGTAACGGTTCCGGCGATGGCAACGGTTCCGGAGATGGCAACGGCTCCGGCGACAGTAACGGCTCTGGCGACGGTAACGGCTCTGGGGACGGCAACGGTTCCGGAGATGGCAACGGCTCCGGAGATGGCAACGGTTCCGGAGATGGTAACGGCTCCGGAGATGGCGGTAACTCCAGCAGCATTGGGGCTACCATCAAAATCAAGATCACGCCTCCCCGCGGCTGGAAAACCCGCAGTGCGCGCGTCATAATTGAGGCCGAAGATGCGGATTACGGTATCCAGCAGCTTGAAGCCCGCGTCGCAGGCGGCGACTGGGAGGATATCACCGATACCGGCTTTATTTCCATCTCGCAAAATACCCGCGTGTATGTCCGGGCAACCAACGGGCTGGGGCAGGAGCTGCAAAAATCCAAGACCATCTCCTGCTTTGACAGCGAGGCCCCAACGGTCGCTGTCCGCCAGAATGGCAAGACGGCCCGGATTATGGCGCAGGACGAGCTCTCCGGCGTTGCCTACCTGCTCATTGACGGGGCAAAGGTGGATGTAACGGACACAGCGTGGGATGTGAACGATGTGGTGGTGGACTATGAGCTGCCTGCGGGAATCAAAACGCTGAGCGTCTATGCAGTGGATAACGCGGGCAACCGCTCCGCTAAAGCTACCCTTGAGGTCGATGCCTCCCTGCTGGGCGGCGGTTCGGATGATGGCAATCCCGGCAGCAAGCCGGGCGGGAATCCTACCGGGAACAATCCGAATGGGGGCAACCCGAACGGCGGCAGCACAGGTAATGGCAATCCCGGAGGCGGCAATCCCGGTTCCGGTAAGCCGGACGGCAGCAATCCGGGAGACGGCACAAACGGCGGCCTGCCCAATACCGGCAATCCGGTTGACGGCAATCCCGGCAGTGGCCAGCAGAAGCCTGAGCAGCCTTCCTCCTTCCGGGGTCAGCCTGAATCTGAAAATGGGAATGACGGCGAAACCGGTGACGGCTCCCCCTCTGCCGAGGATGGGAAGGTAAAATACATCGTCATCGGCGGCGAGGATGGGCAGCCGCAGAAGCTCTATGAAACCACCTATTACCTCCCCATCATCAAAATCCCGGTCATGGACGGCATGGAGGCGGAGGAGATTTATGCACTGGTCGAAGCTGCGCTCAGAGCGGCCATGCCCACCAATACCTCCGGCAGCGGCGGATGCGGCGAGCACTGCATCTGCTGCCAGTGCGTACAGCAGCGCTGCGGGCAGGCAGGGCAGGAAACGGCGGAAACAGAGGCCGGATTTACGATTCACTGGCAAACGGTATTGATTGTCCTTCTCATCCTGCTGGTGGTTTGCTTCCTTTTGTATTCGCTGCTTCGCCGGGCGAACAGCCGCGAGGAGTAGCCTTTTAATCCGTTGTAAAAACCGACATTTAGCAACGGATTCTTTGTACGTTCAATAAGGAGGGTACATGAAAAAACATATCCCCAAAAGTGGGCAGCCGCCGTAGCCGGGCGGCTGCCCTTTTGCCCTGTACACACAGATATCATCAATAAAATAGAAATGAGGAACCAGATATATGAAACGAGTAGTTGCTTTTGCTTTAGGCGCTATGATGGCGCTCTCCCTTGCTACCAGCGCGCTTGCTGCGCAGCCCCTTTCGCTTCAACTCAAAAACCAGGCCACTATCGGAATCAGCGGCGGCCAGGATACGATGGTGGAAACGAAACTCGTCAAATATGGCGGCGAGGATACCGCCAAAATCCGGATTGACGCGCCGGAGGCTTACGGCGAGCTGCGCCTGCGGGATAAGGATATCCTTGTGGGGGATGAGGTCATCAAAAGCATTTCCTACCGGGACGGCATATTGACCGTAAAGCCCAAATTCCCGACGGATATGGAGGAACCGGAAAACTTCGTGATCGACACGCTCTTTACCGGCAAAGACAACAGCCAGTCCTTTAAGGTGCGTGTCACCGGTACGGTCTTTATCCAGTCTTCCCCCGCGGCCGCGCCCGGCAGCTTCAAGGAGAAGCAGTGTGTGGTTGTCGATTTCGAGCTAAACGACGGCGACATTATCCGTTTTCGTGGCGGTCAGCTGGAAACACAGGAGCTGGAAAGCGGCATTGCCAACCTGGATATCAGCTACACCGAGCCGCAGGGCGTAAACTTTGAAGGGAAGCTGCTGCACAGCGTCCACTTTATAGCCAACCCCCGCCTCGACCGCGCCATCCTCGTCAGCTTTGAGGCAGACACGGGAAACGTCCTCTATGAGGTGAAAAACGGCAAGGCGGTGAAGCTGTCCGCTAAATATGCGGCGAAAGACGGGTTTCTTCAGTTCAAAACCAACCGCCTCGGCCAGTATGTGCTGCTCAGCGGGGAGCTGACGGATACGGCTGCGGACAAGGGTGCGAACAGCGTCCCCACTATCAAGCCCGCCGCACCGGTACAGAACAACCCGGAAAAACAGAATCCCATGACCGGCGCATATCCCCTGTTTTAAATATACGTTATCTGTTCCCGGACGGCTGCTAGCCGTCCGGGAATCTCTATAAAGGAAGGTGACCGATTGATCGGAATAAGAGATCCCCAAATGCCCCGCAGCCTGCGGGGGCATTGTATCCGCACAGCGCGCTATGCTGCCGTCCTGTATGCACACGCACAGCACAGCGATGGCCTGACGCATACAGAGTTGGCCGTTTGCAGCTATCTGTGCGACCACCCGGCGCTCATGCAGGCGCATGATATCGGCAAGTGCTTTTTGCCGCAGGAGCTTTTAGAGAAGCCGGGAAAGCTGAGCGGGGAGGAAATGGCGCTCATGCGCCTACATCCTCTTTTAGGTGCTGCCCTCCTACAACCTGCGGGCAGGGAGGAGGCGGATGGCCGGTATGCCCAGCAGCTCATCCTCCTGCACCATGAGCGGTGGGACGGAAAGGGTTACCCATATGGCTTTGCCGGGCAGGAAATCCCTTTTTCTGCCGCGCTCCTTTCGATAGCCGACGCCTACGATGCGATGACGGCAGGCCGGCCCTACCAGCCTGCCAAAAGCCATCAGAAGGCATGGCGGGAGATTGTTTCGCAGGCCGGACGGCAATTTAACCCCGCCGCCGTTTCGGTGTTCCGGCGTGCGGCTGCCTCCTTTGAGAGGCTCAAAAAGGAGGCGGGACATGCAGCTCGTCATTGCTGAGAAGCCCTCGGTCGGCATGGCTTTGGCAAAGGTGCTGGGGGTGAAGGGCAGAAAAGAGGGGTATCTGGAAGGCGGCGGGTATCTGGTGAGCTGGTGTATCGGCCACCTGGTAGAGCCCGTCCCCGCCGATACCTACAACCCGAAATATTCCAAATGGAGCTATATCGACCTGCCTATCTTTCCCGACCCCTGGCAATACCAGGCATTACCGGGTACACAAAAGCAGTTTCAGGTTCTGTCCGAACTGCTGAAGGATAGCCGGATGGATACGATAGTCTGCGCCACCGATGTTGGATAGTGCGGAGGGGTGACAAAAC
>JAAWAN010000037.1 GCA_022792175.1 Provencibacterium sp.
AATTTGCGTATCTGCTCTCTCGGTGTTATAATCTCCACAAGGCATTCCCTCTCGTGTTTTGTGGTTGGTCGCGCTTCCATTATAACACTTGAGGCTATGCCTTCTTTTTTGCCTTTTTTCAGATTTGCTCATTTATAGTTTTTTATATATATTTTCACTATAAAACGACGCCATTTCCTCCTCCGTCTGCTGATAAAGTAGGAAATCACAGAATAAAACCGCAGGACAGGCTTTGGTACAAAACCTATATATTTTACAATTATGGCAAGAATATTCTGGGCTTTCAGGAGAGAAAAGCCGTGCAGCCTGCCCGCCAGTATCAGGACGCGCCTGCCCGGAATAGTATGCTTTAGAGGTTTCTTATTTTCATCCCCATGCAAATACCTGTAAGGAGGAAACAGTATGACCGATGGTGTAAGGCTGCTGCGGTTTTTTCTGGGCGCAAACACGCCGCAGGGCTTTGTTTCAAGGTTTGACCAGCTCGAACGGGAAAAGGATGGCTGGGAAACCCATATCATCAAGGGTGGGCCGGGCAGCGGAAAATCAACGCTGATGAAGAGGATTGCCAGGGCGGCAGAAGGGCCGGGGGAAACGGTGGAGGAAATCTACTGCTCATCCGATTGCGGATCGCTCGATGGGGTCATTATACATAACCGGCGCTTCTCGGTGGCAGACGGCACCCCGCCGCACCTGCTTGAGCCCAAATGCCCCGGCGCCTATGACAGCATTCTCAACCTCTGCTCCTGCTGGAATGCCGAAAAGCTGCGTGCCCGTCGCGGGGAGATTATGGCGCTCTCCCGGCGCATTTCCTCGCTGCATGCGCAGTCCACCCGCTTTCTCTCGGCCTATGCCGCGCTCGCCGGGGAAAACCGGATGTTTGCGCTGGAATGCACCGACACCGAGAAAATCCGCGAGCATGCCGCCCGCCTCGCAGCGCGGGAAATGCGCCGCCGCTCAGGGCATACCCCGCATGAGGATATCCGGTTTTTAAGCGGTATAACCGACCGGGGAATCTTCGTTTTTGAAGAAACCGCCCGTACACTGGCCGAGCGCATCTATATCATAGAGGATGACTGCGGCGCAGCCTCCCGCATTTTGCTTTTTGAGCTGCGCCGGCTCGCCCTCTCGCGCGGGTATGACATCATCTCCTGTTTCTGTCCTGTCGAGCCGGATGAAAAGCTGGAGCACCTGTTTATTCCCGCCCTTTCGCTCGGGTTTATGACCTCCAATCGCCGCCACCCGCTCTCCCTTACCCCCTATCGGGTACTGCACGCGCGCCGTTTTACCGATACCGAGGCGCTGCGCCGGCACCGGCAGCGGCTCTCCTTCTCCCGCAAGATGGGGGCACAGATGCTCGAAAAGTCCGCCGCCTGCCTGAAGGAGGCCAAAGCGCTGCATGATGAGCTGGAGGCCCACTATATCGCCGCCATGGATTTCGCCGCGCTCGACAGCTTTGCCGAAAAAACCATCCGGGAGCTGCTCGGATAAAAAGGAAAAAGGCCGTTTTGGCCCACCCGTCCGCGGCATGCAAAAAACGCAGGCCCTGCCAGGGAGCAAAGCGTTTTTTGCATGCCTGCAGGCGGTTTTTTATTTGCATGAGACGGACAGGCCGATGCATGAAACGGACAGGCAAAAGGTACAATAAAACGGCCCGCACCTCGAAAAACGCATTTTCTGTTCCGCTTTTCCCGCCCGGACAGCTCTGTCTGCCAAAGCGCGCCCGCTTGTCCCGCCCCTTTGCCGCCAAATCGCACAAAATGGCGGCAAATTGCGCATATCGCTCTTTACAGCGATATCCAAACGTGTTAAAATCTAGTAGGATAGCCAATTTGTGCTTTACATTTCAAAAAGGTTAATTCATCCAAAGGGAGGAAATAAGAAAGTATGGCAAGAAAGAGAAAGACGATGGACGGCAACCATGCGGCCGCGCATGTGTCGTATGCGTTCACCGACGTTGCCGCGATCTATCCGATCACCCCTTCGTCCGTGATGGCGGAGGCGACCGATGAGTGGTCCGCAAACGGCAAAAAGAACCTGTTCGGCCGCACGGTGCGCGTGGTCGAAATGCAGAGCGAGGCCGGCGCGGCCGGCACGGTGCACGGTTCGCTGCAGGGCGGCGCGCTGACCACCACCTTCACCGCTTCGCAGGGCCTGCTGTTGATGATCCCGAACATGTACAAAATCGCCGGCGAGCTGCTCCCCGCCGTTATCGATGTGTCTGCCCGCTGCGTCGCGTCCCATGCGCTCAATATCTATGGCGACCATTCGGACGTTTACGCCTGCCGTCAGACCGGCTTCGCCATGCTCGCTTCCCAGAACCCGCAGGAGGTTATGGACCTCGGCGCCGTCGCCCATCTCTCGGCAATCAAGGGCCGCGTTCCCTTCCTGCACTTCTTCGATGGCTTCCGCACCTCCCACGAGCTGCAGAAGATCGAGGTCTGGGATGACGAGGACCTGCGCGACATGCTCGATATGGATGCGGTCGAGTCCTTCCGGAACCGTTCGCTCAACCCGAACCGCCCGGTCCTGCGCGGCACCGCCCAGAACCCGGACATCTTCTTCCAGGCGAGAGAGGCCTGCAACCCCTACTATGATGCGCTGCCTGCCATCGTAGAGGAGTATATGCACAAGGTCAACGCGAAGATCGGCACGAATTATGAGCTTTTCAACTACTATGGCGCGCCGGATGCCAAACACATCATCATCGCCATGGGTTCGGTCAACGACACCGCCGAAGAGACCATCGACTATATGAACGCACATGGCGACAAGGTCGGCCTCATCAAGGTTCGCCTCTACCGCCCGTTCTCGAAGGAGCACCTGATTGCCGCCATTCCGGAGACGGTCGAGACCATCACCGTTCTTGACCGCACCAAGGAACCCGGCTCTCTGGGCGAGCCGCTCTATCTCGATGTTGTTCTCGCTCTCAGGGGCAGCCAGTTTAACGATACTCCCATCTTCTCCGGGCGCTATGGCCTCGGCTCGAAGGATACCGTTCCCGCGGACATCATGGCCGTTTACCACAACGCCAAGACCCGCGAGAAGGAGCGCTTCACCGTTGCCATCAACGACGATGTGACCGGCCTGTCGCTGATGCGTGCGCCCAATGCGCCCGACACCCAGCGCGAGGGCACCAGCGCCTGCAAGTTCTGGGGCCTCGGCTCGGACGGCACCGTCGGCGCCAACAAGAACTCGATCAAGATTATCGGCGACCACACCGATATGTATGTACAGGCCTACTTTGACTATGACTCGAAGAAGTCGGGCGGCCTGACTGTTTCCCACCTGCGCTTCGGCCATACGCCGATCAAGTCCACCTACCTCATCAACAAGGCGGATTTTGTCGCCTGCCACAACCCCGCCTATGTTGACAAATACGACATGGTGCAGGATCTGAAAAAGGGCGGCTCCTTCCTGCTCAACTGCCCCTGGAGCGCAGAAGAGCTGGAGACCCGCCTGCCCGGCAAGATGAAGAAATATATCGCTGACAATGATATCAACTTCTATATCATCGACGGTATCGATATCGGCCGCAAGATCGGCCTGGGCGGACGCATCAACACCGTTTTACAGTCTGCCTTCTTCACCATTGCGAACATCATCCCGGCTGCCGACGCCATTCAGTATATGAAGGACGCCGCCACCGCTTCCTATGGCCGCAAGGGCGAGGCCGTCGTCAAGATGAACCACGACGCTATCGAAGCCGGCGCCAAGGAGTTTAAGAAGGTCGAGGTTCCCGCCTCCTGGAAGAACGCGACCGACGATACGCAAAAGCATGCCGCCACCGGCGAGCGCCGCGACGTTGTCGATTTTGTCAACAACATCCTCATCCCCGAGACCGCACAGCACGGCAACGAGCTGCCCGTTTCCGCCTTTAAGGATGCTCCGGACGGCACCTTCCCGGTAGGCTCCTCCGCCTATGAGAAGCGCGGCGTTGCGGTGGATGTTCCCTGCTGGAACCCTGCCAACTGCATTCAGTGCAACTTCTGCTCCTATGTCTGCCCGCATGCGGTTATCCGCCCGATCGTCATGACCGACGATGAGCTGGCGGCCGCTCCCGAGGGCGTCAAGAGCGCGAAGATGACCGGCATGGCCGGCATGAACTTTGTGATGACCGTTTCGGCGCTCGACTGCACCGGCTGCGGCGTCTGCGCGACCGTCTGCCCCGGCAAGAAGGGCGAGAAGGCGCTCGTTATGGAGAAGCTCGACAGCCAGCTGCCGCAGCAGAAGGTTTTCGACTATGCCGGCAAGCTGCCGAAGAAGCCCGAAGTGCTTGAGAAATTTAAGGAGACCACCGTTAAGGGCAGCCAGTTCAAGCAGCCCCTGCTCGAGTTCTCCGGCGCCTGCGCAGGCTGCGGCGAAACCCCGTATGCCAAGCTCACTACCCAGCTGTTCGGCGATCGGATGTATATCGCCAACGCGACCGGCTGCTCCTCCATCTGGGGCGGCAGCGCTCCCTCCACCCCCTACACCGTCAACCACGAAGGCCACGGTCCTGCATGGGCCAACTCGCTGTTTGAGGATAACGCCGAGTATGGATACGGCATGTATCTCGCCCAGGCCACCCTGCGCAAGGACCTCATCGCGAAGGTCTGCGAGCTGACCAAAGAGACGAAGGATGCCGCTCTCAAGGAAGCCTGCGAAAACTACCTCTCGACGGCCGACAGCAGCGCCGAGAACAAGCCCGCGACTGACAAGCTGATTGCCGCCCTTGAAAAGAACCGTTCGAACCTGGCTTCGGAAATCCTCAAATACAAGGATTACCTCAACAAGAAGTCGGTCTGGATCTTCGGCGGCGACGGCTGGGCATTTGACATCGGCTTCGGCGGCCTTGACCATGTGCTCGCCTCCGGCGAGGATGTCAATATCCTCTGCTTCAACACCGAGGTTTACTCCAACACCGGCGGTCAGTCCTCCAAGGCCACCCCGGTCGGCGCGGTTGCGCAGTTTGCGGCCGCCGGCAAGGAGGTCAAGAGCAAGGACCTCGCCGCCATCGCCATGAGCTACGGCTATGTCTATGTTGCTCAGGTTTCGATGGGTGCGGACTACAACCAGTGCATCAAGGCTATGGTTGAGGCGGAGAACTATCATGGCCCGTCGCTCGTCATCGCCTATGCCCCCTGCATTAACCACGGCATCAAGGGCGGCATGACCCAGGCGGAGAACGAGATGAAGCGCGCAGTGGAGGCCGGTTACTGGCACACCTTCCGCTTTGACCCGCGCGTTGCCGAAGAGGGCAAGAATCCCTTCCAGCTCGATTCCAAGCCGCCGAAGGGCAGCTATCAGGACTTCATTGCCGGAGAGGTTCGCTACTCCTCGCTTACCCGCACCTTCCCCGAGCGCGCCAACGCGCTCTTTGAGAAGGCCGACAAGGTGGCCATTGACAAGTACGAGCACCTCGTTCGTCTCTCGAAGCTCTATGAGGTCGAGAAGTAAACAGATTTATCCGCTTCAGGCAGGTAAAGCAGGCCGGGCGGCGCGGTTTTCGCGCCGCCCGGCCTTTTGCATCCGCGCAAAGGCAGAGCTGCAAAATACCGGCCGCTTTCCAGCTGTCGATGAAACGCACATTTTAAGTTGATTAAGTTAATACTGGCGCTGTTTGCATAATTTTATTGAAAAAAGAAGAGAAAGCTAGTATAATATAAAGCGTTTCTTTTAGTCCGTTCAAGACGGGACGGAAAATGATTCCCGCCCTGCCTGTCCTTTCATAGTGAAAACCAAAAGGAGAGAGTAGCCGTGCGTGATGGTCGGATGGAAAGAATCTTTTATCATATGCAGGCAGGCCTGCGGCCGGGCGGCCGCATGATCATTCTTCTGCTGTGCGCCTGCCTGCTGCTGCAGCCCGTTTTCAGTACAGTTCCCGCTTTCGCGGAGGAAACGGCCGACAGCAGCCTGTGCAGGCACCATCCAAAGCACACGGACGAATGCGGCTACATAAAAGAGGCGTCGCCCTCCCCCTGCCGCCATGTGCACGACGAAAACTGCGAATATCAGGAGCCTACCGTCGGCTTTTCCGGAAGTGAATGTACCCATCAGCACGATGAAGACTGCGGCTACCGGGAGGCGGTAGAGGGACACCCCTGCGAATTTTTCTGCAAGCAGTGTGCCGCCCAGCCGGTCTTCTTCTGGCAGTGGGTGGATGAAGAAGAAATCCTCCTCTACATAGAAGAGATGCAGCAATGGGGCGTCGGCCTGCCCAGCGCAAGCGAAGAAACCCCGGTCACGCGGGAAATTCTGGGAGAGTTGCTGCCCTCTGAGGTCACCGTCTTTCTGACGCCGGGCAAGCTGCTCGACAATACGGACAAGCCGGAGGAGAAACCAGACCCGGAGGAGAAACCAGACAGGGAAGACGAAAATCTGCCGGAAAACCCGAAGCAGCCGGAAAAGGATGGCGAAGAAAAGAGCTCCTCCCAAAAGCAGCTCACCGTTACCATACCCGGCCAGACAGCGGACGCGGACGACAAAGCGCCCGCAGATTCCAAAGAAAAGGAACCGGGGCAGGCCGGGGAGCGGCCTGTGCCGTCGCTGACCTATGGTGCCTCCTCCTGGGAGGGGGAGGAGGGCATCCAGCTTCCCATCACCTGGGACTTCTCCGCGCTGCCCGAAGAGGGGGCCTGTGAGGGGGAGTATACCTTCACCGCCTCGCTGCCAGAGGAGTATACCCTCGCGCAGGATGCGCCCGCGCTTTCTGTCTATGTGCTGCTGGGCGGAGAGCTGTTTGCGGACCTTGTACCTAAACCCTTCAATTACTGGAGATTTGTTGACCCCGTGAACAAAGATGCGGACCTGCTGGAAGACAAGCAACTGGATGTGATAGAAGTAACCGGCAGCGTTCCACCGTTTACGGAAATACCCGCTACAATCGACCAACCCAAACAAAAAATAGAAGCAGGTATTAGAGAACTCGAAAAGATGACTGTCGGCGAAATCTGGAGTTTTTTAGTAGAAACTACCCTCCCAAAACAAATCCGGGGCTGGGGTTTTAGCAGCGTCGACATGGGAAATGCCGGTATTAATCTGGAGCTTTCCCGTAACAATAAAAAATATGCATTAGAATATAACGATGAGAAAAAGGAGACCCGATATCGCCAATATTCTGGTGGTGTCTGGGGAACGGTGGATATTGTCTGGCGTCCGTTTTCTAACCCTCAGGACAAGTTGGAAGGGGATACCATTACCTTCTATGCAGATATTGAGCCCTTTCCAAAGGAAAATCCGACCCGTCAGGTTGTTGTGAATTCGAATAATCCAGCAGATTATGAAAAAGATGCAGACGGCAACAGTCATGAAGACAGTAGCAAAAACCCTTATATTATCAGCATGACAGTAACCCTGCACAACCTGCCGCTCAAAGAACATATCGTCCCTGCCGTTGAACCGGCGAACACAACGGTGAATCTCTTTGACTACTGGGTCAACACCGAAACTCCCTCCGCGCCCGAGGGAGATATTCTGACGAAGAGCGACACACACGACCGCTATGATGTAGATGCAGACGGAAACTCGACAGGCGTCCTTATCCAGGATGTCGCATTTTCAAACGAAAACGACTGGTACAGAGGAATTAACTACGGCCACCTGCTGCTTTTCGGCGACGGGATGCTGCATGCCGGCCTTTGGAACAAGGGCGGCGGTCAGGGCACACAATACGGCAACACCTATGCCGGTATGGAGGGAATTGTCGAAAACACGCTGACAGACGGTTATCCGGTTCTCAATACAAAGGCCGCCACAAGCCAGTTAAGAGAGGGGCCAGCAGCCCGGGATTATAAAAAGGTTCGGGATTATCTGCTGGCTGGAAAACATATCAATAATGGATACAGCGGAGAAGATGTCCAAAATCTGAGCGATACCCTGATTGGCTTATGGGAGGCCAGTACCGGCAAAAACATTGATACCGGCACCGAATCGCTCGACTATCTGTTTTCGCCGGCACAGGGCAACAATAAAAACTATTATGAGAATGTCAAGGGCCTTTTCCAGCTGGATGAAGAAGGCTATTACAGCTATGACATGCGCAAAAACTTCGCCGAGTTTGATAAAGGGTCGAACTGCTTCATCCTCTACGATGCGCCGGGCACCTTCCGGACAGACGGACAAAACAGCTTAGGCAACTTCTTCCCCCTCAATAAGGGCGGGGAGGTCTTTAACGGCGTGAAGGAGGACGGTTCGCTGACCAGCACCGTTGCCCCCTTCAGAAACGCCATGAACCACCACTTTGGAATGACAGTGGAGATTGATTTCAGCCAGCCGCTCGGCGGGCGGATTAACGCGGGATCGGGCGGCTCCATACCGATGACCTTCGAGTTTTCCGGGGATGATGACGTCTGGGTGTTCATCGATGACGTTCTGGTTCTGGATATCGGCGGCATACACAGTGATCTCTATGGCACCATCAATTTCGCCACGGGGGATGTCTGCATTGGCCGCGCCTTTAACACGCATGGTATCCCGGAAATGACAGAGAATCCGAAAGAAATGCCAGACCTGGTGACCCATACAAACCTGAAGCAGCTCTATGAAAAGGCACAAAGGACAGGCGCGGTTCTGTGGAACGGAAACACCTTCGCAAGCAACACCACCCACAAGCTCAAAATGTTCTATCTCGAGCGCGGCAACTATGACTCGAGCATCGCTTTGCGTTTTAATCTGCAGCCGATGCTCTATCAGCAGCTGCGCAAGGTCGACCAGAACGGCGAGCCGGTTAAGGGCGTAAAGTTCGAGCTCTATCCGGCAGAGGAAACGGACGAAAAGGATGCTGCCGCTATCCCCTGCTTTTATACCGACAGCGACAACCACAACAAAGAGGTATTTTATATAAAGCAGGAGGAGGGCGCCGACTGTCTTCTTGCCACCCCTGAAACCGGGGAGGACGGCTATACCCTCTTTCAGTATGAAGACGGGAGCTACTTCAACTTTGCCGACAGAGGCGAGCAGTATTATATCCTGCATGAAACGGCAGCCCCGCCCGGCTACCGCAGGCAGCCGGTGGATATGGTGCTGCACTACGACCCCTCCACTTCGATGCTCACCGCTGCCAACCGCTGGTATACCGGCGCCTATGCTGTTTCGGTCTCCCACACGACTGCCATCGGAACACTCAACTATGGGCAGTTTAACGAGGTGACCGACAGAATTGAGGCGATTGAAAGCGAGACTGTCAGCTCCGACACCCAAAAAGGCGGGTTGACGGTCGCCGTCCCCATGATGTACCGGAGCTCGGATGACACTTGGCAGGCACTTTATGGCGGCAACATGAGCGGCTTTTTCGCTTCGCCCGTCAAGCGGGGGGCCGATGGCGAAACGAGGCGCAAGGCGCTGCTGCGTGCCGTTTTGAATCAGGCGCAGGAATCCGGCACCACAGGCTGGTTCCTTTCCTGGGATGACAACACCCGCCGCCTGACCGGCATTCTCAACGACCTGCCCGGCCTTGCCAGCCGCTACGAGGGCTATGGCTCCGGCAACGGCAATTTGCGCATGGTCTTCGCCATCATCGAGGAAAATGGGCTCAAGGCACTGGACATTGATGCGTCCAGCGCCGCAGATCGCTATCAAAAGCTGGGGGAGTGCGTCGCAGAATATGGCGTAGAAACTGCGCTGAACAGGATAGGCGAAAGCTTCCGTTTTCTGGATGCCGGACAGTTCGGCCAGGAATTTCGCTCGCTGCTCTATATCCCCAATGAGCGGCGGGAGCTCTGGGTGCAAAAGGTGAACCAGGCGGGAATTCCGGTAGACGGCGCGAAGTTTGGCCTCTACACAGATGCTGCCTGCACAAAGGAGGTTGCCTCCGGAGTTACCGGCTCTGTCGAAGGTCAGCAGGGAATTTTGATTTTCTCCCCCAGCCAGAAAACAGGGGACGGCTATGCGAAGGTCACCTGGGCCGCACAGAAGGAAGGAAGCGAGGAGCGGGCACACTACTATCTCAGGGAAATCAGCGCACCTGCCGGCTGTTCTATAAACCCGACGATAATTCCCGTTGTTGTCGGCACCTACTCCATCTATGCCGATGCGGGCACCAAAGAGGACGGCGTCACGGTGATGGCGGGCGTCGGCCGGCTGACGCAGACGATGCGCCAGTATGCCATCCAAAACGATGTAGACGTCACCCTGCAGGATATTACCGCCTTCGGCCAGACCCAGCCCTCCACCAATACGGAGGTTCTAGCGAGGGACTGGCATGATATGCTTCTTCAGGGCGCTGGCGGTATTCTGCGCTCGATGAACCTGCACTTTGGCAGAAACACCACCGTAGATTACGGGCTGCACAATGAGGACGGCGGCCTGCTTTATAAGCCCCTCTTTGTGACCGATAGCGGATTTATCCGTACCCGGGTGCAGCAGAACTTTGCCGCACTCTCCGGCAATATGTATGACAGGGTTAAAACAGATGCCAATATGGAAAACCTCGGGAACAGCGACCTCACCGACCTGTTCAGCCTGCTCAACATCGTCGTAGTCACCGATGAGGACCCCTCCCTGCCTTCTGCAGGCAAACTCACCATCAGCAAAAAGGTGGTAGGAAATCAGCTGAGTGCGGCGGACTACACCAAAAACTTCAGCTTTACTATCCGCCTGACCGATGCAGACGGCCAGCCGCTGACCGGCGAATATTATTTCTATGGCACCGACAAGACCGGTTCTCTCTCAGACAAGACGGTATTTCCGCTGCACCACGATGAGAGCATCACCATTCTCGGACTGCCCACAGGAACGCGCTACAGCATTGAGGAGGCAGCGGAAAGCGGCTGGTTTGTCTCCCCCGGAAACGGCAAAGCCAGCGGGGAGATTTCCAGCGGCGGCAACTTTGTGGCCTCCTTTACCAACAGCCGCGAGCCGCTGCCGGAAACGGGCTCGCTGGAGATTAAAAAGACAGTCGCCGGGGAAAGCGCAGACCAAACCCGCGCCTTTACCTTCACCGTTTCATTTAAAGATGAAAACGGCAAAGAGCTGACCGAAAGCTTTGATTACAGCGGCTCGAAGGAAGGAAAGATAGCAAGCGGAGAAAAAATTTCCCTGCGGCATGGGGAGAGTATTCTCATCTCCGGGCTGCCGGCGGGCACCGCCTACACCGTCACCGAAACGGAAGCCAATCAGGATGGTTATATAACCATTTCCAGCGGTGAAACCGGCCAAATCCAAAAGGATACGACCGCCGTTGCCTCCTTCGTAAACAGCCTGCCGGAAAGGGGCTCACTGGAAATTAAAAAGACGGTCGCCGGGGAAAACGCCGATAAAACCCGCGCCTTTACCTTCACCGTTTCATTTAAAGATGAAAACGGCAAAGAGCTGACTGAAAGCTTTGATTACAGCGGCTCGAAGGAAGGAAAGATAGCAAGCGGAGAGAAGATTTCCCTGCGGCATGGGGAGAGCATTCTCATCTCCGGGCTGCCGGCGGGCACCGCCTACACTGTCACCGAAACGGAAGCAAACAAAAATGGCTATGAGACCGCTTCTACCGGTGAGACCGGCAGTATCCAGAAGGATTATACAGCTGCGGCCTTCTTCACCAACAGCACCGAGCCGCTGCCGGAAACAGGCTCACTGGAAATTAAAAAGACGGTCGCCGGGGAAAACGCAGACCAAACCCGCGCCTTTACCTTCACCGTTTCATTTAAAGATGAAAACGGCAAAGAGCTGACCGAGAGCTTTGATTACAGCGGCTCGAAGGTGGGAAAGATAGCAAGCGGAGAGAAGATTTCCCTGCGGCATGGGGAGAGCATTCTCATCTCCGGACTGCCGGCGGGCACCGCTTACACCGTCGCCGAAACGGAAGCGAATCGGGATGGTTACGAAACCGCCTCCACCGGTGAGACCGGCAGCATTCGAAAAGACTTTACCTCTGCAGCCTTCTTCACCAACAGCACCGAGCCGCTGCCGGAAACGGGCTCACTGGAAATTAAAAAGACGGTCGCCGGGGAAAACGCAGACCAAACCCGCGCCTTTACCTTCACCGTTTCGTTTAAAGATAAAAACGGCAAAGAGCTGACTGAAAGCTTTGATTACAGCGGCTCGAAGGTGGGAAAGATAGCGAGCGGAGAGAAGATTTCCCTGCGGCATGGGGAGAGCATCCTCATCTCCGGACTGCCGGCGGGCACCGCTTACACCGTCGCCGAAACGGAAGCAAACAAAAATGGCTATAAAACCATTTCTACCGGCGAGACCGGCAGCATCCGGAAAAATGCGGCTGCTTCCGCTTCCTTTACCAACGCGGCCTCCGGTTCTTCTTCCAGCTCAGACCCCGACCCGGGCTCTAAACCGGATTCCAGACCCGATCCGGGGGATGATCCGAATTCCAGGCCAAATTCCAAACCGGAACCCGGGGATTCGTCAAGGCCTGAGCCGGAGCCCGGTTCATCCTCCTCACCGGAGTCCGGCCCGCATTCAAGGCCCGAAAAATCTTCTGAACCGGTTTCTCCGCCGACGGAAAAGGATATTGCCAATACCGGCGACCGGTTCCCTCTGGTCTTCTGGCTGAGCCTGCTGGGCATTTCCTTTGCCGGAATGGCCGTTTTCCTCCTCACCGGCGGGTGGAAAAAAATCCGGGAATACCACAGAAATAAATAACGCGCAGCTCTGAAAACTGCCTTCGGCACCGAATGCCGAAGGCAGTTTTTAAAAGCAGCGCGCATCATGGCGGTATAGCGCCCCGGCCCGCACACCGAGCGGGCCGCCGGACCAAAAGTGTCCATCGGGGGGCTGCTTCCTATATGGCAGATTCTTTTCCCGAAGGCCGGATGCTGCCGGATATTTTTTCCGGCTATTCCAGCTCGTCGAGCGCAAGCTGGTAAGCGGGCAAAAACTCCTTTAAAAACAGCTCCACCTCCGGCAGCCGCATCTGGTGCAGTGTATGAAGGGCCGCCTGCTTTGCGCAGGCAAACTCCCGGTTTCCCATCCGCTCCTCCTCAATGCACTTGATTAAGGCGCTGAGCTTATCCGCCGCCTTGACCAGCCGGAGAATCTCCTCATCCTGACAGAAAAGCTGCTCCCGATATGCCTGTCGCAGGCTGTCAGGCAGCATCTGCAAAAGCCGCTCTCCTGCCGCCTGCTCAAGCTCCCCGTAGGCCTCCCGAATGCGGGGGCTGTAGTATTTGACCGGGGTCGGCAGGTCGCCGGTTATCGTTTCTGCGGCATCGTGATAGAGTGCGCAGAGAACCGCCCTTCCGGCATCGCACTGTCCGCCGAAGTGTTCATTGCGCAGCAGACAGAGCGCGTGGGTTAAAATGGCCGTCTCCAGCGTGTGCTCCGAAAGCGTTTCGGTGCGCGCAGAGTGCATCAGCGCCCAGCGGTGAATATATTTCATGCGGGAGAGATAGGCAAAAAACTGCTTCTCCATGTTGAAGGCCCCTTCCGTTTTCGTTTTCCGGTCGCCCGCAGCCTCTTTATCAGGCGGCCATCGTCTGCATGGCGCGGCCAGTTTTGCAGCATTTTGCGGATATTTTACCACAGAGAAGCCAACCCCGACAAGCCAAAGAGGAAAAATATCGATAATTTTATCAGGCAGACATTTTTCCTCTGAAAAATATGGTATAATAGCCGCAGAGCGGCTATTATACGCCAAATTTATTCGGCCGTCCTACGGGCATGGCCGATTATACCATAGCCGCAGAGCGGCTATTATACACCGATTTATGCGGCAGCCCTACGGATAGGCCCGATTCTGCCGCAGCCGCTTCGCGTCGGCGCGATAACAGCAAAACCGCTGTGGTTCACCGGCTGTTCGGTAAAAACCGAATAAAAATACAGGAGTGTGAAACGTGAAAACCGGAGTTATAAAAAAGGGGGAGAAGCCCGCCTGCCTGCAGGCTTTTCTTTATGCGATGCTGATTGCAGCCATCGTCTTTTTACCGTTTGTCATCATGGATAAGGGGCTCTTTTTCTATTATGGGGACTTTAACGTTCAGCAGATTCCCTTTTACCGGCTGGTTCATGATGCGGTGCGTAGCGGGGAGTGGTACTGGAACTGGGAAACCGATCTCGGCGTCAACTTTATCGGCTCCTACAGCTTCTATAACCTTTTCAGCCCCTTTTTCTGGCTGACCCTGCCCTTCCCCTCGGCGGCAGTCCCCTACCTGATTGCCCCGCTTCTGGTGCTGAAAACGGCTACAGCTGCGCTGACCTCCTGCCTGTATATCAGCCGCTTTACCCGGGACAGCCGCTTTGCCATTCTCGGCGGCCTGCTTTATGCCTTCTCCGGTTGGGCAGTATACAACATTTTCTTCAATCATTTTCATGAGGTGCTGGCCTTTTTCCCGCTGATTCTCTTTGCGCTCGAGCGGCTGGTGGTGGATGGCAAGCGCGGCTGGTTTGCGCTCGCCGTTGCGCTCAACTGCATGGTAAACTACTGGTTTTTCATCGGCTCGGCGCTGTTCACCATTCTCTATGTGCTGGTGCGCATCCTCTCGGGCGGCTGGGCAATGACCGTCCGCAAATTTATGGCGGTCGCCCTGGAGTCGCTTTTGGGGGTGGGGCTCTCCTGCTTTGCGCTGCTCCCCTCCGTGCTGGCCATTCTGGGAAATCCGCGCACCACCGGGGACAATATCCTCACCGGCTGGGGCTTCTGGCTCTATGGGCACGAGCAGCGGCAGCCGGCTATTTTAGAGAGCATCTTCTTCCCGCCCGATATTCCCTCCCGCCCGAACTTCTTCCCGGACCATGGCGCGAAGTGGGCCTCGCTGAGCGCATGGCTGCCAATGATTGGCCCCTCCTTCGTTCTCGCCTATCTGCTCTCCACCCCGCGCAGCTGGGTAAAGCGGATGCTCTACCTCTGCCTGTGCATGGCCATGGTGCCCGGGCTCAACGCCTTCTTTATTCTTTTTAACAATTCCTACTATGCCCGCTGGTTTTATATGCCGGTACTGCTCATGGCGCTCGCCTCCGCACTGGCACTTGAGCGCTATGTCAGCAGCCCTTCTTCGGTCTGCCTGATGCGGGGGCTGAAATGGACGGCGGTTATCGACCTCATCTTTGTGCTCGCCATCGGCCTGACGCCTCATAAAAAAGATGACAAGCTGGTCATCGGGCTGGAGGAATATCCGGAACGGTTCTGGATTTATGCGTTTATCGTTCTTCTGGGACTTATCGCCACCTGGCTGCTGCTTCGCCGGTTTATCGGCCAGCCGGACTTTTTCCGCCTTTTCACCCTCTCGCTCGGCTGCATCTGCGCGGCCTATTCGATCGTTCTCATCGCCATGGGGCGCATGCACTCGAATGACCGGGAGTGGATGCGCACCATCGCCCTTCCCGGACGGGAGCTGCTCGAGCTGCCCGAGGAGGAGGGCCGCTTCGACCGCAGTGATCTCTATGACAGCATGGACAATCTGGGCATGTACTGGGGGCTGCCGAACATTCAGGCGTTTCACAGCATTGTTCCGGTTTCTCTGATGGAGTTTTACCCCTCTGTGGGCGTCAAGCGGGATGTTTCCAGCAAACCGCAGCCGGAATTCTATCCACTGCGCTCGCTGCTGTCAGTGCGCTGGCTGTTCGTTGCCGAAGATGCCCCGGAGGAAAAGCAGCCCTCCACCTCCTACTTCACCTATGCGGATAACCAGCTTGGCTTCAATATCTATGAAAACGAAAACTATCTGCCGATGGGCTTCGGATATGACCGCTATATCACCCGGGAGGACTGGGAAAAGGAGACAGACGAAAACAAGCAGCGGCTGCTTCTGCGCGCCGTTCTTGTTGAGGAGGAGGATATCCGCAATGTAGGGCGCATTATCGACCCGCTGCCGCAGGAACTGCTGTCTGACCACTCGCAGACGCGCTTTTTAAGCGACGTTGAGGATCGCTCAAAGAGCGTATCCGGCCAGTTTTTCCGGGACCGCAAGGGTTTTTCCAGCGAGCTTTATCTGGACAGTGAACAGATCGTCTTCTATTCCATCCCCTATGACAAGGGCTGGAGCGCAGAGATAAACGGCACGCCCACGCGGGTTTTAAAGGTCAACGGCGGCTTTCTGGGCATCCCCGTCCCTGCCGGTTACCATGTTATCCGCTTTAACTATGTGGCCCCCGGCCTTCGGGCGGGCATCTGCCTGACGCTTTTCGCCTGCGCGCTGCTGCTTTGCTATCTGCTGGTAGGAAAGCGATTCCCGCTTCCTGCCGCCCGCCGCCGGCTTTATCCCGACCTGCCGGAGGGGGCAGGGCCTCTTTCTTCGGCCTCCCCTTCTCTTCTGGATGCCCGCTTATCCCCCCTCCCTGAAGGCCCCCCTCCTTTCGAGGATACACAGCCGGGCCCGGAGGAACCGGCGGCAGATGAGCAGAATCCGGATATACCGGAGCTGACTCTCGGTGCAGAAATAAAGCCCTTTTCCTGGAACGCCCCGCAGGCCGGCGAAAGTCCTTCGGAAAAGCAGCCCGCTCAAAAGGAGAACGGGCCGAAGGAGGGAACCGGACAGCCGCCCGCTTCTTCGCAGACAGAGGAGCCCTAATTCCCTTTGGGAGTATAGCAAAGGGGCTGTTGCAAAATGCTCGCATTTTGCAACAGCCCCTTCTGCAAACCGGAAAAATATTTTGCAGCGCGCCCTTTATTTGAAGCAAACCGGCTTTTTCTCGGCCTTTTCAAATTCTCCCTTTTACAATCAGCCGGATCTGATTGATCTTTTTCTTCAGTGCCGTGTAATCCCGGCGCAGCTTGCGGGTTTCCAGCTGCCGCTTGACCTTGAAGCGGAGCAGGTCAGGCAGAATAGGCTTTTTAATAAAGTCATCCGCTCCGCTGCGGTAGCCCTCCAGCTCGGTCCGATCGTCCCCCCCTTCATCCAGAAAGATGACCGGTATCGCTGCCAGCGTCGAATTTTTCCGGATGGATTTCAGCGTCTCCATCCCGCTGGTTCCGGGCATCACCATATCCAGCAAAATCAGGTCCGGCAGGCCGCTTTCATCCTGCTCCATCAAAAAACCTAATGCCTGCAGGCCGGATTTCATTAAATCAACCTCGTATTCCCCCTCCAGCAGGCCTTTACATATCGCCAGGGTGGTGGAATCGTCATCCACAACCATAATGCGCATCCGTTATACCCCCATTAAAGTCCACCGAATATTCTACTACTATGATAGCATATTGGAAGGCATATGGCAACACGCTGCTGCTTGGCAGAGTCATTGAAAATGACAGGAATATATCATCGAAGTATACAAAAACCGTTCACTATCCGTTCCCACGCCGCCGCTTTAACTCCGCCGTATTCGCCTGCACCGTTTTCCTGTCCAGCGGATAAAGCAGAAGAAGAATGAGCGCCACCAGCAGAAGGCCGATGGCGGGCACCAGCGTTGAAACGGAATAAATGGCCTCGTTAACCACTTCGCTCTGGGCGTGCGCCAGTTCATCATAGCCAATGGCAGTAAGCATAAAGCCGCTCAATCCTCCTGCCAGTGCCTGCCCTGCCTTGCGGGCAAAGGAATAAACGGCATAAACGGTCCCGTCATCCCGGTGGTGGGTACACACCTCCTGGTAGTCAATGACATCGGTAATATTTGCCCAGATAATAAGGTTAAAATAGGAGAGGCCCAGATAGCCGAAGAAAGCAAAAGCGATATAGGCTACCGGCGTTTTCACGCGCAGGAAAAACAGCATCAGAAAAGCGGCGCCCGCGATGGCTGTTGCCAGCGAACCGGTCTCTTTTTTTCCAAAACGCCCGGTCAGCGAAACGATAAACGGGGCCATGACCAGCGTCAGAAGAGTGCCCAGCATATTGATGGCCGAGAGATAGGCGGAGTTTTTGAAATAGTCCATAAAAAGGAAGTTGTTCATCTGCGAGAGGACGAGCTGCGCTAAAAGCAGCAGAATGGCCGCACCGATAATCGCCAGCAGCGCCCGGTTTTTTAAAAGCGCCTGCAGAATATCCGCTGCCTTTGGGCGCTCTGCCTCCTTTTGCAGCGGATTTTTTATCCGCTCGGTACACATCCAGTAGCACAGGACATAGCAGAGAATAGCCAGTACCGAGAACAGCCCGGCAATCAGGGTAAAGCGCCCGCCGGATACCACCTGGTTTCCCTGTTCATCCTGGGAATAAACGAGCAGCGGCCCGCCGACGCCGATGACCAGCGAGGCCAGCGAGGCGCCTACGCTGCGGAAGGTAGAAAGGGAGGCGCGGTGGGCGGGCTCGGTGCTGAGCACCGAGGCCATTGAGCCATAAGGAATGTTGATGGAGGTATAGAAAATGCTCCCCCAGAGAATATAGGTCACATACATATAAACGATTTTCAGCGGCATCGGCGCGCCCGCCATCGCCGACTGATACATCAGAAAGCTGGAAAGCGCAACCGGTCCCGCCATGCGGCGCAGCCAGGGACGAAAGCGCCCATCCTTCGCGGGGCGCATGGTATCCACAAGGCGTCCCATCGTCACATCGGTAACGGCATCGATAAAGCGGGCAAGCAGAAACAGGGTGCCGACCATCGTACCGCTGATCCCCAATACCTTGGTATAGAAGACCATCAGAAAGCTGCTTGCAAAAATAAAGGTAAAATCATTTCCAAAATCGCCAAACATATAGCCCAGCTTATCGCGCAGGCCAAAGGGGCGCATACCGGCAGGCTCAGACATGCTGCCATCATCTTCCCTTCTCCGGTTCCCGCTTCTCTTTTGCGCAAAGAACGGGATGCCGTCTGAAATTCTTTCCTGTTGGGCGGGGATCACCCTTCTTTCTCTGCCTTAGGGGCGCTCTCCCGGCTCTTAAAGCCGGCAGGCAGCCCGCTCCAGCGCTCTTTCAGATAGAAGGCGGCCGCCTTGGGCTGGCGCTGGCGGGTGAAAATTCCCTTTTTGTTTCCGTCCAGCCGCATGATTCCCTGCGTGGTCATAAAATCGGCAAAGTTCCATACCTGTTCGCCGCGCACAAACGGAAAGCGGTCAAAAACCTCATGACACATTTTCAGATACTCGGTCTGATATTCCTCGCTCCACATGCTGCCCGGCAGCCGGTGAACGCCGGGCGCGGTATCCGCCCCATATTCGGTAAACAGGAAGGGCTTTTGCAGCTTCAGCGCCTGCCAGGCCTCCATCTCTTTTTCAAAGGCGACTCGCGCATCCAAAAGCTCGTTTCCACCCAGCAGATACCAGCCATAGTACCGGTTGAGCGAGATGACATCGCTGAAGGAAAAGCATTGGCAGCTTTCCGGCAGCGAGTTCATAATCAGCGGGAAGGTGCGCGGCCGCTTCTGCCGGTCCAGCTCATGGGCGCGCCGGAAAACCGCCTCAAAATAGGGGATAGCGGCCTCATCGGTCGTTTCCGGCTCGTTGAAAAGGCTCCACATGATGACGCAGGCATGGTTTTTATCGCGGGTAATCAGCTCCTCCAGCGCCTGCAGATGGTTTTGCAGCAGCGCCCCGGTGGTCGGCTTTTCAAAAAAGGCGCTCTTTTTGCCGGTAGAGGCCTCCATGAAATTCATCAGGCTCTCGAACATGCCGACCGCCGCCACCTCATCAATCACCAGATAGCCCTCCCGGTCGGCCGCCTGCAGAATCTCCTCGCTGTAAGGGTAATGCGCCGTGCGAAAAGAGTTGGCGTTTATCCATTTCATCAGCTCAAAATCCCGTTTCATGATCGCCGGGCTGAATCCGCGGCCGATGATATCGCTGTCCTCATGCTTGCCAAAGCCGGTCAGATAGACCGGCTCGCCGTTTAAAAGGATGTCCTCTCCCCGTACCTGCACCGTGCGTATGCCGACCGGTTCGCTGTAGCTGTCTATCAGCCCATCCTCGCCGGTGATAGATATCGTAAAGCGGTAGAGGTAGGCATCCCGCACCCGCCACAGCCGGACAAATGGGATATGCAGCTGCCCGCATTTTCCCTGCGCCCGGGCGACAACAGCGCCCGACTCATCCGAAAGCTCGACCGCTACCGGGTGCTCCCCGGTCGTTACGACAGTATACTCCACCCATGCATCCCGTCCCTCCAGGCGGGAACAGATGGTGAAATCAAACACCGACTCCTTCGGGACTGCTGTCAGCCAGACGGGGCGCTGCAGGCCGGAATAGTTGAAAAAGTCAAAATAGGGCCTGTTCATTTTGCGTCCATCAGCCAGGTTAACCGTTTTCCCGCAGGGGAGGGTGGTTTCGCTCAGCTCGTTATTCAGCCGCACGCAAAGCCGGTTCTCCTCCCCATAGCGCGCGCAGCCGGTGATGCGCGCACAGAAGGGCAGAAACCCTCCCTCATGAAAGGTGACCTGCTCGCCGTTCAGGTAAATGGTCGCCCGGTGGGTCGCGCAGCCAAAACGGATATCTACCTGCTTTCCCCGCCAGCTTTCCGGCAGGAAAAATGAGGTTTCATACCAGATATCCCCCGCATATTCCCGCTTTTCTTTATTGGTAAACAAATCGGAAAAGCTGGAGGGGACTGGAATCCAATCCGGGTCCGGCAGCCCCTGCGCCCAACCATCCTTTTCCCCCTCCCCTTTGGGGTCAAAGCAAAATTTCCAGATGCCGTTCAGGCTTTTTACCTGCCTTGAGGCGCTTTCTCTCGGATAGAGCATGGAATAACTGAGCATCCGCTTCCCTCCTGTTTTTTCAAAGCTTCCCCATCTTCTATCTGCCCTTATTCTGCCCGTTTTGCCGCAGATATTTCCCCCGCCGCTAAAATATTCAGCAGCGTGCTGCTCCCGCCTCAACCTCCTTATTCCTTCGGTATATTTCACAAAATTATCCATATTTTCAGGGTATAGTTGCACAGCAATCAAATTTATGCTAATATATTAAATAAGTAGGGGCTTTAAAAGGAGCCCGGATACAGGAGCAATGCCTGCCCGGGCGCCAAACAACAGGAAAGCGTGGTGCATTCATGAGAAAAAAGCTCAAGGAAAAAATTAACGAGGCGCTCTCCTCCGTGCTTCCCATTACCATTATCGTGCTCATCCTCTCCTTTACCACCGCTCCCATGCCTATCGGCACGCTGATGCTCTTTTTATTCGGCGCCGTAATGCTGATTGTCGGAATGGGGTTCTTTTCGTTGGGAGTAGATATGTCGATGATGCCAATGGGAGACGGCATCGGCGCGGAGATGGCGAAGAATAAAAAGATGCCGCCTATTCTTCTTCTCAGCTTTTTAATCGGCGTCATCGTCACCGTTGCCGAGCCGGACCTGCAGGTGCTCGCGCGGCAGGTGCCCGCCGTTCCTGATATGGTGATTATTTTAACCGTGGCCGTCGGCGTGGGGCTTTTTCTGGCCGTTTCGATGCTGCGCACCCGTTTTGGCTGGCCGCTTTCGCGGATGCTGGTGCTTTTCTATCTGCTTGTTTTTGTTCTGGCGCTGTTCGTGCCGAAGGAATTTCTGGCGGTCGCCTTCGACTCGGGCGGCGTTACGACCGGGCCGATTACCGTTCCCTTCATCATGGCGCTGGGCATCGGCATTGCCTCCATGGCCAGGGATAAGGATGCGGAGGACAGCAGCTTCGGCACCGTTGCGCTGTGCAGCGTCGGCCCCATTCTGGCTGTTCTTCTTTTGGGGATGTGCTTTCAGTCGACCGAAGTGAACTATACGCCGTTTGCCGTGCCGCGCGTGTTCACCTCAAAGGATGTCGGCGAGCAGTTTGCCGCCGGCTTTCCCGCCTACATGCGGGAGGTCCTCTTCGGGCTGACGCCGGTCGTTCTCTTCTTTCTCGCCTTTCATCTGCTGCGGCTGCGGCTGCGGCGGTATCCGCTGATTAAAATCATGGTCGGCATCGTTTATACCTTCATCGGCCTGGTGCTCTTTTTAACAGGAGCCAATGTCGGCTTCATGCCGGCCGGCAACTATATCGGCGAGCAGATGGCAGACTATAAATGGGCCATTGTTCCGCTGGGGATGCTCATCGGCTACTTTCTGGTGGCGGCGGAGCCGGCGGTGCATGTGCTCAACAAGCAGGTGGAGGAGCTGACCAGCGGCGCCGTTCCGCAAAAGGCGATGCAGCTCTCCCTGTCCATCGGCGTTGCGGTATCGGTCGGGCTGTCCATGGTGCGGGTAGTGACCGGCATCTCCATCCTCTGGTTTCTGGTTCCGGGCTATGCCATTGCGCTGGTGCTGACCTTCTTTGTCCCGAAGGTGTTTACCGCCATCGCCTTCGACTCGGGCGGCGTAGCCAGCGGCCCGATGACGGCGACCTTCCTGCTGCCCTTTGCCATGGGCGCCTGCGAATCATTAGGCGGCGATATTCTGACCGATGCCTTCGGCATTGTGGCAATGGTCGCCATGACCCCGCTGATTGCCATTCAGCTGTTAGGTCTCATCAGTGGGCACAAAAACCGTCATGTTGCCGACCTGACGCCGGAGGAGCAGGGCGATTTGTATGATGAGATCATCGATTACACCGACGAATCCGATCAGGGAGAGGAGGAGCCTTATGCCAGCCACGCCCAATAGCCAGAAAATTCAGCTGATGGTGACCATTGTGGACCGCGGCAGGGGTGCACACGTTGTGGATCTCTACCGGAAGGAAAAGCTGCATTTTAACTACACCAGCCTCGGCCTTGGCACCGCCAATTCGGAAATCCTCGATTATCTGGGTCTGGGTGAAACAGAGAAGGACATCGTTTTCACCACGATTCCCACCTTCCAGATAAAGCCGGTCATCCGCAAGGCGAGCGAAAGATTCCATCTGCACAGTCCCGGCAGGGGAATTCTCTTTACCATTCCCATGACCGGCATCAGCGGGCAGGTGCAGCGCGTTCTCTGCAAAAATGAAAATTTTGAGAGTACCCAGGAGGAGGATACCATGCAGGGGGAAAAGCAGTGCGATTTGATTTTAACCATTCTCAATCACGGGTATACCGATACGGTGATGGCGGCGGCCAAAAAAGCCGGCGCTCGCGGCGGTACCGTTCTGCATGCGCGGCGGGTCGGCTTTGAGGATGTCGAAAACCTGCTCGGCTTCACCATCCAGCCGGAAAAGGAGATTATTGCCATTATCGTCCCGCGCGCCATCAAGCAGGCGGTCATGCAGGAGATTAATGGGGTGGCCGGGCTTTCAACCGAAAAGGCAGGCATTCTGTTTTCCCTCCCTATCAGCGATATGGCCGGCTTAAACTTCGGGCCGCAGAGCTGATTGAAAACAGGCCAGCGTATACAATATGTAAAAGAGATGGCATAAAAACACTGCGTTTTTATGCCATCTCTTTTATCCACGTACCATGTCGTTAATAATCTGCTGGATGTGGGAGACCTTTTCCACCGTCAGTCCGGTGATGTCAATCGTCAGCCGGTTATCCAGCCCCAGAATATAGTCGGTGGAAACGCTGAAAAGCTTTGCCAGCTTTATCAGCATATCAATGGAGGGAAGAATATTCCCGTTCTCCCAGTTGCTGACGCTCTGCTTGGATACCCCCAGCCGCCCGGCCAGCTCCTGCTGGTTATAGTTATAGGATTTTCGCAGCAAACGTATCCTTTCAGAAAACATATCCCCATCTCCTTTAAGTATTAGAATATGCTTCTTAGTCACAAATATAAAAATACTTTAGTATTGTATTGTTTTACAAAATCCGCTATAATAAGGGTTGGCAGACGCCCCGTTTGACAGTTTCATGGCGGCATTCTGTGCGGTTTAGATACCCTTGGAAATGAGTGAAAGAGGAGATGAAGGGGTTTTGCAGGAAGAGCTTGCGCTTTTCAGAGAATATGAAGCACTGCGCCGCAGTCTCACGCGGCATGAGCGGTATTGTGAAAGCCTGCGCAGCCGGATTGCCGAGCTGGAACGCAGCGGAAAGCTTTCGCTCCCTAAATATTTTGGAGAGTTTTCCCCGCCGCAGCGCACCCCCGAGGGAGAACTCCTCTCCTGGCAGACGCTGCATGAGGGAGTATTTCTGCTGGAAACCTCTGCCGGCCGGCAGCTGGCCCTTCATGAAGCGGTCGCCGAGCGGTATCTGACAGCGGTCGCCGCAGCGGCCGGCGAGTTTCTGGGGGATTACTGCTTTTTTAAGGAGAGCATGGTTGTCGCGCTGTTCGAGCTTTCCGAAGCCTTTCCGGATATCCGGCAGCTTTTAAGCCTTCCATCGCTGTATGCAGTGTTGCGGCGCCTCTACCCCGCCTATGTGGATTTTCATAACGATATCTATCCGCAAGCGCTCATCCCGCTGGCCGAGGGGGAAGAGGGGCCGTTTTTAAATCTGTAAAACATGGCTGCAGCAGGACCTTGGCGCCGGGCTGTTTCTCAAAAACAAGGGACCCACTGCCGGAGCCCCCTTTCTTCGCGCATAAACGAAACCGCCCGGCTTATACTATGCTTAAAGCGCTTTCAAAGCCTGCGGGAATGATGCCGCAGGAGGACGCATCCGCGCCCTCGCTTTAGACTTCACCGGGCAGCATGCGCGCGTTTTGCGCGCCCGGTGGGCCGCCTCCCGCCGGCCGAAAGCGCAGACTGCGATGTTTCGGCTGTGCTGCCCCGACAGAGAAGCCTATTTTGCGCGAAAGGAAGGATATCTTTGGCAAACCTGACTACAAAGGAGCTATCTGCCATTGAGGATCAGCTCTGTGTCGAACAGACGCTGGTCAAAAAATATCAGCTCTATGCCCAGAGCTCAGCCGACCCGCAGCTGAAATCCAAATGCGAGCAGATAGCCGCCAAGCACCAAAGCCACTTTGACCGGCTGATAAGCCAGCTGAACTAGGAGGAAACGCCCATGCCGATAAACGCCAGCTTCGGAGACCGAGAAATGATGGATGACGCGCTTCAGTCGCAGAAATTTATTACAGATGGCTACAACAGCTATGCCAACGAGTGCTCCACCCCCTCGCTCAAAAGCGAATTTATGAACCTGCTCAGCGAAGAGCATCAGATTCAGCACGAGGTTTTTACCGAGATGCAAAAGCGCGGCTGGTATCAGGTTACCCAGGCCGACCAGACAAAAATCAACCAGTGCAAACAGAAATATCAGGCGCAGAATTCCTGAATGTCCGCTGGCCATAAAAAGAGGACTGCCTGCAAAGTACCCGGTATTTTGCAGGCAGTCCTCTTTTCAGCAGATTCAGAAAAAATCCTGCTCCGCCAGAGAGGTCTTGTTCAGATATGCCGTTCTGCCGCCATAAAACAGCCGCTTGCACAAACTGCATGCAGATCCTATAATAAAAGAGAGCCGGCCATTCGCCGCCGGAAAATCCCACTTTTTTCCAGAGAAAGGATGAAAATCGTATGTCCCCCATCCCCGTAAAAATCCGCATGCGCCCCATCGTGCTTGACTGCGCGGATGCACACGCCCTCTCCGATTTCTACCAAAAGCTGCTGGGCTGGGAGAAAACCGACGTTCAGAAGGACTGGGTTCTGATGCGCGATCCCGCCGGTGCCGTCGGCCTCTCTTTTCAGGCAGAGCCCGGCTATCAGCCACCCGTCTGGCCGGAAGAGCCGGACAGGCAGCAGAAAATGCTACATATCGATTTTCTGGTCGATGACTTAAAGGCCGCACAGCAACATGCGCTCGCCTGCGGAGCGCGCCCGGCGGCAGAGGTCTTCTTTTCAGGTGTGCGTACCTTTTATGACCCAGCTGGACATCCCTTCTGCTTTTTTACCGATCCGCAGTACCGGTGGGAATAACCCCGGCACAAAGCAAACCGCTTTCTTTTAGGGCCTTTCCACATACTGGAAGAAAAAAAGCAACAGAGGGGGATTTTCTGCTTTGTCCCTCCTTTACTTCTCTCCTCTTTTCATATATAATGAAAGCGTTTGATATTCACCGCCCTGGCCGGAAACGGCTGCCGGGCCCCGCCTTGATAAACAGGAAAGAAGGATTTGGCATGGCTAGAATGGTAGGAACGGTTTCCCGCGGCATCCGCGCCCCGATTATCCGGGAGGGGGATGATATGGCAGCCATCACCGTGCGCTCGGTGCTTGAAGCGGCGAAGGAGGAGGGCTTCTCTCTGCGCGAGCGCGATGTAGTCGGCGTCACCGAAGCGGTGGTGGCGCGCGCGCAGGGCAACTATGCAAGCGTTTCACAGATTGCAAAGGATGTGCGCGAAAAGCTCGGCGGCGGTACGATCGGCGTGCTCTTCCCCATTTTAAGCCGCAACCGCTTTGCCATCTGCCTGCGCGGCATCGCCCGCGGCGCAAAAAAGATTGTGCTGATGCTCAGCTATCCGGCCGATGAGGTCGGCAATCACCTCATTGATGAGGAGCTGCTCGATAAAAGCGGCATTGATCCCTATGCCGATCTGCTCGACCTCGCCCGCTACCGCACCGCTTTCGGCTATGAAAAGCATCGCTTCACCGGCGTAGACTATGTCGAGTATTACAGTGAGCTCATCCGCGAATCGGGCGCAGAGGTTGAGGTGGTGTTTTCCAACCGCCCCGAGGCCATCCTCTCCTATACCTCCCATGTGCTCTGCTGCGATATTCATACCCGCGCGCGCACCAAAAGGTTATTGAAGGCCGCAGGGGCAAAGGTGGTTCTGGGGCTGGATGAGCTGATGACCGCCCCGGTGGACGGCAGCGGCTTCAACGCCGACTATGGCCTTCTCGGCTCGAACAAATCGACCGAGGAAAGCGTCAAGCTCTTCCCGCGCGGCTGCGATGCCTTCGCGCATGAGGTGCAGCAGCGCTTTCTCGCCGAAACCGGCAAGCATATCGAGGTGCTCGTCTATGGTGATGGTGCCTTTAAGGATCCTGTCGGAAAAATCTGGGAGCTTGCCGACCCGGTCGTCTCCCCCGGCCACACGGAAGGGCTGATTGGCACGCCGAACGAGCTGAAGATCAAATATCTGGCAGATAATGATTTTGCCGGACTCAGCGGCGAGCAGCTGCGTTCGGCCATCTCCGAGCGCATTGCACACAAAAAAGAAAACCTTGTTGGCGATATGGCCTCGCAGGGCACCACTCCGCGCAGGCTGACCGATCTCATCGGCTCGCTGTGCGACCTGACCTCCGGCAGCGGCGACAAGGGAACGCCCATCATCCTCATCCAGGGTTATTTTGATAACTACACCGACTAAATTTTGCTGTTCGTTGAGCCTCTCTCCGGAGAGCGCTGCGGAGAAAACCTCCCTCTTTACCGAAAACCGGCAGCCTCCGGCCCGATGAAGGGCCAGAGGCTGCCGGTTTTCGGTAACTATTGAAAATCTGAGAGGGAACAAAGGAATCAATAAAACGGGAAGAACGGATAACCCGGATAGGAATCGTCGCTTCCATAACCGCCATAGCTGCTGCTCCCGCCGCTGGCGGAGTCCTCCTGCGCCTGCGAGAAGTTGGTGGTGCCGTTGTCCTCATCGAGCGTGACGGTAACGGTGAACAGCCGGCCCCTCTGGCCGCGCTGGCTGGCCATTCGGTAGACTTCAAAGGTCACCGTGTCGCCCGGCTTAAACTCGATCAGGTCGTTTTTCAGCGCGTTAAAGGACTCTATCGGCATCTCATTCATCGCGGTGAGCACATCGCCCGGCACAACGCCCTGTTTGGCAATATTGCAGTCCGGATCCACGGCGGTCACCATAATGCCCGATACGTTGGAGGGCAGGCCCATAAACTGGGCGATGACGTTGGTCACATCATACCCCTGTATGCCTAAGCGCGGCCGGCCAGTTACCCGCCCGTTCTGCAGCAGGTCATCAATAATCGGCTTGGCATTGTTGATGGGAATGGCAAAGCCCAGCCCCTCATAGCCCTCCTTGACAAACTTGGCCGAGTTGATACCAACCACCTGGCCATAGCGGTTGACCAGTGCCCCGCCCGAATTGCCGGGGTTGATGGCCGCATCCGTCTGTATCACCCGCAGGCGGGCCGATTCGGTGTTAATCTGCCGGTCTAAAGCGGAAACAATTCCGCTGGTGACCGAGCCGGAAAATTCCGAGCCGCCCGCGTTGCCAATCGCAATCACCCGCTCACCAACGCGCAGCAGGCTGCTGTCCCCAAATTCGGCAACCGGCAGGTCGGGCATCGGGTCCGCCTGCAGTTTAATGACCGCCAGATCGGTCTGGATATCAATCCCGACCTGGGTGGCGTTGTAGCTCTCATCGTTGGGCAGCGTGACCTGCAGGCCGGTGTGCCCTTCAATGACATGCGCATTGGTGACGATATACCCATCCTTCGACATGATGATGCCGGAGCCCTCGCCGACAATGCCATAGATGCTCTCACTGCTGAAATTGGTAATACACACCACCGAGGGGGAGACCCGGGCGGCAATGTCCTCATTAGAGAGCCCGTCATCGAGCTGCGCAGCCGTCCCCTGCGGAGTGGAGGAGATATTCAGGCGCGGCGCATCCGCTGCCGGGGATTCCGGCGAAACCGGATCATTCCCCTGCACATCCACAAAGCTTTTGTTCACCAGTGCATAGGCGCCATAGCCCGCAAAACCCACCAGCGAAACGGTAAGAACGACCGCTACCAGCGAAAAAAAGACCACCAGTCCCTTTTTTCCCTTTTTGGAAACCTTCTTCGTGCTGCCGCCCGACTGGTAATCGGAAAAATCATAGCGGTAGGGCTCCTCGGGGGAGCGGCTGTGTGCAGAGCGGTAATCCCCGTTCCCGCCATAAGGGTTGCTGCGGGAGGCGGAAGAATAGGGATCCGGCCGGCCCTCCCCGCCTCCCTCAAAGTCATTTGGCCGGTAGGGGCGGTAGGAGTCGTTCTGATTGTCCTGATAATCGTTCATCGGTAGACCATTCCTTTCTGTGGTCTTGTCTGCCCTTTATCGGGCCGGCAGCCCATTATCACAATTCCGCCTGCCAGGCAGGGGATGCCCGCAGCCTCTTCGCCCTCTCAGGGTTTCAGCTTTTCATTTTTCCGGAAAAGGCTCTGGGCGCTTTTGGCGGCGCAGGGCAGCGAGAAGCGGAATTCACAGTATTCGCCTTCCACGCTCTTCACTATTATCTCACCGCCATGCAGATTTATAATCGAGCGCACAATATGCAGCCCGAGCCCGACGCCGGTTTTGTCCATACTGCGGGAGCGGTCAGTTTTATAAAAGCGTTCAAAAATCCGCGGGATTTCCTCCTTGGTGAGTCCCTCACCCGAGTTGCGGATGCCGACATAGGTCATCGCCCCCTCCTGCTGGTAGCTGACCCGGATATATCCGCCCTCGCCCGCAAATTTTACGGCGTTTTCCGTCAGATTATAAACCACCTGGTGGATAAGGTCAGGATCGGCGTTGACCATAACTTTCCCTGCATCCAGTCCCTGAATATCCAGATGCTTCTCCTCAATCGAGCGCTCAAAGGTAAATACTGTGCGGCAAACGATGTCGTTGATATCAAACGCTGAGGGAGTAAGCTTCATCTCCCCCGCCTCAATCCGGGCGATCCCCAGCATCGAGCGCACCAGCCGCGAGAGGCGCTTGACCTCCTCGGAAACGATGCCCAGATACTGGTCCCTTTTCTCCTCGGGGATGGTGCCATCCAGTATCCCATCGATAAACCCGGCAATGGTGGTCATCGGGGTTTTGAGCTCATGCGAAACGTTGGCAATAAACGAGCGGCGGGAGGATTCCTGCGAAGAAAGGGAAGTAGCCATCGCATTAAAGGCCATGGCCAGCTTGCCGATTTCATCATACCGCTCGACTGGAACGCGCACCGAAAAATCCCCCTTGGCGAAGGACTGGGTGGCGGCGAGCATCTCCCGCAGCGGGCGCACCAGCCGGCGGGTGACGAAATAAACGATGATGCAGGTCACCGCCATCACAATCAGCGCGCTGAACATAAACATTTTCAGGGTAGTCGTAATCAACCGGGAGAGCGACTGAGCATTCAGCGAGGCGAAAACGGCCCCCACCATCTGCCCGTTTACCTTCATGGGAACGCCGACGGTGTAATACTGCTCATCATAAATCCCGCCGAGGCGCCCTAATTCCTGGTAGCGCCCCTCATCCCCCGCCCTGCGCACAATCGCCTTCGGTACCAGATAGGCAGTATGGTTGCAGGGGGAGCGGTGGGTGCAGACGTGGGTCTTCCCCTCTACATCCACCAGAAACAGATCCGCATTGATCGATTTGGAGAGCAGGGTGAAGCCGTCTATTACGCTATCCTTGTTGATGAGGCCGGTATAGCCGTTATTCGCATAGTCCTGCAGCGCAATCGCAGCAGCATGCCCGGCATTCGTCTCCAGAAGGGAGAGCTTGTCGTTTTTCAGGTAGTTGGCCGTCAATGCCAGCAACACCACGCTCAGCACGGTTGTGCTGAGCAGAATGATGGCTGCACAGACAGAAAAATATTTGGTGAACAGGCTCTTCTGCATGCCCTACTCTTTGACCTCGAATTTATAGCCCACACCCCAGACGGTTTTGAGGCTCCACTGGTCGCTGACCCCCTCCAGCTTCTCGCGCAGGCGTTTGACATGGACATCCACCGTCCGGCTGTCCCCATAATATTCAAAGCCCCATACCTCATCGAGCAGCTGGTCGCGGGTATAAACCCGGTTGGGGTTGGAGGCGAGGTGGTAGAGAAGCTCCAGCTCCTTGGGCGGCGTATCAACGACGCGGCCATCCACCTTGAGCTCATACTTAGTCATATTGACCACCAGCTTATCATAGGAAACCTCCTTGATATCGGGCATATCGCCCGCCTTGCCGGTGCGGCGCATAACCGCCTTGATGCGGGCGACAATCTCCTTGGCATCAAAGGGCTTGACAACATAGTCATCCGCACCCAGCTCAAGGCCGAGCACCTTATCAAAGGTTTCCCCCTTGGCGGTAATCATAATGATGGGGCAATTGGATTTTTTGCGGATTTCCCGGCAGACCTGCCAGCCATCGAGCTTGGGCATCATGATATCGAGCAGCACGATATCCGGGGGTTCCTCGGCAAATTTTTCGAGCGCGCGTTCGCCATCCGCCGCAATGGTGACAGCATAGCCCTCCTTTTCAAGATACAGACGCAGCAGCTCTGCAATGTTCTGGTCATCATCAGCTACCAGTATTTTGCCTATCGGCACCTTGCTCACTCTCCTCTTTGCAGCGGACGGCCCGCCGTCCGGATTTCGGGCAGAAAAATCCCGATCGTTGTATTTCTATTATACCGCATTCGGGCAGGACTTGGTGAAATTTTTTTGAACGCTTGCCTGTTTTCCGGTAAAAAAGCATAGGAAAGAGGCGGCAAAAAGAACAGCGGCCCCTCTTTTTGAAGGAGCCGCCGCTCTTTTTTCTTTGCGGGGGTCTGCAGCCGTTTTTTTCCGTCTGCAGAAGAAAGCCTGCAGATTGGCCAGATACCGCTCATATACAAGCCTATTCCGGGAGCCCGGCCGCTGTTTCAAGGCTGAACTGCGCCCCCCGGAATACCCGCCTGATAAACATGGGGAGAGACTATCTCGCTCACCGGGAGGTTGAGGCTGCTCTGCATCCTGCAGGATATGGAGCACCCTGCGAAGTTCTGTGTTTGCAGCTCCTGTGCCTTTAAATCGTCCCCCCAGCCATTCTTATCTGCGGCTGCCTGTGCTATAATAATCTTCAGACCACCTCAGAAAGGAGAAGCCTTATGAAAATCATCGATGCGCACGCCCATGTCGTGCAGTGTATTGCGGGGACCGGCTCCCAGGGGGAGCTGCGCCCCTGCGGCGGCGGACGGGCTGTCTATGCGACAGGAAACAGTTTTCAGATTCTTCCGCCGGAGATTGGCGAATATGACGCCACCCCGCAGGCTCTGCTGCGGGTGATGGATGCCCACGGCGTCGAAAAGGCGGTGCTGCTGCAGGGGAACTACTTCGGCTTTCAGAACCTTTATACCTGGCAGGCGGTGCAGGACTATCCCGAGCGCTTCATCGGGGCGGCCAGCTATGATCCGTTTTCCGTTTCAGCCGAGGCCATTCAAAAGCACCTGTTTGAGGAGCTGGGCTTTAAAATCATCAAAATGGAGGTCAGCAGCGGCTCGGGACTGATGGCCAACCATCCGCCGGTGGATCTGGACGGAGAGGTGATGCACGGGGTCTACCGCTATGCGGCGCAGCGGGGGCTGACCTTTATTATCGATATCGGCAAGCCCCGCAGCGTCAGCTGGCAGGTGGATGCTCTCAGCCGCGCCATCGCCCGCTATCCGGAGATGACCTTTGTTGTCTGCCACCTGCTCTCCCCGCAGCTTCAGGATGGCGAGCTGCTCCGGCGCTCACTCGAAAAGCTGGCGCTGCCGAATGTCTTTTTCGACCTGGCGGCGCTCTGCCTCAACAGCCAGCCGGAGACTTACCCCTACGAAACGGCACGGGGTTATGTACGGACTGCCGCGGACATTGTAGGGGCCGAGCGCCTTCTCTGGGGCAGCGATATGCCCTCCGCCATGACGCGGGACAGCTACCGGCATTTTATCGACTTTGTCGCCCTGCATCCCGGGCTGCGGGAGGAGGAGAAGGAAAAAATCCTTTACGATAACGCGCAGCAGCTGTTTTTTGCACAGTAAAAAAGAGGGGAGATACAGCCGCCGCTCTGCCGGATTTTACCCGCATCCCAGAGGCAGAGCAGCAATCGCCTTTCATACAGCAGGTGAAGAGACGAAAGGGAGGTTCACCATGAAAACGATATCTGACAAAAGCTTTGATGAAGAAAGGGCGCTTTACGGCGAACAGGACCTTTTGGTGCAAAACTGCTCGTTTGACGGCCCCGCCGACGGGGAGAGCGCCTTCAAGGAGGGGAAGGACCTTCAGGTGGAGGGGTGCTTTTTTAACCTGCGCTATCCCTTCTGGCACGATGAGGGTCTCCTCATCCGAAACTGTCGGATGAGCGGGCTCTGCCGGGCGGCCCTCTGGTATTCTCAGGATGTCAAAATCAGCGGCAGCCAGTTGCACGGCATCAAGGCCCTGCGGGAGTGCGCAAACATCCATATGCAGGACTGCGACATCCTCTCCCCGGAGTTTGGCTGGTCCACCCGGGGCATCCGGATGGAGGATTGCACCGCCCAGAGCGAATATTTTATGATGCGCTCCCAAAATCTCACCTTCCGGGGAGTCAGCATGCAGGGCAAATATTCCTTTCAGTATATCGAAAATGCCCTCTTCGAAAACTGCAGCTTCGACACCAAGGATGCCTTCTGGCATGGAAAAAATATCACCGTCAAAAACAGCACCGTCAAAGGGGAATACCTGGCCTGGTACAGTGAGGGCCTTACCTTTATAAACTGCAAAATCATCGGCACCCAGCCGCTTTGCTACTGCAAAAATCTGCAGCTCATCGACTGCGAAATGATAGACGCCGACCTCGCTTTTGAGCGCTCAGAGGTAGAAGCCACCCTCACCGCCCCCATCCTCAGCATTAAAAACCCTCTCTCTGGACACATCCGCGTTCCGGCGGTCGGGGAGATTATCCGGGACATTGAGGGAGCAGACGGAGAGATTATTGTGGGAAAACCGTGCCGGTGCGCCTGAAAAAAGGGTCTGCTGCAAAATGCCTGCATTTTGCAGCAGACCCTTTTTCCGGCAGCCGGTTAATCGGTCAAAAGCATCCTCGGCCAGTCCATAAAATAGAAGGGCTCGCCGCTTTCATTCTCCCAGCATTCGCGGACATAGCCTGCCAGAGGCATACCCTCCGGCACGGCGGCAGGCTTGCCGGTAGGGCTGAAGAAGACGAGGGCTGCATCGGCAGTGACGGCGAAGGTGTGGTTTTTCTCCGCCCATGGGGTGCGCAGGATGACATGCGTCCGGCTCTCCCGCTCTTTACCCAGCAGCCGGTAAAGATCGATGAACGGCAGCTCCATCCCCCGCAGCTGAATTTTGCCATCCTCCCGCGCAGAGGCAACGCACACCTCCTGAATATTCGCGGCCGGCTCCACAAAGGATATGCCGCCTGCCTGCATAAGCAGGAATCTTCCGCTGCAGGCAGCCGAGGAGGGGTTGGCCGCCCAGGGGGGGGCGGTCTGCTTCTTTCTTGCGGCAAACGTCTCATCAAACAGGCAGAGGATTCCGTCAGCAAGCTCCCGGATTTCATCGGCATAGATAGCGGCCTGTCTGCCTGTAAAGCCGGTGATTCGAATAGCCTCAATGGCGCCGTTAATGGCCAGAAGGTTCAGCCGCTGCGCGAGATCCATCGCTGCGGCCCTGTCTATCTCCCTTTCCTCTACGATGGCCCCTTCCGCCATAGCGTGGATAAGCGTCCCTGTTCTGCGGGTCTCCTCCGCCACGACCGCCAGGCCCTTCCCCTCGTTTTCCAGCGATGCGGCATGCGCGGCGATGAGCGTCGCCATCATCCACAGCCGTTCGCCGATGTGGTCCAGCTTCCAAAGCATGCGGTTCATCCTTTTTCCTCCTCCGTATAAGCCAGAAATTTTGTTAACTGCGGACGCAGCTTTGCCAGCGCCCGCCGGTGGTGCGACAGCACCGTATTGAGCTGCAGGCCGTTTGCGCGGGCAATCTGCGCAAACGAAAAGTCCCCATAATACCGTTCGGTGATGACAATTCGTTCAATGTCCCGCAGCGTTTTGAGCGATTCCAGAACAGCAGCGGTATCCTCCGTGCGGATGAGCTCCTCAACGATATCGGATTCCTCCAGAAGAGAGGTCCCCTCCTCATCCAGATATACCCGCTTGAAATCCGCCGCCTGCGCCATAAATTTTCGATAGGCCAGCCGTATGCATACCGTGGAAAGATACCCGTAGTTTTCCTTTTCCGGCGTATAGACCGTGCTCGCCCGCAGCCGCACATAGGCCTCCTGCACAATGTCATCTGCCAGCGAGGCCACATTGGGATATCCCGCAAATTTTCTCCGGATGAGCCGCAGCAGGCTGCTTCGCAGCTCCCCGTCCATCCGACCACCTCCCAGCAACCGGTTTTGAAGGGCCCTTCACCCTTATAAAGCCCTTGGCCCGCCATTTTATTGCAGAGACCGGGAAAAATTCAGACGAAAGCAAACCCGACCCATAGAAAGGGGCTGTTGCAAAATGCAAGCATTTTGCAACAGCCCCTTCTGAAAAACGGCTTTTGACTCCACCAGAGCCAAATTTCGCCCGCAGTTCGCGGGCGAAAGCGCCCTTTTTCCGGTTCCTGCAGGCCGGAAAAAGCATTTTGCAACAGCTCCTTTTCGCCCGGGAAAACGGGAACCAATCCCCTACTTTTTCAAAACATCGGTAATCTCTGCCACATACATCCGGTGATAGTCCGCATTATAAAATTTCTCAATAGCCGGGTCAAGAAAGTGGCTCGGTTCCAGATCGCTGAAATAAAGTTTTTTGCAGAGAAGAACGAGCGAAGCCTCGGCATAATAGGGGGTATCTCCCTCAAAAAGGGGAGTAAAGGAGCAGGCCGCCGCCTTATCGATATCCCTTCCGGACTCCCTGCCACACAGCTGCAGCTGCGGACGAAAGCTCTCCTCATAAAAGGTGAGGGAGAAACGGTCGTTTTCCTCCAGCAGCCCATAGGTAAATCGGGTCGGCCGCACAAAGATAAAGGCGACCTCCTTCCCCCAGAGCACTCCCACGCCGCCCCAGCTGGCGGTCATACAGTTGTGCTTTTCGCGGCTGCCGGCGGTAATCAGCATCCAGCGGTCCCCAATGAGGGAAAAGGGATTCTCGGTCAGCGCCCTGGGCGAGAGATGGTTCCACTCCATATCTTATCATCCTTTCTTCTCGGGGCCCGGCCGCCCCCGGCAGCCGGTTTTTGCTCACAAAAGTATTCTATGCGCCTAAACGTTGAATCGGAACAGGACAATGTCCCCATCCTGCATCACATAATCCTTGCCCTCAATGCGCACCAGCCCCTTCTCCTTAGCCGCCGCCATCGAGCCGCAGGCCATCAGCTCATCAAAGCCGATGACCTCGGCGCGGATAAAACCGCGCTCAAAATCCGAATGGATCTTTCCCGCCGCCTGCGGGGCGCGGGTCCCCTTGCGGATGGTCCAGGCCCGCACCTCCGGCTTTCCGGCCGTCAGGTAGGAGATGAGGCCCAAAAGCGAATAGCTGGCGGTAATCAGCCGGTCAAGGCCGGACTCTTCCAGCCCCAGATCCTGCAAGAACAGCAACCGGTCCTCTGCGGACATGCCCGCCAGCTCTTCCTCGAGCCTGGCGCAGATGGGCATCACCTGCGCGCCCTCGGCCGCGGCGATCTGCTCCACCTCCCGGTAGAAGGGATTATCCGCTAATCCGGCAAAGTCCTTTTCGCTCAGGTTAGCCGCATAAATCACCGGCTTGGCGCTCAGCAGCGGAATCGATGCCAGAAGCGCCTCTTCCTCCTCGCTCTCGCAGGAGAAGCCGCGCGCGCTTTTACCGCTCTCCAGGTGTTCCCTGAGGCGCTGCAGCATCTCCAGCTCGGTTTTAAATTTTTTATCCCCTTTGGCCGCCTTGGCGGTGCGGTCAATCCGCCGCTCGAGCAGGTCGATATCGGAAAAGATAAGCTCCAGGTTGATGGTTTCGATATCCCGGCGCGGGCCGATCGAGCCATCCACATGGATAATCTCCCCATCCTCAAAGCAGCGCACAACGTGGATGATAGCATCTACCTCCCGGATATTCGAAAGGAACTTGTTGCCCAGCCCCTCCCCCTTGGAGGCGCCGCGCACCAGCCCCGCAATATCGCACAGCTCAATGGTGGCCGGAGTGAACTTCTCCGGCTCATACATCTCGGCCAGCTTATCCAGCCGCCGGTCGGGAACACTGACCATGCCGATATTCGGCTCAATGGTGCAGAAGGGATAGTTGGCGCTTCCCGCGCCCGCATTGGTGATGGCATTAAAGAGGGTGGACTTGCCGACATTCGGCAGCCCGACAACGCCGAGCTTCATAAAATATCGTCCTTTCTTGCCGGGCCTCTCCCGGAGAATATTTTTTATCTGCGGTCTTCCTTTGGCCGGACAGGCCGCGCCGGCCTAAAGATAGATCTTCCCATCAGGAATAATTTCCCTGCGCTTTTGTCCGGTGCGCATCGACATGGATAAAACAAAGGCGACCGGTCCCACGCGGCCGATGAACATGGTTAAAATCAACACCATTTTGGAGGGCAGGTTGGCCGCCGCTGTTACGCCCGCACTCAGCCCCGCCGTAGAAAAGGCGGAGACCGTTTCGAAAATAACGTCAATCCCCGTCAGCCCCCGGTCGTTGATATGGGCGGTACCGTTGATAATCAGCGAGGTCACGCCGATAATGGCAAGGCCCAGCGTCACCACCGCCATCGCCTTATAAACGACGCTTTTCGGAACGCGGCGCTTATGAATCATCGTATCCTCCTGCCCCCGCGAGGCGCAGACCACCGTCATCAGCAGAACGGCCGCCGCCGTCACCTTGACACCTCCGCCGGTAGAACCGGGAGCCGCGCCGATAAACATCAAAAGAATGCCGATCACCTTGGTAATCTCCCGCATTCCGCCGATATCCACCGAGTTGAAGCCGGCCGTCCGAAAGGAGACCGACTGGAAAAGGGCGGCGTTTATCCGCTCAAAAAAGGAGAGCGGCCCCAGCGTGCGCGGATTGCTCCACTCGAGAATGAGAAACATCGCCGCGCCGAAAAGGATAAGTAAGACGGTCATTTTGAGCACAATCCGGGTGTGCAGCTGCAGCCGGCGGGTTTTATGCCACTCGAAGAGATCCCGCCAGACCACAAAGCCGAGGCCGCCGAACACAATCAGCAGCATCAGCGTAAAAAGTACCACTGGCGCGCCGTTGTATCCGCTCAGCGAAGCAAACGGCCCCTCCCGGCCCAGAATATCAAAGCCGGCGTTGCAGTAGGCGGATACCGCCAGAAAAATCGAAATGGCCAGCCCCTTCCCGCCATATTTGGGAACAAAAACGGTGCAGAGCAGCAGCGCCCCCGCCGTTTCCACCACCACCGAGGTGAGCACGGCCAGGCGAATCAGGCGCGGCATATCGGCCATTGTATCTGCGCTCACCGATTCGGAAGCCAGCTGCATATCCCGAAGGCCCAGCTTTTTGCCGATAATGAGGTTGAAAAACGCGGTAAAGGTCACCAGCCCCAGCCCTCCCACCTGAATAAGGCAGAGAATGACCGCCTGCCCGAAGGGGGAAAAATGGGTGTAGGTATCATAAATAACCAGCCCGGTTACGCAGGTGGCGCTTGTGGCGGTAAAAAGGGCGTTCCAAAGCGGGGTAACAGCGCCGGAGCGGCTGGAAAAGGGCAGCATGAGCAGCAGTGTCCCCATCAGGATGATGGCGGCAAAGCTATAAACAATCATCCTTGCCGGGGCCCTGGCCGGCGCAGCCCGGCGAACATCTTTTTTCAAGGCCGGACCTGTCCTCTCTGCGGCATGGGGTGGGCCGCTCCCGTCTCTTCCCATTCGCGCAGCTGGCGGTGCACCTTGCGGATCAGCATTTTATCGTTGTTAAAGGTGACCTCCCGCTGCGCGCGGCCGATCTCCAGCCAGCAGATATCGCTCACCTCAGACTCCTGCTTGTGCAGCGTTCCCCCGCTGGGAACCCCAAGAAAATAGACCACCTGCTTTTTTACATCGGGCGAGGGACAGTATTCAACGCTCTCCCGAAATCCGCGCTGTAGGGTGATATCCAGCCCGGTTTCCTCCTTCACCTCGCGCAGGGCGGTCTCATTTTCGTGCTCCCCATCCTCCACATGGCCCTTAGGGAAGGACCAGTGACCGGAATAGCGGTGTTTAATAAGCAGCAGCTGCGTTTTTTCGCCCACCTGGCGGTAGACGATAGCGCCGCATGATTTCTCCTGTTTCATCTCCCGGATACGCTCCTTAAAGCCTTCGATTCGTACACAATATCATAGCATGTTTTTTCTCTTTCTACAAGACAGAGAAGCAGTTTGCCCACGGAAATCAATTTCTTGAATTTGGAAATTCCACCTGTTGCCAAAGCAGCTGTTTTGGTGTGTTTTTCGTTGCAGCAGGAGGATTATGTCAATCAAATTGAATCGTGTCACACCTGCCCCGATAAAGATTCAGAAATTTATGGCGGAAAATTGATTTCCGGGGAAACAGCCTTTAAAGTATAGATTTGAGAGATAGAAGTTTGGATAAGTCTTTTTCTGGATGGATTGCTATTTTCATGTCCTTTATATATCTGGAGGAATACTCACCCGACCAGGTGGGGGCACGACGTACTCTTTGTGCAGACAAAGGAAAAGGATACACAGAAAATAACGCATATTCCCTTTTAACCCTTGCGGCGAGCGGGCATCGGAAAGTAGGGGGAAGACGTGATGTAGCCTCCGGAAAGAGGGGTGTTGATAGAGGAGAAACACGGCAGTGTCTCTCCCCTGCGGGGGTACTCTTAGAGGGGCGAAGCCCTTCTAAGTGGTTTCCTTAAGAAGCGAAGGTTCTTTTTACTCCTTTGTCCATACAAAGAGTACGTCGTGCTCCCGCCCGGTCAGGCGTCTATTTCCCCAGATATCTGATGGGCACGAAACATAGCAAACCATCAAAAATATACCTATCCCTAAAAAGTGTCCTTTTTTAAATGCTGTTTCCCCTGCAATTTGCTTTCTTCCGCCCGCTTTTTATCTTTTGCCCCGAGAATGCACATAAAACAGCGGCTATCTATTTTGAAAATGTTTACAAGTTATCCGGTTGTTTTTTGCGGGGCTTCGTATTATAATGAATACAATCTGGTTAAGCTAAGGATGTTGCTTACCGCAGCTGGAAAATGGAGGTGTGGAAGAGTCATGAAAAAAAGCACTTTTATTTCGATACTCGCGCTTCTGATAGCCGCAGCCGGTGCTGTGGTTGCGTTCCTTGCCTATTTCTCAAAGAAAAAATGCGTCCTGTGCGATGATTTCGATGATTTTGAGGACGATATGATGGCAGAGGATCCGGATGATGCCGAGTATTATGCCGCCGAGATGGAATCGGTAGGCGCCGAGGAGCAGGAGCCCGCCGAGGCCGAAGAGCAGCCGGAGGATGAGCAAGCGCAGGAGGAAAAGCCGGCAGAGCCGGAGGCCTGAAGCAATCTCCTCTCACGAAGATAAGCCGAAAAACGTCCGCTGTAGGAAAATACAGCGGACGTTTTTTTATTGGTCAGCGCGCCTATGCTTTGCACGCTCAGCGGGCGAAGCGCTCAGCGAATGAAAAACACCCATTGCGCTTTTGTGGGTTCGCTACCTATATAGCCCTTTTCGTAGCCGCTGCAGCCGAAGAGATGCCCATCTATTTTTCAGCTTATCGCTGCAGGCCGCTTTTCTTTTTATCTTTCCCTGCGCCCAGCGGCAGGAGGATGGCCGCGGCCGTCTCTTCGCGGCGCGCGCTCCTTTTTCAGTCCGCCCGGCCGGGTGAAAGAGGAGGCGGCGCCGCGCAGCGCCCCTACCTCGGAGGGCTCGAGCAGCCTCCAGCTGCCCGGCTCGAGCATACCCAGCGAAAGAGGGCCGATATGGGTGCGCTTGAGGCGGATGACCGTCAGCCCCACCGCCTCGCACATCCGGCGGATCTGGCGGTTGCGCCCCTCCTGCAGAACAATGCGCAAAACGGTGCGCTCCGGTTCTGTATGCTCCACCTGTATCTGAGCGGGGAGGGTTTTCCCATCCTCCAGTTCGATTCCCGTGCTCAGCTGGATGAGCTTTTCCTCGCTGACAGCGCCCCGGACGGTGACCCGATAGGTTTTGGAAACATGGTGGCTGGGGTGCATCAGCAGATTGGCAAACTCCCCATCGTTCGTAAAGAGCAGCAGTCCCTCGCTGCCCCGGTCCAGCCGGCCGATGGGATAGACCCTCGCCGGCGCATCCTTTACCAGCTCTGCTACGCACCGGCGGCCCAGCTCATCCGAGAGGGTCGTCACATAGCCGCGCGGCTTATGAAGCATCAGATAAACCCTGTGCGGCTGCGCGCGCAGCTGCAGGCGCCTGCCATCCAGCGCAACGATATCCCTTTTCGGATCTATCTTCTGCCCGGGCTGGCAGGGATGGCCGTTTACCGTTATCCTTCCGGCAGCAATCGCCTGCTCAGCCCCGCGCCGGGAAAGCAGCCCATTCTCCGCCAGCACCTTTTGAATCCGTATCTGCTCCAATTTTTCTCTTTTCCTCTCTTTGCGGGCGCGCCGCCGGTTTTGTTTTTCCCCTGTCTTCTAGCAGCCGCCCTATCCGCTTATCTTCTCCCAAAGTGCTTTCAGCCTTTCCAGCAGCCCCTGCGGCTGCTCCCGGTAAGGAACAAGCGGCAGAACCTCCTGTGTATAGCCGAGGGGGAAGCTGCAGAGCAGCTCCCCATCCAGCAGGATTTCCGCCTGCCCGGCATAACCGCCCGCCTGCACCGGGGCATATTCAAAGGGGGGGACCCGGTAGTAGCAGGAAAGGCGCTCATATTCCCCCGCGCGCAGCGGAATATACAGATCCCCTACCGGCTGGGCCTGCGCCTCCCGGCTGCCGCCTGTCACCGGCATGCCGATACCGCCGATAAGCGCGGAGAGGTCGGCCGGCGACAGCTCGGAAAAATACTGCTCATACAGCCGCTCATGGTCCGCCCAGTCATCCGCATCGTTCATCGTTACGCAGATGAGCTCTACCCCATCCTTCGCCGCGGCCGAAACCAGCACCCGTCCGGCATCGCCGGTAAATCCGGTTTTAATGCCGATGCAGGGCTCATAAAAATTCAGCAGCTTATTGTAGTTGGTGAGATACCGGTCATAGGGCGGGTTGCCGAAGTGGGTTTTGGCCGTATACTGGCAACAGATTTCCCGGAAGGTCTTTTCCCCCATAGCATAGCGGGCAAGCTGCGCGAGCTCGAGCGCCGTTGTGTAGTGGCCCGGCGCATCCAGCCCGGAGGGGGTGACAAAGGCGGTGTTTGTGAGCCCCAGCTGCCGGGCGCGCTCGTTCATGAGCTGCGCAAAGGCGGGCAGGCTGCCCGCAAGGCGCACCGCCGTCGCATTCGCCGCATCGTTGCCGGAGGGGAGCAGCATGCCATAGCAGAGCTGCCTCAGCGAAACCTGGTCCCCCTCCCGCAGCCCCATGGAGGAGCCCTCAACGTGGATAGCCTCGCTGTCCACCGTAAAGTAGGTATCCAGATCAAGCTCCTCGAGTGCCAGAAGAACGGTCATAATCTTGGTGGTGCTCGCCTGCGGCAGCCGGTCGGAGCCGTTATAATCAAAGAGCACCCGTCCGGTTTTCATTTCAATCACTGCCGCCGCGCGCGCCGAGGTACCGCTTTCATTGGGCGCGGCCTTCGCCGTCATCACCCATAGCGGCAGGCAGAGAAGCGCCGCCGCAAGTCGTCTTTTCATCCTTTCTGTCACCCGCCCATCGCCGTTTTACCATCGGGCGCCTCCCCTCCCGCGGCGAAAAAATACCGCCGCCCGGGACTTCACGAAAGCTTTTCGCATGCTCGCCTGCCCATCGGGCCAAAGACCGCCGGGCAAAAGCGCATACGCTTTGAGAGGTGCGCCGACTATATTCCTTCACAGAATATGCGGGAGGATGCTTTTCCAGAACGCAAAAAGGCGGGCACCGAACACCGGAAGCAGGCTTTTCTGCCGGGTGCAGCGCCGCCGGCGCTTATCTACTGCTGGATCTTCTCCTCTGCGGGCGCAGCTGCCTGCGCCGCCTTTTTCGCCCTGCTCTCCTCTATCAGAGCGCTCACCTTATCGAAAACCTGCGGCACGAGGTTAACAATCCGGTCGGCCGTATTGTCGGCAGTCGTCAGCTGCATCAGCTTTACCTCTCCTTTGCAGACCGAGATAAAGCCGATGGGCTCAATCGTCCCGCCGCCGCCCCCGCCGCCGCCAAAATGGCCGCCGGGGTTTTTGCTCGGAATATCCGAGCCGCCGCTGCCATAGCCAAAGGAAATTTTAGAGATGGGGAGGATGGTTACCTCTCCCGGCAGTGAGATGGCCTCCCCGATAACAGCGTTGGCGCTGACGAGACCTTTGAGGCTCTCCATCGTGGAATCCACCAGTTGGGAGGAAGGATGTCCTTTTACGTTTTCCATAAATCAACTTCCTTTCTGAATATTGCTGCCGGCCGCCTCTTCAGAGGTGTCTGCCGGGGAGCGCCCGGCCTGAGAGGCAGGCGGGCGGACAAATCGGATAAGCGAACGCAAAGCGCCAAAAAGCAGCAGGCATCCGGCGCCCAGAAGCCGGGCGGGAGTGAAGGAAAAGATGACATCTGCCGCCGTTTTCTCCTGAATGGCCCAGAAGCCGGGATAAATGCTGACATACAGGTCCTCCGGCTGCAGATAGTTTTCCAGCAGGGAGAGGGCGCCATAAAACCAGGCATTCAGCTTTCCGCTCTGCGCCGCTGTCTGGCAGGCATCCTGCCGGACGACCATAATCTCTACCCACAGCCGTTTCAGCCGGGCCTTTTTGAGCAGAAAGCCGCCCGCGCGCCCGCAGGAGAGGAGAAGCTCCTTTCCCAGCCGGGCTGCCGCGCCGAGCCGCTCGGCATCCCAGGGGCCGGAAAGGGGGCTCTTCTTTTTTTCCTGCTTTTTTGGCTGCCTTCTTTTTGAGCCGCCCTTTTTTGCGCGGACCGGCTTTTCCCTCTTCTTTTTTTTCTCCTTCTTTTCGCCGAAAACAGAAAAACGGAAAAAAAGCAGGCGCACCTCCAGTGCCGCGTTCCCTTCAAAAAGGGTGAAACGAAGGCACAAGGGAGAAAAGAGCAGCAGGCAGAAAAGCAGCAGAACAGCTGCCAGAACCCACATCTCCTTTTTCACCCCCTGCCCATTTCGAGCCGTTTTTATGCACTTTCAGCAGTCGGAGCCGGCATCTGCCGGCGGCTGCTCCTTCTCTGCCTCCTCTTCAATCTGCGGCAGCTCCTCGAGCGAGGAGAGGGAGAAGCACCGCAGAAAGCTTTCGGTCGTTTGATAAGCGATGGGGCGGCCCGGCAGTTCCAACCGCCCGGCCTCCTCAACCAGCCCCTTTTCCGCCAGCGCATTCATAACGCCGGAGGAATCCACCCCGCGCACCTGCTCGACAAATGCCCGGGTCACCGGCTGGTTATAGGCCACAATGGCCAGCACCTCAAAGGCGGCCTGGGAGAGCGGCGTATTGCGTTTCATCTCCAGCGCCTGCCGGATGAGGGCGGCATATTCCGGTTCGGTGCACATCTGAACGCTCTCACCCAGCCGCATGAAGCAGAAGGGAAGTCCTGCGGCGCGGTAGCCCTCGTTTATCTGCTCAAGCTGCCCGCGGACCTCCTGCTCCCCAAGTTCCACCGCCTGCGCCAGCCGCTTTAGCTCCAGCGGCTCCCCGGCCGCGAAAAGAATGGCCTGTATCTCCTTTTGCTTTTGCTCAAACGGCATTTTATTCCTCCCACCAGAAGTCTTCCGCCGGCTGCGGCGCCGGATCGGCGCCGCGGCGCATGGAAAGGGCGAAGCCATCCTCGCTAAGCAGGGCGCGCCTGTCCTTAATCAGCTCGAGCACTGCCAGAAAGGTAGCCACCATTTCCGGACGGTCGGCGCTCTGATTAAAAATCTGCGCCAGCCCCACCCGGGCCGAGCGGTAAAGGCAGCCCAGTACAAAGGCAATGCGCGAGGAGACCGAGACCACCCGGCGCTGCACCAGCCCGGAAAAGGCGGTGCGCGGCGGCGGCAAACGGCGCTTCCCCCGACCGAGCGCACTGAAATAGGCCTGCAGCAGCTGCCGGGGGTCATGCTGCAGCGAATAGGCAGAAGAGCTCTCCAGCTGCACCGGCGGGCGGACGAACCGCTCTGCTTTGGCGCTGCACGCCCGCAAAAACCCGGCTGCCTGCTGGCAGTCGCGGTATTCGAGCAGCGCGCCGGTCAGCTCCTGGCGCGGATCCTCCTCCTGCTCATGCCGCGGCAGCAGCATGGCCGTTTTGATATAGACAAGCTGGGAGGCCATTTCCAGAAACTCGCTGGCCACCTCCAGCCGGCTCTCCCGCATCTGCTCAATGGCCAGCAGATACTGCTCGAGCAGCTTTGAAATCTCAATATCATAAATATCCAGCTTGTGCCTCGAAATCAGCTGCAGGATGAGGTCGAGCGGCCCCTCATATTCCTGCACCCGAAACTGCAGCTTCTCCACTTTGCCGCTCTCCCCTTTCCGCTTTTCCCTTTCCCCTCTTCGGCCTCAGATAAACATCCCGGCAATCAGGTCAATAAAGGAGGTGGCCGCATTCAGAAGGCGAAAGGCATGGTAGGAAAGAAAGCCAAGCGGCCGGTCGAGAATGCCGAAGGTCAGAATGAGCAGCAGCAGAATGTAGATATAGCGCTCATAGCGCATGAGGGCAAAATAGAGCCGGTCGGGCAGCAGAAGGCCAAAAATCCGGCTGCCATCGAGCGGATTAATGGGAATGAGATTGAAAACGGCCAGCGAAATGTTGGTCATTACCATCGCCGCCAGAATCTGCAGCAGAAAATAGGCGGGCATCTGCAGGCCCAGTAAAAGCCCCAGAATATAGTAGATGAGCTTATACAGCACCATCAGCATAAACGCCATCAGCAGGTTGGCGGCCGGCCCCGCCAAAGCGACGAGCGCCATCCCCCTTTTGCGGTTTCCCCGGAAATAGCGCGGGTCCACCGGCACCGGCTTTGCCCAGCCGAAGCCCAGCAGCATCAGCGACAGGGTGCCCAGCATATCAAAATGGCGCAGCGGGTTGAGCGTGAGGCGCCCCGCATCGCGGGCGGTCGTATCCCCCAGGCGGCAGGCCATCCATCCGTGTGCGCATTCGTGGGCGGGGATACAGGCGCAAAGTACCACGAGGCGCGCTAAAATGTCGAAAAGATTCAGGTTCAAGGCAGCTCCTTTTGGCCGGGCTTTCCCGGCTCTCTCCTTTGCTGCAGAGCGGCCCGGCCGCGGACTCTCCGGCGGCAGGGCAGCCTTTCGTCTATTATACCGCCGCCTCTGTTAAAAAACAAGCAAAGGCACCTGCAGCAAACTGTGAATTTTCTTTTACCATCCGGCCGGCTGCCAGTCTTCGCGCGCCCGGCAGTCGGCCAAAATCTGCGCGCGCAGCGCTTCAATATCGTCAAACCGGCGCTCCGGCCGCAGAAAGCCCAGCAGCTGCACCTGCACCGCCTTTCCATACAGGTCGCCCGAATAGCCGATGAGGAAGGTTTCTGCGCGCGGAGAGAACGACCGGCTGACGGTGGGGCGCACGCCAATGTTGGTGATCCCCTCCTGCCAGCGCCCCTCTATCCAGGCCCGCGAAGCGTAAACGCCATACAGCGGCAGCGCGCCCTCCTCCGGCAGCGGCTGGTTGAGGGTGGGAAAGCCCAGCGTGCGCCCCAGCCGCCGGCCATGCTCCACCCTCTCCTCTATCCGGTAGGGGGCACCCAGAAGGCGGTTGGCCCGCTCTATTTTCCCCTCCCGCAGCAGCTGGCGGATACAGGTCGAAGAGACCCGATCGCCTTCTGCCAGAACCGGCAAAACAATCTTTACCCGGCAGCCCCGCTCTTCGCAGAGCCTTCTCAGCTGCAGGGCATCCGCCCGCGCGCCGGCGGAAAAGCGGTAGTCCTCCCCGCAGGCGACCAGCCGGGCGCGCAGGCCGCTGCACAGAAAATCGGCGAAGGCCTCCGGAGCCATATCGGCAATTTCTGAAAAGTCCGGCATGACCACCGTCTGCACGCCGCACTCCCCGAGCAGCTGCACCCTCTGCTTATCTGTATAGATGCGTCCGCCGGCTTTCCCGCCGGGCGCCCGCAGGGCGGTGGAAAAGGTAAAGGCGATGGGCGAAAGCCCCTGTTCCTGCGCCGCGGCGAGCACCGCGCGGTGTCCCAGATGCACCCCGTCAAAAAAGCCAAGCGCAACCGCAGTCTCCACCCTAAGGCGGGCAGGCAGTTCGGTTATTAGCTCCAAGTGTCTCGTCCCCTCTTTGCACTGCAAAAAATCGCTGGTAACCTGTGCGCAGCCTTAGCGGCATCTGGCGAATCGGTAAAGCCAGGCCGCGTTTCACTAATCCCTGCCGCAGAAAAGCTTGACCTTTTCCAGCAGCCCGCTCTCCCGATTCAGCTCGCCGACAGCCAGAAAGCCCTCCTGCCAGCCATAGACGGAGACCGGCCCGGCATCCGTCTGGCATTTCATCCTTTGGGCCGAAAGCTTGACGCCGTTTTTCAGCATCACCGCCTGCCGGGGACTCAGATACACGCGGGGCAGCCCCAGAAAGGCACGCTCGGTAGGCAGCAGCTGCTGCTGCACCTCGCCGCGGGCGGCAAGCTCTGTGAGCTCCTCGAGCGTCAGGCAGTCGCCGAGCGTAAAGCCGGCGGACATGGTGCGCCGCAGCGAAGTGAGATAAGCGGCGCTGCCCGCCTTTCTGGCAATATCCTCGCACAGGGTGCGCACATAGGTGCCTTTCCCGCACTCCACCTCCAGCGTAAAGGTCTGCTGCTGCTCATCAAAATCGGAAAGCTCCAGAAAATAGAGCGAAACGGCGCGCTTCTCCCGCGCCACCTCCACCCCCTGGCGTGCCAGGTCATAGAGCCGCTGGCCGCCGACCTGAATGGCTGAATACATGGGCGGCTGCTGCAGGTATCCGCCCTCAAAGGCCCCCATCGCCTCGCGCAGCGCCCTTTCGCTCAGGCGCACATCCAGCCGCTCGGTGATCTGCCCGCAGCAGTCCTGTGTATCGGTCGCCGCACCGAGCTGCACCTTTGCCCGGTAGCGCTTATGTTCATTTGGCAGAATATCGCAGCAGCGGGTCGCCGTCCCCAAAAAAACAGGCAGCACGCCGGTCGCCATCGGATCGAGCGTGCCTCCATGCCCTACCTTGCGCTGCTTTAAAATACCGCGTACCCGGGCGACCACATCAAAGGAGGTGTGGTCGCCCGGCTTATCAATGCATAAAATTCCGTCCATCTTTTTCTCCCTGCCGCTTTCAGGATGGCTGGTCCTGTGCCGCCCGGATAAAGGGTGCGAGCGTATCGAGCAGCTTTGCGCGCACGGCCGCAAAATCCCCCTGCAGGGTGCAACCGGCCGCCTGCTTGTGCCCGCCGCCATCCAAAAGGCGGCAGACGGCGCTCGCATCGATATGTTCATCGGCGCGCAGCGAAATTCGATATCCCTCTTCCCGTTCGCGGCAGGTAATGCCCACCCAGACGCCCTCAATCTGCCGCGGCAGGCCGGCAACGCCCTCCAGATCCTCTTCGCAAGCGCCGGAGCTTTCCCGCATTTTTTGGGAAATGCACAGCAGGGCGCAGCGCCCATCAAAGGCATATTCGAGCGATTCCATGGCCAGGCGTTCTACCTGAATCCGGCTGCGGCTCTTGCACTCAAACATCTGCCGGTTGATGCCCGCCGCATCGCAGCCAAGCGCCATCAGCTCCGCAGCAATGCGGTGCGTCTGGGCGGTGACGTTGGAAAAGCGAAAGCCGCCGGTATCGGTCGTCAGTCCGGTAAACAGACAGTCGGCTATCTGCGGGGTGATGGGGAGCCTCATCTCGCTCAGCAGGCTGAAGCAGAGCTGGGCTGTCGCCGCCTGGCTGGGGTCGAGCAGCCGCCTGGCGGCATAGCCGGTATTGCTGAGGTGGTGGTCGATGCACAGATCAATGTTTGGATAGCATGCATCCTTCTCCCCTAACAGCCGGCGGTCCGCCACATCAACCGCGACGATAAAGCGCGGTTCAAACTCCGAAAAGAAAACGCCCTCCGTAAAATAGCCGTATCTGCGCGGGAAGGGATCGGCGCATTCGATGCGCACCCGCTTTTTTATTCCCCGTAGTGCATAATAAAGCGCAAAGCAGCTGCCAATCGTATCCCCATCCGGGGAGCGATGGGCAAGCAGGAGAATATCGTCCGCATAAAGCAGCTGCTCGGCTGCCTGCACAATGTTTAAATCCATCTTGCTTCAGAGCTCCTTTTCCCCTGCGTTCTGCGCCTGTTCCTCCTCAGGGAGCAGCTCGTGAAGCTTTTGAGCAATCCCTGCGCTGTATTCAATCGAATCATCTGCAATAAAGCGGAATTCCGGCGAGCGCCTCATCTTGACCCGGTGGCCAATCTCGCGGCGGATATAGCCCGCGGCGTTACTCAGCCCCTCGGCGGCGCGCCTGCCGGCTTCTGCCCCGTCGAGCGAGGAGACATAGACCTTGCAGCAGCTCTGGTCGTTGGTAAGCTCAACGCGCACAATGCTGACAAGCCCCTGTATCCGCGGATCCTTCAGGGTATGCATGAGGTCGGTCAGCTCGCGGCGGATATCCTCTGCAAGCCGGTTGATTTTAAAGGAAGGCATAGCCCTCTCCTTTCTGCTTGACTGATGGCGGACTGCGGCGCGCCTGCCGGCGGGCCGCCATCCCTTCAGCCGCTTTCCATGCGTCCCTTCCCTCCGCGCCGGGCTGCCGCCGCGGGAAGAGGGGACGGCAGGCGCAGCAAAAGCTCGCCGCGCCGCCTGCCCTCAAAAAGAGCGGCTGCCGCCCAAAGAGCCGCAGGCTCTATAAAACCGCGGTTCTTTTCTGGCGGCAGTCCCTTTAGTCTTCTCTGTATTCCTCCAGCATATACGCTTCAAAAATATCCTTTTCCCGAATATCGTTAAACTTCTGAAGGGTGACACCGCATTCATACGACTGCAGCACCTCTTTGGCATCATCCTTAAAGCGCTTGAGGGAGGCAATCTCATCATCGGCAATAATGATCCCATCGCGCACGACGCGGATTTTGGCCGTGCGGGTAATCTTGCCCTCGAGCACATAGCAGCCGGAAACGGTGCCGACCGATGAAATCCGGTAAACCTGCCGCACCTCGGCGCGCCCGAGCTCCACCTCGCGGATTTTCGGCGCAAGCATGCCCTTCATCGCGCTCTTGATTTCCTCAATGGCGTCATAAATAATCCGGTAGAGGCGGATATCCACCCCTTCGCGCTCGGCATCGTCGCGCGCGACCGAATCGGGACGCACGTTAAAGCCGACAATAATCGCCCCGGAGGCCTGCGCAAGCATGACATCCGAGCGGGAAACACCGCCGACCGCGCCATGGATAACCTTGACGCGCACCTCCTCATTCGAGAGCTTTTCAAGCGACTGGCGAACCGCCTCCACCGAGCCCTGCACATCCGCCTTGACGATGATGGGCAGCTCCTTCATCTCGCCCTCGGCAATCTGGGAGAAGAGGTTATCGAGCGTTACCTTGTGGTAGCTCTTGAACAGCTCCTCCTTGGCATCAAACTTGCGCTGTTCGGCCAGCTCATGAGCCAGGCGCTCATCGGCAACGGCGTTGAAGTCATCGCCCGCGCTGGGCACCTCAGCGAGGCCGGTGATCTCCACCGGCATGCTCGGCCCGGCATGCTCCACCCGTTCGCCATGGTCGTTGGTCATCACCCGCACACGTCCGACCGCCGTTCCGGCAATTACGCTGTCGCCGGTATGCAGCGTACCGGTCTGAACGAGCAGCGTGGCGATGGGGCCGCGCCCGGTATCCAGGCGCGCCTCGATAACGGCGCCCTTCGCCTGGCGGGCGGGGTTCGCCTTGAGCTCCTTCATGTCTGCAACGAGCAGCACCATTTCGAGCAGGGTATCCAGTCCCTCTTTGGTGACCGCCGAAACGGGGACACAGATGATATCTCCGCCCCACTCCTCGGGCACCAGCTCATACTGGGTGAGCTCCTCTTTGACCTTTTCCACATTGGCCGCCGGCTTATCGATCTTGTTAATGGCGACGATAATCGAAACCCCCGCCGCCTTCGCATGGTTAATCGCCTCCACCGTCTGCGGCATGATGCCGTCATCCGCCGCGACGACCAGAATGGCGATATCGGTGACCTGCGCGCCGCGTGCGCGCATCGAGGTAAACGCCTCGTGGCCGGGGGTATCGAGGAAGGTAATCGGCCGCCCGTCCACCTCCACCTGATAGGCGCCGATGTGCTGGGTAATGCCGCCCGCCTCGGTCGAGGTCACCTGGGAGTGGCGGATAGCATCGAGAATTGAGGTCTTGCCGTGGTCGACATGGCCCATGACGACCACGATCGGCGGGCGGGACTCCAGATTTTCGCTGTCGGCGCTCTCATCAGTAAACAGGCGGTCCTCAATGGTGATGACGACCTCCTTTTCCACCTTGGCGCCGAGGTCCATCGCCACGAGCGCGGCTGTATCATAGTCGATAATCTGGCCGGCCGAGGCCATGACGCCGTTCTGCATCAGCTTTTTGATAATCTCGGTCACCTGAATCTTCATGCGCAGCGCGAGCTCGCCGACCGAAATCTCCTCCGGAATGGTGATTTCCAGCTTCTGGCGGCGCTGACGCTCCACCTCAAGCTTGCGCAGCTTCTCCGCCTCGAGCTCCTTGCGGGACATCTGCTGGCGGCGGCGCTGAACGCTCTTCTGGGTAATCTTCTGCTTTTTAACCCCGTTATCCTTGCGGGAAATGTTGACCGGCGCAATCGTTTCATAGCGCTCGTTGTATTTATCGAGGTTGACCTGCGCCGAGCGCATATCCACCGTTTTGGTATCCCTTTTGACCTCCACCTTGCGCGAAGACTCCGCAGGCGCGGCGCTTTGGGCGCTCTGGGGGGCAAAGGGCATCTGAGAGCGGTCGGCCCTGCGCGGGGGCTGTCCGTTCTGCGGGCGGGCGCCCTGCTGCTGGGGACGGCTGTCGCCGCGCGCAGCGGTCTGCCCATTTTGCGGGCGCCTCTCCTGCTGCGGGCGCTGCGGACCGTTTTTCTGTCCGTTCTGCGGGCGGGCGCCCTGCTGCTGAGGACGGCTGTCGCCGCGCGCAGCGGTCTGCCCGTTTTGCGGGCGCCTCTCCTGCTGCGGGCGCTTTTCCTGCCGCGGCGGCTCCTTGACCGTGGCCGCCTGCTTCGGGGAAGTCGGCCCGGCCGCCGCGGGAGCGGGGGCCGGCGCAGCCGGCTGCGGCTGCGGCTCGCTGGCCATGGCAAAATAGTTTTCAAAGCTGCTGGCCGCATTTTTCTGGGTGTAGTGCTCGAAAATGAGATCGAGCTGCTGCTCGGTGAGCGCCGTCATATGCTTGAGCGTCTCCTCCGGGAAGTTTTCGCCAAGCAGATTCAGCACATCCTTGCTGGGAACGCCCAAATCCTTTGCGACCTCATGTACGCGGTATTTATCCATCATAAATTCATGCTCATTCCTTTCATGGGGCCTGTGCGTTCCCGGCGGGGAGCCGGAAGGGGGCACAAAACCATTCTATGATGAAAAACGGCGGGGGCAGGGAATTGGACCGGTTTCCATCAGCCTAAAAGCTATCTGCCGCTGAGCTCCTCCAGCTTTTTTAAAAGGGAACCCGCAAAGCCCCTGTCGGCAACGGCCGTAACGCCGATGCGCTTGCCTAAAAGCTGCTCCATTTCATCCATCGAAAACGGCAGCTCATAAACAGGCAGGCCGTCGCCTGCGGCAAGAAAGCGGACCCTTTCGGCAGTTTTGGGGGAAACATCCTGCGCAAGCAGGATGAGAAACGCATCTGTTTTCTGCACCGACTCCTTTACCTGGTCGTATCCTACCGCGAGCCTGCCCGCCCTTCTGCAGAGGGTGAGCGTGCCCGCCAGATTACTGCTCTGCATTCTGTAGCTCCGCCTCCAACCGGAGATAGACCTCATCGGGTATCTGGCAGCTGAGCGCCCGCTCAAACCGCCTGGCCTTGCGCGCCAGGCGCAGGCACTCTGCCCGGGGGCAAATATAAACGCCCCTTCCGGAGCATTTGGAGGTGAAATCCACCTTAATTTCACCCTCGGGCGTGCGGACGACGCGGATCATTTCCTTTTTCGGTTTGTGCTCCATGCAGCCGGAGCACATCCGCAGCGGAATCTTTCTCTGCTGCGCCACGCTCAGCGCCTCCTTTCAGGCAGGGCCAAGGGCCCTTTTTCTTTATGTGAACCGGACAGCGGCTGTTTCAGACCTCCTGCGCTTCAGGCTGCTCCTCTCTGGCGGGCTCGGTCCCCTCGCCATAGAAGCCGCTTTCCGGACGAATATCAATCTTCCAGCCGGTCAGCCGGGCGGCCAGCCGTGCATTTTGCCCCTTGTTGCCGATGGCCAGCGAAAGCTGGTGGTCGGGCACGGTGACCCGGCAGCTTCGCGTGCCCTCCGGGTCAATCTCCACCTTCACAACATCCGCCGGGGAGAGGGCGGCGGTGATAAACTGAGCAGGGTCCTCGGAATATTTTACAACATCTATCTTCTCTCCGCCGAGCTCCTCCACAATCGCGCCCACCCGGCTGCCCTTCGGTCCGATGCAGGCGCCGACGGCATCCACATTTTCCTCGTGGCTCAAAACGGCCATTTTGGTGCGGCTGCCCGCCTCGCGGGCGATGGCCTTGATTTCAACGGTGCCATCCTTGATTTCAGGCGTTTCCATCTCAAACAGGCGCTTGACAAGCCCCGGGTGGGTGCGGCTGATCATCATGCGCGGCCCCTTTTCCCCGGCGGTGACATCTACCACATAGACCATCACCCGGTCGCCCTCGCGCAGTGTTTCGGTGGCAATCTGCTCGCTGCGCGGGAGAATGGTCTCGCTCTTTTCAATCTCCAGCGTCACATTGCCCTTGATGGGGTCCACCTTGAGCACCGGCGCCGAGATAATTTCAAACTTTTTATCCTCATATTTGGCGAGCAGCTGTCCGCGCTCCGCCTCGCGTATCCCCTGGCGGATGACATGCTTGGCCGCCTGGGCGGCGATGCGGCCGAACTGCTTCGTTTCCAAAGGAATTTCAATCTGCCCGCCCTCGCAAACCGAGCTGTCGTATTTGTAGGCATTCTGCAGAAGAATTTCGCTCGCAGGGTTCTGCACCTCACGAACGGCGGTTTTGCGAACGGCAACATAAAACCGGCCGGTCACGGGGTCAATATCGACAACATTTTCGTCCGTTCCGCCCACATCGCGCTTAATCGCAATCGCAATGGCATTTTTAATCTTATCTACCAGCTGATCCTCGGCGATCCCCTTTTCGCGGGCTAGGTCAAAAAGCGCATCGAAAAATTCGTTGTTCATTTTGATAACCATTCCTTTCTCAGAGAATTGAGGCGGGCACCCGGAAAAAACGCTTTAAAACGGCTCATAAACCCGCACATGGGCCGCCTGCCTGCGCTCAAAGGAGATATTCTCCCCCGTCTCCAGCCGCAGAGTGGCTACCCCGTCCGCAAAGCTTTCCAGTGTTCCCAGATAGTCCCGCCTGCCCTCCAGCGGACGGATAAGGCGCACCGTTACCTTCTGGCCGATATAGCGCAGAAAATGCTCCGGGCGGCACAGCTCCCGCTCAATCCCCGGCGAGGATACCTCAAAGTAATAGCTGCCGTCAATCGGGTCGGCCTCGTCAATCAGCGGGTCCACCGCCCTCGAGAACTGCTCGCAGTCATTGATATTGACGCCCCCCGGCTTATCAATAAAAATGCGCAGATACCAGCTGGCCCCTTCCTTTTCATAGCGCACATCCCAGATTTCCAGTCCCATGCGCTCAGCTACCGGTTCGGCAATCTTTAATACGGATGCCGCTGCGCTGCTCTTCCTTTCTCCTGCCATTCGCCTGATTCCTCCGGTCCTTTCGCAGCAGGCAGGCCGCTTTCCGGCATAGCCACTGCTCAAACATAAAGGAAAGAGTGGGAAAACCCACTCTTTCATCCTACTAACTATTACGTTTCTATCATAGCACATTTATACAGCCGATGCAAGGGGGGGAAAGCGGCAAAATCACCTTTTCGGCCAACAAAAATCCGCTTTGGCCGCCTTTTTCCTATTCCTCCATCTGCTTGCCCAAAAACTGAGCGGCAGCCTGCACCAGCTTAATCTCGCATTCGCTGGCCACCGAAGGGCCGCCCTCCGCACAGAAAAGAAGAATGCAGCCGCACACATCGCCCGCCGCGATAATCGGGCTGCAGACAAGGGCAAAGCGGTCAATACCCTCCACCGGCTGCAGCCGCCCTCTCTCCTCGCCGCCGAGCGCATAGCTTCTGCGGTGCTCCATCAGCTCCTCAAGCGCGGCGGTTGCGCGGCGCTCCAAAAGCTCCTTTTTCGGCAGTCCGGCAACGGCAATCACATGGTCGCGGTCGCAGACAACGACCGGCAGCCCGGCCGTTTTGCCGAGCACCTCGGCATATTGGGTAGCAAAGCCGGACAGCTCGCCGATGGGCGAATACTTTTTAAAGATGACTTCGCCGTCGTTATCGGTATATATTTCGAGGGGATCGCCCTCGCGGATACGCATGGTGCGCCGGATTTCCTTGGGGATGACCACCCGGCCCAGGTCATCAATTCTTCTCACGATTCCTGTTGCTTTCATAGCGGACATATTTCCTCCTATATTTAGTAATACGCAAAGCTGAAAATTTTGTCGAATCGCAGTGCTGTCATGAAAAAAGCGAAACGGGCCCTCCCCCGGCCACAGAGGCTGGCAGGCGCTCCGCCCTACAGGCTGAAGTTATGTCTTACTCCTATTATTTACCCCATAGGAAATTTTATGCTGGAATTTTTAACCGATGAAGATTTTGAAAGGTAAAAGGCAGCGCCCGGGCTCCGGGCCTTTCAGAAAAAGGAAATTTTTTCAAACAGCTCCGGCAGGTTTGTTCCCAGCTGATCCAGCAGCTCCGGAAACCTGCCCGCAAATTTTTTGGCGCGTTCGATGGCGGCGCCAATAAAGGGGAAATAGTATTTTTGAAAAGCAGGGGCCGTAATGTGCTTTTTGTGGTGCGCCCGGCGGGATATTTCCCGGCTCACCCGGGTATGCCTGCCGGAAACCTTTTCGTTCAAAAGCAGCTCCTGCTGCTCCTCCAGGGAAAATTCCCCTTCCACATCGCACAGATGCAAAAGCAGCCAGAATTCAAAGCAGGGATTAGAGAGAAAACAGCCATATCCGTTTTCCCGGCACAGCCGGATGCAGCTTTCCAGCTGCTCCCGGGTGTGGCTTTTCCTGTCGCGGTCTAAAACGACGGCAAAAAAATCCGTTTCATGGTTAAATTCCTGCAGATACCGCCGGTATTCCAAATCAATGCCCATCTGCAGCAGGTCCGAATAAATCTCCCGGCGTGTCTGTTCATCCAGCTGCGCCGGGTCTTTGAGATAGGCGCTTATCCTCTCCTCTGAATATTTTCCCCATAATGCTTCCGCAGCCGCCTTTGGCAGCAGCTCTCCCTCCCGTAGGGCCAGATATTCCTGCAGCAGCTCGGCGACCTGTAGTGGGGCGCTGTAGCCGCTCCCCCTTTTTTGGCACAAAACCTCGATTCGAAGGATGGCGCTGTCCAGGCAGTCGTTTAAAAAGGAAAAATAGTCCCTTTCTGTTACATCCCCCTCGACGGCCAGGACGATGACGCGTTTGGGAACCATCCGCTGCTTTTCCTCCGGCCGTTCGAAGGCGCAGGAGCTCAGGCGGTAACGGCTAGTCATCCTGCTCATCGGCTTCCTCCTCTTCCCCGTCCTCGTCTTCCGGCGAAAGAAGCTGCCTGAAAACGGGGATGGCGCCATAGCGTCCCAGCAGGTATCCCCTTTCCACATCCCTGTCAAAGCGTTCTTTAAAGGCATTCAGACTGTATAGCCGGGAGCTGTGGTCCTTCTGCCGCTCGACAAACCATATCTCGTCCTGCCGCAGCAGGTCAAGGTCCATCAGGTTGGAGTCCTGCGTAGTGGCAATCAGCTGCGAAGGATTTTTTTCGGTCAGCCGGTAGAAGTAGCGGATGAATTCCTGCGTCAGCCGGGTGTGCAGGCTCCTGTCCAATTCGTCTATCAGGATGACGTTTCCATCGAGCGCCGCCTGGTAGACGGGAATCAGGTCGAACAGGCGGCGGGTGCCGTCCGATTCGTCCTGGTAATCAAACAGGTCATCTGCGTTGCCGTGGTTGGCGGTGAGCTTAAAGGCATAGAGCTCCCCGTTTTCATTCTGGACCTCGACCGAGCTTTTCTCGTTGCGGACAAGCGCCCTGCCGCCCTTCTCCTGAAGGCCTCGGGAGATATCGGCCTTTAAGGATTCCACAACGTTTTCCGGAAATTCGGAAAACGCTTTTTCAAAATCCATCTTCTTTTTCAAAATGTCGTCAATCCCGGTATCGAAATACCGCAGCAGGCTGGCCAGCCGGATGCGCGGGTCGTCGCTGTCGACCAGCTCGGAAATGCGGGCATACTTTGAATAGGGGAAGATGACGACCAGGCGCCTGAACCAGTCGGCAACATCCCGAAAGGGCTGGTATTCGGCGTCCTCCTCCGGGCTGCGCAGGGCCAGGTCGGATAAAAACAGCGTCTGCGCCATTTTGGGGTTTCCGATATCCTGCGCATAGACGCGAAAGCGGTCGCCACTGAAATCGCGGTCGGTGTCTACGATGATGGTCTGCCCGTCCCCCGTTTTCCGGCGCAGGAAGATGCAGCTTTCATTCTCATCTGTCTGATAGAGCCACTCTTCCTCAATCGCTGCATTCAGGTAGGAAAGGGCGAAGCCATAGGAATAAAAATGGCCGCCGCAGGCTATATCAAACTGGAATACGCCCGGCTTCGTGCGGTACGGTTTTTCAATCCGGAAATATTTTTTGTCGCAGTTTACGCTTTTTATCCCTTCTGTCACTATACGCTGGGCAAAATCGACGGCGCAAATCAGGTTACTTTTCCCGCTGGCGTTGGCGCCCCAGAGAAAAGAGCCCTTTAAAATGCGTTTCCCCCTTTCTGTAATCACATGGCTGCCATGTCGGGTGATTTTTCCGGCCGCCATGCTGAACGCCGTTAAATTGCGAAAGGACATGAAATTTTCCACCGCAAACCGTATCAGCATGCAAGCACCCCTTTCTCTTTTATTATACGAGATATATTCACTCTTATCAATTAAATATTGCCTGTATCAGGCAAAAAAATGCTTTCCGGTATCGAACATACCGGAAAGCATGTGATTTTTTCTCAGGTTTTTTCTACTTGCCGGAAGCGCGGCAGAAGGCTTCAAAGGCCTTGTAGGTGCAGTAAACATCCATCTTGGAAACGACCTCGAAGGGCGCGTGCATCGAGAGCACCGGAACGCCGATATCCACCGTATCCACATCGAGTGCTGAAACATACATCGCCACGGTGCCGCCGCCGCCGATATCCACCTTGCCGAGTTCGCCCGTCTGCCAGAGAACGTCGGCATCATCGAGGATGCTGCGTACCTTCCCCATAAACTCGGCCGAAGCATCGTTGGTGCCGGACTTGCCGCGCGAGCCGGTGTATTTGGTGATGACGACGCCATAGTTTATAAAGCAGGAGTTGCGCTTTTCATAAACATCCGCAAAGGTCGGGTCAAAGGCGGCGTTGACATCGGCCGAGAGGCACTGCGAATGGGAGAGCACCGCCCTGCCTGATACGCCGGCTGCCTCGGCCAGATCATAGATGAAATATTTGAGGAAGGAGGAGTGCAGGCCGGTGTTCCCCTCGCTGCCGACCTCCTCCTTGTCCGCGAAGACGACCACCCAGGTGACCTCCGGGTTTTCTACCTGCAGCGCCCCCATCAGCGAGGTGTAGGCGCAAACGCGGTCATCGTGCCCATAGGCGCCGATGAGGCTGCAGTCAAAGCCGACATCCCGGGCGCTGCCGGCAGGAAGGCCACACAGCTCTGCCGAGAGGAAATCCGCCTCGGTGATGCCGTATTTATCAAACAGCAGCTTTAAAATGGCGAGCTTGACCTTTTCGCTGGCCTTGTCATCCTTAAACGGGCGGCTGCCGATGAGGATATTGAGCTCCTCCCCCTTGAGCCCCTGGGCGAGCGGGCGCTTTACCTGCTCGGCCGCCAGATGAGGCAGCAGGTCGGTGATGCAGAAAACCGGCTCATCCGCCTCTTCACCGAGGCGCACGGTGACCTGCGTCCCGTCCCGCAGGGCGATGACGCCATGCAGCGAAAGCGGGAGCGCGCCCCACTGGTATTTTTTGATGCCGCCATAGTAATGGGTCTTAAAATAGCCAAGCCCGGCCTCCTCATAGAGCGGACGTGGCTTGAGGTCAACGCGCGGGGAATCGATATGGGAGGCGAGAATGCGCACTCCCTTTTCGAGCGGACGCGAACCGATCACCGCCGCGCAGAGCGCCTTGCCGCGGTTGTTATAATAGATGCGCTCACCGGGCCGGTATTTTTTCCCCGGCTCATGGGGAACAAACCCCTTCTCCTCCAACAGCTTTACGGCGAAGCTCACCGCCTCGCGCTCCATTTTCGCCTCATCCAGAAAGGCCTTGTAGCCCTTGCTGAAGGCTTCTGCCGCCTCAATATCCGCCTCGCTCAGCTTGTCATAGGCGTTCTTCGGCTCATAAAAGAGCTGCTCGCGCAGCAGCTCTGCCTGCGTTTTTTCTGCCACTTCTCATGACCTCCATTCATTTTTCTGCCGTTTATGGATAAAAAGGGGAGCAGCCGGCAAAGCGGCTCCCGGGGCTAAAGGGACCTATTGGAGATGATAGATTTCCTGATAGCTTTTCTGCGTTTCCAGAACCCGGCCGACATACCAGCGCGTATCGGAAAAGGGAATCTCTTTCAGCGTCCTGCCGTCCGGCGAAAGCTCAGGGTCAGAAAGCCATTTTTGCAGATTGCCCCGCCCGGCATGGTAGGCGCACAGCGCCAGCTCGTAGGAGCCGAACTCATCATACAGCAGGCGCAGCAGGTAGGCGCCATAGCGCGCGCTGACGGCCGGGTCGGTCGCATACCGGTCATAGTCCAGCGGCTTTTCCAGGCGCATTTTGTGCTGAATCCAGTCGAAAGTGTCTCGGGTTATCTGCATGAGCCCGCGCGCATCGACCGAAGAGACCGCCTCGGGGTCAAAGCCGCTCTCGGTGTGCGCCACTGCGAACAGAAAGGAGGGGGGCAGCCCGTTTTCCTCGGCGCTGTCCTCCAGCAGCTCAAAATATTTGAGCGGATAGCGTATCTCACGGTATTTTTCCACCGAAAAATTTAAAAGGAGAACGATCGCTATGAGCGCCAGCGCTCCGAGCATTCCCCGGAAAAAAAGCTTAAAGATCTGCTGTTTCATATGGCTGCTCCTCTTGCGTCTGCAGCTCATCCGCCTTTGGCGCCTCGTCTGCAGGCGGCTGCGGGGCGGGCTGGGGAATTCCGGAGAGCGCACAGTTCATCGCTGCGGCAACCGCTTCAATCAGCTCCTGCGCCGAGCCGTTGTTTTCAACGAGATAGCCCGCGCGCCTGCGAAAAAAAGCGTCGTCGTGCTGGCTGCGGATTCGGTTTACCGCCTCCTGCTCGCTGAGCCCGTCGCGCGCAATAATCCGCTGCAGCCGCTGCTGCTCGGGGGCGATGACGGCAACCACCGCATCGCAGAGCTTATCTGCCTTTGCCTCATAGAGGGTGGGGGCATCCAGCACCAGCGCGCCGGCTCCCCGCTTTCGGTAATAGGCGATTTCCTCCTCAATCCGGCGCACGATATGGGGAAAGGTAATGGCATTTAAGCGCCGCAGCTTTTTCTTATCGCCGAAAACGGCGGCAGCCAGCTTGCGGCGGTTGAGTTCACCGTTGTGGTCGATAATATCGCAGCCAAAGGCGAGCACCAGGTCTCCCAAGCAGCTTTTGGAGTTGTTGACGACCTCCCGGGCAAGCAGATCGCAGTCGATAACCGGCAGTCCGCCCGCCCGCAGCGCATTGCTGGCAGTCGTTTTTCCGGCGCCGGTCTGGCCGGTCAGGCCAATCACTTTCATAGCTTCACCAAATCAAACGCCGCCGCCCGGATAAGCCGGTTATAAACCGCCAGCCCCACCCCCTCGGGGGCCGGGCAGTGAGCATACACCGTTTGAACTCCTTTCCCGTCAAAATCGCGCAGGGCGGCAAAGAGGCCCTGCGCCATCTGCGCCGGGTTCTCCGGTGTTCCCAGCGCGGTGGCCGCAACCGAAAGTCCCTGCTCCTCTCCCCGAAAGCAGAGGGCCGCAACATCCGGCCCGGCATGGGCGTTCACATATTCCTGATACCGCCCGGCAGGCCCCAAAATCAGCTGTACGCGCGCTTTGGGGGCATAGTGCCGGTATTTCATACCCGGCGCGCTCACCCGGCTTTCCGGGTCCGCCCGGCCGAGCACCGCCTCATCAAGCTCGATGGGGCCAATTACTGCCTCCAGCTCCTCGCGGGTAACCCCGCCCGGGCGCAGCAGCCGCGGCCTCTCTCCGGCGAGCGAGAGAACGGTGGATTCCACCCCCACCGCGCTTTCTCCGCTGACAACAATGGCATCCACCCGGCCATAGAGATCATCGATGCAGTGCTGCGCGCTCGTCGTGCTCGGGCTGCCGGAGCGGTTGGCCGAGGGGGCGGCCAGCGGCAGGCCGCTGCGGCGAATCACCGCGCGCATCACCGGATGGGAGGGCATGCGGATTCCCACCGTTTCAAGCCCCGCGCTGGTCGCATCGGGAATGCAGCCCTGTTTTTTGAGCACCATCGTCAGCGGGCCGGGCCAGAAGCGCTCAGCCAGCCGGCAGGCCTGCGGCGGAATCTCCCGCGCCAGCCTTTGCAGCATCGAAAGCTCCGCAATATGCACAATCAGCGGATTATCTGCCGGACGGCCCTTGGCGGCAAAAATTTTTAAGACCGCCTCGGCATTCAGCGCATCGGCGGCCAGGCCATAGACAGTTTCGGTGGGCAGGGCGACGATGCCGCCGCCCTTTAATATGTCAGAGACCCTGTCGATGGCATCCGCCTGTAGTGTATGCTCATCGATGGGAATCATACGGGTTTCCAATAAAAAGAGGCCTCCCTTGCCTGGGTTTTCTCCGAAAAAGCGCAGAAAAAGGCACGCCGGCCTGCGAAGGGCAGTGCCGGCTTTTCTGCCGAAAGCGGAAAATGCAGGCGCAGCCTTCTTTTGGAAAACTGCCTGCAAATCAGGCCGACCCCGCCTATCCCTGCGCCTGCTCCTTCAATTTTTCTGCCTGGTCGAAGGTGATGAGCGCATCAATCAGCTCCTCCAGCTCGCCGTTCATAATCTGCTCGATCTTATAGAGCGTCAGCCCGATGCGGTGATCGGTCACCCTCCCCTGCGGGAAATTATAGGTACGGATGCGTTCGCTGCGGTCGCCGGTGCCCACCTGCAGCCGGCGCTGGGAGGCGATGGCATCGTTTTGCTCCTGCAGCTTCTGCTCATACAGCCGCGAGCGCAGGATTTTCATCGCCTTATCCTTGTTTTTATACTGGCTGCGCTCATCCTGACATTCCACAACCAGCCCGGTCGGCAGATAGGTAATGCGGATGGCCGACTCGGTTTTGTTGACATGCTGCCCGCCCGCGCCCGAGGCGCGGTAGGTATCAATCTGCAGGTCGCCGGGGTCGATATCGATCTCTACATCCTCCACCTCGGGCAGCACCGCCACAGTGGAGGTGGAGGTGTGAATGCGCCCCTGGCTCTCGGTTTCGGGAACCCGCTGCACCCGGTGAACGCCGCTTTCATATTTTAAGCGGGAATAGGCGCCCTCCCCCTCAATGGAAAAGCTGACCTCCTTGAAGCCGCCGAGCTCGGTCTCGTTGGCATTCAGTATCTCGGTCTTCCAGCCCCGCATTTCGGCATACATGGTATACATGCGCATCAGCGAGCCGGCAAAAAGGGCCGATTCCTCCCCGCCCGCGCCCCCGCGGATTTCAACAATGACGTTCTTTTCATCATTCGGGTCGCTGGGCAGCAGCAGAATTTTCAGCTCCTCGCCGAAGCGCTCCATCTTTTCGGTGTTTTCGGCATATTCGCTCTGCACCATCTCGCGGAAATCCTTTTCGAGCCCGCTCTCCTCCATCAGCGCCCGGGCCTCCTCGGCATCCGTGCGCGCCTTTTCATATTCCCTGTATTTTTCCACTATCGGCGTCAGATGCTTATATTCCTTCATCAGATCCCGGTAGCGGGCCTGGTCGCCGGTAACGCCGGGGTCCATCAGCGCGCCGCCGATTTCCTCATACCGCGCGACTACGCCATCCAGTTTATCAAACAGCAAGGGACAGTCCTCCTAAAAAATAATCCTTTCAAACAGCCCTTTCCCAGCGGCGCTACCCTTCCTCATCAGGCCGGAGAATCTTCTTGATGTTTTTTTCGCACTTGCTGCGCGCCACCATGACCTCCCGCCCGCACCGAAGGCAGCGGATTTTAAAATCCATGCCGCTGCGCAGCACCAGAAAACGGTTTTCCCCGCATGGATGGTTCTTTTTCATGACCAGAATATCGGAAACGCGCACATCCACCGGCAATCCCTCCCTGAAAAACGCACAGCGGCCACAGTTTTTTCCCAGACGGGCAGATAAAATCGCGCAGAATAAGCGCCCTGCGGCTGTTCTGTCTCCGGCGCCTGCGCCGGGGGCAGAATTGGCCATGCCCATCGGGCGGCCAAATAAAATCGCGTATAATAGCCGCCCTGCGGCTATTATACCAGATACCGCCCTGTAAACGCAATCGAAAAATTATGAAATCTACGGCTTTTGCCGGGCTTCTTCTATTACAAAATGTAATATTTTAAGCAAATATCAGATTATCCACATTTTCCACCGGGTTTTCAACTTCCAGTTTGAAAAATGGCGGAAAACCCCCTTTTTGTTGTGGAAAACCCGGTGGAAAGGGTGAAAACATCCCCTTTTGCGGGCAAAAAAGCAGGGGGAGCGGTGGAAAAGGAGGGATTCTCCGCCGCTTGCAGGCAGGCCGCAGGTTTGCTATAATAAGGGCGCGGGCCTGCCCCTCCGGCGAAATGGCAAAGCCGCCGGGTTCAGCGAAAGGGCAGCGTCTGTTATCCGGCATATTTTTGCACAGCCAAAACAGACAGGGCCGGCTATAAAAAGCCGGGAAAGGGGAACAGAGCAATGATAAAAGCAGCCATTGTCGGTTATGGAAATATCGGTCGCGCCGCACTGGAGGCGCTGAGCGCCGCGCAGGATTTTTCCGTCTGCGGTGTCGTTCGCCGCAGCGGCTCGGGGGAGGGCTGTCCGGAGCTAAATGGGCTGCCGGTAGTTCAGAATATTGAGGAGCTTCCGGAGAAGCCGGAGGTTGCCCTGATCTGCACGCCGACGCGCTCGGTATTAGAAACCGCAGAAGGAATCCTGAAAATGGGCATCTGCACGGTTGACAGCTTTGATATTCATACCCAGATTCCGCAGATGCATGCCGCCCTCGGACAGCTGGCCAGGCAGGGTGGGAGCGTGGCCATCCTCTCCGCCGGCTGGGACCCCGGCTCGGACTCGGTAGTGCGCACGCTGCTCGAGGCCTGCGCGCCCAAAGGACTGACCTTCACCAATTTTGGCCCCGGCATGAGCATGGGGCACTCGGTCGCCATCCGCGCAATCGAAGGGGTGGCCGATGCGCTTTCGGTCACCATCCCTGCCGGAGCAGGGCTGCACAAGCGGATGTGCTATGTCCAGCTCAAAAAGGGCGCTGATCCGGCCAAAATCGAACGCCAGATTCTGGAGGATGACTATTTCGCCCACGATGAAACGCATATCCAGTTTGTGCCGGATGTTTCGGCGGTGCGCGATATGGGGCATGGCGTGCATATCGAGCGCAAGGGCGTTTCGGGGAGCACCCACAGCCAGCGCTTCTCCTTCGATATGCAGATTAACAACCCCGCTCTGACCGCCCAGATTATGGTTTCCGCGGCGCGCGCCGCCCTGCGCCAGACCCCCGGCTGCTATACGCTCATCGAGCTGCCGCCCATCGACCTGCTGCCCGGCGAACGCGCAGAGCATATCGCCCGGCTGGTTTAAGCTGCGCCCGCTGTGCTCTTTAAAAATCCGCTTTCAGCCCTCAAAGGGTGCTGAAAGCGGATTTTTCACTCTTTTACAGACCTGCTTAATTCCTGTCCTCTTCTCCGCTCTGCAGCGCATCGGCGAGCGCGCCGAACTGCGAAAGGCTCAGCGACTCTGCGCGGGCGTTCTCTGCAATGCCGCAGGCGGCCATCTGCTGCAGAATGAAGGATTTTTCCCGCTGCAGCCCGGAGCACAGGGCGTTGCCGAGCGTTTTCCGGCGCTGGGAAAAGGCAGCGCGGATGAGTGAAAAGAGCGCCTTTTCGCTGTGCACCGAAATGGGCGGCTCCCTGCGGATAGATAGCCTGATCACCGCAGAATCCACCGAGGGGGCGGGCAGAAAGGAGCCGCGCGAAACGCCGAAGAGAATTTCCGGCTCGCTGTAATACCGCACCGCCAGTGAAACAGCCCCCGCGGCGCGGGTGCCCGGCTCGGCACACAGTCGCCCGGCCGCCTCCTTTTGCACCATCACAGTGAGCGCCTCGAGCGGCAGGCGGCTTTCCAGCAGCCGCATAATCAGCGGGGAGGTGATATAGTAGGGCAGGTTTGCCGCCAGGGCAACGCGGGGAGGCGACTGCCCCTCTTCCCCGCCGAACTCCTCCCGGATAAGGGCCGAAAAATCCACCTTCATCGCATCCGCATGAATGAGCTTTATATTGGGGCAGTCGCCAAGCGTCTCCTTTAGCAGGGGGAAAAGGCGCTCATCCAGCTCGATGGCGACCACCTTTTTCGCCCGCGCACTCAGCTCGCGGGTCAATACGCCAATGCCCGGACCGATTTCAATCATTCCCACCTGCGGACCCGCATGGGAAAATTCCGCCATACGCGGACAGACACTGGGATTCACCAGAAAATTCTGGCCCAGCTGTTTGGAAAAGGAAAAGCCATGGCGGGAAAGCAGCTCCCGAATGACCCCGATATTGGAAAGATTCTGCATAGCGCCCTCCTGCAGGGATGTTTGCTTTTTAGTATAGCATCCTTTTGCTGCGGGCGCTATATCTTTTGCAGGATATCCTCCCCGGGCCCGCCTTATTTCTTTCTTTTTTGCTCAGATTCCCGCTTTTGGCAACAGAGCATTCTTCTTTTTTTGTATAAAACCAGATAATTGGTCATAAATAGAGATAAATAAACAGTTTCACCATACTCTCTTGTATTACAATCGAAAAGGCAGGCAGCATGGAGAGGAAAATCCGGCGTCCGGGCCAGCAGGTTTCGAAGAAAGGTATGGTTCGCAGAGATGACCTTTGATTTCGGTTACAGGCTGAGATTTCTGAGAAAAAAGAAGAAACTGTCGCAAAAACAGGTTGCAGAGCGCATCCATGTATCAAAGGCCAGCATCAGCGGTTACGAAAATAATCTGACCATGCCTTCGGTGGATGTATTGGTGAGGCTGGCTCTCCTCTATGGCGTCACTACCGATTACCTGACGGGACTGGATAACCGGAAGATGGTGAGCCTCGACGGATTCACCGAGAGCCAGCAAAAGCAGGTGATGGAAATTATCGAATCGGTACGCAAGCTGGCAGGTGTCTCTCCATCCGGCAAAACAGGCCCCGACTTTTAGCTGTTTAAAAGCCGCCGAAAAAGGCATTATCTGCTGCAGATGCATACAGCCATTCCCGCCGGACGGTTTTTGACCTGCAGAAATCAGAAAAGGAGGGCTTCATCCTTTTCCCGCTGGCCTGGGCTCACCACAGCGCGCAAGTCTTGACAATTTAAACGCGACCGGTTATCCTGAAAAGGATAGACCCGCTGCAGGGCAAATCGAAAAAATAGGGAGTGGTCGCATACCATATGGAAAAGGAACAGAAAATCCGTCTGCTCTCTCAGCTCGGGCTGCTGCTGGTGGCCATTATCTGGGGCTGGGGCTTTATGGCGACCCGCCTGGCGGTGGACGACGGGCTCTCCGCCTCGTTTATCATGATGGGACGCTTTATCATTGCCGCCGCCGTTTTCGGCATCGCCTTCGGGAAACAGATCCGGGCCGCCATTACCCTGGAAATGGTGCGGGGCGGTGTTCTGGTGGGCGTCTTCCTCTTTCTGGGGTTTATGGTGCAAACGCTGGCCATGGAGCGCACCACCCCTTCCAATGCCGCCTTTTTAACCGCTACCAACGTCGTGATGGTTCCCTTTCTCTGGTGGGCCGCCGCCCACCGGCGCCCACCAGTTAAAATGGTGGCTGCCTGCGTCGTCTGCCTTGTTGGTATCGGCCTGCTCTCCTTTCAGCCGGGAGAGGGGCTTTCCCTCCATGGCGGAGATCTGCTGGCCCTTCTCTGCGCCTTCTTTTTTGCCTGTCAGATTGTACTGACCGGCATTCTGGCGGCGCGCATGGATGCAAAGGTACTGGTCTTTCTGCAGTTTGTAACGGCGGCCGTCCTCTCTGCCATCGCCTTTTTCATTCTGGATGGCAGCCTATCCTCTTTTCGCCCCTCGATGGGACTGGCCGCAGTCGGCTATCTGGGGGTATTCAGCACCTGCCTGTGCTATCTTTTGCAGACGCTGGGTCAGCAGCATGTTCCTGCCTCCAAGGCGGCGCTGATTCTCTGCATGGAATCGCTGTTCGGGTCGCTGTTTTCGGTGATGATGGGCTATGACCGGCTGACCGGCAGCCTCGTTGCCGGAGGGCTGGTGATTATGGGATCGGTCGTTCTTTCCGAAGCCAATCTCCCTCTTAAAAGGAAAAAGGCGGAAAAACAGAAACTGTAAATATCAACTATATTTTCCACCTGTTATCAAGTAAAAACAGAGAATTCAGTCTCTTTTAAACAATCTTCACAAAGGCATGCTATAATAATGTTAACGGGCTTTTTGTCCGCAATTTCTCCAAAGCGGCAGAAGCTTTCTGTTTGGGAGAGATGCAGGCATTGTTACAATGCGTATTTTGGCAGCGGCATGCGCATTTCGCTGCCGGAGGTACAGGTTTTTAAAGCCGCCTTGCTCTAAAACCTGCACCCGAACAGGGCCGCCGGCCTTGTATGGTATGCATTATAATAAAAAAATACCGCCCACTTAACAGCAAGGAGGAAATACCCATGGTTTTTAAAATGCGTATCCTGTTTTTTTCCAAGGCCGGCAACAGTGAACTGATGGCGCAGGCCATTTCCCGAGAGCAGAAGGCTGGCTGCGATAAAATCCCGCCCGCCTATCCCTGCGAGAGCGAGAAGCTGCTCTTCATCGGCGTTGAAACCACCAAAAAGACCGCTCCGCGTGAGGTGGTGGACTTCTGCAACGGCCTCACCCCCGCCCGCGCCAAAAATGTGGCGTTCTTCGGCATCGGCCCCTCCTTTGAGGCGCTCGATGAGCTGAAGGCCATTGTTGAGAAAAACGGCGTCGGCATTGCCGGCAATCCCTATCAGTGTGTCGTAAAGGGCGGCCTCTTCAAGGCAGGCAAGGTGACCGATGCGGATCTCGCCGGCGCTGCCAAATGGTCCACCGAAATTGTTCAGTCGATGGTTGGCTAACCCCCATTTCCTGTCTTTTGTTCTGAAAAGTAAAGCTGTCTGTATAAATGCCTGACATTTATACAGACAGCTTTTTTCTGTAAAACCCATCCGATCCCCGCTATCCCCAGGAAGCAGAATGGCGGCAGAACTCTGCGGGCTTTATGGCTGCGCCTTTGGGGCCTGCAGCCTTTTTTTCAGCTGTTCCCATTCCTCCCCTGCATAGCTCTCTTCCGAATATTTTTCCAGATACTGGCACAGCAGGCAGGAAATTTCAAATGCCGCCTCTTTGTTGGCGAGACCGCGCCCGACCAGCAGCCCGGAAAAGCCGCGCGCAAATTCCGCTGTCAGGGACAGGTATTCCTCCCGGCGGTGGCGCTCCTCCTGCTCCTGGCGCGCGCGCGTTTTCCTGTCCAGATAGCCGCCCGCACAGTAGGCGGCCGCCACCGCCAGAAAAGTGACGAAAATGATCCACATGAGTTCCATCCTATCGCCCTCCGGTGTTTCAGATATTTTATCCTATTACACCGCCTTCCTTTTGGTGACAAAACGGCCCTTCCTTTTCAAAAGGGCCGCCGGATAAAAGGATAATGCGCTGCGAAAAGGGAAAACTTCTTTTTGAACACAGAAACTTCTGGGAGGAAACATGTTGGAAAGACACAGAAGGAACATCCTTCGTTTTGCCATTCTCATCCTGCTCAATATCTGTATCATCGGGCTGGTGCTTCAGGCCGCCCGCCTGCGGGAGCGCAGCGCCCTCTTTTCCCTGTTTGAGCCCCGGGCGCTCGCCGCCTACTCCGAGCGCGGCTCAAGCGGCAGCGAGGTGCGCAAAATCCAGCAGCGGCTGCTGAGCTGGGGCTATTTCTCCGGAGAGGTGGACGGTATCTATGGCCCGCAGACCGAAGAGGCGGTGCGATATTTCCAGCGCAAAAACGGGCTGGCTGTCGATGGCATTGCCGGCCCCGATACGCTCGCCGCTCTGGGCATCCCCTCCGGCGGTGGCGGCTCCTCAGAGGGGGATGCCGACTATCAGCTGCTCGCGCGCATCATCTCTGCCGAAGCGCGCGGCGAACCCTATGAGGGGCAGGTTGCCGTCGGCGCCGTTGTCCTCAACCGGGTGGAGCATCCCTCCTTCCCGGACAGCGTAGCAGGGGTCGTTTATCAGTCAGGCGCGTTTACGGCGATTACCGACGGGCAGATTAATGAGCCGATTGCCGATTCCGCCTACCGTGCCGCTCAGGATGCCCTCAACGGCTGGGACCCCTCCGGCGGTGCCCTCTACTATTTTAACCCGGATAAAACCTCCAATGCCTGGATGCATTCCCGTCCGGTCATCCTGCGCATCGGCGCGCATCTGTTCTGCAGCTGAAAGAGGCTGTTGCAAAATGCTCGCATTTTGCAACAGCCTCTTCTGAAAAAACGCTTTCGGGGCAAGCTTATGCCCCGAATTTCGCACCTTTCGGTGCGAAACCGCCGTTTTTTCCGGTTTCTGCAAACCGGAATAAGCATTTTGAGGCAGACCCCTTTTTCTGCAGGCCAACCCTCGGGATATCGGGGCCAGTCTGCATTTCCCGGTTTTCGTATACGCTCAGCCCCGGCTCAGATAGCCGGAAAGGCGCATTGAGGTGTAGTCATCCTCACTGACGACCACATGCTCGATAAGCTCAATGCCCAGCGGGATAAGCGCCTCCTGCAGCTGGCGGGTTGCACCGATATCTCCGCTTGAGGGGATTGCATAGCCGCCCGGATGGTTATGAGCAATCGCGATGCCCACCGCGCCCACTGAAAGCGCGACCTCCACAATCTTTCGAATAGGCAGCGTCACATGCGACACGCTTCCGGAGGCCACCACTCTTGAGCAAATCAGCTTGTTTTTTAAGTCCAGGCAGAGCAGAACCACCGTTTCCACGCTCCGGCCGACAAACAGGCTGGCCAGATAATCCCCCAGCTGGGAAATCTCCTCAAAAACAAGGCCCCGGATAAGCTTATCCTCCTGATAGGCGCGAAAGATGCCGGGAAGCGCGCTTAAAAAGGCGGCGGTAATCTCGCTGCAGCCGGGAACCTTCTTCAGCTCCTCCCGGCTGGCATCCAAAACGCCGGAAAAGGAGCCAAAGCGGTCAATGAGCGCATGGGCCAGATCGTTTACATCCCTGCGCGCAATCGTATGAAAAAGCAGGTATTCCAAAATGTTGTGCGGCGGCAGCCCATCCACCCCGCGCTCACTTATCTGCTGGCGCATCCGCGCGCGGTGCCCCTCATGTGCATTCTTTTCATCCATTCTGTCCGGCTCCTGTATCGTCTTGAAAATCAGGCGTTTTAAGGCAAACGGTTCAGCGCTTCTATCAGCGAATGGTAGGGAAATACGCCATGAAAGCCGTTATTTCCGTCGTGCATGCCGAACTCATGGTAGCAAAAGGAGGCAATCAGCACCGCGCCCATCAGACAGTAGTAATAAGCGCGGCGGGCATTCAGCTGGGAGGTAAGCTCGATGAGCCGCCTGCCTGCCGCCTTTGAGCGGCTGCTCTTCGCGCTCTGCCTGAGCCGAGAAAGGTCGGCAAGCTGCTTTTCATCCGGGCGCTGCAGCTCTATCGCCATCGGAATGAGCAGCAGCACATAGACATACAGGTAGAGGGAGAAGCGCTCGAGCACCATGTGCCGGGTGATAAACAGCCAGATTAAAACGCTGTAAAAAACCAAGTTGATAAGTAGCGGCGCCTCCTTCGAGTGCTGCTCCAGCTTTTTTTTGCTGCAGAGCACCAGCAGCAGCACCAGCGCGGGGATGATAAGAAAGACATAGCCAAGCCCCACCTGCAGATAAACGAGATCTTTATAGGCGGTATACACATAGTCGGTCACCCAGCCGACCAGCTGGCGGGAGCAGAGATAGAGCGCCAGCGCCAGAAAAGCATAGGCCCCGCCCAGCCAGCGGTTGAGCGGCAGATAGCAGACCAGCAGCACCGGCAGCATAATCAGCGCGGTCTTGTGAAAACTGGCCGCCAGCAGGATGACGCCCACATAGCAGAGCGCCGGGCGCAGCGCCCGTTTTTTTAACAGCGGATAGCCAGTCAGCAGAATTGCCAGCGCCAGATTCTGGCGCACAAAGTTCATCGTTCCATAAAAAAAGGTGAGCGTCACATAAAGCCAGGTGGAGAGCCAGAGGTTTTCGCTGTAGCGGTAGATAAAAACGGCCACCGGTATCAGGCAGAGAAGGGCCATCACCGCATACATCACCGTCTGGGAGGCGCCGGTCAGCGCTATCAGTTTGCAGAGCAGCAGGTAGCCCGGCTCGGCGCGCGCGCCGGCGGAAAACAGCTCAAAAAATGAGCTGCCCGCCGCCTCATAGTAGATATCAATATAGGAAAAGTAATCGTTGCCGATTCCCTGGCGGGCCGCTGCCAGAAAAAACATCGCGGAAAAGGTGCAGCACAGATAGGCGATACGCTTCACCCGGCTGGGTTTATAGACGCAAAGCGGATAGGCCAGCGCCAGAATCAGCAGCAGATTCAGATAATAGACCAGCATCTTTCCATGGCCCTCCTTTTCTCAACGAAGCGGGCTTGTCCCCGCGCTTCCTTCATCCGGCCCGCCATTCAAGGCCCGGCCCTCAGGGGCCTCCGCTTCCCCGGCAGCCCTTTCCAGTGCGCAGGCCAGGCGGAAATAGCTTTTAAAAGCAGAGGGGACGGCATATTCCTCCTGCAGCGCGCGCAGATTTGCCCAGCGCCAGTTTTCCTCCTCCGGCAGGGCGGGAATATCGTTCAGGCGCACCAGAAAGCCGCTCATCTGCCACTGCACATGGGTAAAGATATGGCGGGCGGGCGCGAGCGCAGAAAAAACGGCCCCCGGCGGGAAAAGGGCCGCCGCCTCGGCGGCGCCGCATCTGCCGGGCAGTCCGGGAAACTCCCAGAGGCCGGCCAGCAGCCCCTGTGCAGGGCGGCGGTGGAGAAGAACGCCCCTTTTAGAAAGCACCAGAAAAATCGTGCGCTCCTCGGTGCGTCTCTCCTTTTTGGGGGCCCTGAGCGGAAGGGCAGCGGCGCAGCCTTCTTTTCGCGCGCTGCAGCATTCCCGCACCGGACAGTCTTCACAGAACGGCGCCGCATGCGGACGGCAGATGCCCGCACCCAAATCCATCAGCGCCTGATTAAAATCCCCCGGACGCTCCTGCGGGATAAAGCGGGATATCAGCGCTCCTATCTCCTTTTTGGCGCGCGGGGAGGCGATATCCTCCCGGTAAAGGGCTATCCGGGAAAGAACCCGCAGAACGTTGCCATCCACCGCGGGGACAGGGCGCGAAAAGGCGATCGAGAGAATCGCCCCCGCCGTATATTCTCCGATACCCGGCAGCGAGAGAAGCGCGGGGAGCGAATCGGGAAATTCGCCGCGAAACTCCCCGCAGAGCTTTTTCGCAGTGCGCTGCATATTCTGAACGCGCGAATAGTAACCCAGCCCCTCCCAGAGCTTATGCAGATGCTCCGGGCTGGCCACCGCCAGCGCCTGCAGGTCGGGCAGCTCGCGGATAAAGCGCTCATAATAGGGAATCGCCGGCTCCACCCGGGTCTGCTGAAGCATTATTTCCGATACAAAGACATGGTAGGGGGTCGGGTCGCTGCGCCAGGGCAGCACCCGGGCATGGCGGTCATACCAGCCTAGCAGCGGCTGCGCGAACGCAGTCCGCCAGAGGCCAGCCTCACTGTCGATAAAAAGCTGCATCTCCTGTTTCCTTCTGCCTTTTCTAATCGATGGCCCCGAGGAGGGAATGGGGATTCTCCGCCGGCAGATCGCCGGTCAGATGAAAGAGGAAGGCGCCGCCAAGCCCGGAAAGCTGGCAGAAGGCCGCCTTATCCCGCACCATCTGCAGGTTGTTAAAATAGCTGCCTTCCAAAAGGTTTGTCTCTAAGGGCAGCGGCTGGTCGCAGTAGAGCGGCCAGCGGGCCGCCCCATCCAGCGGGCGGCCGTAGGCGGGGATGCCCACCATCAGCTGCTCGCTCTCCCAGCCGGCCTGCAGCGCCTGCCGGATGTCCGCCGCCATTCCCTCAAAGGAGGCATGGCGGCCAAAAGGATCAAACTGGTCATAGCTCATCAGCTGCAGCCGGTCGAGCGCCGCCATCGCCTCCAAAGAGAGCCGTCCCGTATTTTCCGGATAGAGGGCGGCCGAAATGGAGAGCCCGGCCTCCTCTTTGAGCGCGCCCAGCCCGGCAATCAGAGCGCAGCAGCTCTCCCACTCGGCGGCATCCCGCGGGGTTTCCCAATCAAGGTCGATGCCGTTTAGCCGGTATTCGCGGGCATGGGAGAGGATGGAGGCCTGCAGCGCCTCCCGGTTCTTTTCGGTGACCTCCCCGGCCCGGCCCTCCTGAATGAGCGAACGGGCAGGATAGAGGGTGCTGCTGACAGAAAAGCCGAACTGCTCCCGCAGCGCGCAGAGCTTTTCCATCAGCGCCGGATAATTTTCGTCTATCACCGTCACCTGCCCGTTTTCATCCCAGCAAAGCCCGGTGATGACTGTTACCTGCTTTAGCCGCTTAAAGGAGGCGGCATAGCTCTCCAATATCTCCGGACTGGTGGAGGCGGGCAGATAGGCGAAGAGGGCCGTCTCCCCGCTCAGCAGTCCGGCCCGGGGCTCCTCCTTTGTATTCTGCGGGGATTCCAGCAGCAGGGTAAGGCGCTCAGCCTGCTCGGTATCAAAGCGCAGCAGGCGGCTGTCGCTGTCCGGCGAGGAGCGGTAGAGCTGCTTCTCCCCGTTTTGAACCACCGCCGCCGCGGCGTTTGTCCCCTCAGGCAGCAGGACGAAGTTGACCGGCTGCGGGGAAGAAAACTGCAGCTCCCAGACGGTACTCTGCCCGCCGCTTTTTTGCAAAACCGCCTTCGCGGGCAAAAAGGGGGAGGAGTCCGGCTGCTCCTTTTGCTCCTCGGCCGAAGGGGCGCGGGAAACCTCCTGCGCCGGGGCGGGCGCGGAAGAGGCCTTCATGGGCGGCGTTTCCTCCTGCGGCTTTTCCGGTGAAGCGGGGCCGCTGCAGCCCGCAAGGGGCAGCGCCAGCAAAAGCAGAGAAGCTGCCGCGCGCAGCATGCGCCTCCTCATTGCGGATAGGTCATCTTCTCGACCGACCAGCCCTCCAGCACCCGGAGATAATCGGCGGCATATTCCTTCGCGCCCGCCAGGTCATGGCAGAGCCAGTTGCCGCATTCCGGCTCGCTGGCCCCGGGAATGGTGCCGGAAAACCCGGCGATAAAGGCCATGCTCTCCTTTAAAAGGGCGAGCGTGTCCGCGTGGCTCATTTTGTCGCGCACCAGCAGGTAAAAGCCGGTGCGGCAGCCCATCGGCCCGGCATAGACGATCTCATTCTTAAAGCGGGAGTTGCGCACGTGGGTCGCAAGCAGGTGCTCAAAGGTGTGCAGCGGGGCATCGCTCAGATAGCTGCCCGCATTCGGCAGGCACATGCGCAGGTCATAGGTCACCACGTCCCCGTCTATGCGGGAGATATACATCCCCTTGCCGATTTTGCGGTGATCCACCGAAAAGCTGGCAATCCGTTCCATTTTCCTGTTCCCCCTTAATTTTTATGTAAGTGGTTTTCTCCCCTGCCGAAAACGCAGAGAAGTCTTTTTCCTCAGCCCTTCAGCATGCGCAGCACAATCTGCGCCGATATCTCGCTGGCGCGCTCAATCAGGTCATCATAGCTCTGCGAGGCGTTTTCATCCGCGCAGTCGGACATGGTGCGCACAACGGCGAAAGGACAGCCGTTTGCGAAGGCGGTATTGGCGATGGCCGCCCCCTCCATCTCTACGCAGAGCGGGTGGTAGCGCGCGCACAGATCCTTTTTCACCGCGCTGTCCTCAATAAACAGGTCCCCTGTCACAATCCGTCCCACCCGCACGCGCACCGGTTTTTCGCGGACAATCAGCCCCTCCGCTGCCCGCCGGATGCGCTCAATGAGCTCCCCATCGGCCTTAAAGCAGTTGGTAAAGGGGTAGTAGCGCTCCAAAGCGTTGTCCCGGTCGTGGTAGCAGACATCCTCCGAGATAACGACATCCAGCGTCTCTACCCCATCACCGAGCGCGCCGGCAATGCCGGTATTGATAATCCGGTCGGCGCCGAACTCCCGGATGAGCACACTGGTGCACAGCGCGGCATTGATGGTGGCAATCCCGCACCGGCAGAGCACCGCCTTCTGCCCATAGATGCTCCCCTGATAGACAGTGGTGCCATAGACCTCCTGCTTTTTTTCGAGCTGTAGCTGCTCGAGAAGAGGCTTCAGCTCCTCATCGAGCGCCGCAATAATCCCCCATGTCATAAAACAAAACCTCCCTGAATAGAAATAACAGGCCGCTTTTGGAAAGCCCCCCAAAAAACAGGGCCCTTCCACCATCCGGCCGCCTTTACCGGCTTTATGCCTCCTCATCCCCGCTCTCTTGCCCGGAGGAAGAAACCTCCCTCGGTGCCTCCCCCGGCTGAGAGTTTTCCTCCTCCCCTGGAACGGTATGGGTCAGCAGGTAATCATACCAACGGGTGTAGTAGTCCGGGGTGAGGTGCATGCCATCGCTCGTTTTCTCGCCCGGCAGGCAGCCCGCCCCGTCGGCCATTGCAGAGTGAACATCCAGATAATAAAGCTGCATCTCCTCTGCCAGCTGCAGCAGCGCTTCGTTATAGTCCCGAATAATGGCGTTGGTAAGGCCGACGCGGTTGTTGCCGCGGGTATTCTCCTCATATTCCCGGGAAACGGGGAGCATCGACTGGATATAAATGGTGGCCTCCGGCTGCTGCTCGCAGATTTTTTCCAGCATCGCCCGGTAATGGTTTAAAAAGGTCTTTTTTTCTATCCCGGTATTGAGACCCACCCAGTTGGCGCCGAGCATGATATAAATTTTCCCCGGCCGGCTGCGGCCGAGAGCGGAAAACATCGTGCAGCGCTTCTCCTCGCCGGGCAGGGTGATTGCCTCCTTGGTAAAAACGCTGTCCGGATTGACGCCGGTAGAGGCGATAAAGGTCGCGTTGGAGAGGGAGCTGTAGGCGCCCAGGCCATCGGTCAGCGAGTCCCCGAAAAAGACGGCATCATCAAAATAGGAGGCGCTGACCGCCTCCCCCTCCTTCACCAGCCCGAAGCGGGGAAAGGAGGGCTCCGGGTCCGATTCCGGCCTTGACTCGGCCTGCGGGCGGCCCTTTGCCGCCTTTGGATTTACAGCGGCCGGGCTTGCCGTTTGGGAGGAGACGGCCGCCTCTTTCGGCGGCTCGCCGGCAGCGGCAGGTCGCTCCAGATAGTCCTCTGCGAGGATAACGCCTATCGGAATCAGCGCTGCCAGAAAAAGTGCAGCAAAAACGACTCCCAGCGCGCCCTTAGCTCGGCGCGCGCCATATTTTTGCTTCATGTTCTCTCTCTTTTCTTCATCATAGGGTGAGCGGTCAGATCCAGTCTCTCCGACTCTGCCGGCAGCTGCAGCAGCTGGGCAAAGAAATCCCCGAAATAAAAGCGCGCAAAATCAACCTCGCCCGCCTGAAATTCCCGGCCGGAGAGGTAAGAAATGGACCAGCTCTCCGGCAGGCTGTGAAAACGCAGGGAAAAGGAGCAGAGCGCCTGAAAACGCAGCCCCCCGGGCTGCAGGTGGTGAACGCCATATTTGGCATCCCCCTCGAGCGGATGGCCGATAGCGGCAAGCTGCGCCCGGATCTGGTGGGTGCGCCCGGTGTGCAGCAGCACCTCCAGAAGCGAGCGCTCCCCATCAAAGGCGAGCACGCGGTATTCGGTAACGGCCGTTTTGGCGCCGGGGCGCGGATAGGGAGTGATGCACACCTCGCCGCTGGCGGAATCCTTCGTGTGGTAGCCGGTCAGCCTGTCGCGGCTGTGGGGCAGCTTTCCGCGGGCAACGCAGAAATACCGCTTATCGAGCATCCGCTCCCGGATGGCCTCGCACAGCTCCCGCTGGGCGGCCGCCGTTTTGGCCGCCATCACCAGCCCCTGCGTGTTACGGTCGATGCGGTTGCAGAGCGCCGGGGTAAAGCTCTGCTCCCGCCCAGGGTCATATTCCCCCTTCTCATAGAGATAGCGAAGCAGGCGGTTGGAAAGCGTATCCCGCTTTTCCCGGGCATCCTCATGGCAGAGAAGGCCGGCCGGCTTATCCACCAGCAGGGTGGAGGCATCCTCATAAACAACGCGGACCTCGCCAGATGCGCTCAGAAAGAGCGGCTTTTTCCCCGCCTCCCCTAGAAATTCATCGGCAATGTAGAGGCTCAGCCGCTGTCCCGGCTGCAGCTTCTGCTCCGGGCGGGCGCGCGCACCCTCCACCTTGATGCGCTTGAGACGGATATATTTATAGCAGAGCGAAGAGGGCAGGTCGGGAAAGGCCTTGTGCAGAAATTTGTCCAGCCGCTGCCCGGCATCGTTTTCGCCGATAATCAGTTGCTTCAAAGCATCCTCCGTTTTCAGTCTTCCGGATTGGTGATCTGCAGAGCGCCCTTCGCCTCCTGCCAGTAGGGCACATAGGGAATGCGCTTCTGATTTCTGGCCTCCTCGGAAAAGACCGAGTAGTAGGGATAAACATTATGGAACTTATAGCTGACGCCAATCAGAAAATGGACGAAGCAGATAAGGCAGGTGGTGACTGCAATCGACACATAGATCTGTCTTTTTTCCTTCATCTGCCGTTTAATCCAGAGCTTCTGCGCGCGCTCGCTGCGGAATTTCCCGTCATCCGGAAGCGGGTTCTGCTGCGGGCAGAAGGTCTGCACCAGAAGCGGTATGACTAAAATGGAAACCACCATAAAATAAAGGGAAAAGCGCTCGAGAATAAAGTGCCGCGTCATCAGCAGCGAAAAAAAGCCGCCGTAAATCATCAGGTTGACATAGACGATATTTTCCGGGTCCTCTCTGCACAGCCGTCCCCTTAAAGCAATGGTGGCAACGGCAATGACGACCGGTATCATCACATAGAGAAAGGAGGAGCTGTTATAATAGATGCTGTTCCCCGCATAATAGGTAAAGACATACTGCAGGACAAAATCCATAATATAATCGGAAAAGAGGAAGGTAAACAGCGTGCCGCCGGCATAGAGCGCGCCGGTGTAGCGGTTAACCGGCAGCCGGGCAATGAAGTAGACAGGGATAAGAATAAGCGCCGTTTTATGCACACTCGCCGCCAGCAGAACAAGCAGCATATAGGGAATTATCCGCCGCTTTTTCAGATAGGGGAGCGCCAGCAGGAAGATAAAGGCGGCAAAGGTCTGCCGCAGCAGGTTCATGGCGCTCGCAAAAAAGTTCAGCGTCACAAAGCAGAAAAAGGAGAGCCAGGGAATGGCGCTGCGCCGCCAGATAACGTAGCCGACGATACCCATCATCAAAAACGCATAAACGCAGTAGAGAAAGGTGGTGTTCGCGGAAATCAGCATCAAAAGCTTGCTGAAGGCTGAAAAGCCAATCTCATATTTGTAGGAAATCAGTCCGCCCCAGGAAAGCGAGCGGATCGCTTCAAACAGAGGAGGATAGTTGACATAATCAAAGCCGATGCCATAACGAAGCCCGGCCGTTAAGGCGAGCAGCAGGGTAATCCCCAGGCAGTAGACGGCGCGGGACCAGCCGCGGCTATCCGCTTTTCCGAGCCAGAGCCCCAGCCCGACAATCAGGGCGAAAAGGCCGTAATAAATGGCCATGCGTTTCATCCTTTCTTTCCTTGAGCAGCCGGCCGCTGCATCCCCCGCCTTTTCCGAAAGACAGGAAGGGGGATTTTCACTCTCCGGTCTTTTCCCGGCCTCGGGTCTCCTGTTCTCCCAGCCATTTTTCAATAAAATAGCGGGGCCGCCGTTTACTTTCGGCATAGGTTTTTCCCACATATTCCCCGATAATGCCGAGAGATAGCAGCTGCACCCCGCCAATCATCCAGATAGAGCAGCTGAGAAACGCCCAGCCCGCCACCGTTGCCCCCATCCATTTGCGGATGATGGTATAAAGGAGCATGCCGACACTCACGGCAAAAACCAGAAATCCGGTTATCGTAATCAACCGGATGGGCTTCACGCTGAAGGAAGTAATGCCGTCGAAGGCGAAGGCGAGCATTTTTTTGAGCGGATATTTCGACTCCCCTGCCAGGCGCTCCCCGCGCTCATAGCTGACTACCGCGCTTTTATAGCCGATGAGCGGCACAATCCCCCGCAAAAAAAGGTTGATTTCGGAAAACTCCTCCAGCCCCTCCAGCGCGCGGCGGCTCATCAGCCGGCAGTCAGCATGATTTTCGATAATATCCGCACCCATGAGGCTCATGAAGCGGTAAAAGCCCAGAGCGGTGGTGCGCTTAAAAAAGCTGTCCTTCTCGCGGGAGGAGCGCACCCCATAGACAATTTCGCAGCCGTTTTCATATTCGGTCAAAAAATTATCGATAACACCGATATCATCCTGCAGGTCGGCATCCATCGAAATAGCGGCATCCGCATGCTTTTTCGCCTGCATCAGCCCGGCGAGCAGCGCATTCTGGTGGCCCTTGTTCCGGGAGAGCTTGAGCCCGCAGAAGAGGGGATTTTCGCCGTGCAGCCCCTCTATCAGCTCCCAGGTGCGGTCGCGGGAACCATCATCTACAAACAGAACCCGGCTCTTTTCGCTGATTCTCCCCTCCCCGAAAAGCGCTTCCAGCTTCTGCTGCAGGCGGCGGGCGGTCTGCGGGAGAACCTCCTGCTCATTGTAGCAGGGAACCACAATGTAAAGAATGTCTGCAGACATATGCCATACTCCTTTTCGAAATGAAAGACAATATCCGGACCGGACCCATACAAAAAGGGCAGCAAAAGGCGTTAAGCTTATTGTTGTAGCCTAATAAAAAATTATACCATGCCCTTTCCTGCTTTTCAATGATTTTCCATGACCGGTTTGTAAATCCGGCGCCCGGTTTTTTGCCTGAAAAATATCCGGTCCAGTAATGATTTCGTCATAAATATCCGGTATAATAAATAAAGAAGGGCCGGACCCTTTCACCCGCTATTGCGGGAGGCCCGGTCCAGCCGCAGCGAAATAAGCTTATCGGCCTGATTGTGCCGCCTGAAGGAGAATGCCCTATGACAATGGATGAAAATCATTCGTCTGCCAAAACGGTTGTCCTGGTTACCAATCAGTTTCGTTGCGAGCGGCTGATTCATGCCGGCAAAACGCTTTCAGAGGTTTCCGGCACCGAGCTGTGTATTCTGAGTGTACAAAGCAGCCTCTATCCGCAGAATCCGCTCGCATTGGAACATCTGTTCAATGTTTCCAAGCAAAACGGCGGGGAGATGCATGTAACCTATGGGGAAGATCCCGCCCGGCAGATTATTCATTTTATTAAACACAACAAGGCCGCTCAAATCGTCAGCGGCATTCCGCAGGATGAGAGCTCCATCCTTTATACGGTTTGGCGTAAATTTACCCATCTCCGGTTTTTCACCGTCAGTGAAGAGGGAAGCATACAGGAGGTTACCCGGGCAGATGTGCCCTCCGGCAGCCGGCCTGCCCTCGCCTGAGGAGAGGGCGGCTGCTGAAAGGGAGGATAAAAAACGTTCATGCGAACCAGTATTCGAACCATTTCTTTTAAAAGCTCCAATGGGACCGATACCATCAATGCCGTAGTTTACTATCCGGAGGCGGTTTCGGTGCGCGCGGTAGCGCTCATTTCCCACGGAATGTGCGACCATATCGACCGCTACCGCAATTTTATGCTTTACCTGGCTCACCACGGGATTGCCGCCTTCGGGCACGATCACCTGGGCCACGGGAAAACCGCTGCCGGGCCGGAGCGCCTCGGCTATTTTGCCCCCCAAAAGGGCTATCAGTGCCTGGTGCGCGATCTGCGGCAGCTGTGCAGCGCGGCGGGCAGCATGTTCCCGAAGACCCCCCGTTTTTTAATCGGCCACTCGATGGGCTCGCTCATCGCCCGGCTCTACTGCCTGAAATACCCCGATTCCATCAGCGGGGCCGTTTTTATCGGCTCGCCCGGCCCAAACCCGCTGACCGGTATGGGTGTTCTGCTTGCGCAGCAGGCCATCCGGCACAAGGGGCCGTTTTCCCGTCCGGATCTTCTCGAGAAGCTGACCATGGGAAGCTTCAACCGCAGCTTTGTCCCCGCGCGCACTGAAAAGGACTGGCTGACGCGGGATGAGGAGGAGGTCGACCGGGCGCTGGCCGATCCGCTCTGCAGCTTCACCTTCACTGCCAGTGCCTTTGCCGATCTGTTCGCCATGATGGAAATTGCCAACAGCCACCGCTGGGCAAAGGAGTATCCGCAGTCGCTGCCCACGCTGCTGCTCAGCGGGGACTGCGATCCAGTGACCAATTTCGGCCGGGGAGCGCTGAAGGTTTATGAAAGGCTGCTCTCGGCAGGCGTATCTGACCTGCATTTTCAGATTTATCAGGGCGCCCGCCATGAGCTGCTCAACGAGCTGAACCGGGAGGAGGTCTATAGCGACCTGACCGAGTGGATGCAGGCGCGCCTGCCCTCCTGCGGGAGGGAACAGCCGGCGCCTGAGCCGGCAGAGGACCCGCAGACGCAGGAACCGGCGGATGGGGAACTTTTCCCGCAGCAGGAGCAATAAACCTGCCCTCCTTTTGCAGGAGTCAGAAGAAAAAGAGGCTTCTCTCTGCAAAAAAGCATTTTGAAGCGCCATAAAAAGGGCGTGTGTGCCAAAGCTTTTCCGGCACACACGCCCTTTTTATGGCGCTTCAGATAAAGGCTGTTGCTGCATCCCCGCCCCTGCGAATGGATCGGAGCAGACGGAAAACAGCCGCTTCCTGCTCCAATAAGCCGGGATGTTTTTTTATTCCTTCGGGGTGCGCATCAGGTTTTCCGCGCAGCTGCGCAGCTCCTCGAGGCTGCAGATATCCGCTCCGGCCTGCTTGATATTCTCCTGAACATAGGGAGGCAGTGAATTGAAATATTGCTGCATGGCGGGGTCATTTTCGATCTGCTTGTTGGTGGGCATAAGCTCTCTCCTTTTTTGGGCGTCCCTTCACTCTTTTTGCAGGACGTCCGCTTTATTTTTCATCCCCTATTATCGGCAAAAAAGACCGGCGGCATACAGAAAACGGCCCGCCTGCAAATTTTTTCTCCCCGGCAGCATCCGCCGCTTTCCTGTTCTCCCGGTCATCCGCTCCTGCCCGCGCATAGGATAATGTGAAACCTACATATAAAGGAGTACATGCCCATGAGCACTCTTCAGATACTGCGTGCGCAGTGCGAGCCGGAGAAACATATGACCTGGCAGGCGCTGCATCTCCCCGCCTGCTCTTATCTGTCAGAACCTGCTGATTCTGCCTCTAAAGCCCTCCCGGTATCCGCCGCGCCTGTATATCAAACGGCCGCTGCCGGGGAAAACACCCCTTCACTGCCCATTGCCCCCGCGCCCGGCATTCCCGCCTATCCGGGGGAGGATACCCCTTCGCTGCCCATTGCCCCCGCGCCCGGCATTCCCGCCTATCCGGGGGAGGATACCCCCTCGCTGCCCATCGCCCCTGCGCCCGGCATTCCTGCCTATCCGGGTCCGGATGCGGGACGGCCCTGCCAGGTGCGGTTTCTTCATGCCGCATTTGGCTACGACCCGCTGCGCATTCTGGTGGGCTCCCGTGTCTTCTCCGCGTCACTGGCCTATGCGGGCATGACCGAATACCGCCTGGTGAAGGATGGGTTTCGCGATGTTGTCATTACCAATGCCGTCGGAGCGCGCCCCATCCTGCTGCGCAGAGATATCCCCTTTCGGGCGGGAGACCGGATTACCGTCGCCATCATTGATACTGATGAGGGGCTCGAGCTGATACAGATTCCCGATATCCCCTGCCAGACCCAGATGGGGGGCTGCGGCTCGATGCGCATGGTCAATCTCGCCTTCAACAGCCCCCCGCTGGATATGCGCCTTTATGATGGCAGCATTGTCTTTGGCGATGTCCGCTATCGGGAGGTAACCCCCTTTAAGCCGGTGCGCTGCGGAGACTACATGTTCTACCTGATTCCCACAGCGCCCTGTACAAATCCGGGGCTGGATACGCTCCCCTATGAGCCGCTGGTTTCCTTCGGTATCAATGTCCGGCCGCGGGCCACCTACACCTGCTATGTCCTCGGGCGGGTTGGCGTTCCCGGCCAGCTGCTCCAGCTGCTGGTCGCCGAGGATGAATAGCCCCTTTTCTCAAAGCTGCAGCTGCTGATAGCTTTTCTGCAAAACGGCGCAGGAGGCGGCAAGCTTTTCCTGCTCCTTCGGCTCAAGCATGAGGGTGAGCACCCGCAGCACCCCTTCCCGCCCGACTACGCAGGGAACGCCGGCATAGACCTCCCTTTGCCCATACTCCCCATGCAGCATGGCGGAAACGGTGAGAATGCTGCTCTCGTTGCCGAAAATCGCACGGGTGATGCGCACCATCGCCATGCCGATTCCATAGTAGGTGGCCTTTTTGGCGGCGATAATCTGCTGCGCTGCCGAGCGCACCCCTTCGCTGATCTCCTCGAGCGCTGCGCGGGTAAAGCGCCCATCCGACTGCTCGAGAATGCGCAGCACCGGCTTGGTGGCGAGCATAGCCTGCGACCAGGGGACAAATTCGCTGTCTCCATGTTCGCCTATTACATAGGCGTGCATGTTGCGCGGGTCAACGGAAAAATAGGCGCCCAGAAGATAACGCAGCCGCGCCGTATCCAGCGCCGTTCCTGTGCCGAAAACCCGGCCCGGCGCAAGGCCGCTGAGCTTGCAGGCCACCCGGGTCATAATATCCACCGGATTGGTGGCAACGAGCATCAGCCCGTTAAAGCCGCTCTCCATCACCGGGCCGATTATCGAGCGGAACACCCCGGCATTTCGCTGCAGAAGCTCCAGCCGCGATTCCCCCGACTTTTGCGCGACACCCGCGCAGATGACAACAATATCGGCATTTTTGCAGTCCGCATAGCTGCCTGCATAGATTTTCATATGCGAACCGGAGAAGGGGAGGCCGTGGTTTAAATCCATGGCCTCCCCTTCGGCCCGCCTTTTATCCAGGTCGATGAGCACCAGCTCATCGCAGGCATTCTGGTTGAGGAGTGCATAGGCATAGCTCATCCCCACCATGCCGGTCCCAATGAGGGCAATTTTCCGGTTATCTGAAAGAACCATCCGTTTTTTCCTTTCCGGGAGGCGGCAGACTGCATGCCCTGGCATGTTCGCGGCGCATCCCAGGAGCTATTCTCTCCCAAAAAGCGTCCTTTACTCCACGCATTTTGAGGCGGCGTCCATCCGCCCGGCAGACATTTTCAGAAGAAATCCTCCTCTGCCGGATACAGGATATCGGGCGGCTGATGGGTATAAAAGCAGAGACGGCCGTTTAAAGCGTTTACATAGATTTCATACCGCTTTTCCCCGCTTTTCAGCTCGAAGCACCACACGGGCTCCACCTGCAGCTCGGTGAGAAAAGCGGAGGGATAAAAGCGGTCATAAACATATTCAAAGGAAATCTGTTCAATCTGAAAGCTCTGCTTTTTAACCAGCGGGTCATGCGGGGAAAGAAAGCGGTTGACCGCTGCGGTATGGCTCCGAAGCTCCTCCACCGCCTCCTCCAGCGACAGGATGGCAGAAACCGGCCGCACCTTTTGAAAATGATAGAGCGTTCCCTGCAGCCCGCGGATGCCTCTGCCGTCTACGGTAAAGCGCAGGCCGGTATAAGCGGAGGAATCCGCATAGCTTTCATCGGCTCCCTCCGGGCTTTCAAAGCGGGAAACGCTGCCGGTTGCCCGGCGCACCGGCATATCCTGCAAAGTATGTACCATGTAGACCTCATAAAACCCGTTTTCCGAGGGCGGACGCCGGTCATAGAGGGCGGCCGTCTCCGGCGGGCAGGGGTCGAAGGCCTCCACCCGGTCTAAAACCAGCGGCAGGCCCATCTCCTTCACGGCTTCTTCCGCCAGAGCTGCCGCTTCGTCCTCCGTTATGGCGCAGCCCGCGGGCTGCGCCCCGGCAGAGCGGTTCTGCGGGGTTCCCACATAGCAGGCTGCCTTATCGATAAGTTCCAGCCCAAAGCGGGTGTGTGCATTCAGGCGCAGGCCGAATTCCTCCGAGTAATCCGGGTCACTATAGCTATTAAAAAGATAGTTGACTGCCTCCTTCGCTTCCTCCGGCAGCGGCCGGCCGCCCAAAGCCCCGGCGGCCAAATCTACATTTACAGGCTCGGGAATGACCCGGTACTGGCAGACCTCCTCCAGTGCCGGAACGCACACCTGCGCATCAAAATGCAGGTCGGTGAGAAGGGCGGAGGAGAGGTTGGCATAGCGGGTCTGGTCCTGCAGGTTCAGTTGAAGATACCGCTCATACCGCTCCGGAGTTGCAATAAGTGTTTGGAGGGCGGAGGAAGCCGGGGCGGGCGAAAGGGTACCAAAATCGAGCGGCTCGTAGCTGGGCGAGGGCTCCTGCGGCGGATTGCTGCAGCCTGCTGCCAGCAAAGCGGCTGCCAGAAAAAGGGCGAGCTGCCTTTTTGACTTTTTCATAAAAATCCCTCCATATGAGCAGAAAAATAGTCTCGCAATCTTTCGGAAGCGATTCGGTGAATGCAAATCATCAAAATCATCCTCATAAAAACTGCATTCAGACAATCAAAAATCTGCCGGCCCTTTTTTGCAGCGCTGCAGAGAGAGCCGGCAGATTTGCGCTTTTCAGCCAAGCGAGAGAACAAAAAGCTTGCGGGAGAAGGGATCGCAGATATAGAGCTTGTTTCCCTGCGCCAGAAGACCCGCCGGCGAAGTCAGCCCGAAGCTCATCTGCGATTTATCCGAGGCAATCAGCGTAGTAACCTCGCCGCCGGAAATTTTGCGGATAGCGCTGTTGCCGGTATCGGAAACATACAGGACGCCGTTCTCTCCCGCCGTTATCCCCTGCGGGGAGGAGAAGGCCGCCTGTTTAGCAGACCCATCGGTCAGAGCGGCCGTCCCGCTCCCGGCCACGAGAGAAGTCTTCCCGTCCGCAATCCGGATAATCCGGTTCGCCCCGGCCTCCGCCACATAGAGGGCGTTCTCCTGCCAGCAGAGGCCCATCGGTGCCGAGAGGCCTGAAGCCAGGGTGGAAGCGCTGCCGTCCGGCGCGATGACCGATATGGTCCCGGCCAGCGTATCCGCTACATAGAGATTGCCCTGCCCATCGGCCGCCAGCCCGGTGGGGCGCTTAAAGGTCAATGGTGAGTCCTTCGTGCTTTTCTTTTTGATATTTTTGCCGTTGACCGTTTCCACCGTTTCGGTGCGAATCAGCCGCACAGCGCCGTTTTCTGCATCCGAAACCGCCCAGCCGCCCAAAAAGGGGGCAATCGCCCAAGGCTCCGAAAAATAGCTGGTCTGCATCCCGGCATCGTTATAGCCGCCAAGCGGCTGGCCATAGAGGTCGGTGACCGTTTCGCCGCCGGCATAGACGCTGCTCTTCCCATTTTTTACAATCCGGATGAGCTTGTTGTAGGTATCGCTCACCAGCAGGGAACCGTCCGGCATGGCCGCAATCCCGTTCGGGCTGCACATGATGTCGATCCCGCTGACGGTGGAAAGCTTATCGCTGAGCTGCCCGGTATAGGCGCCCGCCGCCGTCTGCTGAATCGAAAAGGATTCCCCGCTCTTTTTTTCTGCAAGGGCCGTTTTACTGCTCAGCGCACCGGCCCCGGTTTTTGCCAGTGGCAGCGCGGCCAGCAGCGCTGCGCAGAGGGCCAGGGCGCCGATTCCTATCCATTTTTTCATTGCCGCTCTCTCCTTTTTCCCGTTTTCTAGTTCTGCCGCAGATAGTAAAAGCCATCTGCCGCCTGCTCCACCCGATAGCCATCGGGCAGAAAGGGAACGCCGTTCAGCGTTACCGGGTTCGCCGCCTTGCTGCGGATAACGCAGCTGATATTCCAGCCGGCCGGCGCGCTGCCGGTAAGAGAAAGCGCCGGA
>JAAWAN010000038.1 GCA_022792175.1 Provencibacterium sp.
GGACGTTGTGTTTGTGAAGGAGATCGTCCACTCGCTTTGCGTGGAGAATAAGCTTGATAATCTGCAGGGAGAGCTGTCTGGCGGACAGCAGCAGCGGGTGGCCATCGCCCGGGCCCTGATCACCAAGCCGGCCATCATACTGGCTGACGAGCCCACCGGCAATCTGGACAGCAAAACCAGCGCCGATGTGCTGGGCCTGCTGAAGCGCACCAGCACAGAATTTCATCAGACCATTGTCATGATAACCCACAACAACGAGATCGCTCAGCTGGCCGACCGCATTGTGCGGATCGAGGACGGCAAAATTGCAGGCTGAGGAGGGAGAGCGATGACCTGGCCTTTTGAAAATGACACCAGTGCAGTGGAAAAGAAATTGGCGCTTTGCAGCCTGAAAGCCGACAGGCGCAGAAGCTTTTTTGTCATCATCACCATCTCTCTGGCTGTCTGTCTGATGGGGACGCTCTGCTTTCTCTACTCAGCGCAGCAGATGAAAACCCTGGATGGTATTCTGGGACAGTATCAGGCCGGCTGCAGCGGGCTGACCAAAGAAGAGCTCACCCGGCTTGCGGACACGGGACGGTTTGAAAAATGGGGCTATACCACCGGGAATGGGACCGTCCGCTATGCGGACAGTATTTTGAATATCAGCTTTGTCAGCCCGGAGATGATCGACCTGATGGGCTATGGCAGGGTCACCGGGGCGTATCCGCAAGGGTCCAACGAGCTGTGCGTGGAGCGCTCCTTTTTTCTCTATTTTGGCCTCCCGGCAGAGATTGGCCAGACGCTTCCCCTGAACCTGGGGGATGGTGAGAGGCCCTATACCATCACCGGAATTCTGGAATCGGAGAACAGCAGCCGGATTTTCACAGTTTGGACTGCAGAAGCTGCCGCGGGCGCCGGCGGCCATGAGTCCCTCTATGAGCTGCGGTTCCGCTTTGCCGGGAGCCAGGGGGCGCAGCCCGCCCGGCTTCGTCTGGAAATTGAACGCTTTTTCGCGGAAATGGGCATCCCGGAGGAATGTACCTTTTACAGCTCCAACTACTTTGACATGGTAGACCTCTACCTGGGAAGCGGCATGGAGATCTATGTTATGGCGGTTTTGATTGCCATTATCTGTGCCATTGTGATCTACAGCATCTTTTATATCTCCGTGATGGGAAAGATGCGGGAGTATGGCCGCTTAAAGGTGCTTGGCGCAACACCGAAGCAGTTAAAGCGGGTGGTGAAGCGGGAGAGGCTTTTCCTGGCTGCCATCGCCATCCCTCTTGGGCTGCTCTGCGCCGCAGTCATCGCGCTGATCGCCGTACCCGGCTACTGGTCCTGGGGTGACAATATCCGGTCTGCGGTGATTGTTTTTCTCCTGAGCTACGGAACTGTTCTGATTGCCACCGGAAAACCTGTGGCGATGGTAGGAAGGGTCTCCGCTATTGAGGCCATTCGGGCCACCGCCTGTTCCCGGCAGCAGAGCCGGCCGCTCTCCAGGCAGCTCCACCACCGCCTGACCATGCCCCGCCTGGCTCTGATGAACTTCTCCCGGAACCGGAAAAAGGCGTTTGTAACAGCCCTTTCCCTGGGTCTGACCGGAATTCTGCTTCTTTGCGTTTGCGCCTACGCAAACTCGGTAGATATAAAAGAAATGGCCCAGTCTCAATTTGGAGACAGAAGCCAGTATCTTCTGCAATATGAGGATTATGCAGGTCGACAATTTGTAGAGATGCAGAAGGCGAATCCCCTGGGCCGGGCTCTGCAGGACGGGCTGTCTGCCCTTCCGGGCGTGAATCATGTTACCGCTTACAGCTTGACCTGCGTGGAGATCCCCGCCATCAGCGCCATTGCGGGCAATCGTGAACATGAGCCGTTTTTTCTTCGTGGTATTTCCGAGAAGGATATGTCAGAAATGTACACGGATGAGAAAATTTTGGAGGGAACGGCGGATTACCGTCAGCTGCTGGATGGGGACGGCATTCTGGTCTGCCCGGCAGGCAGTGCGCTGAAGGAAATCTACCGAACCGGCTATCAGCTTGGAGATACCATCACCGTTTCCTGCTACAATGGGCAGAGCAGGACTTATACCGTGATGGGGATTGTCGAGGACATTCAAATCGGATGCACGACCCACCACTTCATTCTGCCCGAGGAGGAATTATCCTTCCTTTATCCGGAAATTTCAGATTTTACCGGCTATGTGAATGTTCATACGGAGCAGGACAGCGACCAGCTGCGGAGGGCTGTGTTCAGCGCAGTGTCCGACCAGCGGATATCGGTTTCCTGCCTGGATGACCTGTCCGCTGAACTGGAGCGCGGCCTGCGGGGAGAGCTGATCCGGGACTATACGGTTCTGGTCTTTATCTTTGCGTTCTCCCTGATCAATCTCGCCAATACCCTGATTACCAATCTTCTCACCCGCCAGCAGGAGCTCGGTGTGCTCCAGTCCGTTGGTATGAGCGACCGGCAGTTATCCCAAATGCTGTCCTTTGAGTGCCTGTACTATGTGGGGATCACGCTGCTGGTTACCCTGACGCTGGGAACGGCTTGCAGTCTGGTCATGTGCAGGGTTTTTGCTCGGATTGGTATGTTTGGAATGCTCACCTATCATTTCCCGGTGATGCAGGTGCTGCTGTTTGGGGCCGCACTGCTTCTGGTGCAGGGGGTATTTTCCGTTTGCGCGATCCGCTATACCAGAAGGCTTCCCCTGGTGGAGCGCATCAAAACGGCGGATTAAGGGAGGGAAAGCAGAAGCGTATGACCTAGCCTTTTGAGAACGACACCAGCGCTATTGTGAAGAAGCTGGCGAAGCGAAGCCTCGCCAGTGAGAAACGCTGGAACCTGATGGTTATGATTTCCGTGGCCCTGGCGGCGTTCCTGATCTGCTTTGCAGCGGTTGTGTCCCTGTCCGTTGCGCAGATCCGGAAAAATCAGCTAACCGACACCTACGAAGCGGTTTTCAACGGCATCGAAGAATCTGATGTGGCGATACTGAAAGACCTGCCGGAGCTTGCCCGGGTGGGCGAATACTATCTGCTGGGGCAGGAACATTCGCAGCAGGGGTACACCGCATCCTATGTGTACTGTGACAGCGAAATGATGCATATTGCCCGCAGCCAGATGGAACTGACAAAGGGGAGGCTTCCGGAGCAGGCTAACGAGACCGCTGTCAGCAAAGGCTTTCTTGCCATTTACGGCTCCAACGCCAAAATCGGTGAAACGGTTCAGCTGGATACCGGGAGCTTTCGCGGAGACTATACGGTGACAGGCATCCTGTCTGGCAGGGAACAAACGAAAACAAATCTCTATGCCTTCGTCATTTCTAGGGCGGCACTGACAGAGTGGGCCGGGCTCGACCCTGCCGGATACCGCGCCTATGTGCATTTCCATAACGACAGGCAGTTGGATCAGGAAATCATCACTGCCTATTGCCGGGAGATTGCCGCGCAGTATGGTCTCCCCCATGCAGGCATGAACAGCAGCTACTTCACTTATTATTCCAGGTTCATCGACTTCGCTACGGTTAGCGGTATCGCGCTCCTTGTGCTGATTGGCGGATACGTGGTCATTCAGAGTATTTTCCGTATCTCTGTTCAGGATAAAATCCGGAGCTATGGGCAGCTGCGCACCATCGGAGCAACGTCCAAGCAGCTCCGGCGCATTGTGAAAAGGGGGGCCGGCGGCTGGGCAGTATTGGAATTCTGCTGGGTGTTGGCAGCGGCTTTCTCCTGTTCCCGGAAGGCTTCCGCGGGGCCTGTTATGGGCTGGCTGCACTTCTGAGCGTTCTGGTCTGCTGGCTTATGGTGGCTCTCTCCATCCGCAGGCCGGTGAAAATAGCCTCTGGTATTTTGCCGCTGGAGGCTGTGCGCTTTTCCTTTGGACAGGAACGGATACGCAGCCAAAAGAGAGCTGTTCGACTTACCCCTTTATCCATGGCCTAGCGAACTTCCAACTTGACAGCAAAAGGCAGCCGGCATGGTAGCCTCTCTCAGCCTGGGCGGAATCCTGCTTTTAATCGTCTCTTCCATCGGATTGACCCGGTCGCCGGAACAGGCCGCCAGACTGTTTTTCCCGGATGGAGATTATAAAATCTACCTGTCCTCGGAGCAGCCGGAGGAAGAGATCATGGCCGCCGGCAATCCGCTGAATGAGGAACTGCGGCAGGAGATTCTTTCTGTAGACGGGGTGAGGTCTGTGCTGGTCACCCGCCGCTCTCTGTATGCGAAATTCGGAACCTCCGTGAGGGCCGAGACTGGTATGTGCGACATGCTGACGGATGCCAACTATCTGGATATAGAAGCTGCACTGGTATCCGGTACCATGCCGGCGGACTCCCACCGTGTCCTTCTGGGCCAGGAGGCTGTGACTGTTACCGTATCCGGTCTGTTTGAGCCGGCGAAAATGACAAACGGACACGGCCCGCTTGCCATGGATTCAGCGGCCCTGTTCGCATCGGAAGAGCTGTTTCGGGAGCTCCATCCTGAAATCGAGCTCTTCGACTATTCCTGGAGCATTGTCAATGACCCGGAACAGGCGGAGTAGGTGAAAAATGTCCCGGAAGCGGGAGAACAGCATTTTGCGTTCCATCGGCCTGACCGGAAAGCAGCTGTGCCGGATAAACATTTGCGAGGGATTTTGCTATGCGGCTTTTGCCTTTCTGGCCTCCCTGCTGGTCGGGCTCCCGATTGCAGTCGTGGTGTGCCGGGAGGTCAGCAAACGCTCCTTTGCCGGTGAAATTGTAGCCTATCAATTCCCGATTCTGGAAATGGGCCGGTTCCTTCTGGTGCTGTTTGGGCTGGAATTGCTCCTGTCCGTCTGGACAGTCAACAGGCAGAACAGGCAATCCCTGATTGAACAGATGCGGGCGGTGAAATAGCGCTCCCGCAAGGAACACAAAAAGAGAGCCATCATTATCGTTATTTCAACCGTTGTAGGAGCCGCGCTGGGAGCAACTGCTTTTTATACCGGGTGGCTCGGCTAAAAATCGACTGCAGGAAAAATTCAGGAAATTTCACAGGGAAAACACAGAAAAACAATCCTGATATCATAAGCGGTGGAATTCTTATCTGGAGGAAATGGAAAAATGAATAAGAAAAAATGGCTCAATCTGGTATCGGTTTATTCGATCATCTATACGGTGATAACGCTGCTGAACAGCATGTTATATCTCTGCAACGGCATTTATGAGGACCCCAGCGGCAACTGGCATGAGATTGACAGAGCCGTTATCCTGTTGGTTGGCGTCGCAGCATTTGAGCTGTGTACCGGCCTGCCCATTAAACCGTTAATTTTACGGTATGTGATCGCGTATATTCCATCCCAGCTATTGGCGTTCGTCTTTGTCTGGTTTACCGGGCTGCGGGAGCCCTTGGCGAAAACGGCGTATCAGGATATTTGGATCAATTTTACGGGCCTGTTTATTGTGCTGAGTGCTGTAAACGCCATTATCAGTGCTTATAAGAAAAAAAGGGCGAAATGATGATGTGTCATACATATATTCGCAGCATTCTGGCGCTGATTTGGCTGGCAGCGGCCATTATCAGCGACGTAGAGGGCGATCTGGCGGGGAGCGGGCTCTGTATTCTAATGGGGATCGTTTTCGGCTGCACCGCCTATACTTTCTGACTCCCGCAGCTTCTCCGGTATCCGCGGTGCTGAATATGGCGCCTCCTTCAGACGCTCGTCCACTCTGTATTTTCCTCTTATCACTGGCGATGATATCGCCTTTTCCTCCGAAGAGTGCTATGAAACCCGGATTGCCGCTTATGATTTTTCTTCTTTATAATTTTGGGAAAAAAGGCCACGGCTTGTCCTTTCGGATTTTCCGTGGTCTTTTGTCTGCCGCTTTCAGATGCATTCAAAAAGTTACGTAACATTATTATACCGCTGTATAAGCAAAATGCAGGGGGCGGCCTTCCGGGGCTGCCGGTAGGTATACCGTCTGCATCGGCAGGCTATAGCAGAGGGCTCCTTTGACAAAAGCATCTGTCGCTGACGCAAGGAGCGCTCTACCGCCAGGAGAATGGCAGGCAGCTTCGAAATGATGTGGGGGAAAGCAGCCCGGGACCGCCCTCCTCCATGGCACACGGCGGGTCTGCATAGAGCTTCCTCCTGAAAAAATTTTTGCCCGTAAAGCCGCTTTCCATCACAAAAGTTACTTTCAGGTGCCTGGGTTATCAAAAAGTGCGTACTTGTAGGAATGGAAAACGGCTTGTAAAATAAAAGCCACAGAGGGCAAAGGGGTGATTTTCCGTGTTTTTCAAGACACCAACTGCGGTATCTGCCGATAGTTTTTCACAAAAGCTTCAGCGTCTGCGGCAGGCGCTGGATGAGGCGAACGCAGTGCTCATCGGGGCGGGAGCGGGGCTTTCCACCTCGGCAGGATTTACCTATGATGGGGAGCGGTTCGAGAAATATTTCTCTGATTTCTCCGCCAGGTATGGTTTTGCCGACATGTACTCCGGCGGCTTCTACCCTTATGCCACCCTGGAGGAGTATTGGGCCTATTGGAGCCGGTATATCTGGGTGAACCGTTATCAAGACCCGCCCAGGCCTGTGTATCAAAAGCTGCTGGAACTGGTGCGGGAAAAGGACTATTTTGTTATTACCACCAATGTAGACCACTGTTTTCAAAAGGCGGGATTTGATAAAAAGCGGCTCTTTTACACTCAGGGGGATTATGGACTGTTCCAGTGTTCTGCCCCCTGTGACATCGACACCTGGGACAACCGGGAGATTATCCGGAGCATGGTAGAGCAGCAGCGGGGGCTGAAGATTCCTGCCGGTCTGATTCCGAAGTGTCCGAAGTGCGGTCGGTCCCTGAGAATGAACCTGCGCTCCGATGACCGGTTCGTAGAGGATGAAGGATGGCTTCGGGCGGCAGAAAGGTATGAGAATTTCCTGCGGACCCGAAAGGGAGAGCGGATTCTTTTCCTGGAACTGGGAGTGGGCTACAACACCCCGGTGATTATCAAGTACCCGTTTTGGCAGATGACCGCGAAAAATCCCCGGGCGGTTTATGCATGTATAAACGACAAAGAAGTTATCGGCCCCGATAATATTGCAGAAAGGACGATCGGGATTAAGAGCGATATTGGCGGGGTTTTAGAGAAATTGAATGAAGACCGGTAAATGGAATTCCGCTCTAATCCGCCCCTTTTTTTGTTGCAGCTGTCCCGGGTGGCGGAGCCTATCCGCTTTTACCGGGATATTCATGTGCAAAAAGGCAGTATTCCGCTTGTGTTCTCCTATTATACCCGGCTGGACGGCTGTCCTGGCGGCGACAGTGTACACGGGGTGGAGCTTTTTTCAAGGAGCTGCGCAAAAAGCTGGCTGCCGGCCCGCAGATTACATGAGCTGCTGCGCGAGTGCGGCGGAAAGGTCGGAAGACTGACGGACGCTGATATCTGCAGGCTATATGGCCGAAAATTGGAGTACAGGGGAAGGGCGGGAAACAAAGAAGCACTTCGGCTGGTTTTTGAGTGCGCAGCCGGTAGTTCAGGGCAACAGTATTTCAAGTTATACTTTAAATGCTCTTGCCCTGCCGGCAGTCCGGGAATGATTGAAAAAAGCGGCGGAATATGATAAGATGGCCCTGACGGCCTGAGGGACACCGGCGGCTGGAAGGGGGGCGTGCGGCATGCTGCAGATACGGGAAGCGCAAAGGGAGGATGCTCCCTTTTTGCAGGAGCTTTACCGATATCATCTGAGCGCCTGTCCTCCAAAGCAGGCGGAGCCGCTGGCAGAGTGGGAAAGGATGCTCGAGCGATTTTCGCAGGATGAAAGCTATCATCTGCTGGTGGGGACGATAGAGGGACGGCCGGTCTGCTCGGTGACGCTTATTGTCATTCCGAACCTGACGCACGGCCGCCGGCCCTACGCGCTGATTGAAAATGTCGTTACCCATGCCGCTTACCGCGGCCGGGGCTATGCGGGAGCCCTGATGGAGCACGCCCGCATGCTGGCAAAGCAGGCGGGATGCTATAAGCTCATGCTGCTGACCGGCTCAAAAAAGCCGGAAACACTGCGTTTTTATGAGCGCTGCGGCTTTAACCGGCAGGAGAAAACGGGGTTTTACATGGCATTATAAGAAAGCTGCTGCGAAAACGGCCTGTTTTCGCGGCAGTTCTTTGTGCAGCCGGACCTGCGGCCCGGTTCTTTCAGGGAGGTGGGAGAAGGTGCGGCCGGATGATCTTTTAACAGCCGCCTGCAGGCAGGCAGGCCTCGAAGAAACGGGCGTCTGCGTCTATGACCCGGTGCTTTGCTGCATTCCGACAAGGGCGCTTTCGCGCGTTCCGAAAAACTGCCGGTCGCTGATTGTCTGCGCTATCCCCTACTATACCGGCGCCTATTCCTACCGCAACATTGCGCGCTATGCCCTTTCGGAGGATTACCATGATTTGTGCCAAAAAAGGCTGCAGTGGCTCTGTGAGGCGCTGCAGGCGGCCTTTCCCGGCGAGCAGTTTTCCCCCTTTGCCGATATCTCGCCCTTTGATGAAGTAGAGGCCGCCGTCCGGGCGGGGGTGGGGGTGCGCGGGGAAAATGGGCTGCTCATAAACCCGCGCTATGGCTCATACGTTTTTATCGGTGAAATCGCCTCCACCATCGCCTTTACCCCGGCCTTGCCGGAAAAGAAACACTGCCTGCGGTGCGGGCGCTGCAGGGCCGCCTGCCCCAGCGGCGCGCTGGGAGAGGTTTTTTTGCGGGAAAACTGCCGCTCCTATCTGACCCAGCTGAAAAGATTCAGCCTTTCCGGGCAGCAGGAGCAGGTGGCGCTGGGCGGCTATGTCTGGGGCTGCGATATCTGCGCAGATGTCTGCCCCATGAACCGAAACGCCCGCTATACGCCGCTGCCCGAGTTCTATCGGAATATCTGCGCCGTTCTCACAAAAGATAATCTAAAAAGGGCGCTGCCCGGCCGGGCCTATGCCTACAAGGGCCGCGCGCTTCTCGAGCGCAATCTGGCGCTAATCGGGCGGCAGGCGGGAGAGGCTCCCGCCATCACTCTGGCAAAGAAGGGAGAAACACAAGATGGAAATCATCACCCGGGAGGGGTATCCGGAATATGAGGAATTTGTCTTATCCCATCCGCAGGGCGGCTTCACCCAGTCCACCCGCTGGCAGCAGGTGAAGAACAACTGGGGCTGGGAGGGGGTCATCTCCCGCGGGGAGGATGGGAAGATAAAGGGCGCCTGCGGCGTCCTCATTCAGAAAATCCCGGCGCTGCACACCAGCTTTCTCTATGCGCCGCGCGGCCCGGTCTGCGAGCTGCATGACCGGCAGACCCTTTTAGACCTCAAGGCGGGCATTGATGAGCTGGCCCGCCGCCATAACGCGCACACCTTCAAGTGCGATCCGGATGTTCTGGCGAATGACGAGGAATTTCTCTGCATTATGAAGGAGATGGGCTTCTCCCGCTTTTACGGGCCGGAGGGCTTTGAGACCATTCAGGCGCGCTTTAACTACCGGCTCCCCATCCGCGGGCGCAGCGAGCAGGAGCTTTTTATGGGCCTCACCCAGAAGACGCGCTACAACGTGCGCGTAGCGCAGAAAAAGGGGGTAACGGTGCAGGTCTGCGGCCCCGAGCGGCTGGATGACTTTCACCGGCTGATGCAGGTGACGGGGGAGAGGGACCATTTCAACATCCGCCCGAAGGAATATTTTGCACGGATGCTGGAGGCTTTGGGCGAGCATGCCCGCCTTTATATCGGCTTTTATGAGGGCCGGCCGGTCAGCGGCGCGCTGACGACCAACTTCGCCGGGAAAGCCTGCTATGTCTATGGCGCCTCCGATAACGTTTACCGCAACGTCATGCCCAACTATCTGATGCAGTGGGAGATGATCCGCTGGGCGGTGGAGACCGGGTGCGAGGTCTATGACTTTCAGGGCATTTCCGGCAACCTTTCGGAGGAAAACAACCCGATGTATGGCCTCTACCGCTTCAAGCGCGGCTTCGGCGGGCAGATAGATGAGCTTTGCGGGGAGTTTAACTATGAGTACCATCCGGCGCTCGCCCGGCTGGTAGAGAAGGCGCTCGAAGCCCGCAGCGCCGCGAAGAGGCTGCGCCATGGCGGCGGGCACTGAGCGGAGCGGGCAGAGGGAGGGCGCAGATTCCCCGCTGCTGGCGGCGCTGGAGAGGCAGCTCTCCCTGGGGCGCTCGCGCCTGCATATGCCCGGGCACAAGGGCCACCTTCCCTTCCCGCTCAGCGAAGCGGCGCGCTATGATTTTACTGAGCTGCCGGATACCGACAGCCTCTATGAGGCGGAGGGCTGCCTTCTCTCGCTCGAGCGGCGCTATGCCTCCCTTTATGGCGCGGCGGACAGCTTTCTCTCTGCCGGAGGAAGTACGCTCTGCATTCAGACGATGCTGGCCCTTCTCGGGCCGGATGCCGCCCTTTGCTGCGACCGCAATCTCCATACGAGCGCGATGAACGCGATGGGGCTTTTGGGCCAGCGCCCCTTCTTCCTGGGGATGCGGCGGGATGAAAGCGGCCTGCCGCTGCCGCCCGCCCCGCAGGATGTCGGGCGGATGCTCACGCGCCATCCTGAAATCAGGGCGGTCTATCTCACCTCCCCGAACTACTATGGGTATCTCGCGGATATCCGCGGGATTGCCGAGGCGGCGCATGCGCACGGGGCGCTACTGCTTGTCGACAATGCGCACGGCGCGCACCTGCCGTTTGTAGAGGGGGTATCCCATCCGCTGGCGGTGGGGGCGGATATCTGCTGCGACAGCTTACATAAGCTGTTGCCCGCCCTCACCGGGGCGGCGCTGCTGCACCTCTCCGGGAACGCCCCCTTTTCCCGGGAGCGGGTAAAGACCTGCATGTCCTGGTTTGGCTCCACCTCCCCGAGCTATCTTATCCTGCTCTCGGTCGATCTGCTCTCGGCAGAGCTTGCTTCGGGGCTGCCCGTGCGCTTAAAGCGGGCGCAGCGGCGGGCAGCGCAGCTGCGCCGGGATTTCTTACTGCCCCATCCGCCTGAAGGGGAAAGCGATCCGCTGCGACTGGTCATTCCCTCCTGTGGGGAGGCGGCAGCGCTGCGAAGGCTCCTTTACCGGGAACAGATTGAGCCGGAGCTCTGCGACAAGCTGGCGGCTGTTCTGCTCTTCGGGGCGGATTCGGAGGAGGAGGACTTTTTGCGCGCAGAGGCGGCGCTCCGGCACCTGCCGGCCTGCCCGGCGCTGCCCGAAAGGGATGGGCTGCCTGATTTGGGAGAGCCGGAAATGGGCTGCACCCCCCGGGAGGCGATGCTGGCAGAGAGCGAACCGGTGGCGGCCGAGGAGGCGCTCGGGCGGGTTGCCGCCTCCAGCGTACAGCGCTGCCCGCCGGGAGCGCCGCTGGTGCTCTGCGGGGAAAGAATCTCGCGGGAAACAATTTTATTGCTGAAAAACTATGGCGTTTTGGCGCTAAATGTGATAAAATAATAAAAACAGCTGTCCGCAAAGGGCTTTTTCGCGGCAAAGCGGCTGTTTTTCCATTCGTAAGCCTGCCGCTTCTTTTGGAGGCGGGGAAGGGCTGTTCCGTTTTTTTACAGCTGCAGGGCGGCTGATGATGTTTTCCAGGAAAGGGAGGAACACCATGAAACTGATATTTGCAATCGTCTCCAACGATGACAGCGCGAAGGTTTCCTCGGCGCTGACCAAGGCAAAGTTTTCGGTCACCAAGCTCGCGACGACCGGCGGATTTTTGCTTTCGGGCAACACCACTTTCATTATTGGTACGGATGACGAAAAGGTGCAGACGGTGATTGACATCATCGGCAAGCACTCGAAGAAGCGCACGCAGATGATTCCCTCCTCTGCCTCCTATGGCGTTGGGATGTACGCCTCCTATCCGGTAGAGGTAACGGTGGGCGGCGCGACCATCTTTGTCATCAACGTTGAGCAGTTTGAGAAGCTGTAATGCTCATATCCGGACTGCTGGCCAATGAAGAAAACGAGGCGGCGCTCATCCGGCTGAATGCGGAGGGGCGCCTGGCTCATGCCGTTTTACTGGAAGGGCCGCGTGGGAGCGGCCGCTTTACTTTGGCGCGCTTTATCGGTGCCCTGGCGCTCTGCCGTGTTTCACCCGAAGGCTGCGGCGAATGCCCCGACTGCCGCATGGCCCTTGAGGGTAAGCACCCGGATGTGGAGGTCTATGCCCGCGCCGGCACGCCGGGAACGCTGACGATAAACGGCCTGCGCGCCATCCGCCAATCCGCCGCAACGCCGCCGGTGCAGGGGCGCAGGAGGGTGGTCATCCTGCGCGATATTCAGGATGCCGCCCAGCAGCGCACCCTCAATACCCTTTTAAAGCTCATCGAAGAGCCGCCGGAATATCTGATGTTTGTTATCACTGCCGACAGCCGCCAGAACCTGCTGCCGACGGTGGTTTCCCGCTGCCTGCTGCTGCGCATGCGGCTGCCGGAAATCGGGCAGTGCGCGGACGAGCTGCAGCGTCGGCTGGAGATGTCGCCGCAGCAGGCGCAGGCGCTTGGCGACTACTGCGGCGGCAATATCGGCCGCGCGCTTCTCCTGCAGGAGGATGCCGAGAGTGCCCGCATACTCGCCGATGCATCGAAAATCACCGGCTATATCCTGCGCGGCGAGCGCTACCCGCTGCTGTGCGCGCTGCAGAAATATGAGCGCAGCCGCAGCGGTGCCCGGGAGCTTACCGGCCACCTGCAGGAGATATTTTCCCGCTTGGTGCGCGCCCGCTATGAACCGGAGGGCAGCCTTTTTTATGAGGCGGCAAGGGGGCTCAGCCTTCAGCAGGGGGAGGGGATTCTGCAGCTGCTTTCCCGCGCCATGCTGGAGGGGCAGGCGAATGTGAACCTGCCGCTGGCGCTCACCCGTCTGGCGGCCGGGCTGCTGGGGAATTAGCGGCCGTCAGGCCGGTTTCAAAAAAGGCCCCGGCCGGACAGCTGTCCGGAAAAGGAACCCTTTTGCAGGAGATTTTTTTCATCCTTTTTCTATATTTCAATCAAAGTCAGGAGTATACCATTTATGGCGAAGGTAATCGGCGTGCGGTTTAAAAGCGCAGGCAAGGTCTACTATTTTGATCCGCTCGAATTTACGCTCAGTGAGGGCGATTATGCCGTTGTGGAAACGGCGCGCGGGCTGGAATGCGGCGAGGTGGCCATGGCGCCGCGCGATATGCCGGAGGACCATATTGTAAAGCCGCTCAAGCCGGTGCTGCGTCCCGCTACCTCGGAGGATATGAAGCGGGTGGAGCAGAACCGGCAGAATGAGGAGCGCGCTGCGCGCATAGCGGCGGAGAAGATTATCAAGCACCGGCTGCAGATGAAGCTGGTTGATGTGGAATATACCTTTGATAACAGTAAAATCCTCTTTTATTTTACGGCGGACGGGCGGGTGGATTTCCGCGAACTGGTCAAGGACCTGGCCTCTGTTTTCCGCACCCGGATTGAACTGAGGCAGATAGGCGTTCGGGATGAGGCAAAGATGCTGGGGGGGCTCGGCATCTGCGGGCGGCCGTTTTGCTGCAGCAGCTTTTTGGGAGAGTTTCAGCCGGTTTCCATCAAAATGGCCAAGGAGCAGGGGCTTTCCTTAAACCCGACCAAAATTTCCGGCACCTGCGGGCGGCTGATGTGCTGCCTCAAATATGAGCAGGCAGCCTATGAGGACCTGCTGAGGAATACTCCGCGGGTGGGCGCGCTGGTCTCCACCAAAGAGGGGCACGGCGTAGTGACCGAGGTGAGCCTGCTCACCGGCCAGCTGAAGGTTCAGCTGGATAAGAGCAGCGAAAAGGTGCCCAAGAGCTTTGATAAAAGCGAGGTGCGTCCGCTGCGCGATACCCGCCGGGAGCGGGATGCGCTCCCGCCTGAGCCGGAGGAGGAAGAATAAGCCTGCCGGTGGAAGGAGCGCAGAGGCGGTTGCTTTGGATTTGTTGTAATTCCCTCTTGATTTTTTGCCCTGTTATGGTAAAATGTCCTTAAAATATAGATGGAGGTGTTTTCTTATGGCATATAAAATTTCTGATGAGTGCATCAGCTGCGGCGCCTGCGCAGGCGAGTGCCCGGTGAACGCGATCTCTGAGGGCGATGGCAAGTATGTGATCGATGCGGATACCTGCATTGAGTGCGGCGCTTGCGCGGGCGTTTGCCCGGTCGGCGCTCCTGCCCAGGACTAATTGCACAGAATCCAAATCAAAAAAGTGGGATATGGCCTTTGCCATATCCCACTTTTTTGATTTTTCCGAATAAGGTATTAGCAAAATACAGGAGGAGATGCAAAAAATTTGCATCTCCTCCTGTATGCGAAAGCCTCTTTCAGGGCCGCAGGCCCATGCCGCCCTCAAGGGTGATTGTCTCACCGGACATATATTTGAAGTCACGCGAACCCAGCAGTACGCAGACTCGGCCGATATCCGCTTCCGGGTCGCCGAAGCGGCCCATCGGAATGGCCTTGAGGTTTTTCTCATAAGCCTCCGGATAGGAGGCCTTAAAGTTTTCCAGCTGGGAGGTCATCGCCAGCGGGCAGACGACGTTGACATTGATGCTATCCTTCCCCCACTCGGTGGCGGCCACGCGGGAAAGCCCGCGAATGCCCTCCTTCGCGGCGGCATAGGAGCACTGGCCGGCGTTGCCGAACAGCCCCGCGCCCGAGGCAAAATTGATGACCGAGCCCTGGCTCTGCTTCAGGTAGGGGTAGCAGGCGCGCATATAGTAAAAGGTGGCGTACAGCCCGGAATAGATGCCGAGGTCGAAATGATCCTTCGTCTGCATCGAGAGCAAAATGCCGGAGGCGGAGGCCTGCGCGTTGTTAATCAGCACATCGATCCGTCCGAAGGTATCTGCTGCCGTTTTTACCACCTCATTGACCCGGTCCTCCGATTCGTTCGCCGGGGTAACGTCTGCCTGCAGCGCCAGCACCCTGATGCCGTAGAGCCGTTCCAGCTCCTCTTTGGCATCTAAAAGCTTCTGCATATTGCGCCCGGTCAGCACCAGATTGGCCCCTTCTTTAGCATAAGCGGTGGCAATGCCATAGCCGATGGACTTTGCCTTCCCGCCGCCGGTGATAATCGCGGTACGTCCCTGCATGATTCCCATATCGGATATCTCTCCTCTTTGATAATATTTTATCAAGTTTGTTGCTAATCAGCACAGCCGCCGTTCAGATTCCTGTTAAGCAGATAGGAAAAGTTTCCGCTATATTTTTTCCGGTGCCGGGCTTGTTTATGAGAGCGGACTTCTCTATAATAGAGCTGTTGGGTTTTCGAGGGGTGCGTGCTTCGCCGCATTCCCCGGCAGATAAAAGACCGCAGGCAAAAGACAGGCCCGGGTTTGGAGGGCCGTTCCCTCCTGTGGGGCGGCGAAAGGAGTTTAACGATGTATAAGATTGTCGAGAAAAAGGCGCTCAATCCCACCGTGATACAGATGGATATTGAGGCGCCGCTGGTGGCCAGAAAGGCGAAGGCGGGCCAGTTCATCATCCTGCGGGTGGATGAAGAGGGGGAGCGCATTCCGCTGACGGTGGCCGGCTGCGATGAGAAGACCGGAACGGTACGCATCATTTTTCAGGTGGTCGGCGGCACGACCGAAAAGCTCAGCCACAAGAGGACTGGAGAATATATTGCAGATTTTGTCGGCCCGCTGGGCGTTGCCACCCACACCGGGGGGATAGAGCGCGTCTGTATCATCGGCGGCGGCGTCGGCTGCGCGATTGCGCTGCCGGTGGCGCAGGAGTTTCACCGGCTGGGCGCGCAGGTGACGAGCATCACCGGCTTTCGCAATAAAGACCTGATGATTCTTGAGGAGGAATTTCGCGCCTGCTCGGACAGCCTCACTGTCATGACCGACGACGGCTCCTATGGCCGGCACGGCAACGTGACCCTCCCGCTTAAAGAGCTGCTCGAAAAAGGGGAAAAATTTGATCGGATTATCACCATCGGCCCGCTCATCATGATGAAATTCGTCGTTGCCACGGCGAAGCCCTTCGGGGTGCCGGTGACCGTTTCGATGAATCCCATCATGATTGACGGAACGGGCATGTGCGGCGGCTGCCGGCTGACCCTCTGGCAGGACGGCAGGCGGGTGGTGAAATTCGCCTGCGTGGACGGGCCGGACTTTGACGGCTACCAGGTGGACTTTGATGAGGCAATGTCCCGCGGCAGGACCTATGCCGAATTTGAGCGGCACGCCCATGAGGAGGCCTGCAACCTGTTTCGGAATGCTTAAACGGACGTTTCGTTCGGGAAAATGCCGCAGATGAATGCAGCCTTTAGAAAGGGAGAGGTCTTAAAGATGGCGATTGTACAGCATAAACACGAGATGCCCGTTCAGCAGCCGGAGGTTCGGGCGCAGAATTTTAAAGAGGTGGCGCTCGGCTACAGCGAAGAGGCAGCCGTTGCGGAGGCACAGCGCTGCCTTAACTGCAAAAATATGCCCTGCGTAGCGGGCTGCCCGGTTAATATCGATATTCCGGGATTCATTTCCCATATCAAAGAGGGGGACTTTGAGGGCGCCTATCAGGTGATCCACCGTTCCTCCACTCTGCCCGCCGTCTGCGGGCGGGTCTGCCCGCAGGAGACCCAGTGCGAATGCCGGTGCACACTCGGCATCAAGTTTGAGCCGGTCGGCATCGGGCGGCTCGAGCGGTTTGTGGCCGATTACCACAATGAGCGCGCCGCCGAACCGCCGGCTCCTCCGGCCCTGAATGGACACAGGGTGGCTATTATAGGCTCCGGCCCCTCCGGCCTCACCTGCGCGGGCGATCTGGCCAAAAAGGGCTATGCGGTCACCATCTATGAGGCGCTGCATATGCCCGGGGGCGTTCTGGTCTATGGGATTCCGGAATTCAGGCTGCCCAAGGATATTGTCGCCAAAGAGGTAGACATGCTGAAGGGTTTGGGGGTTCGGATTGAGACCAACTGCGTCATCGGCAAAACGCTCACCATCGACGAGCTGTTTGAGGAGGGCTTTGAGGCGGTCTTTATCGGCTCGGGCGCGGGCCTGCCCAAATTTATGGGGATTGAAGGGGAAACGCTCAAGGGCGTCTATTCCGCCAACGAGTTTCTGACCCGCGTCAACCTCATGAAGGCCTACCGGCCGGACAGCAGCACCCCCATTCAGCACGGCAGGCAGGTGGCAGTCGTTGGCGGCGGCAATGTGGCGATGGATGCCGCCCGCTGCGCCAGACGCTTAGGGGCTGAGGTCACCATCGTTTACCGCCGCACCGAGGCGGAGCTTCCTGCCCGCCGTGAGGAGGTGGAGCACGCCAAGGAGGAGGGCATCATCTTCCGGATGCTGACCAACCCCGTCTCCCTCTCGGGCGATGAAAACGGCAGTGTAACCACCCTGCGCTGCCAGGGGATGGAGCTCGGGGAACCGGACGCTTCCGGCCGCGCGCGGCCGGTGCCGGTAGAGGGCAGCGAGTTTGAGCTAAAGGCGGACTGCGTTATCATGGCGCTGGGCACCGCGCCCAACCCGCTCATCAAAGACACCACCGAGGGCCTTGAGACTCAGCGGTGGGGCGGTATTATCGTCAACGAGGAGGGGCTCACCTCCCGCGAGGGCGTTTATGCCGGGGGCGACGCGGTCACCGGCGCGGCGACAGTTATTTCCGCCATGGGCGCAGGCAAAACGGCGGCCAAAGCGATTGACGAATACTTAAAAAACCGGTAAGGAAGAAAGGCGCGGCAGGAAAAGCTTTTGCCGCGCCTTTTTTAGCGGACAGCAGAAGAAAGAGAGGGACAAGGAATGTGGCTGATATTTGCGCTGCTTTCCGCTTTGTTTGCGGCGCTGACCTCTATTTTGGCAAAGGTGGGGATTGAGGGGATTCCTTCCAACCTGGCAACGGGAATCCGAACAGCCGTTGTTCTGCTGATGGCTTGGGGAATGGTTTTTCTGACGCATGAGCAGCAGGGGCTTTCGGCCATCAGCAGAAAGAGCTGGCTGTTTTTAATTCTGTCGGGACTGGCGACCGGGGCCTCCTGGCTCTGCTACTACCGGGCGCTGCAACTGGGGGATGTTTCAAAGGTGGTGCCGGTGGATAAGCTCAGCGCGGTGATAACGCTCCTGCTCGCCTTCATTTTCCTGCATGAGCCGTTTACGTCGAAATCGCTGCTCGGCTGCCTGTTAATCGGAGCGGGGACGCTTTTCATGGTGCTGTAAGCTGTTTTATCCGAGGAGGTGGGCTGTATGCTGCCGGAGAAATATCTGCAGGACCCCTGCAGGCTGTCGGTTCCCTACTGGAAGGACGGGCGGATAACCGTTCCTGAAAACATGAAAATTATCCATCAGCAGGCATTTGACAGCCGGATGGGGAATGATTATACGGACGAACGGTATTTCCGGCTCCTTCATCCGCTGAAAAATGTTCGGAACCAGCGGCTGGTGAACGCGCTGCTCTGCCGGATGCAGGAGGCGGACTTTGCCACCGTATCCGGTAAGGTGGATAGCTTCTCGAATCCCGAGAGGCTATATCGCCGGTGCGGCTTTCAGGGGGAGGATATCCGGCATGTCTTAACAGTGAAGCGGGCAGAGGAAAAAAGGGGGAGTATAGAGGGATGAAAATCGTTGTACTGGATGGATTTCTGGTTACCCGGGGGGATTTGGACTTTGCTCCCCTCGAAGAATTCGGCGAGCTTGCCGTTTATGGCTATACCCCGCCGGAGCAGGTCGTTTCCCGGCTTGCGGGCGCTGGGGCCGCCTTTTTAAACCGCACCCCCATCTCCCGGGAGATACTGTCGGCCTGCCCGCAGCTTCGCTTTATCGGCGTTACCGGCACGGGGGTCAACATGATAGACCTTGCGGCGGCAGCGCAAAAGGGGGTAGCGGTCTGCAACGTTCCAGGCTACAGCACAGCGGCGGTCGCGCAGATGACGATGGCGCTGCTTTTAGACATCGCCTGCTCGGTTTCGCTGTTAAATGGCTATCTGCATGCCGGGCGCTGGCAGATACCGGAGGATAAGCAGATAGCGTCGACACGGCTGTTTGAGCTTTCCGGGAAAACGATGGGGCTGGTCGGCTTCGGGGCCATCGGCCGGCAGACTGCGCACCTGGCCAAAGCCTTCGGCATGCGCACCATCTATAGCCGGCGCCGTCCGCTGCCGGAGGATACGCCGGCGGCCGGCTATCGGCCGCTGGAAGAACTGCTGGAGCAGAGCGACGTGGTGTCGCTGCACTGCCCGCTGACAGAGAAGACGCGCGGGATGATTGACGAGACAGCCCTTTCGCATATGAAGCCGGGGGCGGTGCTGCTCAATACGGCGCGCGGCGGGCTGATAGACTCCGCCGCCGTCGCCCGGGCGCTGGAAAGCGGCAGGCTCTATGCTGCCGGGCTGGATGTGCTCGACGAGGAGCCGCCGAAAAAGGGCCATCCGCTTATCGGCCATTCGCGCTGCGTCATAACGCCGCATGTCGCCTGGGCGCCGGCGGAGACCCGCCGCCGGCTGATTGAAGCCTGTGCAGAGAATCTGCGCGCCTTTCTGGCGGGACGGCCGCAAAACCTGCAGCGGCCTTGAAAAAAGCCGGGAACGGGAATTTTTGAGGAGGGGCGGGAGGAGAAAATGCTCTGGTTCATTCTGGCGGCCGTCTGCGCCTTTTTTATCAAGGGGCTCTGCGGCTTTGCCAATACGCTGGTTTTTACGGGCATCCTGAGCTTTCACAGCAACAGCATCAGCATTTCGCCGGTGGAGCTGCTTTTGGGCTATCCGACCAATCTGATTCTGGCCTGGAAGGAGCGTCGCTCTATCCGCTGGAAAGTCTGCCTGCCGATGGCGGCGCTGGTGACCTCCGGCAGCGTTCCGGGCATTCTGCTTTTAAAAAATGCGGATACCGGCATCCTTAAAATCATCTTCGGCGCGGTGATTATTCTGGTTAGCGGGGAGATGCTGCTCCGGGAGATGAGGGCGAAAAAGAGCAGGCAGTCGAAGGCGCTGCTCGCGGTAATCGGCGTTTTATCGGGCATTCTGTGCGGGCTGTATGGGGTGGGCGCGCTGCTGGGCGCCTATATGAGCCGGGTTACCGACAGCAGCAGCGCCTTTAAGGCGAATATCTGCGCGGTTTTTCTGGCCGAAAATACCCTGCGGATTATTTTGTATGCACTGTGGGGGATTATCAACGCCGATATTTTAAAGCAGAGTATTCTGCTGGCGCCGTTTATGCTGCTGGGGCTGGCAGCCGGAATGCTGAGCGCAAGAGTGCTGAACGAAAAAATCGTAAAAAAATGTGTTATTCTTCTGCTAATGCTCTCTGGTGTGGCACTGATTATCAACAGTCTGTAGAAACAGGATGATTTTTGACAAAAAATGGCCCGGCCTGCAGCCATCTTTCCTGCAGGCCGGGGTTTTTAATGGGAAGGTTCAGCCTTTGACGGTGTCTGCAGGGGAACCCCCATCGTTTTTTTCGAGATACAGTGTGCGGGTGGGGAAGGCGAACGCCAGTCCGCAGCGGGCGACTGTCTGCATGATTTCAAAATTAAGCCGTTCCTTGAGCTGCATATAGTCGGCAAAGCCGGTCAGGCGGCTGAAGCAGTGGATGCGGACATTGAGGCTCGATTCGGCAAACTCGTTGAAGACCACAACCTGCGGCTCCTCACAGATTTCGGGAATGGCGCCTAAGTCCTCCCGCAGCTCTTTTATACATTCGGCCAGCCGGTCGGGCGGGGAATCATAGGTCAGGCCGATATCGAAGGAAATTTTGCGCTTCTGCATGCGCGACCAGTTGACAATCGGTTTGGAGACCAGCAGCGAGTTGGGGGATACCACCTGCGCATTATCGAAGGTGCGTATCCGGGTAGAGCGAAAGCTGACATCCTCCACAATGCCCTCAATGGTGTCCTCCACCTGAATCCAGTCATTCACCGAAAACGGCCGGTCCAAAAGGATAACGAGGCCGCCGAACAGGTTGGAGGCCCAGTCCTGCGCGGCGAGCGCGAGGGTCAGCCCGCCGAGCCCGAGGCCGGTAATCAGGCCGGTCGGGTCAAAGCCCAGCTCGCCCAGCAGAATGACCGTTCCGAAGGCGGCGATAAGCGCGCGGAGAATGCGCGAACAGAACAGGCAGAAGGTCTGCCCGAGCCTTTCCTGTGAACGGAAAAATGGCCCTGCCCCCACCGTTTCCGGGCTGATAAACAGAAACAGCGCCCAGCAGATGCAGAGGATAAAGCCCATGCGCAGCAGCCGGAGCGTTAGAGAGGAAAAGAAGAGCCGGCCGCTTTCGGTAGGAAGGCGCAGCAGGGATGCCGCGGCATACAGGACAAAAAGCAGCAGCAGCGTTTTGACCGGCTTATGGCAGGCCTCCCAAAGGGAGGAAAGCAGCCCCTCCCTTTGGGAGGCCTTTCGCCGCCGGATCAGCCGGGAGAAAAAATAGAGCAGCATCCGGCGCAGCAGCAGCCCGGCAAGCAGAACTCCCAGCGCGGGCAGAAGGCTGGCTAAAAATTCCCCAACCTGCGGGGAAAGGCCGGAAAGCAGAGCGGAAAGCTCCTTCAAGGGACATTCCTCCTTATAGAAGAAATTTATGAGCGGCCGCGGTATAATCGGCCATGTCCATAGAACGGCCGAATAAATCGGCGTATAATAGCCGCCCTGCGGCTATTATACCATCTGCCTGCGCCCGGCACAAGCGCTTTGGTGCCCCGCCTTCTACCGCAGCAGCGGCAGGGTGCCGGTCAGCCGGTTGACCGCCCTTTTCCCGCCGCAGAGCGCAATCCCCAGGCACTCCAGCTGCTCCCCGGGAGTTGCCGCCATTTTTTTGATAAATGCCTCATAGCTTCTGCAGCCCTGGGCAAGGCTGGTGAAGCTGGCTGATGCCACCCTCTCAAAGCCCGGCTGCAGCAGCTGCTCCCGGATTTTTTTCAGCTGCTCTGCATCCGCCTGCAAAACGGGGACCGGGAAACGGACGATTCCTTCATAGGCCTGCCCCTCCCGGTCATATACCCTTTCGCCCACTATATCCGGTCTGCACCGGCCCATGCTGATGCCCAAAATCACCGCCGCATTGGCCGCAAGGCCGGGCGGCAGCTGCTTATCCAAAACCAGAACGCACTTTTCAGTCCTGTTTTCCATCGTCCTCTTCCTCCTTCTTTTGCGGCCTGTCCGCCTGCTTAAAGAGATTCCCATAGGCGGCAGGGGAGAGACCGATAAACTGCCGGAAAAAGCGGGAGAAATGGCTTTGATCTGAAAACCCAGCAGACAGGCCAGCCTCCGCCGGCGGCACGCCCGCTTCCAGTAGCGCCTTTGCGCGCCCTATGCGGACCGCCTGCAGATACCGGTAGGGCGTAACGCCCTTTTCTTTGACAAAGGCGCGCAGCAGCTGCGACTTGCTCAGTCCGCAATAGCGGCAGAGGGCTTCCAGCGTAACTGGCCCGGCAAAGCTCTCCTCCATCAGCGCGCAGGCCCGCTTCACTTCCTCCCGGCAGGGGGAAAGCGCCTGCTCCTGCCACCGGGCATGCTGCAGAGCCAGCGAGGAAAGAAAAAGCAGCAGCCCCTCTTCCTTTTCAAATTCCCGTCCCGGCTTCATCAAAAGGCTGTGCAGCACCTGCAGCTGCTCTAGAAGCTCCCCGTTTCGCACAACATTTTGAGAAAAAAGGAGAGGGCAGGCATATCCGCTCAGCTCCTCTGCCAGCAGCTGCAGCGTTTTTTGCGGGATATTCAGCACCCGGTAGGAAAAAAGCGCCTCCCCCTCCTGTGTGCAGGCGTGGCTGTCACCCGGGTTAAACAGCAGAATATCCCCCGGATAGACTCTGTACTCCCGGTTGTTGCAGCACAGCTGCCGCTCCCCCGCCTCGACGGCGCCCACCACATAGTAATCATGAAAGTGGTTGGGAAAGGCCTGCACCATCCCCTCAAACCGGCAGGCCTCCATCTGAAGCCGCCCGTCATGGCGGACGGCCCTCACTCCCTGCTTCATTCTCTCATCCCCCCTTGCCTGCCCTTATCCTACAGCAAAAATGAGAAAATTTCTTGTATGATATCTTCATCTTTGCCGGCCGTCCGCCTATGAAACAGGCCGCCGCCTGTGGTATAATAGCCGCAGGGCGGCTATTATACACCCATTTATGAGGCCCTCCTGCGGACAGGGCCGGATTATAGCGCCAGCCGCTTCGCGTCTGTACTGTCGGTGGGTTTATTTAGCCGCCCTGCGTCTGTGAAATAATGGATGCGGGAAGAGAATGCTTTCGAAACAGGTTTCGGAAAAGAGGAGAATACATGCGAAGCCATGAAGAGATGCTGCAGCTGATTCTGGACCGGGCGGCGGGGGATGAGCGTATCCGGGCGGTGACGATGGAAGGCTCCCGCGCCAACCGCAATGCGCTGCATGACCGGTACAGCGACTTTGATATCTGCTATATTGTGACCGATGTCCGGGAGTTTACCCGGGACAGGGGATGGATAAACGATTTTGGAGAGCTGCTCATTGCGCAGTATCCCAATGACTGGTTCGACCATCCCTATGATTACAGCAGCCACGACACCTTTGTCTGCCTTTTGCAGTTTGCGGACGGTAACCGCATCGATCTGTCACTGATTGATGTGCGCAACATTGCGCACGAGGCACAGAATGACGAGCCGCGCATCGTTTTAATGAACAAGGACCATTTCCCGGAGCTTTTTCCGGTAACGGGAGAGGAGGCCTACTATATCCGGCGGCCGTCGGAAAAGGAATATCTCGACACCTGCAATGAGTTTCGCTGGCTCTCGGTCTATATCACCAAGGGCCTGTGCCGCCGCGAGCTTTACTATGCCAAACGCAGCTATGATATTCTGTCGATGGCCATGTTCATCAAAATGTTGAACTGGAGGGTTGCTGTCGACCATGACTTTCAGGTGACGACGGGCGGTAGCAGCAAATACTTAAAGCGCTTTTTGCCGCCGGAGGAGATGGAGCGCTTTCAGAATATCTTTCCGGATGGCCGGTATGAGGACATCTGGGAGAAGCTGTTTAACATGTATGATTATTTTGCGGAGAATGCACAGTATGTCGCCTCCCGGCTGGGCTATCTGTTTGACGGGTGGGAAACGCAGCGGGTGCGGGCGTTTTTAAGCCGGAGAAGGGCAGAGGATGCGCAGGGGTAAAAAGGCCGGCCCCTGCGGGGATCGGCCTGAAAACGCAGCTGCCAAAAGATGCTTTACGTCCTTTTCAAAATGTTCTGCCTGTATCAAAATTATCTGCGATGCGTGAAGGATTGTTCAAAAAATAATGTACCGACAATCGTTATCCATCTGCCGGATGATGCCTATCCTTTAAACGAGCTGGGGATGGAAAGGATAAAGGCAATTGTTTTTGAAGCAGAGGATAATGAGGTGCATATTGCATTTGAAAATTTGAGAAACATTCAGAATCTTACTTTAGTGCTGGATTGCTTTCATTCAGAATGCGCGGGATACTGCTATGACAGCTGCCATCATAAAAACTATGCGCCGGACCACGAATTGCCGAAACAATATGGCAGCCGTTTAATGGCCCTGCATCTGCATGACAATGGAGGCGGGCATAATCAGCACCGGCTGCCCTTTGATGGAAAGGCCGACTGGAGGGAGGTAATGAGCCGCATTTTGCTGACAGGCTATAAAGGGGCTACATCGTTGGAGCTGATGAATTGGGATTATATGCATCTCTCCATTCAGCAGTTCCTCTCCCTGGCCTATCAAAAAGCCAAAGAGCTGGATGCTATGAGATGACGGGGACTTTCTCTTTATAAAGCGGCCGGGTCGCTTATGGAAATGTGCTTTATAGGTGAAGAACACTTTTTTCGAAAAAAGATGAAAAAAAACAGCCATCCGCAAACGAAAGGTGTTGCGGATGGCTGTTTTTTTCATAAAGCGGCCGGGGACTGCCGGGATGGCTTTATGCGCTCAGCTTTCGTTTTGCGGCCCTTCCTGCCCGATGCGGCAGGTTTCCCGGCGAAGAAACTCGGTTTCGTCCAGAATCCTCCGGCTGCACCGGTAAAAATATTCCCCTGCCGCTGTCAGGGAAACGCGGCGGTTTTCCCGCCGGAGCAGCTTTACTCCCAGCTCGGTCTCCAGCGTCCGTATCTGCTGCGAGATGGCAGACTGTGAGATATAGCACCGCTCGGCTGCCCCGGTGAAGCTGCCGCACTCGACGACGGCGGTAAAATAGAACATCTGTCTGAACAATTTGCGGATGCCTCCCTGCCGTTTTTAAAAATACCCCCGATATGTATACGCCTTCATGAAACGGCTAGTCATACAGGGCAATTTTCGTTTCCAGCCGCTGCAGGGTGAGCTGCATTTCCTCTATGCGCGCAGAGAGCAGCTCCCGCTGCCGGAGCAGCAGCTGTTTTCTTTTGGGGGCGGTAGCCTCCCCCTGTCCGCAGAGTGCTACATATTCGGCCAGCGTTTCCACCGGGATTCCCGCAGCGCGCATACAGCGGACCAGCTCGATAAAGCGGCACTGCTCCTCCCCATATTCCCGGTTCCCGCTTTTGTTGCGCGGCACTGGGGGAATGGCTCCCACGCGCTCATAGTAGCGCAGCGTATCGATGGAAAGGCCATATTTTCTGCTGACTTCTGCGATGGTCATAGCGTTCTGCCTCCTATTACGATATCATTTGGCGGGGGCCTTCGGCAACCGGCCGAGGGTTCATCCGTCTGGCTTTTCGTCTTCTTTTTTTCCGGAGTGCCGCAAAGATGCCCCTGCCCGGATTTATTTTGTACCCGGCCGGTTTCCCGGCGGCGAATAGCGCAGGCTTTTCCGAAAGCGCAGCGCGGTGCGCCGGCGACCGCGCCGGGCAAAATAGAGGCGCTGCAAAAAGACGCCGGCGAACAGGCCGCCAGCCGCGGCTGCCGGCAGCAGCCAGAGCGGGAAGGTCTGCGCCTGCTGCACGGCGGGCGGGGCGGCCGCCTGCTGCGCAGCAGGATAAAGCACCGCAGATTCCGCCTGCAGGGGGAGGCTGAGGGAGAGAAAGCTCCCCTCTTCGTTTTCGGAGGGGAAAAGAAGCGAAACGGATGCCTGCAGGTTTTGGGAATCCTGCGGCAGAAGATACTGCTCGGTTATCTGTTCCGGCGCGAGGCTATCCGGCAGCAGCAAAGAAACCGGGTCCGGACGGCGAAAGCGGATAAAGCCGGCCTCCTGCTCTCCCTGCATCAGCGGAAGCTGCGCATTTTCCGTTTTAAACGCATAGGTATGGGGGTGAAAAGCGGTAAAGCCATAGTCAAGAAGCTCCTGCGTATCCTGATAATAGCGCTCGGAATTCAGGATGACGCAGAGAAGCGTTCTGCCTGCCCGCTGCGCAGCGCTCACCAGCGTGTGGCCTGCGGAATCGGTGTAGCCGGTCTTTCCTCCGATTATCGACGGATCATATTCGGGGGAATCGGGGCGTAGCATCCGGTGGGTGTTGAGCCATTTGCGCGTGTCGGACAGATTGGTTGCCGCCATCTGATATTCAGCTGTGCCGAAAACGTCGAGAAAGCCCGGCGTCTGCAGTGCCCGGCGGGTGATGAGCGCCATATCGCGGGCAGTGGTCCGGTGCTCGGGATCGGGCAGGCCGCTGGGGTTTACAAAATGGGTGGCGGCCGCGCCAAGGCTGGCGGCGCGTTCATTCATCAGCTGGGCGAAGGCCTGCTGGGAGCCGGCCGCCGCTTCGGCGATAACAGCCGCCGCATCGTTGCCGGAGGGAAGCATCAGCGCATACAGCGCCTGCTCCAAAGTGAGCGTTTCCCCCGCCTGCAGGCCGGCGGAGGAGGCCCAGGAGGGAAGCTCTGCCGCTTCGGCGCTGGCAGTGAGCACTTCGGTGGGGTCTAAAAGCTCCAGCGCCAGCATAGCGGTCAGTATTTTGGTGATGCTCGCCGGCTCAAGGCTCTCTTCCCCGTTTTTATCATAGAGAACCTGTCCGGTTTCTGCATCTACCAAAAGGGCGGCCCGCGCCTCGATATCCTCCGGCGGCGCAGCGGCCGCAGATACCATCCAGACGGACGGCAAAAGTCCTAACAGGCAGAAAACTGCCGCTAATTTTTTCATAGCTCCTCCCGAAAACGAAAATCGTCTTTTCCCGTCCGCTTTCACCGGACATATCCGGAGAAAGCGGACGGCTTTATCCTAGGCGTAAAAGCGGCTTTGACAGAATCGGCCATGCCCGTTCTGCGGCTATTATACCATATCTGTCGGCCGGTGGCAGCTAGGATATTGCTGGCAGGGTAGATATAGCGGTGCCTTTACCTTATGGCATAGATGTGAGAAAATTGTGAGGGCTTTTGAAAACCTTTGTGAGAAGCGCGCCGAAGCCCTCTTTTCATGATAAAATACAAAAAAGGGCCGGAAAACTGCGTCCGCGGGAAGTCCGGCCCTGGAGGAAAAAGGAGGAACAGGCGATGCCCAAGCTGCTGATTACAGACGATGACCTTCATCTGCGCAAGCTGGTGCTCACCTATGCGCAGATGGAGGGCTACCTCTGCGAGGAGGCGGAGAACGGATTCATAGCCCTGGAAAAGCTGCGCAGGGATACCTTTGACCTGCTGATTCTGGATATTATGATGCCGCATATGGATGGCTTTGAAACGCTCGGTGAGCTGCGCCGCTGGAGCCAGATACCCGTTATCGTGCTGACGGCGCGGGACGAGGAATATGACAAGCTCTTCGGCTTCAACCTCGGTGCGGATGACTACCTCTCCAAGCCCTTCAGCCCCAAGGAGCTGATGGCGCGGGTGAAGGCGGTTCTCAAAAGGGCGGGAGGAAGCCGGGAGGAAGCCATCCGCTTTGGGGAGCTGTGTCTGGAGCCCGCCTCCCGGACGGCCTCGCTTTCGGGCACGCCGCTCACCCTGACGCTCAAGGAATATGACCTGCTGCTCACCCTCATGCAGAATGAGCACATGGTGCTCAGCCGGGAGCAGCTGCTGCAGCAGGTCTGGGGCTATGATTACTATGGCGATGTACGCACGGTGGATACGCACATCAAAACGCTGCGCGAACGCCTCGGGCCTTACCGCAGGCTGATTCAGACGGTGTGGGGAGTGGGATATAAATTTGAGTATAAGGAAAACGGCTGAGCGGCTCCCGCTTTTTTCCAGAATGGCCTTCCGGCTCTGGATGAGCATGATGGCGCTGGTGCTGCTGTGCACTGCCTTTTTATGGGTAGGGCAGGTGTTTTTATTTGAGCACAGCTATGCCTCGGTTGCCATGCGGGAGATGGAGGGGCGCCTTGAGCCGGTGATGGAGGAGGTCGGCAGCAAGGACCTGGCCGAAAACCCGGACCTCATCTTTTACCTGAGCAAGGTGGCCAACGGCAAGCTGATGCTGACCGACGAGAGCGGCGCGCTTCTCGCCATGTATACCTACGGGCACCCTATCGATCTGAAAGAGGCCAGCGAAGGCAACGCGGTCTGGAAGAGCGTTCGCTGCAGCGAGGAATACCAGAAGCTTCTGCAGGGCGAGGCCTACCAGAAGGTGGAGAGGGAGAAAGGAATCCCCCTCTCCTTTGAAATTGGCATCCCGACCTGTTATCAGGGGCAGCGCGCCTATGCGGTGCTCTACCGCGTTTTAAATGAAATACAGACGGTTTTAAAGACCAACCGCCGGCAGCTCGCCATCCTCAGCCTGCTGCTGACGCTGGCCGCCGCCCTTTTTGCGGCAGTGCTGGCCCGCTTTTTTACGCGGCCAATCCGCCGGATTAAAGGGGCGGTGGACCGCCTGGCGGCCGGAGAACTCTCCGCTGCGCCCGGTTTTTCGGGAGCGGATGAAATCGGCCAGCTGGCAGGCTCGGTGCAGGAGCTGGGGCGGGCGCTGCAGCGGGTGGATGTGCTGCGAAAGGAGGTTATCGCCAACGTTTCCCATGAGCTGAGAAGCCCTTTGGCGCTTATCTCCGGCTATGCGGAGATGGTGCGCGATTTCAGCTGGAGGGAGGAGAGCCGGCGGGAGGCGGATTTGGACCTTATCATCCATGAAGCGCGCCGAATGAACGAGATGGTCAACGATATTCTGGACTATTCCCAGTTTCAGGCGGGCTTTATCCAGCTGAAGAAGGAGTGGTATAATCTCGGGGATATCGCAGAATCCGAGCTTTCCCGCTGCGGGCCGAGCGCGGCAGAAAACCATATTGCGCTCGAGCTGCGCGGCGCCGGGGAGGAGACCGCTGTTTTTGTCGATGCGCTCAAGCTCAGCCAGGTGCTGCGCAATCTTTTATATAACGCCATCAACCATACGGCGGATGGGGGGAAGGTCCTTCTCGAGCTGGAACGCGGCGAAAAGGTCTGCCGGGTTTCGGTGATAAACCCCGGCGAGCCGATTCCGGAAGAGGAGCGCGCGCTCATCTGGGAGCGCTATCAGCGCAGCCAGCACCAGGGCGGACGCCGCCAGGGAACCGGGCTGGGCCTTTCGATTGTCAGCACCATTTTAAAGGCGCATGATATGCCCTATGGGGTAAAGTCCCGGGATGGATGCAACATCTTCTGGTTTTCAGTGCCGGTGGCGGCAGAAAACGAAAAAAGGGGGAGAAAGCGCTGAAAGCCGGGCCCCTCAAACCGAAGAAGCGGCTGCTTAATTGGACTTAGGCCGGCCTGAAGAAGGAAGGAGAGGTTCGTTTGAAAGGAAAAAGAGCCGCCCTGCTGGCGGCGCTGCTGCTTCTGGCCGGCTGCTCGGGAGCGGGGGAGAGGGTTTCGGATTCCTCGCCGGAGCCTCTTTTAGCGCCGCAGGCTGCGGCCCCGCTGCAGGAGCAGGCTTTCGAAGAGCAGAAGACCCGCCTTTGGCAGAAGGAGCCGGTGCGCGCCGGCAGCGGTTCCTTTTCAGAGCCAGGCGAGCTGTCGCAGGAGCAGCAGACGGTGATTCTGGAGTTTGTCAGCCTGTTTTATGAATCGCTGGCCTCGCTGCAGCTGCAGGAGCCGGATGCCCTCTTTAGCAGCGATGCAGCCGTTTCCTGCAGCGGCAACCGGGCGGTATGGGAATATCTCATCGGCATCCGGAGCGGGGCGCAGAGCGACCTGTCTCTGACCGGCTACCGCTATGAGCTGGACTGCCAGAGCATTGAGCAGCAGGCGGATGGCAGCCTTTTTGTCCGGGTGAGCGAGCACAACCGGCAGGAGTTTGCGGCCTATCCGCAGGCGGAGACAGAGCAGTTTCAGCTTATCCGCCAGTTCATCCTGCAGCTGGAAAATGGGCAGTGGAAAATAGCCTCCCATATTCAGTTTGACAGCCTGTTCTGGATGGTGACCGGCCGCTATGCCTTTCGCCGCTTTGACTCCCGGGAATTTCCGGATATGCCGGATTTTACAGAGCAGGAGGCGCTCGCCTGCTTTAAAGAGCGCAAAGAAAAGCTGCTGGCGGATGCCGGGGCGGCACGGCTCACCTGGGAGCAGGGGGAGTGCGCGCCGCTGCCCGCTGAATTTCCCTATGACCGGGAGGCGGCCGTCGCCTATGCGCGCGAGTGGGTAGGCAGGCGCAGCGAGGAGTGGGCGGACTACAGCAGAAACGGCGGCAACTGCCAGAACTTCACCTCCCAGTGCCTGCTGGCCGGGGGGATACCGATGGATATCCGCCTGCCCGGAATTTGGAAATGGGTGGGAAGCTCGCCGGATAACCAGCCGCGCATGGCGGGGCGCTCCGCCTCCTTTTCAGGGGTGGGGGAGTTTATGGACTATGTGCAGCAGAATGAGGGCTATGGGCTGGTTGCCTCGGCAGAGGAGCCCTACTACAGCGGGGAGCCGGGTGATCTTCTGCACCTAGGCCCTGAGGAGGGGGACTGGCGGCATACGGTCATTATTACGGATGTTATCACTGATGAGACGGGCAGGGTTCGGGACTATTTGGTGCATTCAAATACGGCGGACCTGAAAAACTTCCCCGCGAGCGCCTACCCTTATCCCTGCCAGCGGCTGATTAAAATCTACGGCTACAACGGCTGATTTTTTGAAAAGGGGCGGCGGTTCGGCTTCTGCAGGCGGCAGATGCGCCTTTTCCTGATTTGAGATAACTGCTGGCCATGCGTTTTTTATATCCCCTCGTCCGGCAGATGGAGAAACGCTGTTAAAATGAAAGGATGAACGCTCTTGAAAAGATTTTTCCCCCTGCTTCTGGCAGGCATAATGGTGCTGACGGCCTGCTCTGCTGCCGCACCGGCACCGTCCTCCTCGATGTCCCCTGCACCGGCATCAGAAAGTGAACCGGCTTCAAAGGCGGATTTTGAAAGCGAATCACAGGCGGAGCCGGAGCCTGTGTCCGAGCCGGAGCCTGAGCCGGATAACAGCTGGCAATTTGATCTGCCGGAAAACCACCAGATGGACCCGGCGCTCTTTGAGAGCCTGCATGAGGCGCTGGCCTCCTCGCAGGTCTATGCCATGCTCACGGCGAAGGACGGGGTAATTATCGATGAATACTACGGGGAGGGGGTTGATGAAACGAGCAGCTTTGCGCTGCATTCCTGCTCCAAATCCTTCACCGGCGCGCTCATCGGCATCGCTATCGGGCAGGGGGCTATCGGCGGGGTGGAGGACCTGCTCTCCGATTACCTTTTGCAGGTGTCAGAGCTGGAGGAGGGCAAGCGCTCACTGACCCTGCGCCATCTGCTGACCCACACCTCCGGGCTCGAGTGGTATGAATGGGGCGGAGGCTACAGCAACTGGAGCGAGTTTCAATCGGCGGAAAACTGGGTGGAATACATTCTGGGACGCAGGCAGGTTGCCGCTCCCGGCGCACTTTTTAACTACAGTACCGGCAACACCCATCTGCTGGCCGCGGCGCTCGAGCAGGCGACCGGTATGAGCGAGATGGACTATGGCAGGCGATACCTCTTTGGCCCGCTGGGGATGGAGAGCGTCAGCTGGGGGACCGACCCGCAGGGGGTTACCGACGGCGGAAACGGCATCAAAATGACGGCGCGGGATGCCGCCCGCTTCGGCCAGCTCTTTTTGCAGGACGGCGCCTGGCAGGGGGAGCAGCTGGTTCCGGCCGATTGGGTGCAGCAGTCTACCGGCGTTCAGAACCCCGGCCCCGGCGGAAGAACCGGGCAATATGGCTATCAGTGGTGGATTCGTCCCTTTGGGGAGGAAAATTATGATACCTATTACGCCTTCGGCGCCTGGGGACAGTATATCCTCATCGTTCCGCAGCTGCAGCTGGTGACGGTCATCGCCAGCCACTATCCCTCCAACAGCTATGCGCCCCTGCCCTATTTTACCGATTATGTTCTGGCCGCCTTCGAGGGAGAGGGGGAATAACCTCCGCGCGAAGGGAAGGCCGGGAGAGGGGAAAAAGTTGTCCCGGGATAAAAAGGAGATGGTTTGCCGCCTTTGACAGAATGAAGCAGGAAAAGCAGATTCAGACAGGAAGTGCCGGCCTTCGCTTATCTGAAGGCCGGCAGGCTTTTTTAAAAATAATTTGGGTATGGCTTTTATCCGTTATTTCTGCTTAAAAAGCCTTTTGTGTGACCGATGAATTTAGTCGCTGCCACACTGAACGGCTGCCCCCGCTTCCAGGCCAGGACGCTGGTGGCGGTAAGGGGCGGGGAAAGCGGCCGGCAGGCGATTTTGGCGGGATCCCAAAAAGGAACGGAGCCCTCGATGACGATGGCATAGCCAAGGCCGCGGCTCACCATTACCGCCGCATTGGTGCTGAGATTGCTGGTAAAGAGGACCTGCAGCCGCTCATAATAGTCACCAAACCAACTGGCCAGCTCTCCCTGCACCTTCATCCGGCGGGGGAGAATCAGCGGGAGCTCTGCCAGCTCCCCGGCTGTTATTCCATCCCTTTCGGCCAGCGGATCCTTCGGCCGCATCAGGACGGCCCATCTTTCCCGAATATCCAGACGGATGAACTCATATTTTTCAATGTCTACGGGCTCCAGCAGCAGGCCGGTATCCACCAGCCCCCGGTCCATCTGCTCCTTGATGTGGTCTGCCGTCGCGGTATAAAGCTCGAAGCTCACCAGAGGATATTTTTTATGGAAGGAATAAAGCAGGTCGGACAGCTGCTTCACCGAAGCTATCTCCCCGCAGCCGATGATAATCTTTCCCTCCACCTGCTCCTCCTGCTCCATCAGCTCCTTTTCCGTTTTGTCCACCATCTGCAGGATTTCCTCTGCCCGGCGGCGCAGCAGCAGGCCCTCTGCTGTAAGGGCAATCTTCCGGCTGCCCCGGTCAAACAGCCTGACGCCGGTCTCCTCCTCCATCTGAGCCAGCTGGCGGCTGATGGTGGGCTGGGTGATGTGCAGTACCTCCGCCGCCTTCGTAATGCTTTCCTCCCGGACGACAGTGAGAAAATAGCGCAAAACGCGAAGCTCCACAAAATGCCCCTCCCTTCGCTGCTCTCCAAAGTAAGAGCAGTATAACAAAGAAGAAAAGGGAAAATCAAGATTTTTTCTGCCGCGGATTTTTCATCCGGCAGCAGAAGCTAAAAATACAAAGATTCATCGCTGCCGGGGGAAGAATGGCCATAGCCGCCGGTATCTTAAAGCTGGCTTCGGCTTTAAGGGGGAATGCCTCTTATCCTGTCAGATTTTCTGGTTTCCGGTGGACCAGACGTGGGGGCTTTTTGCGCTTTCCGCCGTGTTCTGGGCCATTACGCCTACCAGCTTGTGGGGAAGATAAGGCTCCTCCAGCCAGGCGGTTTCCTCCGGGCTCAGGAAAAGCTCCACCGCCTTTGCCGCCCCTTCGATATGGTGCAGTTTGGTGGCCCCCACCACCGGGGCCGTCGTCTTTGCCAGCAGCCAGGCTAAGGCGACCTCGGTCATGGAAACGCCCCGCTTTTCGGCGAGCTGCGCTACCCGGCGGATAATTTCCCCATCCTGCTGCGCGGTGCTGTCATATTTCAGCCGGGCGTAGCTGTCCTCCTGCAGGCGCCTGGAGCTTTCTCCCGGCTTTTTGGAAAGCCGTCCGCCGGCCAGGGCACTGTAGGGGGTCATGGCAATATTTTCTTCCCGGCAGAAGGGAGCCATCTCCCGCTCCTCCTCCCGAAACAGCAGGTTAAAGTGCCCCTGAACGGAGACGAACTTTGGAAATCCTTCCCTTTCCGCCAGAGCGTTGGCCTTGCAAAGCTGCCAGGCAAAGCAGTTGGAGATGCCGGCATACCGGACCTTTCCCGAGCGGACTGCGTCATGGAGCCCCTCCAGAATGTCATAAAGGGGCGTTTGATAATCCCACATATGATAGATATACAGGTCTATATAGTCCATTCCCAGATTGGAGAGGCTTTTGTCCAGCATCCGGGAGATATGCTGCCGGCCGCTGATGCCGTCTGCAATCTCCTCCTTTGTTCTGGGAAGGAATTTGGTGGCGACGACCACTTTCTCCCGCCGGGCAAAGTCCCGCAGCGTTCGGCCGAGATACTGCTCGCTGGTGCCGCTCTGATAGGAGATGGCCGTGTCGAAGAAATTTATCCCTACTTCAAGCGCCTGGCGGATAATTTTTTTGGAGTGTTCTTCATCAATAGTCCAGGAATGCTGGCCGTTTCTGGCATCCCCAAAGCCCATGCAGCCCAGACAGATGCGGGAAACGGTGAGCTCGGAATGGCCGAGTTTTGTGTACTCCATCATGCTTTCTCTCCTTGCTTTGTTTTGATTTCATGGGCGGCCGGTCACTCTGCCATATCTCCCAAAAGTCTGAAAGCCGCCAAAGCGGCGGATAGCTTCCCTCTTCGCCGGTATCGGGGGACAGTCTGACGGCGGCAGAGAAGAAGAAAGCCTTCGGGGCAGCCCGAATTTAGAAGGGTTTCTCCATTTTGCTCCTGCTTTCCGGATTGTATGATAACACAAAACAGGGTATAATCACATCAGCAGACCGCAGGCTTTGAGGTGAAACAGTGGGCAGGGAATTTTTTCTGAAGACAGACCGGACAGGATTTTCCGAATGGGTGAAAAATGATTTGCTGTTGGCGGAATTATTATGGGGGAATCCGGTGGTTACCCGATATATCTGTGCGGACGGCAAATTCAGCATCCTGTGTATAAACCGTTGACAGGCTGCCTCTCAGATTAAAAGGTCCGTTCTTCATCCCATGCAAGGCACTGTCTTCCTCCGGCCGTTAAATGACCCGGAAGCGTTTCCACCTGCCGGAACGAAGACGCCGGAGATAGAGCAGGCCGCGGATGACCCAGTCGCAGCACATGGCGGCCAGCGACCAGATGCTCTGGGCAATGCCGTTGGCCGCTATCTGATAGCTGCCAAACAGGGCGACGATACTGCTCAGCGCCACCTTCACCAGCTGGAAAATGCCGCTCTCAATGCCGTTGGGGACGGCGATATGAAGGATTTTGCGGAGCAGCTGCCCATTCCAGCGGGAAAGCCAGGCCCAGCGGTAAAAAATCTCATTTCTTTTGGAAAAGCAGTAGCCCGTAACGGCAGCGGCAGAAAAAAACCTGGAAATCAGGGAGGGCCAGGCAACCCCCGCCACGCCGGCTTTCAGCACAAGGACACCGACCAGATTGCCCGCCACATTGAGGATATTGGCCAGAATGGAAATCTCCATCGTCGCCCTGGTCTTCCCCATGCTGCGGCAGAGGGCGGCGCCGGCATTGTAGATGGCGAGCGCCGGATAGGAGCAGGCGGAGAGGCGCAGGTAGGTTATGCAGGCGGCCATCACCTCCCCTTCGACCCGCCCGAACAGCAGCCGCAGCAGAGGGCAGCCTCCCAGCAAAACGCCGGCAGCCAGCAGAAGGGAGCAGATGCAGGAGAACAGCAGCAGCTGGCTGGCGGACTCCCCGGCCTTTTCCATATCCCGCCGGCCGATATACTGACTCACCACCACCGCACCCCCGGAGGCCAGAGCTGTGAACAGGAAGATAAAAACGGTGTTAAACTGGTTGACCAACGAAACGCCGGAAACGGCCGCCTCCCCTGCATAGCTGATGACCAGCGTATCCGCTATGCCCACCAGCAGCAGGAGCAGCTGCTCCAGAAAAAGGGGATAATCATCTTTTTCAGCGTCCGGTTATCGAAAAAAGAGGTTGAGCCGGAGGGGGCGGATTTTTTCGCGATGCTTTCACCTCCTCAAAGCGCCGCATCCGTTTGCGGCGCCTGTTTTATTTGCAGGCCTCATGGACGCAGGACAGGGCGTTCAGCGCCCGGGGATAGCCGATATAGGGCAGGCAGGTGGTAATGGCTTCGATGAGCGTTTTGGGGGTATTCCCTACGCTCAGATTGGCCTTCGCATGGGCCCTGGCCTGAGGCTCGCAGCCGCCGATGGCGCAGATGGCGATGAAGGTGAGAAGCTCCCGCATTTTCAAGTCCAGCGTCCCGCGGGTGTAGTAATCTCCAAAGCAGTTGGCGGAAAGGCAGTCCTGAATATGCCGGGTCTCCTCCGGCGCGGATTCCCGCATGGCGTAAATACTCTCGCCGAAAATCTTCACCTGAACGGCCAGACCCTTTTCAAAACGGGTTTCCGGGGTGACGGTGCTCTGATCCTGCTCCTGCGGGTCGATGCCGGTCTTTCGCAGGGTGCTATTCACCGCCGCCAAAGCCTCCTTTACCTTTGGAAAACCGATGTAGGGGGCGGTTTGATAGAGGCTCTCCTTGACCTCGGTGACGCTGGCGCCGCTTTCCAACGCCTCCCGCACCTTGCCGGGAAGTTCCCCTATAGTCTGCAGAGCGGCAAGGCAGCCGAGGCCGATGAGGGCGCGGGTTTTCGGGTCCTTCAGGCCGTTTGCAGCGATCTGGCCCGAGAGGAAACGCTCCTGTATCGCTGAAAAGCCTTTATCCTGCTGTTGCATATCTAAAGCCTCCCTGTAAAAATTCAGAATTTGTCTTCTGCCGGCGGCTGAAAAAAACGCCGGGGGACAGTTACAGTATAAACCCGGTTTGCTTTTACATCAAATACCTGTTTTTTATCGCTTACAAATGCCTTCTGGGCATGATAGAAAGGCCGATAAAAAAGAAGAGAGTTTGCAGAAGCCCCGGCGCTGCCATTTTCAGCGGCGGCAGAAAGCGAAAGATGGGGGGTATACACAGCGGACGATACCGGCGCGGCAGGCTGCGCCGTTTTTCGCAGGGCGCAGCCGCCGGGGGATATCGTCCGCTGTAATTCAAACATATAATCGAAAGCTGTCCGGAAAATAATCCGGAGAGTCTATTGCGCAGGAGAATAACAATCAAAACGCACTGTAAATAAAGGCGATTTCCCCTGCCGGGGCGCAGAGCCAGAAGAAGAGCAGCCCCAGCATCGCCAGCAGATACCACCCGTACCGGGCGGCGGGATGGGCAAACACCCACTCCTTACTCATCGTAATAATAGTCGATAAGCGCTTTATCAACCGCAAGCCACCCCCTCCATCCCAGGTGCATGGTGTCGCACATAAAATACTCCTCGTACTCATGGCCGGTGAGGTCGAGCATCTCTATCCCGTACTCCTTCACGATCTCCCGGACATTCCGGTAATATTCCGCCCGGCGCTCGGAGGGAAAACCGGTGTAGTCGCTCCATGTCCCATGCAGCGGCACATGGATAAACAGGGGCTCGACACCCTTCTCCCGGCAGATTTCAAATAAAATTCGCAAGTCGTCGTATTCCTTCGACCGGGAATAGCTGAGCGCGCTGTCCCGGTCCTTCTGCCGCTGCAGCCGGGAACCGATATAGGTGGTGTAGTAGTCGTTCAGCATCCCAAAATCGTTGTTGCTGCTCATGGCCTCGCCCTCGCGGAGGGCGGCCTGCTCCTCGGCGGCCCAGTCGATGGCGGGCAGCTTCCCGGGGGCGGGATAATCCTCCCCTGCCGCCAAAATCTTCCGGACTGAAACCCTATCCTTCATCTGCAGCAGATACCGGTTAAGGGCGTAATAGGGGGTCAGCAGGCCGTTTGTCACGCGGGAAAAAGCGGAGGGCTCTGCCCGGTGCCGCGCCAGAGCGGCGATGGCCGGGTCTATGGGGGCGGCGTCCGGCAGCGTCCGATACTCCTCTGTCAGCTCCGCCACCCGCCGGGAGAGGTAGGTCTTCACCTCATCCGAAAGAGCGCCGTCCGCCAGCAACGCCAAATACTGCTGGGCGGAGAAGTTCGCCATAAACAGATCAGGGGCGATCCCCTCCGGTACATAGGACTGAGGGGAGGTAATCAGCAGCACCTTCTTCCCCCGCAGGGCCTCCCCGGAGGCGGCAATCTGAATCGCATGGATGAGCGACTGGCAGGAGCCCCGGCCGATGAGATCCACCTGAAAGTCCGCCCGTTTCCCGGCAAAAAAGTTCGCCGGATGGGTGGAAATTTCGGTCGTCCTCAGCTCGCTGGAGCCGAAGATGAGCAGCGTATCCTCCCGGGCGGCGGACTGCTGAAGGAGAACCTGCCCGGTGATCTTCTCGGTGTGGTTTACATTCCCCACGCTGTCCCGCCAGGGGGGCATGGTGCCGGCAATGACCGCCCCCGTTCCTGGCAGGAGCAGTCCCGCCGCCAGCAGCATCGCCGCAGCGGGAGGGAGAAGCTTTACTGCCGTCCGTCTCATTCCCGGCGCTCCCGAATAAGCTCCGCGATGGCCGCCGGGGTGGCGATGCGCTCTCTTGGCAGGCCGGCCATATCCAGCGAAACGCCAAAGGCCGCCTCCAATGCCAGCACCAGCTGAATGGCGGCGAAGGAATCCAGCAGCCCCTCCTCAAAGAGCTGAAGTTCCGGCTCGATCTCCTCCGCCCCGGCCCCGCAAATTTCAGCGATAATCTCCGCAATTTTCTGCTCCATATAAAAAACCTCCTATGCGTCTATGCTGGGTGAAGCGCTGCCCGGCGGGTCGATGAGCAGCCGCACCTGTCGGTAGTCCCGGATGTTTTCGGCGGCATCCTCCGGCGGCTCCCCATCCCGGTAATAGTAGCGGACGAAAACCGGCGGCAGGATGTCCAGCTCCATATAGTCCAGACTCCCATAGCTCGCCTCATATTCCGCCAGCTCCGCGCTAAGCTCTTCCCGCAGGCTGTCGGTGTCCGGCCGGGGATTGACCGGGATAGAATTCGGGGCGGGGGTGGGATAATCCTGAGGGCAGCTCTCCCCCATATAATGCACCTGCACCTCCTCCACCTGCCCCGGCTCCAAACGGCCCAAATCAATGAGCCGCTGGCCCCAGAAGTGGGAGGCGCTCATGCTTGCATCGCTCTTCAGAAAATAGCGATAGGAAACATGACCGTCATCCCGGGCGATTCCGTCCTCCAGCTCGCAGTCCAGATGGTACCAGACGCCGTCTATCTTCACCTGGCTCCAGGAGTGGTAGCCGAGGCCGCCCCGGGCCAGATAGGTCATCCCCGTCATATACCGGGTTTCAATCCCCATCTCCTCCAGCAGCAGGTTCAGCGCGGCGGCATAGCCCTCGCAGGTTTCGATGCCGAAGAGAAGCATATGAAGCCCGCGCATCTGCTCGTAGGTGGGAACACGATCCCCGGCGGTACGCCAGCGCCAGACATCCAGCGCGACCGGACGGTGGTAGTAGCCGATGGACATGACATAATCGGCGGCGGCCTTTACCCGCTCATATTCGCTCATGCCGGGCTGCTCGATTTTAGCGGTATGCTCCCGTATGACCTGCCGGATATAGTCGCCGGTAGAGGGCAGCTCGTCGGCGGGGTCCGGGAGCGCGGCGGGGTCCGGCTCTGCAAAAAACGCAACGCTGCTCGAAGACTGCCCGCTGCTCTCCGGCGCAGAGGGCGGCAGGGGGGCGCTTTCCGGCTGCGTGCCGCAGGCCGAAAAGGATAAAAGCAAAGCACAGCAAAGGGCAGCGACCATCCCTTTTCTTATCATATCTTCTTTTCACTCCTTACCATCCTCTTCCTGAAAAGATAAGCAATCCAAATGCAAACAGATGAAAGGTCACAAAAACGCAGGCCGCCTGTCCGAAGCCCTGCTTTTTCCACCTTTTGAAGGGCTTCCAGTGCAGGTCCAAAGCTTCGTTTAAGCACATTAGGGCGCTGTGGTAGGCCCCATAGAGAAGGTAATGGGGCGAAAGCCCGTGCCAGATGCCCATCGTCATCATCGTGAGGATATAGCCCAGATAGGAGGCGGTGCGCTGGTTTTCAAAGCGCTTCTTTTTGAGGGAATCCATCACAAACCGGGTATACACATAGTCCCGCAGCCAGGTGGACAGGGAGATGTGCCATCTGGCCCAGAGCTCCTTCATATCCGCGCTGAGAAACGGCTGACTGAAATTCTCCGGCACCCGGATGCCCAGCAGATACCCCGTTCCGATGGCCATGCTGGATGAACCGGCAAAGTTGAAAAAGAGAAACAGGGTGTAGCCATACAGATAGGAGAGGGTTGGGAGAAAGCCGCTCTCCGGCAGCGGAGCCAGCCAGTACTGCCAGATGATGCCGCCCGGGACGATGGCGGAAAAGGCCCCGCCGATAAGCTTCCAGATGCCCTGGCGAAGAAGGCCGATGTACTCCTGCGGCGTAAGTCTTCGCTCCAAATCGGAGAGAAACCGTTGGCAGCGGTCGATGGGGCCGCTGCTCGCCGAGGGGAAGAAGAGCAGAAAATAACTCCACTGAAAGAGGGATAGATTTTTGATGGCGCCATCGTGAAGATTGATGAGCGCCTCCACCGCCCGGAAGGTCATATAGCTGATTCCCAGCAGCCGGAAGAGGGCGAATACCGGCCAGACCTCCCCCGCCTTTACCAGCACAAGAGGGAGAGAGGCCAGCGGTACCATCAGCCAGAGGGGCAGCTTCTTCCGCCAGCGGCGGTACGCCAGAAACAGCGCCGCCTCCCATAGATAAAAGGCGGTAAGGGTGGGCAGCTGCCCCCCTTCCCCGAAGACGAGGACCAGCATGAGGACAGAAAAGATAAGGCCATAGATTTTCAGCGGTTTGCCCAAAAGGCCCAGCGCTACGGCGGGGAGAAGAAGCAGCGCCAGCAGATAGAAAAACAGCAGGCCGGAATAGGGGGTCATGGCGTTTCCTCCAATCGGGCGGCCAGGGCCTTTTTGTCGATTTTTCCACTGACATTGAGCGGAAAGCTCTCCACCGCCATGAGCCTGCGGGGAATCATATAGGGGGGCAGGAGGGCTGCCGCCTGCTTTTTCAGGGCGATGGCCCGTTTTAAGGGTGTGAGGCCGTCCGGCTCCCTCAGCAGCAGGAAGGCCGCCAGATACTCTGCGATTCCCTCCCCATTTCGGACAGGCACCACCGCCGCCCGCCGGATATTGGGGAGCTTTTGCAGATTTGCCTCAATGTCCTCCAGCTCGATGCGGTAGCCGTTTAATTTCAGCTGGTTATCCGCCCGGCCGCAGTAGTAATAAAGGCCGTTTTGGCGATAACAGAGGTCGCCGGTGCGATAACCCCGCAGGCCGGTTTTGGGGTCGGTAAAAAACGCCTTTTCGGTGAGGTCCGGCCGGCCGAAGTAGCCGGGGCCTACGGTGGGGCCTAAAATCAGCAGCTCGCCGGTTTCTTCCTCTTTTGTGATTTCCCTGCCATTCTGTTCCAGCCGCAGCGTCACCCCCTCAATCGCTTTTCCGATGGGGAGGGGGCGGCTGGAATGGCGCATTTTCCCTGTAATTTCAGCGGCGGTGACCAAAACGGTGGCCTCGGTGGGACCGTAGGTATTGAGGATGCGGGCCTTCGGAAACCGCTCCGAAAGGGTATCGCAGAGGGAATGGGTCAGCACTTCCCCACAGAAAAGAAACTGCCGAAGCTGCGGGAGAAGCCCCTCTTCAAGGCGCCCCGACTGGACACACAGCTCCGCAAAGGAGGGGGTGGAGACCCAGAGGGTCAGTCCCGATTTTTCCAGAGCGGCGAAGCACGCCCCCAGATCGGCGGCCAGCTGGTGGTCAACGGTAAAGAGGGTCATCCCCCGGCAGATGCCGGCATAGACCGCGCAGCCGGAAACATCGAAGGAGTAGGAGACCTGGTGGAGCACAACGCCGCCCTCCTCCGGGTAGAAGGGCAGCAGCCCCCGGCAAAATGCGTCCAGATTCCCGGCAGTGATGGGCACCCCCTTGGGCCGGCCAGTGCTGCCGGAGGTGAAGAGGATATAGGCGGGGTCACCATCCTTTATCCAGTCTCCTGAAGAAATCGGTTTTGGCGCGGCAAAAATGTTCTCTAAAGCCGCCGGATTTAAAATTCTCGCCCCGCAGGCAAGCTTTCTGCCGGTGAAGTCCACCATCACCTTTGGCGCCACATCCGCCACGATCTGGGCCGCCCGCTCATCGGGGAGCACGCTGTCAAGGGGGACATAGGCCCGACCGGATTTTAAGGCGCCGAAGATGCAGGGGAGAAAGCCGATTTCCTTGTCCCCGCAGATGACGAGGGGGGAGCGGTCCTTTCCGAGGGTATCCAGCAGCCAGCGGGCGAAGGTGTCGGAGAGCTCGTCCAGCTCCCGGTAGGAGAGCTGTTGTTCCTGGTTCACGAGCGCTGTCCGGTCGGTTTTTGCAAAGGCCTTCAGCTGTTTCAGTACCGTCATGGCAGCCTCCCTATACCGGGTCCACCGTCAGAAAGACGGCGAGAACGGCCTCCCCCTCCAGCTCAAAGCAGAGGGCCGGCGCGCCTGTCTCCTCCGACGCCCGGTAGATGAGCAGATAATCATCCTGCTCTGCCGGATCGCCATAAGCGGCCAGCACCTCTGATTTGGCGGCGCCGGGGGAGATGCCTTTTGAGGTGGCGGCTTCCGGGCTTTCCGAATAGATTTCCGCCAGCAGGTCCCCCTGCGCCAGCGGATTGGTGTAGAAGGTGGCGGCCGGATAGGTATAGGTCTTGTCCAGCCCATCGTAATCACAGGACTTTCCTTCGGCATACTGATAGCCCTCCCCCAGGGCTTCTATCACCGTTTCGATGTTGTCCCGGGTATGGTATTCCTTCCCGGCAACGGTGAGGACCAGGTCGCTTTCAGCGAATCCGGCGGCCTGCTCTCCCGCGCAGCCGGAAAAGGCTAGGAGGCAGAGAACGGCAAGGCAGATAGCCCGCTTTTTCATTTCGCAAATTCCCCTTTCTATCCTTCATCCGCCGGGCCGTAGCCCTCCAGGCCAAAGACCGGCGGGATAATGTTCAGCTCCATCTCCGGCAGAGGGCCGTTTTCGGCCTCCCAGTCCGCCAGCTCCGTGGCCGCCTCGGCCCGCAGGGCATTCAGATCCGGAGCGGGCGTTTCCTCCAGCTCCAGCCGCTGCGGCGTTGGATAGTCCCCGGGGGCGGCGGGCGCAGGGAAGCTTTCCCGGATTTCTTCGTTTTGCTTTTCGCTCAGCAGGCGGGAATCGATGAGATTCTGCCCCCACCGGTGGGAGCCGGAGAGGGAGGCATCCCCCCGGAGAAAGTATTTATACCGTACCGCGCCGTGGCGGGAGATGTTGTCCTCCAGCTGGCTGTCCAGATGATACCAGCTCCCGTCTATCTCCACCATCGTCCAGGCGTGGTCCACCAGATGCCCCTCGGCAGAAAAGGTCAGGCCGGGGACATACTCCGCCGAAAGGCCCATCCCCCGCAGCAGCAGGGTGAGGGCGGCGGCGTAGTCCTCGCACATCCCTACCCCGAAGCGCAGGGGACTTATGGCCCGCTGCTCCACAAAGGGGATGGGAGTATCCCCGCCGCCATGGATGCGCCACAGCTCCAAGCCGATGGGCTCTTCCATCGAAACATGGGTAATCATATAGTCGAAGGCGGCCCTGGTTTTTTCATAGTCGCTCATGCCCGGGGCGGAGATTTCCTCCACAATGGGGGCGATAAGCGAGGCCAGATAGGGGTGTATCCCCTCTGCCGGTTTTTCCTCCTCATCGGCGGGGGACTGCGGCCCGTTTGGCTCAGAGACCGAATCCTTTCGGGAAGAGGATACAGGAGGAGGGCTTTCCTCTATCGCCGAAGAAGGGGAGCCGCTTTGCGAGCTCTCCCGCTGAAAGCTGCAGGTGCAGCCGGAAAGGGTAAAAATCATCAGCCAGAGGCTGAGAAGCCAACAGACAGCCGTTCTTTTCAAGACGAACCCTCCTTCTCATCCAGAGAAACCAGCCGGTAGCTGCGGCTGCCAAGGCCGATCTGCTCCCCATATTCCAGCGAATGCAGCCCCTCCCCCTCTTTAATGCGGCGGCTGAGGGTCTCCCTATCCGGGGCGGAGAACACCAGGTCAACGCTGGCCTGCTCTAAAGCCACCGGGTCGGCAGAGGCCAGAATGCCGATGTCGTGCATATCCGGCTCGGCAGGGTGGCTGCGGCAGTCGCAGTCCACCGAGAGATGGTTCAGTACATGAATATAAACGATATTCTCCCCATGATCAAAGTAGTCCGCAATGGATTTGGCCGCCTCGGCGGTGGATTCCAGAAAGGCCGCCGCCTCCCCGCCCCGCCAGCTGGCGTCGTCCGCCCCCGCCGTATGGATGAGGCATTTGCCGGGGACCGAGGCAAAACCGATGGAGGCGTTGCGGATAACGCCGCTGTATCCGCCGGTGGACTGCCCCTTGAAATGGGAGAGCACTATGCAGAAGTCATAGTCCGCCAGCCCGGCCCCTACCCGGTTTTCGGTGAGGTGGGCGCCGCCCTTTACCGGCAGCGCCATCTCCCCGGCCGCGTCCAGAATATCCACCGGGGCAATATCTGCAAAGCCGTGGTCTTCTGCAATCTGAAGGTGCAGGGCGGTGTTGGCCCTTTCAAGGCCCTCCGGCCTAATTTCAGCGGTCATATAGACGAGCGGATTTCCTTCTTTCGCGGGAATAACCAGCTCTTCCTTTAAAGCCTCAGGGGAATCGGAAGAGGTTCCTTTCGCCCGGGAGGAGGGTTCGATTAAAGGGGAGGCGGAGTATGCGGGAAAGGAGGGGGCACTGTTCGCCCCGGCGAAAGCGCATCCGGCCAGCGGCAGAGCGAAAAGGGCGGCAAAAAGCCAAAAGCGGATAAAAGATTGTTTCATAGGAAACTCCCTTAATGGTTTTGCACGGCGGCAGTTTTCATCTATACGATACAGGATAAAGTTTACTCTAAGTCAAGAAATTCCTGTGAAGAACTTTTGAAAATTTTATGAAAGAGTGTTTTTTCCTTTTTTTATAGCCCTTCTCCGGAGCAGACTCCCGATGATATGTCCCAGCCAGATAAACAGGCCCATGATGGCCAGGTAATCCAGGAAAAAGAGAGGCAGCGGTTCCTCAAAGTCGAAAAAGGCGAACTGAATTTGCCCCAGCAGACAGGCCCCTATCTCCCGGCGCAGGAAGGCGAAAATGCCGAAGGCGGCAATCGCCGCTCCCGCCGCCCGGAAAATCGCGCTTTTCCCGGAAAAGCCTTTCTGAAAGGGGGCAGTACCACCGACCAGTGCAGCCCCAGGTGCAGGCTCATCAGCACAAGGCCCCAGTAGGCCCCCAGCATATGCAGGCTCCGGGCGGCGAAGGCTCCCCCAAGGCCGGGCAGGAAGGTGAAGAGATGGCGGGAGAGCAGAACGCCGCTGAGTGTCTGCAAAACCATCAGCGGCAGAATCAGTCCCACCAGCAGGGTCTGAACTGCCCTAAAAGGACTGTAGCGCCCCCGAAAAAGGTTTCGAATCCAGCTTCGGTTGAGCAGGTGATGCAGGACAAGCAGCAGGAACATGGCCGTTCCAATCACCTCTCGAGCGCCGCCTCCTGAGAAAAGAAGGGATGCAGCTCGACCTGGTTGACGGCCGGTTTTACAGAAACCGTTTCACAGAAATTTGTCAGGATATGGGGATAGAAGCTGGAAACGCCGATGGTCCGCAGCTTCCCCTCCCTGTAAGCGTCCTTCATCGCCTGATGAAGCAGGTAGAGGTCCAGATATTCCAGGCCGCTTTTTTCAGGGAGGCACCAATGGCGGCTTTGGCCATATCATAGCTCTGCATATCCTGCACCCACATTTTGGAGGTGATGAACAGCTCCTCCCGGGTGCAGCTTCCTTCGGCAATCGCCTCCCGCACCGCTGCGCCTATGCCGGCTTCGTTATAATAGTGGTGCGCGCTGTCGATATGCCGGTAGCCGAGCGCCAGGGCGCTTAAACAGGCCTGCTTTGCCGCCTCGTTTTCCGGAATCTGAAAAACGCCCAGCGCAATCTGCGGAATTTTTACGCCGTTATTAAGCTCTATGGTATTCATTTGGCCGCCCTTTCCTATTTCAGCTTCGCCCCGTCTGCAAAAGCGCTTCCGACCTTTTCGCCCAGCACCAGATAGGCGTTTCGCACCGGATCCAAGGCGATGGCCTGCAGCTTTGCGGGGTCGATCTTTCCATCCTCCTCTAACGCTCATCGGCGCTGACATTGATAATCTGCCCGATGATGTTCCCGTCTCCGGTGGTTTTTAAAAGCCTGCACTCCAAAGCCAGCGGGAACTCATCGATGAGAGGGGCATCCACGAAATCGCTCTTTGTGGGGTGAAGCCCGGCCTTTTTCGGCTTTTCCGGCTCCTGATTGGCGGAAACCATCCCCACATAGTCCGCCTCTGCCGCATGGGCGGCATCGGCAAAGCTGACGGTGAAGGCACCCCTGGCCTTTATGTTTTGGGTGGTGCGGTGGCCCGCGCTCAGGCAGAGCTCCACCTTGTCCCGGTCATACAGCCCGCCCCAGGCGGCGTTCATGGCGTCGGTGGTACCGTCCTCATTATAGGTGCCGATGATGAGCAGCGGCAGGGGATAAAACCAGGGGTTTGCGCCAAAATTTTTTCTCATTGTCATCTTCCCCCTCAATGATTTAGTGGCCGCCGAACACCAGCAGCTGCATGGCATCCAGCTTATGATCAATTTCTGCTGTCTCCTCCGGGGTCAGCAGGGTATGCGCGGCCTCAAAGTTTTTCTGCAGGCGCCCCGGTTTGCGGCTGCCGGGGATGGGGATGATATATGGCTTTTTGCAGAGCATCCAGGAGAGGGAAATCTGTGCGGGGGTGGCGTTTTTCGCCGCGGCCAGCTCATGAAGCATCGCGAGCAGCTCCTTTGCCCGAGCAAAGCCCTCGGGGGTATACTGGGGCATTCTGCTGCGGAAGTCCGCTTCTGGCTCAAAGTTGCTGCCGGCATCATATTTTCCGCTTAAAAAGCCGTTGGCCATAGGGGAAAAGGCCACATAGGCGATGCCCAGCTCCTCCAGAACGGGGAACAGCTTTTCATGCCACCGGGCCATCATCGAGTAGCGGTTCTGAACGGCGGCAACCGGACAGACGGCATGGGCGCGGCGCAGATATGACTCATCGGTTTCCGAGATGCCCCAGGCCCGGATTTTCCCCTCCGTTATCAGCGCTGCCATGGTATCCGCCACCTGCTCCGGGGGGACCTGCGGGTCGATGCGGCGCTGATAGTAGTAGAAGCCCCGCAGCTTCCCGTACTCATCCCGGGCAGCAGCGGCGGCGGGGTGGGACATAAAAGCCCCATCAATCTTTCCATCCATCGAGACAAACATATGGCAGACAACAAACGGCTTTTCCATCGCCTTCTCATTTACCTTCTTTTTCCTTTGGAGCGCCTTGCCTGCCCGCTGCGGAAACCGGCAGGCAGGCTCATACTGCCGGCGGCCTGTTCCAGAACCGGTGCAGGGCATGGCAGGTATATTCGCTGACGGCGGTTCCCTCATGGGCGCCCCCTTTTTAATGCGGCAGGTGCGATTTCCTTTATTATAAGGAAAACAAGACCTCCGGGGAAGTCTCGTTTGGTTCACAGGTTGATACCTTTGGGTTGTGACCGCTCAGTCCTGCAGCGCCGCCTGGATAGCGGCGAGAAATTTTTCTACTGTTTTAGAGGGGACGGGCGAATGGAGCAGCCCATAGGGAATGGCATGTTCCCACTCCGCCGGGATAACCCTGAGCAGAGGGCGAACATTCTCCCAGGCCTCGACCGCCAGCAGAATATCGCCTCCATTTTCGCAGCGCTTAAAAACCTCCACGTTGTAAAAATCGAAGTCAACAATCGTCACCTGGGGGTGGTTCTGCCAGAGATCATCCCGTAGCTTGTCTACATAGCGGCTCCACTCCCGGTGCATCAGCATCAGCCGCTGGCCATAGAGATCCCGGACGGTGAGGCGGTTCTTTGACGCCAATGGGTGATGGACGGAGACGGCGCAGCACAGCGGCTGGCGGGAAATCTCAAACCCGGCGCACCGGCGCAGCTCCAGCATGGTTTCATCGAAGATGCCTGCCACTACATCAATATTCTGCCCCAGGTTCCCCAGAATCTCCCGGGCGTTTTCCAGGGTGTTCTCGAAGGGGACCAGCTGAAATTTTACCTCCGGGCAGAGGGTATGGATTTTCGGCCAAAGCTCCACCAGTATCTGAGCCGGGGTCATGGGGGAGGTGCCGATGCGGATAATCTGGTCATCCTCCTGCATGGCGTTTTTGGCCCGTGTTACCGAGTCCCGGCAGTACTGAATGATATATTTGGCATCGTTATAAAGGGATACCCCGGCTTTGGTGAGGGTAAGGCCCCGGTGACTGCGGAGAAACAGCTTTACTCCCAGAGCCCCCTCCAGAAGATTCACCTGCTTTTTCTAGTGGAATAGGTAAGTTCTGTGAGACAGGAGAGGGGACCAGCGGCGGGTTTATCCCATCATCCCGGTCAGCCCGTTTACCGCCAGGCCGCAGAGCAGCGAAAAGACCATCACAAAGGCAAGGTACAAAAGAAAGCGCTTCATTCCCAGCACAATCTTTACCGCCCCTAGGTTGGCGATCTTGGTGGCCGGGCCGGTAATCATAAAGGCCGCCGCGCTGCCCATGCTCATCCCGTCCAGCAGCCAGGCCTGCAGCAGAGGGATGGTGCCCCCGCCGCAGGCATAAAGAGGTACGCCGATGGTCGCCGCCATCAGCAGCCCAAACGCTTCATTTCCGCCAAAGAGGGCGCTCATCAGCTCCTCGGGGACATACCGCTGAAACAGGGCGGAAAGGAGGATGCCAAATAGAAAGTAAAGCCCGGTTGCCTTTACATTCCGGCCCAGATTTTTGAGAAAGCACGGCAGCAGATGGGGGGCGGTATCCCGGCTTTTTGGCTCGTCGAAGCCGGTGAAATCGAAAAACGGTCGGGTTCGATAGAAGATGCGCACAAGCAGCCCTGCGAAGATTCCGCAGAGAAAGCAGGAGAGCATACGTACGGCCAGAGCGGGGAGTCCCAGGGCGGCACTGTAGATGATAAGCTGAGGGTTTAACAGGATAGAGCTCATCATAAAGGCCGCCAGCCAGTCATCCTGTATCCCGCTGCGGGAGAAGGAGGCGGCGATGGGGATGGTGCCATACATGCACAGCGGCGAGGCGATGCCCAGAGCGCTGGCGGCAAAAATGCCCAACAGGCCAGCCGCCGTCCCCCCCAGAGCGCGCAGGGTGTTATGGATATCCTCTTTGATGAACACCGAAACAGCGGAGCCGAGCAGCATACCCAGCACCCAGTACCAGAAAATCTGCCGCAGCTGAATGTCAAAGTAGTACCAGAGGTACACCGCCTCCCGGTGAACCGCCTCAGGCATCCAGATTCACCAGCCGGTAGCTGCGGCTCCCCAGGCCGATGGCTTCTCCGTGCTCCAGTACATGGATGAGGGAGGCAGTATCATCCTTCGAGGCATAAACCAGATCAACGCAGGCCTGGTCCAGCGCCACCGGGTCAGCAGAGGCCAGAATGCCGATATCGTACATATCCGGCTCGGCGGGGTTGCCGTTGCAGTCGCAGTCCACCGAGAGGCGGTTCATTACGTTGATAAAGAGGATGTTGCCCTGAAGGCTGTCCACCACCGATTTCCCCGCTTCCGCCATGCTCTCGGTGAAGGGATTCTGCTCGCCGCCCCAGGGGTTCTGGCGTTTCATCTCAAAGTTAATGAAACAGCCCACGGCGGGCGGCGGCATCCTCGGTCAGCATCACCCCGGTTCCTCTACTATCCGGGCCTAATGTTACGATATTCAGTTATTTCTCGCGGATAATCCTGCGTTTATCCGCCTTA